>CAJOHX010000025.1 GCA_905234475.1 uncultured Bacteroidales bacterium | reverse complement strand
GAAGCCGTTCTTGGTGTCGATGGTGAGCGTCTCCTCCGGATCCAGCTTTTTGCCGTCGCGGTGCTTGACCCAGGCGTCGTAGATGGCGTTGAACGATTCGTCCACCTCGCCTTCCTCCGCGAACTCGTCGTCGGTCATGGCGGAAAGGTATGTCCAGGCGAAGTCGCTGATGGTGGGCCGGTCGCCCTTGTAGTTCACCTTGAAGCCGTCCTGGGCTGCCAGCGTCAGCGCGCAGCAGGCGAGAATGATTGCCAGCAATGCTCTTTTCATATCGATCGGTATTTAAGTATATTATTGTCTGTGCAAATGTAAGCATAATCTTGGTATGTTTAGACGCAGATTTTTTGTATCTTCGCCAAGTTATTTTCAAAATAGACCATGCGCGAATTCTGCATCACGAATACCCTGACCCGACGCAAAGAACTGTTCAAGCCGGTCCACCCCGGCCACGTGGGCATGTATGTCTGCGGCCCGACCGTCTACGGCGACGCCCATCTCGGCCATGCTCGCCCGGGCGTGACCTACGATGTGCTGAGCAAACTGCTCCGCCACCTGGGCTACAAGGTGCGTTACGTCCGCAACATCACGGACGTCGGGCACCTGGAGCACGACGCCGACGAAGGCGAGGACAAGATCGCGAAGAAGGCCCGCCTGGAGCAGCTGGAGCCCATGGAGGTCGTGCAAGCCTACACCCTGCGCTACCACGAGGCCATGCGCCTGCTCAACGTGGCGCCGCCCTCCATCGAGCCGCGCGCCTCGGGCCACATCATCGAGCAGATCGAGGCGGTCAAGAAGATTCTCGAGGCAGGCTACGCCTACGAGAGCAACGGCAGCATCTATTTCGACGTCGAGAAATATAATCGGGACTTCCACTACGGCGTCCTCTCCGGGCGTAATCTCAACGATACCCTCGAAGGCACCCGCAGCCTGGACGGGCAGGGCGACAAGCGCGCCCCCTACGATTTCGCCCTCTGGAAAAAGGCGGAGCCGGAGCACATCATGCGCTGGCCGTCCCCCTGGGGCGAGGGCTTCCCGGGCTGGCACCTCGAGTGCTCGGTGATGGGCGAGAAATACCTCGGCCGCGAGTTCGACATCCACGGCGGCGGCATGGACCTGATGTTCCCCCACCACGAGTGCGAGATTGCGCAGAACCAGGCCTCCCGCGGCACGCAGGGCGTGCATTACTGGGTCCACAACAACATGATCACCATCGGCGGCCAGAAGATGGGCAAGTCGCTGGGCAATTTCATCACCCTGCCCCAGCTCTTCTCCGGCGACCATCCGAAACTCACGCAGGCCTACAGCCCGATGACGGTGCGCTTCTTCATCCTGCAGGCCCATTACCGCGGCACGCTGGACTTCTCCAACGAAGCCCTGCAGGCCGCCGAGAAGGGGCTCAAGCGCCTGATGCAGGCCGCGCGCGACCTGTATGCGATGGCGGGCCGGAAGGCGCCGGCGTACGCCTACGGCGAGGAGCCGGTGCACATCGCGCCCGACAGCTGCCCGGCGGACAACGCCGAGGTCAAGGCCGTCTTTGACGGCATCTACGAGGCGCTCTGCGACGACATGAACACCCCCGTGACCCTCGCGCACATCTCCGAGGCGGTCCGTCTGATCAATTCCGCGAAAGCGGGTCAGGTCAAGCTCTCCAAGGGCGACCTGGACACCCTCGTGCAGCTCTTCGACGACATCGTCTTCGGCGTGCTCGGGCTCAAGGACGAGGAGGCCGCCGGCGGCGCTTCCGCCAAGGTCATCGACGGACTGATGCAGATGGTCCTCGAGCAGCGCGCCGCTGCCAAGGCCGCGAAAGACTGGACCACCTCCGACCACATCCGCGACGCCCTGAAGGCCCTGGGCATCCAGGTCAAGGACACCAAGGACGGCGTCGAGTGGACGCTTGAATAGCCATGCGTTACTCAGAACTCAGCCGCCATGCCGACATCTTCCTGGCAGACCACAGGGACGAGGAGCACCACGAGTATTCGAGATTGACCCTGTGCTTCTCGGACAAAGGACCTTACCTACTGGAGGACGTCTTTACCCCTGGCTGGGCCGCCAGCAACTACGGCGGCGGGACTGTCCGGACAGACCTTCCCAAGGACTTCTATGTCAATCAGACGCCGGATTCCTTCGCGGAGCATTTCAGCGACCGCTTCCGGGAGCAGATCCGGAAGAACGCCCAGCTGGCGGCCTTCCTCGCCGAGGCCAACCGCAAGCCGAAGAAATGATTCTTCTCTGGAAATATGATTCCCCGCTGGGCGGCATTACGCTGGCTGGCGAGGACGACGCCCTGGTCGGCCTTTGGATTGACGGGCAGACGCACTTCGCCGCTACGCTGGGACCTGACGCGGCGGAGGGTTGGCTTCCGGTATTCGGGGACGCCTGCCGCTGGCTGGACATCTATTTCAGCGGCGCCGAGCCGGACTTTACGCCCCGGCTGGACCTCCGCGGCACCCCTTTCCGCCGGGCCGTCTGGCAGCAGCTGCTCGCCATCCCCTACGGGCAGACCGTCAGCTACGGTGAACTGGCCCGGCGGCTTGGCTGCAGGTCTTCCCGGGCCGTCGGCGGCGCCGTGGGGCACAACCCCGTCTCCCTGATCGTCCCCTGCCACCGGGTCATCGGCGCCGACGGCCGCCTGACCGGCTACGCCGGCGGCCTCGGCCTCAAATCCCGCCTCCTGGAATTGGAAAAACGGTAGCCTGGGATCGAAAAGGCCCTTTTTCGATGCGACCCCCGGGTGCTTAGCCGGGGGTTGCATCGATTTTGGCCGAAATCGATGCCAGGGTTCCGCTGTTTTCGCTATCTTTGGAAAAACTGATAACCTTATGCTACTGATAGGTGTAAAAGAAGACGAAGGCTGGCTGTATTCCCGTTGGAACCTGACCTGGGGTGCGGGGTGGCTGACCCTCTGCAGGGGCGGCCGCGTGCTGCTCGATGATTTTGACAACCCGGAGGTGTTCGTGGACGGAGAACGCATTCCGTCCTTCAAGGATCCCGAAGAGATCATGGAAGTCCCGGAGCACCGGGAGATGCGGGTCCGGGGGTTCTCCAAGACCCTGGGCCTGCCCGTGATGGTGGATTTCTACAACCAGACGAAGGTCGTGGACGTGACTCTGCCCGCTTCGGAGAAGGTGGTCGACACGACGGATTACGAGACCTTCAACAAGGAACTCGCCCCCTATGTAGACAGCATGGAAATCCAGATGTTCTAGCGACCCTTCAACCAGTCGGCCATCGCGCGGATGGCGCGGCCACGGTGGGAGACGGCGTTTTTCTTCTCCTCGGAGACTTCCGCGAGGGTGCGGCCGGGGTAGGCGTCCGGAAGGAAGACCGGGTCGTAGCCGAAGCCGCCGGCGCCGTGCCGCTCCGTGGCGATACTGCCTTCGCAGACCCCTTCGAAGAAGCGGGGCTCCCCGTCGGAGAGGATCAGCGTCACGACCGTCCGGAACCGCGCGCGGCGGGATTTCTCATTCTCCAGTTCTGCCAGCAACTTCGTCATGTTCGCCTGCGAATCATGCGCCGGCCCGGCGTAGCGGGCGGAGTAGATGCCGGGCGCGCCGCCGAGGGCGTCCACCTCCAGGCCGGTGTCGTCGGCAAAGCACGGGAGCCCCGTCCGCTCGAAAAGATAACGGGCCTTCTGCAGGGAGTTTTCCTGCAGGGAGGAGCCCGTCTCGGGGATGTCTTCCGTGATGCCCATCGAAGCGGGCGGGACGACTTCGTAATCCGGTCCGAGGACCTCGGAGGCCTCGCGGAGTTTGCCGGGATTGGCGGTGGCGAAAATGATTCTCATGACAAGCGCAAAGTTAGCACGAAAAGATGAAAATTAATGCTTATCTTTGTCTTACTATGATGACAGAAGCCCAACTTGACGAAATACTCCGGAAGCTTTTCGACGATATCACATTCACGGCGGAGCCGACAGGCCTCTACGACCCGCTGCGTTATATGATTGCCATTGGCGGCAAGCGCATCCGCCCGCGCCTGTGCCTGACCACCTATTCCCTTTTCTCCAACCGCATCGACGACTCCATCCTGGTCCCAACATCGGCCCTGGAGGTCTTCCATTCCTTCACCCTGATGCACGACGACATCATGGACCGCTCGCCGCTGCGCCGCGGCGTCCCGACCGTCTGGAAGAAGTGGAACGAAGACACGGCCATCCTCTCCGGCGACGTGATGCTGATCGACGCCTACCAGCGCATCGCCCAGGCACCCTCCAAGGTCATGACCCGGGTGCTGGACCTCTTCTCCCGCACGGCTGCCCAGGTCTGCGACGGGCAGCAGTACGACATGGATTTCGAGTCGGAGACGGAAGTCCCGATGGAGGAATACAACAAGATGATCGGGCTCAAGACCGCCGTCCTGCTGGCCTGTTCGGCCGAAATGGGCGCCATCCTCGCCGAAGCCTGCCCGGATCGCTGCGCAGCCCTCTACCAATATGGTTATGAACTGGGTATGGCCTTCCAGATTGCGGACGACTACCTGGACGCTTTCGGCGACGAGAAAGTCTTCGGCAAGCCCATCGGCGGCGACATCGTCAACGGCAAGAAGAGCTGGCTGACCGTCCGCGCCATGGAGAAGACCTCCGACAAGGCGGGCTTCCTGACCGCTTTTGCCCTGCCGGCGGACACGCCGGAGCAGAAGGCGGCCAAGATCGCCGCCGTCAAGGATTATTATCTGCGTCTCGGCGTGGACGCCGACGCCAAGGAGGAGATCGTCCGTTCCACGGACCGGGCCATGGACGCCGTTTCCGGCATCGGCTTCGGCCCGCTCAAGATGGAGACGCTCCGCCGTTTCGCCGAACGGCTGGTCGGCCGCGCCAAATAGCCGATGGAAGGGATCGCGACAGTCGTCAAGAACGCAGGCAGCCACTACCTTCTGAGCCCGCTGCCCGCGTGGGAGCTGTTCCCGGCGGTGCTGCGTGGCAAGGTGCGGCTGGAGCGCAGCGGCGCCACCAATCCCGTGGCGGTGGGCGACCGCGTCCGCTACGAGCTGGACGGAATCGCCACTGAGGAGCATCCGGCGGTCATCAAGGAGATCCTCCCGCGCGACAATTATCTCATCCGCCGTTCCACCAACCTCTCCCGTCAGTCGCACGTGATCGCGGCCAATCTCGACCAGGCCGTGATCATCGTCAGCCTCCTCTTCCCGGAGATCAAGCTGCCCTTCCTGGACCGGATCCTGGTGACCTGCGAGGTCTACAAGGTCCCGGTGCTGATCGTGCTCAACAAGGTGGACCTCTACCGGGATGAGATCCCGGAAATGGTCTCCACCTTCCGGCAGATCTACGAGGGCGCCGGCTACACCGTCCTGGAGACTTCCGCCCGCACGGGCGAGGGCATCGACGCCCTGCGGGAGCGCTGCCGCGACCGGATCAACCTCTTCTCCGGCGAATCCGGCGTGGGCAAGTCCAGCATCATCAAGGCCCTGGATCCCGGGCTCGATCCCAAGATCGGAAGCATCTCGGACGTCCACCTGCAGGGCAAGCATACGACCTCCCTGTATGAGATGTATCGCCTCGACGGCGGCGGCTTCGTCATCGACACGCCCGGCCTGCGCGGCTTCGGGCTGGTGGACCTGGAGAAGGAGGAGATCTCCAAGTATTTCCCGGAGATGCTCCGGGAAATGGACAACTGCCGCTTCGTGCCCTGCACGCACACCCACGAGCCCGACTGCGCCGTCAAGGCCGCCGTGGACGAGGGGCGGATCAGTGCAGAGCGCTACAACTCCTACCTCGGCATGCTCGAGGAGGACAAGAAGTTCCGATGAACAAAGGGTTGAACCGCGAAATTCTGCGGCTCGCCGTCCCGAGCATCCTCGCCGGGATCACCGTGCCGCTGGTCGGCATGGTGGACACCGCCGTGGCGGGCCACCTGGGCGGCGACACGGCGGCGCAGATCGGCGCCATCTCCGTGGGCGCCATGGTGCTCTCGCTGCTCTACTGGGCTTTCAGCTTTCTGCGCACCGGAACAGGTGGCCTGACGGCCCAGGCCTTCGGCCGGGAGGACCCCGCGGAGTGCGGGCGCATCTTCCTGCGCGGGGTCGGGCTTGCGCTGGCCGCGGCCGTCTTTGCCCTGATCCTGCAGTGGCCCTTCTTCAAGGGTATGATGCTGATGACAAGCGCCACCCCAGAGGTCGAGGCGCTCGCGGAGCGTTATTTCTTCATCCGTATCTGGGCAGCACCCGCCACCATGACGCTGATGACCCTGCGGGGCTGGTTCGTGGGGATGCAGGATTCTGTCCATCCGATGTGGATGGACCTGATTATCAACGGAGTTAATATTGTCCTTAGCATCCTGCTTGCCTTCGGCGTCGGCGCCTGGCCGGGCCTGGGCTTCGCCGGCATCCCGCTCGGCACCGTGATCGCCCAGTATACCGGCCTGCTATACGGCCTGCTGGTCTGTGGCCGTCGCTACGGGCGCGGCGTCTTCGCCCGCCTGCGGCGCGAAGACTTCAGCGCCCTGCTGCGCGACGGCTCCACCGGCCGTTTCTTCCGGATGAACCTCGACCTGCTCGGCCGCTCGCTGTTCTTCATCCTCATCTACATCGGCTTCACGATGATTTCCGCCGGCTACGGCGACCTCATGCTCGCCGCCGGCTCCATCATCATGCAGCTGCTGATGTTCTTCAGCTATTTTACCGACGGGTTTGCCTATGCCGGCGAGGCGCTGACCGGGCGCTTCATCGGCGCACGCGACGGCGCGATGCTGCGCCAGTCGGTGCGCTATGTCTTCGTCTGGAGCATGGCCATCGCGCTGCTGTTCATGGGATTGTACGCCTCGACGGGCGTACCGGTGCTGCGGCTGCTGACCAGCGACGAGGCGGTCGTGCAGGCAGCCCGGCAGTTCCTGCCGTGGCTGCTGCTGATGCCGCCGCTGGGCTGCGCCGCCTTCACCTGGGACGGCATCTTCCTCGGCGCCACGGCCTCCCGCGGCCTGATGGTCTCCATGGCCGGCGCGGCCGCGGCCTTCTTCGGCCTCTGGTTCGCGGGCCGCGCCCTGCTGCACCCCACCGGCGCTACGGCCCTCCACCTCCTCTTCGCCGCCTACTTCGCCCACCTGACCTTCCGGACGGTCTGGCTGTCACTTCGCTACAAAAAAGAGGTGCTGGTGTGCTAGCTGAATCAGCTAGATGTAATTAACGTGCTTGACGGCAGCGGCGGGGTTGACGGAGAGGATCTGGGCGGCTATCTTGTCGGCGTTTTCCTTGGAAGTGCGGATCTCCATGAAGCCGGTGCCCGCGTCGTGCAGGAACAGATAGCGGAACCGACCCTTCTTGGTCTCATAGTAGGTGATCTTCGTAATCCCTGAGAGATGGAGCGGATACTTCTTCTGCTGGTTGAAGGTAATCGTGTCCGCTTCTTCGTCAATCGTATAGCTGTTCAGTTTGTAGACGCCGAACATGATGGCAAAGTAGAACAGCATGTAGAAAGAGCTGAACATGTAGAACTCCTGGGTCATGGTCACATACAGGACAAGACACACGACCCCGATGATGCCCGCTGCGATGCAGGACCCCTTTATCACTTTCGGATGTTTGGTGTTGGAGTATACCGTCTTCATGGCAGCTAAGATAGCGAAAAAACGGAAACCTGGCACTGAAAAGGGTCAAAATCGATGCGACCCCCGGCTGCGCAGCCAGGGGTCGCATCGAAAAGCGCCTATTTCAGTGCCGGGATCCCGGGTCAAGCCCGGCATGACGGGCCAGGGACGCTATATGAAGATATAGCGCAGGATGAACAGCACGGCCAGGACCCACATCGGGACCGAGATCTCCTTGAAGCGGCCGGCGATGGCGTGGGTGAGCACATAGGCGATCACGCCGATCAGGATACCGTCGGAGATGCTGTAGGCCACCGGCATCAGAATGATGGTCAGGAAGGCCGGAATGCTCTTGCAGTAGTCCTCCCAGTGGATGGTCTTGATCGAAGGCATCATCATGACACCCACGACGATCAGGGCCGGAGCCGTGGCGGCACTCGGGATGGAGAGGAAAATCGGCGAGAGGAACAGGGCCAGCGCAAAGCAGACCGTCGTGGAGAAGGCGGTGAGGCCCGTACGGCCACCCTCACCGACACCCGAGGCGCTCTCGATGTAGGTCGTGGTGGTGGAGGTGCCCAGGCAGGCGCCGCAGACCGTGGCGATGGAGTCGGCCAGGAACATCTTCTCTACGCCGGGGATCTCGTCGTTACCCTTATCGATGAGGCCCGCTCCCTGATGGACGCCGATGATGGTGCCCATCGTGTCGAACATGTCGATGAAAAGGAAGGTGAACACGACCACCAGCATGTCCCAGGTCAGGATGTTGTGGAACTCGAACTGGCAGAAGATCGGCGAGACGCTGTGCGGCAGGGAGACCAGCTGCAGGGCGCCGGCGTCGTTGTGCGCCAGCTGCGTCACGGCCATGCCGGTCGCAGGATCCTTGATCACCAGGCCGATGAGCGTGGTGACGATGATACCGATCAGGATGCCGCCGCGGACTTTGAGCATCACCAGGCCGGCCGTGATCATCAGGCCGGCCCTGCGTGATCTTGCCGAGGGTCACGAGCGTGGAGTCGGAGTTGACGATGATCCCGGCGTTCTGCAGGCCGATGAAGGCGATGAACAGGCCGATACCTGCACCGATGGCCTTCTTGAGGGTGCCGGGGATGGCGTTGATGAGCCAGGTGCGGACCTTCGTCACGGTCAGGATGATGAACAGGATACCCTCAAGGAGCACCGCCGTCAAGGCGAACTGCCAGGAGTAGCCCATCGTGAGGCAGACCGTGTAGACGAAGAAGGCGTTCAGGCCCATGCCCGGGGCCAGGGCGAACGGCTTCTTGGCATACAGGGCCATCACCAGTGTACCGATGATGGCGGCCAGGGCGGTGGCCGTGAAGACGGCGCCGCCGGGCATGCCGTCAAGGGCGCTGAAGATGCTGGGGTTGACGGCCAGGATGTAGGCCATCGTGAGGAAGGTGGTGATGCCGGCGACGATCTCGGTCCGGACATTGTGCTTGCCGGCTTCGAAGCCGAAAGCCTTATTCAGGAAATTCGCCATGGCTCATCCTCCTAGAAGACCCACTTGATACCAGCGCAGGGACGGGCCCAGAAGCCCTTGGTCGTACCGAAGTTGAAGGACAGCTCCACCTCGCCGCCGATGTTGAGGTTGTCGACGCCGAAGTGCTGGCCGATGTTGTACCAGAGCTGCGGCTCGGACAGGAACACGGTCTCAGCATACTCACCGAGAAGCGGTCCGTTGTGATCGGAGAACAGCTGGTGCTTCTCCCACCAGAAATCGCAGAAGCCCGAGAAGCGCAGGCCGCTCACGCCGAACAGGTCCTGGAAGCCCCACACGAAGGTGAACTGGAGCGGAACCTGCTGGACTGTGTTCTTGATGGTCTTGTAGAGCACCTTGATATTGAAAGTATTGCTGAAATCGGAGTTGTGCAGGAACCAGTCAACACCGAACAGCCAGGCGCTGTTGATCGTGAAGCCGTTGTACACGCCGCCGTTGTACTCCACCTGGAGGCTGAACGGAGCGAGGGCGCTGTCCTGCCAGAAGTTCAGGCAGCGGGCGATCTCGAGGTAGGTGCCGCTCGGCGCGATCGTCTTCCCGTTAAGGTCCTTGGAGTTGTAGTCGTGGTCCATGAAGAAGAAGGTGTTGCCCCAGTTGTCGTTGTAGAAACCTTCCAGGGTCGTGGTCACGTGCTGGCGATCCGAACCGAAGTCATAGAACACCTGCAGGTTGGTCTGGGCCTTTGCTCCTTGAGCAAACAGCAGCGCGGCGGAAGTCACCGCCATCAAGAATACTTTTTTCATCTTATGGGTATATATAGAGATTAAACATGGATGACGGACGTCACTTCCACGTCCTGCGGCAGGGCCTTGCGGCCCTCAAGCTCATCGATCTCGATGATGAAGTTGATCATGACATCCTTCGGCTGGAAGTACTTGCGGACCAGGCGCGTCGCGGCGCCGACCGTGCCGCCCGTGGCCAGCAGGTCGTCGTGGACCAGGACGACGTCGTCGGGGCCGATCGCATCCTTGTGGATCTCGATCGTGTCCGTGCCGTACTCCTTCTGGTAGCTCTCGCTGTACGTGTCGGCCGGCAGTTTGCCCGGCTTGCGCGCCATCACGAAGCCGGCGCCGAGGCGGACCGCCAGGGCGGGACCGACCACGAAACCGCGGGACTCAAGGCCCACCACCTTGGTGATGCCTTTGTCCTTGTATATCTCGTACAGGTCGTCGATGAGCTCCCGAAGGCAGTCTGCATCTTTGAAGAGGGTGGTGACATCCCAAAAGAGGATGCCCTTGATGGGAAAGTCCGGAACGGTCCGGAGGCTGGATTTAAGTTTTTCTACACTCATAGGGAACGAACAACATACGAAGATACAATTTTTCTGCGAGATATTCGTTACCTTTGTCTTGAAATATTGATTATGCAGAAAAGAAGTGGAAAAGGCCGGAAACCATCCGGCAGGAAGCATTCCGGCGGCGGAGGGAAGAAGGTCTTCCCGCAGTACGTCGGCAAGGTGCAGATGACCCGCGAGGGGTTCATTTTCGTGATTGTCGACGGCCAGGACGACGACATTTTCGTCAAGGCCGCCAAGACCCGCCACGCCCTGCAGGGCGACACGGTCCGCGTGGCCGTGACGCGGGAGAAGTTCGGCGACGTCCGTCGCCGTGAAGGCGAGGTGGTGGAGATCATCGAGCGCTCCACCCGCCCGTTTGTGGGTTATTACCATGCCGTCGGGGCCCAGGCCTGGGTCCTGATGCAGAGCAAGAGCATGCCGTACGATATCCAGGTGGACGCCGAGGAGGCTGCTGCCATGGGCGCGCAGGCCGGGATGAAGGTGGCCGCGGTCGTGGACCGCTGGGACCGCCGCGATCCGGGTCCCTTCGGCCATCTGGTTGATGTGCTCGGCATGCCCGGGGACAACGATACCGAAATGCATGCCATCCTGGCGGAGTTCAATCTCCCCTATCGTTTTTCCGAGGAGGTGGAGCATGCCGCCGACAAGATTTCCGACGTGATCACGGCGGAGGATCTCAAGGGCCGCAAGGATTTCCGCGACACGTTCACGCTGACGATTGACCCGGCGGATGCGAAGGATTTCGACGACGCGCTGTCGTTCAAGCCGCTGTCCAACGGCAATTACGAGGTCGGCGTGCATATTGCCGACGTGTCCTATTATGTCCGGCCCGGCTCGCCCGTGGACAAGGAGGCGCGCGACCGCGGCACGTCGGTCTATCTGGTGGACCGGACGGTGCCGATGTTGCCGGAGAAGTTGTGTAACAAGCTTTGTTCGCTGCGGCCGCACGAGGACAAGCTGACGTTCTCGGCCGTCTTCGAGATCACGCCCAAGGCGGAGATCCGCTCGCGCTGGATCGGCCGCACCGTCATCAATTCCGATTATCGCCTGGATTATGAGCAGGCGCAGTCCATTATCGAAGATGGGGCCGGCAGCGGGCAACTGCCTCCTGAAACGTCCGGCTGCGCCGGACCCCTCCCATCTGACGATGGGCCCCTCCCTCTTACGATGCCGAGGGTGGCACGGTTTCCTGAGGCAGTTCCCGCCTCCGATCCGCAGCTGGTTGAGGCGATACTGACGCTGAATAAGTTGGCGCTGATATTTAAGGAGGAGGAGCGGAAGAAGGGGGCGATTGATTTTGACCGGCCGGAGATGAAGGTCGAGGTGGACGAAACGGGCAAGCCGGTGCGGGTGTACCAGAAGGTGTCGAAGGAGGCCAACTGGCTGATCGAGGAGTTCATGCTGCTGGCGAACCGCACGGTTGCGGAGTTCGTGGCCACGGGCGGGCAGATGAACGGCGTGGCGCAGAAGAACGCGAAGACCTTCGTGTACCGCGTCCACGGGGAGCCGAACGAGCTGAAGCTCGAGAACCTGTATACCTTCGCCAAGGGCTTCGGGCACCGCATCCCGGAGCAGCAGCACACGAAGGCGCGCGCCACGGCGAAAGCGCTCAACGAGCTACTCGCCAGCGCCAAGGGCAAGCCGGAGTTCGCCGCGATGGAGAATCTGGCCCTGCGGGCCATGGCGAAGGCCTGCTACAGCACCGACAACATCGGCCACTACGGCCTGGCGTTCAAGTTCTACACGCATTTCACTTCGCCGATCCGGCGCTACCCGGACCTGATGGTCCACCGCCTGCTGGCGCTGTACCTGGACGGCGCGGAGAGCCGCAAGAAGGACAAGTTCGAGGAGGAATGCCGCTACGCCTCCGAGCGCGAGCTCGTGGCGGCGGACGCCGAGCGCACCTCCATCAAGTACAAGCTCGTCGAGTTCATGATGGACAAGATTGGCGAGGAGTACGACGGGCACGTGTCCGGCATCACCGAATGGGGCATGTACGTGGAGATCGAGCCGACCAAGATCGAGGGCATGGTGTCCGTGCGGGACATCCGGTCCGACTTCTTCGAATTCGACGAGCCGCGCTACAGGCTCGTGGGCAAGCGCAGCCGCAAGCAGTTCCGCCTCGGCGACCCGGTCCGCATCCGGGTCAAGAACGCCAACCTGGAGCAGCGGCTGCTGGACTTTGAACTGATAGAAACCAATCAATAAACAATCGCACAACCATGGCCAACGGTAATTCTTTATTTGCATTTCTGGCCGGTGCCGTGACCGGCGCCGCCCTGCTGCTCCTCGCCAGCACCGAGAAGGGTGAGGAAGTCGTCGAAGACATCAAGGAGAAAGGCTCCGAAGCCTTCAACAACGGCCGCGCCGCCGTCCTGCGTGGGCTGGACAAGCTGGACGATGCCATCACCGCCCGGCAGGCCGCCCGCAGAGAAGCGGCCGCCGCCAAGGAGGACGCTCCTGCCGATTTCGAAGAAGAGTAGCGGGATATGGCCGAGAAATCGCTGGAAAAACTCGCGAAAGAGGCGCGGGAGTATGCCGACCTGCGCATCGACGAGGCCAAGCTCAAGGCGACCCGGGGCCTGTCCACGGCGCTGGGGCAGACGCTTGCGTATCTGCTGATCATCGTCGTCGTCGCCATCGTGCTCGGCCTGCTCTCCTTTGCCCTGCTGCAGTGGCTCAACAGCCTGGTGGGCGCGCCCTGGGGGACGCTCATCGTGGCCGGGGTCTTCCTGATTGTCTTGGTCGCGCTCTGGGTGAGCCGGGGCAAGCTCTTCCGGGACATCTTTGTCAAGCTCTTTATCGACGTCTTCTACGATACCGACAGCGATGAGTAACCAATACGGCAAAATCAAGACGACGGCCGACCTGGACAAGGCCATCAAGGAGGTCCACGCCAGGCGCAAGAAGGCCGGCAAAGGGTTCGAGAAGGACGTCAACCGCCTGAAGAACCACTACAAGCCCGCCAACCTGATGCTCGGCGCGGCGCAGCGCTACGTGCCCATGCTCAGCTGGAGCGGCATCGGCCTCGGAATCATCCGGGGCCTGAAGAAACGGCTCTCGAAATAGTTCCGCCCGGGCTTGCGGCCGGAAATTATTTTTCGTGCGGTAGCTCGAAAAACCAATTTCCGCTCCGCCCTCCACAACGCAAACGCAAGGCAAGCCCGTTATTGAAAATCCTTATAAATAGGGATTGTTTCGCGTAAGAGGCAATCCCTATTTTTGTTATCTTTGCAGGATGAGATTCCGGGTCGAGCCCGGAATGACGAAAAGGTAATACAAAAAAGCAAACGATATGAATAGAAAGGTACTTCTGATGATCCTCGACGGTTGGGGCGAGGGTGAACACAATTATTCCAACGCCATCTTCACGCAGGGCACGCCGGTGATTGACGGCCTGCGTGCGAAATATCCCTACGGCCACCTGCAGGCCTGCGGCGAGTATGTCGGCCTGCCGGACGGGCAGATGGGCAACTCCGAGGTCGGCCACATGAACCTGGGCGCCGGCCGCGTGGTCTACCAGGACCTCGTCAAGATCAACATGGCGGTCCGCGACCACAAGTTCCTGGAGAACGCCGAGATCAAGGCGGTCTTCGACTACGTCAAAAGCTCCGGCAAGAAGCTCCACCTGATGGGTCTCACCTCCCACGGCGGCGTGCACTCCTCCCTGGAGCACGTGTACGAGTTCCTCCGCGTGGCGAAGGAGTATGAGCTGGACAAGGTCTTCGTGCACGCCTTCATGGACGGCCGCGACACGGACCCGCGCAGCGGCAAGGGCTTCCTTGAGGAGCTGGAACAGAAGATGGCGGAGAGCACCGGCAAGATCGCTTCCGTGTGCGGCCGCTTCTATGCGATGGACCGCGACAAGCGCTGGAACCGCGTGAAGGAGGCCTATGACCTGCTGGTCGAAGGCAAGGGCGCCGCGTACAAGTCCGCCCTGGAGGGCATCCAGGCGTCCTACGACGCCGACGTGACCGACGAGTTCGTCAAGCCGATCGTCATCACCGACGCCGCCGGCGCACCCCTCGCCAAGGTCGAGGAGGGCGACGCCATCATCTTCTACAATTTCCGCAACGACCGCGCGCGTGAGCTGACCACCGTCCTGACGCAGAAGGACATGCCGGAAGAGGGGATGAAGACCCTTCCGCTGTACTACTGCTGCCTCACCCCGTACGACGCCTCCTTCACCGGCGTGCACATCCTCTTCGACAAGGAGCTGGTGAACGACACCCTTGGCGAGACGGTCTCCAAGGCCGGCAAGCGCCAGCTGCGCATCGCCGAGACGGAGAAATACGCCCACGTGACCTTCTTCTTCAACGGCGGCCGCGAGCTGCAGTTCGAAGGCGAGGACCGGATCCTCGTGAATTCCCCGAAGGTGCCGACCTACGACATGCTGCCGCAGATGAGCGCCCCCGAGGTGGCCGAGAAGCTGATCGATAAGATCAACTCGGAGGTCGAGGACATGATCATCCTGAACTTTGCCAACGGTGACATGGTGGGCCATACGGGCGTGTACAACTCCGTGACCCGCGCCGTCGCGTGCATCGACAAGCTCGTCGGAAAGGTGGTGGACGCTGCGATCGCCCACGATTACGTGGTCCTGCTGACCGCCGACCACGGCAACGCCGACTTCGAGGTCAACCCGGACGGCACGCCGAACACGGCGCACTCCCTCAACACGGTGCAGTTCGTCGTGATCAACGCCGGCGACGCCGTGAAGACAGTAAAGGACGGCGCCCTGTGCAACGTGGCACCGACCATCCTTAAGCTAATGGGGATTCCGCAGCCCGCCGCGATGACCGCCGAGCCGCTGATCTAACTGTCAGCTACGAAAAAAACAACTCCGGGACGAAATCCCGGAGTTGTTTTATTTGTGCCGCGCGTTGGCGTTGTGGAATGCAAACTAGTCGATAAGGCCGCGGCCGCGGAGCATGGCCTGGGAGTCGGGCTCGCGGCCGGCGAAGCTCTTGTAGAGCGTCATCGGCTCCTCGCTGCCGCCCTTCTCCAGGAAGGTCTCCTTGAACTTCTTCGCCAGATCCAGGTCGTACGGGCCCTTCGGCGAGGCGGCGAAGATGCTGAACGCATCCTTGTCCAGGACCTCTGCCCAGAGGTAGCCGTAGTAGCCGGCGGCATAGCCGCTGGAGAAGATGTGGTTGAAGTAGGTCGAGCGGTAGCGGTAGGTGATCTCCGGGATCAGGCCGATCTGCTCCGCGATCTTCTTCTCGAAGGCGTCGATGTCCACGCCCTTCGTGGTGGTGAGCTCATGCCAGCGCATGTCCAGAATGGACGCAGCGCAGAGCTCGGTGGTCATGAAGCCCTGGTTGAACTGCTTGGCCTTGAGGATCTTCTGTACCAGTTCGGCGGGGATGGGTTCGCCGGCGGCGTTCTTGGCATACTGCGCCAGCAGCGAAGGCTGGAAAGCCCAGTTCTCGTTGAACTGCGAGAACATCTCCACGAAGTCGCGCGTCACGCTGGTGCCGCTCACCGAAGGATAGTGGCACTGCGTCAGCAGCCCGTGCAGGGCGTGGCCGAACTCGTGGAAGGCGGTCTCCACCTCGTCGATGGAGAGGTAGTCGTCAGAGAAATTGCAGACGTTCACGATGATCGGGCGGACCACCGTGCCGTCGGCCTCGACGTACTGCTCGCGGACGTTGTTCATCCAGGCGCCGCCGCGCTTGCTGGCGCGGGGCTTATAGTCGGTCGTGAAGATGCCCAGCAGCGACCCGTCCTCAGCCGTGACCTTGTATGCGCGGACCTCCGGATTGTAGACCGGGACGTTCTCCAGCTTCTCGAAGTTCACGCCGTAGAGGATGTGCGCGTTGGTAAAGATGCCGTTCACGACATTGTCGATGTGGAAATACGGCTTCGTCGCGTCCTCGTCCAGGTCGTATTTGGCCTTGCGGACCTTCTCGGCGTAATACCACCAGTCCCAGGGCTCGATCTTGGAGCCGGCAGGGAGCTTGCCCGCCTTGACCTCCTGGTCCATCACGGCCTGCATGTCGGCCAGTTCCGTCTTGGCGCGGGCCACGGCGGCCTTCATGATGCCGTCAAGGAAGCTGTCCACGGTCTTGGTGTCGCCCGCCATCTTGTTGGCGAGGATGTAGGCCGCGGCGTTGGGATAGCCCAGGATCTTCGCCTTCTCGGCGCGCAGGTCGAGCACCTCCAGCAGAAGCTGGCGGTTGTCGAATTCATTGCCGCGGTGGCCGCGGGACGTATAGGCCTCGTTGTACTGGCGGCGCAGCTCGCGGTCCTCCGTGGTGGTCATCTTGTCGGGATAGGCAGCCACGCTGAAGCCGAACTTCTCGAGGAAATCGTTGGACTCGGCGAGGATGTTGTTGCCGATCTTCTGCGTCTTGGCGGCGATGTCCGCGTTGATCTGGCGCAGGCGGGCCTGCTGCTCCTCCGGCAGGCCGATGCCCTCGCGCTCGAAGGCCTCGTAGCGCTTCTTCAGCACCATCTGCTGCTCGCGCGTCAGGCCGCTCTGGTCGGTGTTGTAGACGGCGGCGATGCGGTTGTAGAGCGCCTTGTTGAAGGAAATGTTGTTCTCATGCTCGCTCATCAGCGGGATGAGCTCCTCCTCCACGGCGGCCAGCTCGTCGGTGCGGTCGGTCTCGGTCACGTTGTAGAACACGCCCACGACCTTGGAGAGGATCTTGCCGGAAAGCTCCAGCGGGACGATGGTGTTCTCGAAGGTCGGCGCGTCCGGGTTGGCCGTGATCGCGTCGATCTCGGCGACCTGCTGCTCGATGCCGGCCTTGACGGCGGGAATATAGTCGGAGGGAAGGATCTTTTCAAAAGGCGGGATGCCGTAGGGGGTGTCCCATTCCGTCAGGAAGGGGTTTTCGCGGTTGTTGCAGGCTGTCATGGCAAGGATGATGGCTGCGAAAGCAAGGATTCTTTTCATTTATTTACTGATGATGATATACGTGGGATAATGGTCGGAGTAGCCGTCGATGAACTGCCCGCCGGAGAAGGTCCGGAAGGGGGTGCCGGCGTAGCGGCCCTCCTGCTGGGTGAGGAAGGGCGGGTCGAAGACGTAGCCGTAGTGGAAGGGATCGCTCTTGAGGATGTGCAGGCTGCCGGCGGCCTCCGTGTCGGTCAGGGCGCCGTTGACGAAGATGCAGTCGAAGATGTTCCACTCGCCGTGGTACTCCTCCGTGCCGAAGCCGTCCTTGTGCATGCGCAGGAACGGGGAGAAGAGGTCTCCGGCCGCCATCTCTTCGATGGTCTCGCGGCCCTGCAGCCACACCGCCATGCACTCGTCCTCCGGGTTGTCGTTCATGTCGCCCATCACGATGACGTTGATGCCCGGATACTTCTTCTCCAGGGCCACGATGTCGTCGTGGACGATCTCCGCGGCGCGGCAGCGCAGGTCGCTCCCCTTCTCGCCGGTGCGCGAAGGCCAGTGACATACGTATACGGCCATCATTTCGCCGTCCAGCTCGCCGCGGACCCGGAGCACGTCGCGCGTCTTGAACTCGCGCTGCTCCTCCAGGGTCTTCTCGAACACAATCCCCCGCTTGGTGTTGAAATCATAGGGCAGGGTCTTGGTGTCCAGCAGCTTGAACTGATCGGGGCGATAGAGCAGCGCGCAGTCGATGCCGCGCACGTCCGGGCTCTCCACATGGACAAACTTATAGCCCGCCCCGGCGATCTCTTCGCGGGCCACGAGGTCCTCCAGCACATGGTCGTTCTCCACCTCGGCCATGCCGAGCAGGGTGTGCCAGCGGCCGTTCTTCTCCGACATCGCCCGGATCACCGTGGCGATGTTGGAGAGCTTCTTCTCATACTTGTCCTCCGTCCAGGCGTTCTCGCCGCCGGGCGTAAAGGCCTGGTCGTTCTTGCCGCGGTCGTGGACCGTGTCAAAAAGGTTTTCGACGTTGTAGAATCCGACCACGTAGGCATCGTCGGGGATGGTCTGCGTACAGGCCCCGAGCAGGACCAGCGCGGCAGACAGCGCGATGACAGCGAACCTTCTCATCATTCTGCAACGAGTTTATAGCCATAGACAAAGACGCCGTTCAGGACCAGGAACTGCTTCGAGCCGTCCTCATGGGTGCACATCCAGACCCGGCAGATGGTGTGCTCGTTCTCCAGGGCCACGTGCTCCACATAGCTCCAGCCGTCCTTGGCCGGATGGACGTAGCTGTCGGTCAGCAGGGCGTACGTGATCTCCTTGCGCGGCAGGCGGATCGTCACCTGCTTGTCGTCCCATTCCATCGTCCCGTTAGCCTTGCGCCAGCGGTGGATATCCAGCTCGGACACCCTGGACTCATAAGGCGTAATTCCGTTCGTCTTGGCGCGGACCTCCAGGCGGCCCCAGCCGGAATACGTGACGGCGTAGGTCTGCTTCTGGGCAAAAGCGGAACCAGCTGCCAGAAGCAGGAAGGAAACGATAATAACAACAAGCTTCTTCATAATCATCTATTTGGAGATTCGCCGGTCAAGCCGGCGAATGACGGTTAGTTGTTCCACCACCAGCCGACGTCGGCAGGCTTCTGCGCCTCGACTTCCTTCTGCTTGTCGGCGGGAAGGTTCACGAAGAAATCGACGCCGACCTTCTCCTCCAGTTCGTCGACGCTCATGGACATCGACTTCTGGATGCTGGTGGCGTTGTTCGCTTTGTTCTCAAACCAGAAAGCGGCTGCGGTATACTCCCCGTCGGACAGGCGCAGCAAGGCCTTGTAGTAGCCCATCGGCACGGTCACCTTCTTGTCGTCGGCATCCAGGACATAACTGGTGCTGCCGGCCACGGAGCAGCCCGTGACGACATAGAGGGTGTCCGACTTCTTCGCCCAGTTGCGCACCTTGTCCTCGAGCACACCCCAGGCATTGGAGTTGAGCCCGTTGTCCTGCGGGGTCATGTTGGTGCTGAAGAAAGTCTCGAGGTTCACGCGCCAGTCAAGCCGGTCGGCCGAAGGGATCTGGTGGCCGCGGTCATACTTGCCGGCATTGCCTTCCTTGTAGCCCCTCGGGAGATACGCCTGCTGGCTGCGGGACAGAAGCGGGTCCATCGGGAAGCTGGATTCCTCCATGCGCTTGCCGCTGCCGATGTTGCCGCCGTGGAGCGGGTAGGCCACCCAGGAAGAAACGAGGTGGTCATAGTCGTAATAGGCGGCATAGCTGCGCGAGCCGTCCTGGAAACGGTGGACCAGCAGGTCCTGGCCGTCCGAAGCGGAAGTGGCCGGGAGTTCCATCCACTTGGCTGTAGTGGCGGCGTATTTCTGGCCATAACGGTACGTGCCCTCCTGTTTGGACACGAAGTAGGCCGGGATGGTGCCGCCGGCCTGCGGGGCATCGTTGTACTCGCTGCGCAGGGTCATGATCGTGACCTTGTCGCCGGGCTTCAGGCTCAGTTTGGAGAAGGACTGGTCGTTCTTGTCCACCTTCTTCTCGCAGAGGCCGTACACATACACATAGCCCGACTCGTCCGTCATGAAGAAATTGCCGTACTTCTCTTCCGGCTGGGAAGAGATCACACCCGTCAGCTCGTACCAGGTGCTGTCGTCGGCCTTTTTGTTCTTGAACTCGCTGATGGTCATTCGCTGCTGGGGCGGCGCTGCGGGTTTGCCCGCCTGCTTGAGCGCGACCTGGGCGGACTTCTCGCCGGCCACCACGGTCAGGGTCGCCGTCCGCTCGGCCTCGTCGGCGTTCTCCGTCGCCGAGACGGTCACGACCTGGTAGGAATCGGAGGAGCTGCCGGACGCCGGGGTCACGGTGGCCCAGTCAGCATCGGAGCGGATGGACCAGCTCCGGTTGGTCTTGAAAGAAATATCCTGCGTCCCACCCTGGGAATCATACAGCAGGACAGAACTGAGCATGCTCAGGCTCGCGGGAGCCTCTTTCTGGCAAGCAGCCGCCACGACGGCCACCATGCACGCGATGACGATTTTCTTCATGAGTCTCATAACCTTCGAAGTTACACTTTTTCCCGGAAGAAAACAAAAAAGGAGCCCGGCTTCACAGCCAGACTCCTTTGGAAATAGATAAATATTATTCGCGAGGAGAGCGGTTTATTTCTCTCCGCCGTCACCGGCCTTCTTGAAGGAGAAGCAGATACCGCCGCAGAGCTCGATGAGGTCGTTGTAGGTATCCTTGTAGCCGATCATCGTCAGCTCGTCGCCCACCTCGATGCCGTTGTTCTTGATAAAGAACTTGCGGGCATCGCCCGTGGCGCCGTAGCCAGGATAGCAGCCGTAAACATAGAGCTCGTGGCCGTCGGCGTCCTCAAGATAGAGGTTGCCATAGTCGTTGTCCTTGCCATTGCTGCCCTTCAGGGACTTGATGGTGCCGGTGACCATGTAGTAGTCGGTCTTGCTGTTCGGCTTGGCCAGGAACTCCTCGATGGTGCACGGGGTCACGGCGAACTTGATCTCCTCGAAGACACCGCTGACAAGCTGCGGGTTGTCCTTGTAGGCACCGCGCTTGCCGACAACGGTGACGATGTCACCCACCTTGGCGCCGGAGTTCTTGTAGCTGTCCACACGGTAGACCAGCGTCTTGCCGGACCAATCCTGGATGTAGAAGCTCTCGCCATTCTTGTCGGAAGCATATTCCTCCATCACGACACCCGTGATGCGGTACTGGGTGTTGCCCACCTCGGCGGCGAGGAAGTCGGCCACGGAGACCTCCACGATGGCGCCCTTCTGGGTGATGGACACCTGGGTGGAGTAGTCCTTCTTGCCGTCCGTCGTCTTGATGGTGATGGTGGCATCGCGGTCGCCGCCGTCATTGGCTGCGGCGCGGAAGGTCACCTTGTTGCCGGCGATGCCGCTCATGGACAGCCAGTCAGCCTCCTCGGGCATCTCGACATAGAGGCCGTTGCCCTTGTTGGTCAGGGTCACGGTCACGCTGCCGCCCTCGGCCGGGATGGTGGCATCCTCGGGATCGACGGAAGCGACGCTGATGAGGGACTTCTGGATAGCCACGACGTAAGCCGTGTTCTGTACGGTCTCGGGCGTGCCCTTGTAGCTCATCAGCTGGCCCATAATGGTCAGCTCGTCACCGACGGCGAACTCGTCACCCTTGGAGAACTTGGTGTTGTTGAGCCAGAAGCCGCGGTAGACCTCCAGCCAGTTCTCATGCTTGCCGTCATCGGAGATGTAGAACGTGGCGTTGCCGTAGCTGGTACTGATCTCGTCGATCTTGGAGACGATACCCTTGACGCAGTACTCGCCGTCGAGGTTGTAGGACTGGCCGTCGCCCTTGTCAACGGTCTTGATGAGGGCCAGGGCCTCGGCGACGGTCATGACCTTCACCTCCCCCTTCTGGGCGTACTGGATAATGTTGATGTGCTGGGTCTTGCCCGCGCAGGTCAGGAGCACCTCCGCCAGGTTCGTAGCCTTGGTGGCGTCTGCGGAGAAGGTGATCTTGGTGGTGCCGGCAGCGCCGGACATCGGATTGACGGTCAACCAGGCAGGGACGGAGTTGGGCATGATCTGCCAGGCCTCCGAGGTCGTAACCTCCAGGGTGGCGGAGCTGCCGTTGACGTCGATGGAAAGATAAGACTCCGAAACCTGAATCTCGGCGAGCGTGCCAAGCTGCTCCTCCTGGCAGCCAAATGCCAGACAGAGGATGAGCGCTGCAATGATATATCTGAATTTCATATTCGTAAGGAGTCAATTAGTTGAACATGTACTTAAGACCGATGGAGGCATACCAGCACTGGCCGATACCGGTGTTGTACTGCCAGAGCTCGGTGTTCTGGTTGATGTAGTCCGGGGTCGAGAAGGTCGGGTAGCCGTCCTTGTCCACGCCCTCGTACTTGAGGATACGGCCGTTGTCCAGCGAAGGATTCATGTACTTGCTCACGCCCCAGCTGCTGTTGAAGAGGTTCAGCAGGTTCTTGACATCCAGGCTGAGCTGCAGGGTGTTGCGGGTGCTGCCGATCTTCACGACAAAATCGTGCTTGTAGCTGAAGTCCACGCGGTGCACCCACGGGGAGTACACGCTGTAGCCCTCGGCGTATTCGCCCTGGTGCTTGCTCAGGTAGGCATCCTTGTGGACGAAGTCCATGAAGCGGGCGGCGTCGTCTGCGGTCACGAAGCGGAACTCGTTGGAGGCAACCTGGTCATCCGTAGGGATGAAGAGGGAGTCGTACTTGTAGTTGTCGCCGTTCATGTCGTTGGTCAGCATGTAGGAGTAGTTGTAGCCGCCGCGCCAGCCTTCGTAGATGAAGCTGTAGTGGTTGCCGCTCTTGTCGTCATGCGTCAGGGAAGCGACGACGCGGTCCGGCGTATTGTTGGCCGCGGAGTGCAGCGTCGTGTAGTTCGGACCGGCCACGGTCGGGACGTAGTTGAAGATGGATGCAGGGTCGGAACCCGGGAGGTCGGTGATCTCCTTGGCCACCACGTGGGTGTAGGCCGCCATGATGTTGAGGCCCTCGACCGGGCTCATGTTCAGGGTGACGTTGCCGGAGTAGGTGTAGCCGAGGTGCGTGTTGGTCAGCACGTAGGCCGGGGAACCGGTGTAGCGGTAGTTGGTCGGGTAGACCGGACGGTTGTCGGCACCTTTGAAGCGGGCGAAGCCGTCAGCAGGGATCATGTTCCAGTCCTGCATGGTGGAGGCGTTGATGTTCTGGTTGAACATACCCTCGACCGTGATGGAGAACGGGAAGGAAGTCGGGAAGGCGTAGTCGATGGCCAGGGAGGTCTTCCAGACCTGCGGCATCTTGAAGTTGGGATCCACGGCAGCGAGCTTGGAAGGGATCTTGCCGTCCTCGGAGGAAATGGTCTGGGGAGCGCCCAGGCTGTACCACTTCTGGCGCATCTCTTCGCGGTCGGTGATCAGGCCGCCGGCGAAAGCAGCAAGGTTCGGGTCGGCCGAGATGACCTCACCGTCCTTGTACTTGGTGGTGGCGATAGCGGCGTACTGGTTCATGGAGGAGTTGGACGGCATGTTGGTGAGGAACACGAGCGGAATGCGGCCGGTGAAGAGACCGGTACCGCCGCGGACCTTCAGGCTCTTGTCGCCGAGGACATCCCAGGTGAAGCCGATACGCGGGGAGATCAGCGGAATGGCGTTGGGCCACTTGCCGGTGTCGATGTGACGGATGTTGCCGTCGGCATCGGGATACTCGAGGTCGTAGACAGCCTTGTTGGTGATGATGTTGCTGTTGTCGAAGAAGAAGTCGTCGACACGTACGCCCGCCGTCAGCTTGAGCTTGTCGGTGGCATCCCATTCATCCTGGACATAGAGGCTGGCCTTGTGGTACATCACACGGCTGGCGGGATCGTCACGCATCAGGTTCTCGTAGCCGTAGGTGAAGTTGACCGTCTCCGGCGTGGCACCGTTGAGGAAGTCCTCGAGGGAGTTGTAGCGGTAGTAGCCGGTACCGTTGCGCAGGTAGGCGTTGTCGGCCATCTGGTACTCGTAGGCGAGACCGGCGGTCAGCTTGTGCGCACCCATGTAGTAGGTGAAGTCATCCTTGATGTTGATGACGTTGTTGTGGTAGCCGTTCTGCCAGGTGAAGAGCTCGTAACCGAGCGACATGTACGGAGTGATGCTCCCGGTGCCGTCGAGGATATCGATGAACGGGAAGTACTCGGACGGCGTGCCGCGGGTGGTGTCCAGCTTGGAATAGGTCGCCAGGAACTGGTTCATCATGGTGTCGGAGAGCCGGCTGTTGAGGTCCAGGGAGAAGGAGTGGACCAGGTTGTTCATGGTGTAGAACGAGTTGGCGAAAGCCATGGAATACTTGCCGATACGGGCATCGGTGGTACGCTGGCCGCAGTCGGAGGAGGAGTTGTTGGTGTAGTTGCACTCCCTGGAGATGGTGTAGTTGTAGCGGAAGGCCAGCTTGTGCTTGTCGTTGATGTTCCAGTCGATGCGGGCCAGGGCCTTCATGTTCATCTCGTTGCCGTGGAAGCTGTCATACGCGCCGGTGTCGTAGCCGTATTTCTGCATGACATAATCCTTGACCTTCTGCATGTCGGAGATCTTCGTGCGGGAGATGTAGAGGTCGGGGTTGGCCACGCCGTCGGTAGAAGGACGCCAGCGGGTCGTCTCCTCCGGATGGGGGATGTACTCGAAGTTGACGAAGAAGAACAGCTTGTTCTTGATGATCGGGCCGCCCAGGGTCATACCGTAGGTGGTGGTGCGGTCTTCGTTGCGCGTGCCGAGCTCCAGGCCGTTGACCGTGTTGCCGCGCATCATCTCGTTGCGGTGATAGATGTAGGCGCTGCCCTTGAACGTGTTGGTACCGGACTTGGTGATGGCGTTGACGCCACCGCCGATGAAGTTGGTCTGGCGGACATCGTACGGGGAGATCACGATCTGCATTTCCTCGATGGCATCCAGGGAGACGGGGTTGCCGCCGCCGGGGAGGTCGCCGGAAAGGCCGAAGTTATTGTTGAAGTTGGCACCGTCGATGGTGAAGTTCGACGAACGGTCGTCGGCACCCATGAAGGTCATGCCGTTGCCGCCGTACGGGGACAGGCGCGTCACGTCCGTAAGGTTGCGGCTGACCGTAGGCAGGGAGACGATCTGGCTGCTGTTGACGTTGGTCGCAGCACCGGTCTTCTCGACCGCGAACTTGGAGGCGGCCTCGGAGATCACGATGGCCTCGCTCAGCATCTGGGTGTCGTCGGACAGGGCGACGTTGAGTGCATAGGTCTCAGCCAGCTGGAGGGTCACGTCCGTGTAGGTCACGGTGTTGTAGCCCAGGCAGCTGACCTCAACGGAGTACGGACCGCCGGAGCGCATACCGTTGATGGTGAAACGGCCTTCGGCATTGGCCACAGCATAGTACTGCGTGCCGGAAGGCGTGTGCACCGCCACGACGGTGGCGCCGGGGATGCCCTCACCCTGCTGGTCGGCAACCTTGCCGGCCAGGGCGGAGGTCGTCACCTGCGCGGTGGCGGACACAACGAGAAGCATTGCTGCCACAGACAGCAATAAACTCTTGATGGTTTGTTTCATAACTGTTTGATAATATGGTAAGATTGATTTACAGTCAGGCCAGGTTCTTATACGCGCCGCAAAGATACTCCACGTTTTTGAATCGAACAAAGTATTTTCCGGTTTTTTATCAACAATTATTGCTATCTTTGCCGCGAATTATCAACAACACCACGAGGACAGATTTGACTGCTTGCAACCTCGTCAAAAATGCTAAAAAGATGAACTACCTCTTTACATCGGAGTCCGTCTCCGAAGGTCATCCCGACAAAGTCGCTGACCAGATCTCAGATGCCATTCTCGACGAATTCCTCCGCCAGGATCCGGAGGCCCACGTCGCATGTGAAACCTTCTGCACCGCAGGCCTGGTGGTCGTGGGCGGCGAAGTCTCTTCCGAGCGCGCCTACGTCGACATCCCCGGCACGGTCCGGCGCGTGATCGGACGCATCGGCTACACCAAGGCCGAGTACGGTTTCGACGCCGCCTCCTGCGGCGTCATCTCCACCATCCACGAGCAGAGCGCCGACATCGACCGCGGCGTAGACCGCGAGACGCCCGAAGAGCAGGGCGCCGGCGACCAGGGCATGATGTTCGGCTATGCCAGCACGGACACTGAGGAATACATGCCCCTCGCCCTGTCGCTCTCGCACAAGCTCCTGCAGACGCTCTCGGACATCCGCCACAACGAACCGGAGCTGATGCCCTACCTGCGGCCGGACGCCAAGTCGCAGTTTACCATCGAATTCACCGGGCGCCGCACCCCCGTGCGCGTGCACACCATCGTCCTGAGCACGCAGCACGACGAATTCGACACTGACGAGCGCATGCAGGCGCGTATTGAGAAAGATGTCCGCGGGATCGTCCTCCCGCGCCTGATTGCCTCCCTTCCGGAGCGCACCGCGAAACTTTTCGACGGCAAATACATCCTCCACGTCAACCCTACCGGAAAATTCGTCATCGGCGGACCCGCCGGCGACACCGGCCTGACCGGCCGCAAGATCATCGTCGATACCTACGGCGGACGCGGCGCCCACGGCGGCGGCGCCTTCTCCGGCAAGGACCCGTCCAAGGTGGACCGCAGCGCCGCCTACGCCGCGCGCTACCTCGCCAAGAACCTCGTGGCCGCGGGCGTCGCGGACGAGTGCCTCGTGCAGCTGGCCTACGCCATCGGCGTGGCGGAGCCCGTGAGCGTGTTCGTGGACACCTACGGCACGCGCCACATCGGCGCCTCCGACGCAGAGATTGCGGAAAAGATCCGCAATATGTTCGACCTGCGTCCCGCCGCCATCATCCGCAAGTTCGGCCTCAAGAACCCGATCTACGAGCCCACGGCCGCCTACGGCCACATGGGCCGCAAGCCCTATGTCCGGGACGGCATCCAGTTCTTCGGCTGGGAGCTGCTGGACAGCGTGGACCGCATCAAGGAAGCGTTCGGCCTATGAGCGCCAAGGAGAAGAAGCCACAGCAGGTGCGCATCACCAACAAGCGGGCGTCGTTCGACTACGAGTTCCTCGAAGAGTACGACGCCGGGATCGTCCTCGTGGGCACGGAGATCAAGTCCATCCGCGCCGGCAAGGCCTCCCTGCAAGACGCCTACTGCTACTTCTCCGGCGGCGAACTCTACGTGCGCGGCATGAACATCGCCACCTACTTCTGGGCCTCAGCCTGGAGCAGCCACGAGCCGCTGCGCGACCGCAAGCTCCTACTGACCAAAAGGGAGCTCAAACACCTCGCCCAGGCGGTCAAGACCAAGGGCCTGACGATTGTTGCCGTGCGCGCCTACATCAACAAAGGCGGCTTTGCCAAGCTCCATATCGCCCTGGCCAAGGGCAAGAAAGAATACGACAAGCGCGCCACCATCAAGGAAAAGGACATCCGGCGCGAGATGGAAAGAGACTAGCCCGCCATGCCCCGCCTCAAGCACAGCATCGTCGCCGAGCTGCCCGAACCCGAGCAGCTGGACCTCGCGCAGCTCGCAAACGACTGCGCATCAGGCGCGTGCGACCTCGTGGTCGTGCTGGGACCCACGGCCTCCGGCAAAACGCGCTACGCCGTGGAGCTGGCCCGGCAGCTGGGCGGGGAGATCATCTCCGCAGACTCCCGCCAGGTCTACCGCGGCATGGACATCGGCACGGGCAAGGACCTCGCGGAATACGGGGAGATTCCATACCACCTGATCGACATCGCCGAGCCCGGGGAGCAGTACAATGTCTGGCAGTTCCAGCAGGACTTCCTGAAAGTGTGGACCGACATCCGCGCCCGCGGGACCGTGCCCATCCTCTGCGGCGGCACGGGCATGTACATCAACGCCGTCACGCGCGGCTATGATTTCAAGGAGAAAACACCGCTGAGCGCCCCCCGGACTGAGTCTTCCTTCAGCGAGGTGCTCCCCCGGCAGCCCTTCTTCATCGGCACGCTGGTCGATCGCGAGACGCGCAACGCGCGCATCGACGCGCGGCTGGACGCCCGCCTGCAGGAGGGCATGATCGACGAGATCCGCGGCCTGCTGGAACGCGGCGTCCCGGCGGAGCGCCTGCTCGCCTACGGACTTGAATACAAATTCGTTACGTTATACCTCCAGGGAGTTCTCTCCTACGAGGAAATGCGCACGCAGCTCGCCACCGCCATCCACCAGTTCGCCAAGCGGCAGATGACCTGGTGGCGCGGCATGGAGCGCAGCGGGGTCACCATCCATTGGGTGACCCCTTAAAGGTGTCATCTCGAGCCTGCCGAGAGATCTCTCGACTTCGCTCGAGATGACATCAGGGTAGGATTGAGACGACAGAAACCGGATCCCCGGCGTCGGTAAAGCCCTCGGCGACGGCTTCGAACGCACCCTCATACTCCGGCATCTTGCAATCCACGGTCAGCGTCTCCCCCGGCGCGAGGCTCAGCAGCGGATGCCAGTAAAGCGTCTGCCGGAAGTCCGGATAGCGCGCTCCGGCGCCCTCGCCGGTATAGGCCTGCGGGAATCCGCATCCCTGGAAGTCCACGATGCGCACATTGTCCTCGAACTGCATCGACGGGAGGTTGCCCTTGTAAGTAACGAAGTTCACGATGCCCGAGAAGGCGCGAATGCCCATGAAATAGGTGTCGGACCAGATGTCGATGCGCTCCACCAGCAGCGGGTCGTAGGAGAGGATTTTGCCGTGGTCCAGCACCGGGATGCCGTCCACCATGACCAGCGCTGCTCCCTGCGGGAACGACATGTTGCCCAGGCCGTCGGTCGCCCGCACCTGGATCTCGCGCCGGTCGCCGACGCGCCGCACGCGAAGCTCGGGGATGAACTCGACGAAGAGCTCCTCCATCACCGGGAAGCGCGTGTAGTCGTCCAGGATGTAGGAACGCCGGTCGTCCTCGCCGAACAGCTGCTGATAGCGGAAGGGCAGGTCCGTGTAGAGCGAATCCGCGTTGAAATTGCGCTCCACCTGCATCCCGAGGCTGCGAAGCTCCAGCGCCGGAGCGTACGCATTGCTCATCTGCAGCGCGGGGATCTCCCCTGCCGGGAAATTGCGGAACGGGCTCTCCAGCTCCAGGTGGCAGATGTTCGTCCGCTCCACCCCCTCGATCTCCAGGAACATCTCCTGCTCGCCGTAGACATTGGTCGTGAAGAAGCGGACCGTCCCGTCGGGCTGGATGGCCGAGCTGTAGACATTCTCGCCGCTGCCCGGCGAGGAGATGAATGCATACTTGTCCTGCATGGCCTTCACCCCGGCGGCATCGGTGCCCGTGACACGGGCGCGCAGGATCTCCCCCTCGTACTCCGCCACGGTGTCCGGGCCATAGCCCTGGAAACCAGGCAGTTTCGCTTCCGCAAAATCAAAGACGCCCTGCCCCGCCGGGGCGGGGATCAGGTCGCGGTGATGCACCGACAGGTCAAAAAAGACCGTCCGGCCGCCCGTGTTGCGCAGCGTCAGATGCGTCGCGCCGGAGCCGTTCGACGTCTGAAGTTCCAGCGGGCCGCCGCTGCGGCGCGCGGCCGCTTCCGGGGTCCGGTCCGCGACCGTCACGCCCTCCGAGCGCTCGGTCGTGAAGGTGTTGAAGACGGACAACACGCGGGCGCCCGGCAGCGGGTCGAAACCCGTCTCGCCGGCGCCCAGCTGCGTGTAGGCGAACAGGCGGTAGTTGCCCGTAGGGAGGGTATTGGGAAGCTGCATGCTGGCCGCACCGCGGCCGCCGTCCAGGGCGATCTTGGCCGTGCAGGCCAGGCCGCCGGCGCCGTGCAGCTCCACATAGGCGATCTTGCTGAAGGAGGACAGCTGCCGCGTCTGCATGTCCAGGCAGTAGGCCGACAGCCACACCGCGTCCCCCGCCACGAACACGTCACGGTCGGTGGACAGGTACACCCGCTCGCGCAGCGGCTCCCCCGCACACAGGGAGGAGGCCAGGGAGAGCGAAAGGAAAATGCTAATGAATATCTTTCTCATGGCGGCGTACTGCTATCTGTGGTTGTTTGGCCAGTCCTTCGGTTTTACCTTGGTCCCGCCGGCCAAAGTACAGTCCACGCAGCGGGCCTTGGCCCACTGGAAGGTCGTCTGGCCGCTCTCGGACATGTCCGCCGGGATGACGGTATAAGGGAGATACCCGCGGGAATACCAGCTGGCGAACTCGTTGTAGTCCGTGAACTCCTCGATGGTGATGTTCGCCCAGTCGACCCCGGGGCCGTTGTAGAACTTCTCCTTCCAGTCATCGTAGTACATGTAAGCCGTGGCCGTCTGCGCGGCGCTCACGTAGCCGATCACCTCGGCACCCGGATCCGACAGGCAATGGACATTGCCCGCCATCTGGCTCGGCACGGGCGAGAAGAGCGTGCCCTGGTTGTTGGTGTTGTCCTCGATGTTCTTCCAGTACAGGTAGGCGTTCTCGCTGATGGCCTCCAGATAGACGGTCAGCTTGTAGAGGACCTGCAGCTTCTGGTTGGAGCTCGCCACGCGGTGGAACTCCAGGTCCGTGAAGCGGTTCTCCGCCTGGTCGGACGTGGAGAAGATCTTGATCTCCGGCGAACGGAACGTATTCCAGCAGTTGTACTTGTTCTGCCCGCTGGGATACTTGAAAAGTGCATCCATGGGCTGATACTCGCCCGTGAAAGGGTCGAACATAGCCCCCGGTTCCAGGTAATGCGAAGCCTGCAGGTCGGAATGATACTCCCAGGTCTCCTCGTAGAACCAGCGGAAATGGCTGTCGGTGGCGCTGTGCATGCTCAGGGCCACGTTCAACTCGGACCGTTCGTGGTTGAGGATGTAGCTGAGGTCGTCGATGACGGGTGCCGGACAGACCTCGATCCAGTCGGTCTCGTACACGGCCTGGGTATAGGTCTCCTCGAAATGCGCCCGGTAGCGCTGGCCGGGATTCAGAAGATACGTATCGAAAAAGAGCTGGTAGCGGGCCTGCGGAGAGTAGCCGCCGTACGACTTCGTCTCATAATCAGCACCCCTGTCGTCCCATCCACCCTGGTAGCTCTCGACGCGGGTGCCGTCCTCGCCTTCGATATAGCCGGTCACCTGCAGCTCCCGGGTCAGCTGGCTGACATCCTTGTCCGAGGCGGTGAACGGAATCACGCGGGCAAACTTGAACGTGCTGGTCCCCCCGACGCTGATGGAGCCCTCCACCACGATCCGGCTGTCGGTGGTCTCGATCTCCGGCTCGAACGGATACACGCAGGAAGTGAGCGCAATCGCGGCAACGGCCGCGAGCCAATGAATCAATTGTCTTACAGCCATCAGAATTTCAGATTAAGGTTGATATACGGGATGGGACAGGCGAACACGGAGAGCATCCTGCCCTGGATCCTCCCCGCCTGGTCGGCGGTAAAGAAGACCGAGTAGGTGTTCTTGCGCCCGGTGACGTTGTACACGCCGACCGTCCAGGACATGTGCGTGAACTGCTTCAGGTAGTGGCCCGGCTCGATGTTCACGGCCAGGTCCAGACGGAAGTAATCCGGGATCCGGTAGTTGTTGCGGTCGGAGTAGGCCAGGCGGTAGCCGCCGGCGTAGTAGTAATAGCCCACGGGCAGCGTCACGGGACGGCCGGTGGAATAGTCCATGTCGACCGACAGGGAGTAGCGGTGGGTGAACTTGTAGTTGGCCACGAGCTTGACCTCGTGGGGCTTGTCGTGCGGGGCGTTGTACCACGCGCCGCCGTTGATGGTCTCCACGCCGCGGTCTTGCATCTCCTGCAGGAGCGTGCGGGCGTAAGTGTATGACAGCCAGCCGGTCAGCTTACCACTGGTCTTCTTGGCCATCACCTCCACGCCGTAGGCCTTGCCGCGCGTCTCCACCAGGTCGTCGACCAGGTGGTCGTTCATCAGCAGGATGGCGCCGGACTTGTAGTCGAGGCTGTGGCTCGCCCGCTTGTAGTACGTCTCCACGGTCAGGTCCACGGAACCCACGGTCCAGTACAGGCCCGCCGCAGCCTGCCAGCCCGTCTGCGGACGCACCTGCGCGTTGCTCAGCTGCCAGGTGTCGATCGGCGAGATGCTGGACGTGTTGGACAGCAGGTGAATGTGCTGGCTCATGGTGTTGAATCCGGCCTTGACCGACAGGTTGTCCAGGAAGGAATATTTGCCGGACAGGCGGATCTCGGGATCCAGGTAGAATTTCGACGGGTTCAGGGCCAGCAGGCCGCTCAGGCGCACGCCCCCGTCGAGCGTCAGCTTCGGACTCACGGTCCAGCTGTCGCTGAGGAACAGCGCCGGTTCCAGCGCACGCTGCGCGTCCAGTTCCCGCGGCTGCACATAGCTCCCGTCCCGGAGCCCCTCCAGTGCGCCCGGCCGCAGGTCGTAGCCCGTGGCGTTCAGGCCGAAGGAGAGGTTGTGGGCATCGGACAGCGCATAGCGGAACGTGGCTTTGCCGAACACCTGCGACACGGAGTTGGACACCTTGTAGCCCGACCATTCGTTGAAGTCATTGGTAAACTGCGCGCCGTAGCGGTCGTAGCCGGCCACGGCCGTGAGATTGAGCCGGCTGCTCAGGCGGCTGCGCCATTTCAGCGAAGCGTTGAGGTTGGAATAGCGGAAGGTGGTGTCCCGGTCGAAGGAGAAGCCGTCGCGGGACCAGTAGAACGATGCCTGCAGGGTGTTGGCGTCGTTGAGCTTGTGTGTCAGCGATGCGTTGACGTCGCTGAAGGAAGCCATGCCGCCGTGGTAGTTGCTGTTCTCCGGCAGGAGGCCCAGGATCCAGTTGGAATAGGTCGTGCGGCCGCCCACGATGAAGGTCGTTTTGCCTTTGGCCAGCGGCCCTTCTACGTGGAAATGGCTGGTCAGCACGCCCACGCCGAGCGAGCCTTCGACCTTGTTGGAATTGCCCTCGCGGCCGCGGACTTCGAGCACCGACGAGATGCGGCCGCCGAACTCGGCGGGGATGCTGCTCTTATAGAGCTCCACCTCACTCACCACGTCCGGGTTGAACGCGGAGAACAGGCCGAAGAGGTGCGTCGGGCTGTAGATGGTCCCGTCGTTGAACAGGATCAGGTTCTGGTCGGTCGAGCCGCCGCGGACGTTGAAACCGCTGGAGGCCTCGCCCACGGATTTGACGCCGGGCAGGGTCAGCACCGCCTTGATGATGTCGCCTTCGCCGAAGGCGGTCGGGATCTTGTTGATCACGTCCATGCGCACCCGCTCGATGCCCATCTTGGCGTCGCGGTGGTGCGACACGGCGTCAGCCGAAATCACGGCCTCGGCGAGCGAGGTTACCTTCTCCTTCATCACCACATCGAGGACGCCGTCGTCGTAGACTTTCAGCGTAAGGTGCATGTCCTCAAGGGAATAGCCGCTCAGGTTGAGCTGGCCGTCACCCAGCGGAAGCGCCACGCGGTAGAAGCCGTCGGCGTCGGTCACGGAATAGGCCCCCGTCTTGTCGTCGTAGACCGACACGCCGGTGAGCGGCTCGCCGGAAGAGACGTCGCGCACATGGCCGCTGAGATAGGCCTTACCGCTCGTCTTCGCGCCCGGCTCGCCGATCTCATAGACCTTGTTCTGAAAGGTGGCCACCGCGCTCTGCTCCGCGAGGAACTGCTGCAGGCCGCTGTCGTCCAGCAGCGAGCCGCCCCGGTCGAAATAGCCGGTGGGCAGCTCCGTGCGGATGGATTTGCCGTGCAGCACGAAGCGGTAGGGCCCGTAGGAGCTGATGACGTAGCCGCTCGAGCGGAGCTGCTCGAACGCCGCGTCGACGAACTGCGCGCGGGGCGCGCTCACGCTGAAGGTTGCCTGCTCCGCAGCGTCCTGGACGCAGTAGTAGTGCTCCGGGAACTCCCGGTCCAGGAAGCGCACCAGCGAGTCCAGCGACACGCGCCGGACTTCCAGGTCCTGGGCGGAGAGCCCCGCAGGGAGCAGCGGGAGCAGCAGCAGGAGGGTCAGGAATCTCTTTCTCATCGGGCGGCAATTTCTAGGGCGACCCGGCAGAACGAATCGAAATCCGCCCCGTTCTGGTCATAGTTGGAGATGCGCATCGCCTGCCGGACCGCCTTCTTGCGGGGGCCCAGGCAGCGGAGCAGCGCATCCTTGCTCCGGATCCGGCGGAAGGCGCCCTCCGCATCCCGGTACCAATAGCTCCGGCGCAGGGCGAAATAGCGCGACACGTCGTAGCGGTAGTTGGGGTCGCGGTAGCCGATCGCGTCACCGTTGACATTGTCCGTGGACGAATGGATCACTTTCACGATGTGCTTGTAGACGTGCTCCTCCCCTTCTCCGATGACCTCGTAGAAGCCTTCGGGCAGGGAGGCGCCCACGCCGACGCCCACGTAGCGGCGGCCGTCCATCTCGATGCTGCCGACACGGTCCGGCTGCAGCGCCACCGCCACCTGGCTGTCGCCCACGCGGACCAGGAGGCGCTGCGCCACGGCGTCGATGTTGACGGGGACGTCGTAGTAGGCGTTGCCGTCGATGACGACATCGCCCAGGCGGTATTCGGCAGACGTCCAGTAGGGATTGCCGTTGGCGGGGAAATCATAGCGCGCCGCCTGTTTGCCCCGCAGCATGGCCGTCTGGATGCCGGCGGCCTGCTGGAAGGTGCGCGTCTCGTCCCGGTGCTGCGCGGCGGCACCGGGCCCTGTGGCGCACAGGAGCACGGCACCCGCTATCAGCGGCAGGATTAGACGCATACGTTTGTTATTGAATCGCATATTGCAAATACAGAAAGGCAGAATTGCGGTAACGTTCGATCAGCTGGTCGTCCGGAAGCAGCTGAAGGTCCTCGATGAAGGCCGAATAGCGCTGGATGACGGCATCATCCACCGGACCCGTGCGGATGCCATAGAACACCATGGCCTCCTGGAAATGCTTTGGGATGCGCTCATACGCGGGTCCCAGCTGCTCCAGGGCCCCGCGCAGCTGCGTCGGGTTGGCGCGCAGCAGGATGGTGGCCAGGACGCGGTCGGCGAACGAGTCGGCACGGATGCCGAAGGACTCCAGCTGGAGAAGATTGTACAGCGGGTCGTGGCTGATGATGGGGATGATGGACCGGATGGAGGCGGGCTCCGTCTCATGCGCCTGTCCCTGCGCGGCCAGTCCGCGGTAGTACGCCACGTACGTGCGGTTCAGAAGGCTGTGGTCCAGCACGCTGCAGTATTTCTCCATCAGCGTGTAGTCGCCCAGCAGGTAATACATCTCCACCAGCTTGCGCAGCACGACGAAACTCGTGCCCTTGCGCAGCTGCGTGGCCCACTGGAAATAGTTGTGGACGGCTTCGTTGTAGCAGCCGAGATGCTGGTACAGCGCTGCCTTGAAGAGCAGGCTGGTGTAGTATTCGGTGTTGCCGTCGTAGTCGCACATGTCCAGGTCGTTCTCCGAATAGACGGGATATGAGAACATGCGCTCTCCGAGCTGCCCTTTGGCCGACAGGGCCAGCAGCGCGAAGGGCGTCAGCTCCCCGTCCTTCTCCGCCACGGACGGCGGCACGGCCTTCAGCAGGTCGTCCCACACCCCGTACAACGCGTCCCGCTTGACGCGCGAGAAGCGCTCGATCCGCATCACGGCGGGGCTCAGCGCCGTCACGGCGGCCGCGGCCACGATTACCACCGAGGCGAGCGGCAGATGGTACCACTGATATTTCTCCTTCCGGGCGGGCAGCAGCAGCGACAGGCCCCACAGCACCTCCAGGATCAGCAGCACGGCCACCCCCGGTTTGGGCTCAGCCGCACGGGCAAGGAAAAACCACAGCAACCCCGCGCCCAGCGTGGAAATCGCATCGGCAAACGGCACACCCCTCCGGGCGACGATCCCCCGCAGCAGCAGGAACACGCCCGTCACGATGGCGGCAACGATCAGCGCCCCGTACACCGGGTCGCGGTAGAACTGGACCAGCCAGTCCGAGGCGATCCCCGACAGCGGGAACGGCTGCGCAAAGGCTCTCGCCCAGCCGTCCGGCGTGGCGAGAAACAGCCCCTCGTACTCCTGGCAGATCAAGGTGAAAGGCTGGCAAATCCAGCTCACCAGGAACACCGCGGCGAACAGCAGGACAGGTATGACGGCCTTTCTCATCGTGCAAACAGGCGGGAAACGGCCCGGCCATGGCGGCCGGGATCCCCCTTCACAAATTCAGGGACATTATAGGACTTGAGCCGCAGGGTGTTGTGCGCATAGCGCTTCTGCGGCAGCAGGAAAGGCTTGCCGAAATGGCCTTCCCCGTCGAAATGGGCGATGTACAGGCGCGTGTAGCGCCCGTCGATGCGGCGGCTGCTCAGCAGCACCCAGCGGCCGCCCGACGACCAGCTGTGGTAGCTCTCCGTCTCCGCGCTGTTCAGCGCTTCGGCGGGGGCGGTCTCCCCCGTCTCCAGGTCCATCAGGTACAGGTCGGCCTCGGGATGCCAGATCGGGAAGGTCCCGTAGGCGGCCACGGTGAAGAGCATCCATTTCCCGCTCACGCGGGGATGTGACACCGACAGGGTGTCGCAGCCCCACACCGGCTGGGGTTCGCCTGTGAACTGTCCGTCCGCGAAGGCGATGGATTCCAGCCGGTAATGCACCTCGGCGCGGCGTTCTCCCACGCTGGACACGCTGTCCGCCACGCAGTAATACAGCGTCCGCCCGTCCGGCGACCACGCCGGGAAGGTCTCCATGCGGTCATCCCCGTACAGGGCGGGACAGACGGAAATGGAATCCGTCTGCAGATCCATCAGGATCAGGTCTGAGGTCTGGTCATAGACCTCCACCTGCTGGTGGCCGTAGATGGGGAAACTCTGGTGCGTGTCGTTCGAGGAGAAGGCGATCCAGCGCCCGGAGGGGTGCCAGGCCGGGTACACGCCCTGCCGGCGGGGCCCCACCGTGGTGAGGTTCAGCAGGCGCACGCCGTCCCCGTCCGTGAAGACCGTGCCGCCGCCCGCCCCGCGGGCATGGAACATCATCCGCGAGGGATCCCCGGCGGGGAAATGATGGCAGTTGACGCACCCGCCCTTCGTGTCTTTGTTGACCACGATGGGCCGCTCCCGGTAGGAAGCGAGCTCCCGCGCATACAGCCCCATCTCCTTCCAGCCCTCGTAGGAGGGCTCGATCAGTCGGTAGGCGATATACGGGTCGATGGGATCCTGCGACACATACACCGGGAAGGGGGCGTAGCGCACGCCGCGGCGGGTTTTCCTGTCCCAGGCCCGTACGGTATAGAAAAGGGTGTCGCCCTCGCGCCGGCAGTCCACCTTGCAGGGCCGGCCGTCCGCCATGTCGAACGAGAGCGCGGCCATCCCTTCCGGGACGGTCACGCCGGCATAGTCGGGCACGATGGGCGGCAGCTGCGCGCTGTCCTCAAAGGCAATGCGCGCGCAGCCGGTGCCCAGCAGCACCAGCAGGAAGAGGGTTGCCGGGAACCAGGGTCTGTGCATTCTCTCGCAGGCTGTCTATTAAATAACGGAAGACGTCGGAAAATACTGCTCCGTCTAATAGGTATTCGACGTGACGGATTCCGGGATGGCCGTAATCTTGCTGTACGTGTCCACCTCCTTGCCGCCGGCGCTCTCGAGCTTCATCGTATTGCCCGACACGCTGGCCGCGTAAGGGCCCCAGCCCTTGCCGTCGCTGTAGGTACCGGACAGATGGTCGTCGTCCGACAGCGTCCAGGTCCCGGAAAACACCGTATAGCGTCCGTCACCGATCTTCTGATAGAGGGTGAAATTGCCCCCGGCCACGAGGTCGAGGTACACGCTCACCGACACGGAGCCCACGCTCGCCTTGGTGGCGACGTTCGAAAGCTCCCACACCCCGCTCACATCCGTCTTGGGCTTGACAGGGTCAGGCTTCCCGCAGGAAGCCAGCATGGCCAGCATGGCCAGCGCAAACAGAATCTTTTTCATTACAGCCATCCTCCCGTACCGTTGCCACCGTCCGCATCGTGGGCGATGAGTGAAATACTTTGTGTCAGGGTCATGCCGCCGGGCGCAGCGTCGCCGCCGCCCACATGGTCACCGCCGCCGACGGCCGTGATCGTGATCTTGCCGGCGCCCACCTTCGTGGGGTGGATGTAGAGTCGGCCGAACTGCACGAAGGCGTAGCCGTTCGCATCCTCCACGGCCGGATATTTCTCCGTGTTGGTGGGGGTGATCTTCTGCAGTCCCATGGAGCTGGCCGCAGCGTCGGAAACCTCCACCTGCAGGTAGGTCAGGCTAACGGAAGCCGTGCCGAAGGTGGACGAAAGGTCGATCCACTGCTGCCTGCCGAGACCGGCCGTCAGCGAGGGAAGGCCCTCGATGTGCATCATCAGGCGCCCATCTGGTGGTAGAAGGGGGCCAATGCCAGTGCAGCCCTGCCGGTATAGGTCTTTTCCTGCCTGCTGCCGATCCGCTGGTCGATGTCGGACACGGAAGCCAGGATCATGCGTTTGAACTCGTCGCGGGAGAAGGTCTTGCCCAGTTTTTTGGCATACGAGAGGCCCAGGGCCACCACGCCGCTCACGTGCGGGCAGGCCATCGAGGTGCCCTGCATGTAGCCGTAGTCACTGTCGTACAGCTCCTTGGGCAGCGTGGACAGGATCATGGACTTCTCGCCTACGCCATGGTAATACTCCCCGCCCGGGGCGGAAATGTTGCAGCCGGGACCGTAGTTGGTGAAATACGTGGGCAGGAAATCCGGACCGAAAGCCGACACGCTGATGATGTCGTAGAACGCACCCGGATAGTGGGCAAAGCCGTGCCCTTCGTTGCCGGCGGCGAAGATGGCGATATTGCCGTCAAGCACGGAATTGTTCTTGCAGGCCTCGAAATAATGGATCGCGTCGATCTCGGCCGAGCCGACCCGTTTGATATAGGCGTTATCAGAGGCAAACGACGAGGTGTAGCCGTAAGAGCAGGAAATAATGGATGCGCCCATGTCGGCCGCATACTTGACAGCCTTGGCCACGGTTTTGGCGTTGCCGCCGCCGTCACCGGAAAAGATCTGGCAGCTCATGATGCGGCAGCCGTCCTTGCTGCCGGAGCCGCCGGCGATGCCGCAGACACCCTTGCCGTTGTTGTTGACGGCGGCGATGGTACCGGCGCAGTGCGTCCCGTGGCCGGAATCGCCATTCCACTGACCCCTGTTGTCATAATAGCCGACTGTCCAGGTGATGGGGCCGTTGTCCACGAAATTATAGCCGTAGACGTCGTCGATGTAGCCGTTGCCGTCGTCATCGATGCCGTTGCCGGGCGTCTCGCCCTTGTTGACCCACATGTTGTCCTTGAGGTCCGGATGGTCGTATTTGACGCCTTCGTCCACCACGGCCACGATGATGTCAGGATCACCCGCACACAGGGAGGCCCAGACGTCCACGGCGTTGACGTCCGCACCGGCCACACTGCTCTTGGAGAAGGAGGCATTGCCGTAGTTCTTGTAGCTCCACTGGTTGAGCAGCTCGGGATCGTTGAAGATGCCGGACCCGGCCCTGGTCACGCTGCCCGTGGCCGCATAGACCTTGCCGTCCGACTCCTTGCGTGCGACGGCTTCATACTCAATCAGCTCCAGTGCGCGCACCCGGGACAGGGCGCGGACTTTCACATCCAGTTCCTCGGGCTCCGGCAGCACCGCCTCGTACCAGCGGTCCAGGCCAAACTGGCGCTCCAGGGCTTCCCTGCCGGGCGTGGAGGGGAAGACCCGCTGGAGGAGAACCCCCTGCTCGGCTTCCAGGGCCCGCAAGGCAGCTTCATCCGGTGCCTGGCCGAACTTGACCAGCACCGCGTCGGAGACCACTTCGTCTCCCAGGCGGACAATCGGCGCGAGATGCGCCTCCTCCGCGGGCCCCAACTCCTGCTGGCAAGAGAGAACACCCACGAGGGCCGCCGCCAAAATGATAAACCTATTGTACTTCATATCTCTTCTTTCCAAAAACAATATTCGCAAATGTACGAAATATTCTTTTTGATACAAAAAGAAAGCCGGGCTATCAGGCTCGGCTTTCTTTTTACAGGTGACGGTCAGCGACCGTCACGGGAATTACTGAAACTTAACGGCTTTGCCGATACTCTTCCTCTGCTGATTGACTGCGCTGTCAGCATAGACAGCGGGAGCAATGCACTTCACGCTGACGGAGACGGTCTTGACCGGGCAGGTGCCGTCGACAGCCTGGAAGTCGTCATACACCGTCACACCCTTCTGCATCTGCTTGTAGGTGTCGATGATGGCCTTCGCTCGGGCCTTGCCGTTCAGCACAAGGTGCTTGTCCACCTCGGCGGCGCTGGCCTTCATCAGCTTGCGGGCACGGAGCACGGCGGCGTTGATGGAGGACTGGGACAGGCCGTTGTCATCCTTGTTGGGATCGACGAGGAGCAGGTCGTAGTAGGCGTTCCACACATAGTCGGAGACGATTCTCAGACCCGTGAAGTTGTACGAACTTGCATAGCTCGAGCAGTCCACGAAAGCGTAGTAGCCGTCCATGACCGGGATAAAGGCGGAGAAGTAAGCATGAGCATAATCCATCCAGGAGTCTCTCCCCTTGGAATAGATGTGAATGCTGCAGTCTCCCGGCACATTGGTATTGGAGCAGGAGTACATGGCTCCGCCATACACATCCATCTCCACTTGGCCGTCCAGGTCGTAGCCGTACGCGGCATAGTACGCCAGGTCGCCGAACAGGCCGTCCACAATGGCATACTCGTCGTACAGACCATAGTCATCAGGACCTTCGGTCGGCGTCTCGCTCGCGGCAATGGAGACTGGGCCGATGAACTCACGCAGGCCCGTCTCGCCGTAGTAATCGACGGCGTAGTAGTTCCAGTCGCCCAGCCACTCGCTGCGGTCAGCAAGCTCGGCATCATCATCCCAGCTATTGGCAGTGAAGGTCTGATAGATCGGGAGAGGATCGCCGGTGGTGTAGACACCCTCATCGGAGATGAAGACGCCTTCCTCAAAGCCGTTGCTGGCCCAGACCACCGAGTAGTACTCAGTGCCGGGGAGCAGGCCCTGTGCCAAAGTCACGTAACCGTCACCGTTGATGGCCTCGATGGCAGCGGCAGGCAGGGACTTGGCAGCCTTGACAGCAGCCAGGACATCATCTGCGGAGCTCATCAGATCCATATAGGACACGACAATCATCTTGGCGTCCACGATATCAGAACCGTAGATCCAGGCCTCGACGGAAGAGTCGGTGTTGGCACCCTTGTACTTGGCGGCAGAGCCGACACCCGTGGTGATGTCCACGGCCATCGCCTCCACGTCACCGGCGGCCACATAGTTGGCCGTAGTGGACGCGCTGTCGTAAGGCTTGTCTTTGTCGTTATAAGACACGGCCACGACGGTGTAGACACCCGTCTCCGGGAGCGTCACCTCGGCACCGGCGGCGACCACATCCTTACCCTTATACTTGGCAGGGGCCAGTTCGGCGAGGACGACGACATCCTCGGCAGAACCGTCAGCGATGGCGTTGACCTGGTTGCTGATCTGCGTAGCGGTCAGTTCACCGGCAGCCACGACGAAGGCAATCTTGGTGGCGTTCTCGCCCGCGTAGAACGACAGCGGGAGCTTGCCATCCTCGGTAAAACCAGCCTCAATGCCCTTCATTGTGAAGTCTGTGCGGGTGTAACCGGAGGCAATACCTACGACAGAGCCGTCGCAGAAGCCATACCAGTAGTTGGTTCCCTCAATATCGTAAACCAGGTTGAAGTAGAAGCCACCATGGCCGTCGTAGTAGCTGAGTTTATAATTGGCGCCATAATTCTTCATGAAATCAAAGAAGGTACCAAGGCTGTTGCCCTTGAGGTCCGAGTAGTGGTGGTAGTAGTCGCAGAACAGGACCCGGCAAGGATGATCCTCACCGACTTCGGCACCGTCAAGGGAGTAACCGGTATACTGGACAGCAACTTCCAGCGGCTGATAGGCGGCGTCACCATAGGTGTAAGTCTGCTTGGGATACCAGGTGAAATTGATCACCGCATCGGCGCCCCAGATACCTCCATCCGCAGGCACGACAACCTGGCAATAGCGGACATTGTCGACCTCATAATACTCGATTTTACCCTCGAGATCATAGGAGGCAACGTCAACACCGAAATCACCCAAGAAGTCGTTTTTGACATGGAACGTAACAACGGCTTCCTTGCCGGACTCGTCCTTCAGCGGAACCATTTGGACTCGCATCACGGAGAAATCGAGGGAAATGGCATTGCTGCTATACATGGAAGCGTACTGCGTATCCTCAATGGTGAAGCTCGCAGTGTAAGTGGTCCCTTCCTGGGCAGTCGGGAAACTGACCATGAAGGTGGTCTCGTCCTGGCCGTCGGCAAAGGTAGCGTCACCCACGGTGAAGATGCCTTCCTCGGAGCACGTGGCCACGATCGGCACGGAGATGGAACCGGTGGTGTTGGTACGCTTCAGCGTGATCTCTACGCTCGGGTCCTGAACAGGGCTGTAAACATGCATGCCACTGGCAGCCTGCGTAGGGAAATACACGCCGTAGCAACCGGAAGCATCGGGCTCACCCGGCTGATGGGGCTGCACCTCTTCCTGGCAGGAAACCACCGCGAAAGCGGCCGCAGCAATCCAAGCGAAATATTTAATATACTTTTTCATACGGCAATCTGTTTAAATTAGTCAGTGACACCGTCCTTAAGACCGGGATTCATGTCGATGGTCGGCTGCTGGCCACCCTGGTTGTCGACGATACCGAAGTTGGTATTCATCTCACCCTGCGGGAAACGCATCCTCAGCCAGGGATCCTGGGAGTCGATGTTGAAGCGGAACGCATCGGCGATGTTGGAAGTGCCCGCGCCGTGGGAACGGACGATGGGCTTGTCAAGACGGAGGTTGTCGAACACACCGAAACCTTCGCCCCAGAGCTCGACGCGGCGCTGGAACCAGATCTCGTCGAGGAGCGTGCGGCCGCCGGCGTCTGCGCTGTACGCAGGATCGCGATAGGTCGTCACGAAGTTCTCGAGGATGCTCTTGGCAGTGCCGGCATCGGTGTGGGCCTTGGCCTCAGCCTGGATGAGGATCATCTCCTCAACGCGCATGAGCGGCATATCCTCCTCGTTGAGGACGTTGGCGATGGACCAGGCGCCGAACTTCACGTTGGTATAAGGCAGGAAGGCGAGCTTGTTGTCGCCGTCGTCAGCATTGGCCACATCGGGGAAACCGGGCCATGCAAGACCTTTCAGCAGCGGGGACTCGAGGTTCTCGTCGACCCACCAGCCCTTGCGGACGTCGGTCGCGGGGATCTTGTTCCAGAGCATGCTGTTGATGCAGGTGTAGCACTGGCAGGCAGGAGCGTAACCGTTGTTGGAGAAGGAACGGAGCCAGGCGGAAGTCGTGGCGTAGAGGCCGTTGCCGCGGACATTGTTGGCAATGTAGTTGGGATAGCCGTCAGCCATGTCGTAACCCCAGATCCAGTTGTGCTCGTTGATGTCGTAGAAAGCCGGCTTGGAGACCTCGGCGATGGTAGCCGGGGTGTAGCCCTCAGCAGCCTTCACGGCGTCGTTGTAAGCTGCATCCCAGTTGCCGAGGAGCAGGTTCACGCGGGCGCGGAGACCGTAAGCCACATTGGCGTCGATGTACATCTTGGAGGAACGGGTAGCGCCTTCGAGCTTCTCGATGGCGGCGGTGAGGTCCTCCAGGACAAAGTCGTAGATCGCACCCACGGTGGCGCGGGGGTTGTTCGTGAAGTCCACGGGCTCACCGGTCACGAGCGGCACGCAAGGGAGATCCTTGCCAAGGCCTTCGCCAGCCACCTGGGTGAGCGGGGCGAACTGATACTGGGGAGCCAGCAGCATGTAGGAGTATGCGCGCAGGACACGGGCCTGAGCCATCATGTTGATACTCTCGGGATCACTCACATCCTCGGCGAAACCGGCCAGGAAGGTGTTGACATCACCGATCATATTGAAAGGAGCCTGATAGCGGAGGCGCGGGTTGCGGTAGGTGTTGTTGCGGGAAGAGTACTCGCCGCAAACGCTGAACCAGTTGTAGCCGCTGTCCGCGATGAGCGCGTCGGCGCCCTCGAGGTCGTTGCAGAAGAGGATCATCAGGAAGCCCCAGTCGTCGGGAGTATTCGCCAACTTGCAAGGCTGACCGATCGCGGTAAACATACCGTTGAAGGAAGCGGCAGCACGGGACGGGATGATCGCGTTGGTCTCCTGGACCTGGGAGGCCAGCATGGTGCCACCCTCAGGAGCAATCTCGTTGATCTTGTCGCAGGAAGCGAAAGCAACGACGGCAACGGCAATGGAGAAGAATAATTTATTCAGTTTCATATCTTAATCCCTTTTAGATTAGAAAGTGAGCGTGATACCTCCGGTGATGGAACGCATGGCGCCGTAGGAAGAGGAGCCCTGTGCCATCGTGAAGGAACCGAGACCGAATGCATTGCGCGGATCCAGACCCTTGCGGGCGGAGAAGACGGCAAGGTTCTCACCGGCCACATAGAGGCGGAGAGAGGCGATCTTGATCTTCTGGGTCCAGTTTGCAGGAAGGGTGTAACCAAGGGTCACGTTGTTGATGCTCAGGTAGTTGGAGCTCACGAAGAAGCGATCCACAGGGCTCTGGGCCACCTGGGTGTCACCGTCCATACGAGGGATGTCGGTGTTGGTGTTCTCCGGCGTCCAGGCCTTCAGCACATCCTTGTGCCATGCCTGGCCGGCGGAAGCCTGGGTCCACATGAGCTGCTGGTAGTTACCGTCGTAGTACTTGCCGCCGAGCTGGAAGGAGCACTGGGCGGAGAGGTCGAAGCCGTAGGCGTTGAGGCTGAGGCCGAAACCGCCGTACAGCTTGGGAAGGACGGTGCCGAGCTCGTAGCGGGTGGCATCGGAGAAGACCGTGGTGGTCTCGTCCTTGGCCTGCTCCTTAATGTTGCCGTTCTCGTCCTTCACCTCATCCGTGTGCTTCCAGTAGAGGCCGCGGCCCTGCTCGTCGACACCGGCATACTTGTACATGTAAGCGTCGTAGAGGGAACCGCCGACCTTGTAGATGAAGTTGGATCCGCGGATACCGTTCTCGGAGACGCTCTCATCGAGCTCGAGGATGGTGTTCTTGTAGGTGCTGACGTTGACGTTCCAGTTCAACTGGATGTCACGGGTGCGGATGATGGCGCCGTCGAGGGCAGCCTCGAAACCGCGGTTGCGGATGGAACCGACGTTCACCGGCATGGAACCGGTCGGGTTGCCGGAAGACAGAGGGACGCTCTTGGAGTAGAGCAGGTCCTTGGTGTCGCGGTTGAAGTACTCGATGGTACCGTTGAGGTAGCCGTTGAAGAGTTCGAAATCAACACCGGCGTTGAAGGACATGTTGGTCTCCCAGGTGAGGTCCTCATTACCCTTGTAGGTAAGGGTCAGAGCGTAGTTCGTACCATCGTAGGAGTGCTGGTACTGATCGGAATACGGGAAGTTGGAACCGAGACCGTCGTTACCCTGCACACCGTAGCTGGCCTTGAGCTTGAGCATGTTGACTGCCGGGACATTGAACCAGCTCTCCTTGCTGATGAGCCAGGCGGCGCCGAGGGAACCGAAGTTGCCCCAGCGGTGACCGGGCGCAAAGCGGGAAGATGCATCGCGGCGGAAGGAGCCGGACACGAAGATGGTGCCGTTGTAGTCGTACTGGGCACGGGCGAGGAAGCCTTCCGTCATGTAGTAGTTGGCGGAGGAGGAGACGCTGCGGCTGTCGGTGCCGTCGGCGTTGTCAATCTCACCCACGTTCGGGTTGAAGAGGTGGTCATTGGAACCGTCGAGGCTCTGGCTCTTGCGCTCGTACTGCTCGTAACCGGCCAGGATGTCGAAATGATGGACATCGGCGAGGTCGAACTTGTACTCGGCAAGGTACTGCTGGTTGACGGTGAACATGCGGGAATGACCGACTGCGACCTGGCCGTCCACACCGGAGGCGGATCCGAACACGCTGTACAGATAGTTGTAGCGGGTGTTGTCATCGGTGATACCGATGTTGGCATTGAGGGTGAGGCCCTTGATCGGAGTCAGGATGAGGCCCCACTTGCCCACGAGCACGTCGGCATAGGACTTCTTGACGTCGTTGTAGATATCGCGGATAGCGTTACCCACGAAGTTCGGACGCTTGAAGTTGGTATTGTTGGAGTCGAAGATCTGGCGGCCGCCCTCCTGATAGAGGTAAGGACGTCCGGCTTCATCGACCTTGCGGACATACAGCGGATAGATAGGACCGATGTTGTTGGCGATGTAGAAGGCGTTGCCGGAGGAACCCCAGCTGCCGGAAGACACGTTGTCGGAATCAGAGTAGGAGTAACTGATGTTGGTCGTGAAGCGGATCCAGTCCTTCACCTGGTACTCTGCGTTCAGACGGGCGGTGTAGCGCTTGTAACCGGAGTTGTAGACGATACCGCCGTCGTTGAGGTAGCTGAGGGCACCGTAATAGTTGAAGCGGTCCGTCGCGCCGCTGGCGCTGACGTTGTACTCCTGACGGATGGAATTGTGGAAGGTCTCCGCATACCAGTCATCCGGCTGGTAGTAGAACTCACCGTCGGAATAGCCGAGCTTGGCGTTCGGGTTGATCTTGAAGTTGGTACCGATGAGCTTCTCGCCGTCGGGAACGGTGTAGACCTGGTAGCCCAGACCGCCGTTGTTCTCGTTGAAGAGGTTCTGGTCGGCGTAGGCGTAGGACTCGGCCACGGTGTGCCCGGTGTAGTAGTACTTGTTGTACATGAGCTTGTAGTAGGTCTCATAGTACTCGGCCGGGTCGGTGATCACATCGTACTGCGGGATGAGGCGGGAGTTGACACCGTAGCGGGCGTCGAAACGCACCGTGGCCTCGCCGGCCTTACCGCGCTTGGTGGTGATGAGGATAACGCCGTTGGCTCCACGGTGACCGTAGATGGCGGATGCGGCGGCATCCTTCAGGACGGACATGGACTCGACATCGTTCGGGTTGATGTCAGAGATGGAGCCCTCGTACGGGGCACCGTCCACCACGATGAGCGGGGAGGAGCTGGCGTTCATGGAGCCGATACCGCGGATGCGGATGGTCGGGCTGCCGCCGGTCGGGTCGCCGCTGGAGGAGATGATCTGCACACCCGGGGTCGTGCCGGCCAGGGCACTCGTCACCTTCGAGGTCAGTTTCTTGGAGATGGTCTCGCTGTCCACCATGGCCGCAGATCCGGTGAAGGAGCTCTTGGTAGCGGTACCGTAAGCGACCACGATGGTCTCTTCCAGCATCTCGCTGTCCGGCTGAAGAGCGACGTTCACCTCGGCGCGGGCGTTGATCTCCACGCTCTGGGTCAGATAACCCACTGCGGAGAAATCAAGCGTACCGTTAGAGGGTGCGTTGATGGTGTAAGCGCCGTTTGCGTCAGAGGAGGCACCAGTCATCGTGCCTTTGATGACGACGGAAGCAAACGGAACACCCTCGCCTGTCTGCGCATCACGGACCGTACCCGTCACCCGGATATTCTGGGCGCTCAGGGACGCTGCGATCAGCACAAACATGGCGCTGAAGAACAGTTTTGCTTTTTTCATAAGCATTAATTTAATTAAACAATAAACTATACTAACAAAACATAGTTACTTGTGCATGTGCGGAGTACGCACACAAAAATTACCGCGCAAAATCGGTATTTTTGGCCGAAAAACCAAATACCGCTCTTGTCTAGTACACGGAATTTCCGCGCAATTTCGGAAGATTTTTTCAGAAATCCAAATTTGTAAGCGGGCAACTGCTTGTGTACGAGATAGGTTTTCGCCTTTTTCGCGCATTATTTTGCGATTTATGAAGAAATTTAATTTCGATTTGAAACCGAAATCGCAGAATAACTTTCAATCGTTAGCCAAATTCAGGATTCGCCGATTTTTTCATTTGCCTTAATCTATTGATTCTCAAAAGGTTTACTGCCGCCATACGCGCGTACCTGCGCGGCCTTGCGCAAACCCTATATAAAGATGCATCCGGCGCCCGTCTGGCTGCATGCCCCGGCAGTTTCAAAAAAAAGTGTATATTTGAATTCTAAATGGAAACTGACTCTTTATGAGAAAGCTTTGGATACCGCTCATCCTGATCCTCTCGCTGGGGCTTGTCCCCGGCTGCAAGGACCCGCTCAACAACGGCGGGGAGGAGAGCCAGGAAGAGATCGAGCTCAAGAATACCTACCTGTACGTCAATACCTTCGCCCGCAACACGATGAACCTCTACTACCTCTGGAACGCAGAGATCAAGGACGGGATCGATTCGTGGGAGGACACGGACGAACCCATCGCCAAGGTGGCTGACATCCGCTACCACCGGACCGTGGACGGCAAGCGTGCGGACACGGACCGCTGGACGAAACTCTACGACGATTTCAGCACCTTTGTCGGCCGGGTGTCCGGCTACCAGAAGACCTACGGTTTTGATTTCTCCCTGTATGTCTACGACAGCGACTACACGTCCGCCTGTGCCGTGGTGACGCTCACCTACGCCGACAGCCCCGCCCGCAAGGCCGGCCTGCAGCGCGGCGACACCATCGTCAAGGTCAACGGCAAGACCCTGCCCCTGGTCAAGGACAAGAACGGAAACGTCAGCCTCTCCTCCCAGGCCACCCAGATCATCACCGACGAGCTGATGGGCGGCGACAGCGTGGAGATCACGCTGCACGGCGGCAAGACGGTCAAGATGAATGCCGTACAGATGTACGAGGACCCCGTCGTGCTGAGCCGTGTCTTTGACTGCGGCGGCAAGAAGGTGGGCTACCTGGTCTACACCAGCTTCACCATGGACTCCGGCAAGGACCTGGTCCGCGTGGCGAAGGAGCTCAAGGCCGAAGGCATCCAGGAGCTCATCCTCGACCTGCGCTACAACGGCGGCGGCTATACCTTCACGGAGCGGGTTCTCGCCTCCATCCTGGCGCCGGAAGCGGTCGTGACCGCCGGGAATGTCCTCGCCACCGAGGTCTACAATGCCGGCCTGACCGAGTATTACAGGAAGAACAACAAAGACACCGACACCTATTTCGAGGTGGTTGTCACGGACAGGGACGCGAAGGGCGAAGTCATCCGCTCCTGCTCCACCGAGGGCGCCAACCTCGGCATCAGCAAGCTCTACGCCATCGTCGGAAGCAGCAGCGCCTCCGCCTCGGAGGCCATCCTCTGCGACCTGTATCCCTATATGGACATCACCCTCGTGGGGCAGCAGACACATGGCAAATTCTGCAGCGGCTTCCTGATGGAAGGCCCGGAGTTCTACGACGACTATGCCGACCAGCTCGACGAGGATCTCGTCAAAAAGGGTAAGCAATACACAGACAACTGGGGCCTGTACGTGATGGTATCCCGCTTTGCGGACAAGGACGGCGTGACCCGCTGCATGCCGGACGGACTCGCCCCGGATGTCAAGGTCTCCGACAGTCCGGTCGACGGCTGCCAGCTCGGCGACCCGCAGGAGTCCATGCTCGCCGAAGCCCTGAAGCTCTGCGGCTACATCTCCAAGACCCCCGCCGCCCGCAAGATGGCGGCCGAGCCGCTCCCGTTCGAGCCGCTCCCGGGGGTCGACCCCTTCCGTCCTGAATTTGGTCTGCGAATCATCCTCCCGTGAAAAACTCCCTCATTCCCCTTCTGATCCTTTTCGGCGCCCTGTGCGCCTGCATGCGGCAGGACCCGGTATCCGCTCCTGCCCCGGAAGTCCGCCCCGGGCGGGCAGCCACCCTGCCCGGCCGGGCCGTCGTGCTGCTCACCGAGCAGGCGGCGGACGAACCTGATTTCTCCGCGGTCGCGGGGCAGCTGGGCATCCGCAGCGCGGAGCGCATTTTCCCCGATGCCGGGGAGTTCGAGCCGCGCCACCGTGCCGCCGGCCTGCACCGCTGGTACCGCATCCGCTACGACGAGGGCGTGTCCGCCACCAAGGCGGAGACCGACCTGGGCAGCCTGCCCGGCGTGGAAGCCGTGCAGACGCCCCGCCGCCTCAAGCAGCGCGGCTATTTCAACGACAGGTTCTATCCCATCCAGTGGAACCTGGAGAACGACGGAACGATCGGCGAGAACTTCAAGAAAGGCATCGACATCAACGTCCGCCGCGTCTGGGAGGAGTTCACCGCCGGCAGCAGCGAAGTGATCGTGGCCGTCATCGACGGCGGCATCGACTACAACCACGAGGACCTCAAGGGGGTCGTGATCCAGCCGGGCACCAACGGCAGCCGCACCTTCATCGACGGCTACACCCCGACCCGGATCCAGCCGGAGAGCCACGGCACGCACGTGGCCGGCACCATCGGTGCCATCAGCAACAACGGGACCGGCGTGGCCGGCATCGCCGGCGGCAAGGACGGCAAGGGCGGCGTCCGGCTGATGTCCTGCGCCATTTTCGCCACCAGCGGCGACGAGATGGACGACGGCGACGATGCCGCCGCCCTGGTCTGGGCCGCCGACCACGGCGCCGTGATTGCCAACAACAGCTGGGGCTACGATTTCGAATCCGAGAGCGACGCCGCCAAGGGCGCCCGGGACTTCATCCAGCACTCTTCCGCCACCAAGACGGCCATCGACTACTTTATCGACAACGCCGGCACCGACATCTACGGCAACCAGACCGGGCCCATGAAGGGCGGCATCGTCATCTTCGCCGCCGGCAACGAAGGCTGGAGCCACGACGCCCCCGGCGAATACGAACGCGTCATCGCCGTGGGGGCCATCGGGCCCGACGGCAATATGGCCGAATACTCCAACTACGGCTCCTGGGTGGACATCATCGCCCCCGGCGGCTCCGATTCCAACTTCGCCAAGGAGTGGATCGCCAGCACGGACATGAACGACGAATACACCTACCAGGCCGGCACGTCCATGGCCACTCCGCACGTTTCGGGTGTCGCAGCGCTGCTGGTCTCCTACTACGGCGGCCCGGGCTTCACCAACGAGGATCTCAAGGCCCGGCTGCTGGGCGGCGCCCGCATGAGCGGCTACGAGCTGCCCGCAGGGCGCACCATCGGCGGCGGCATGCTCGACGCCTACGGCGCGTTCACCTGCCAGGTCACCCCGGAGGATCCCGACCTGGAGGGCATCACGGTCACGACCGACTACGACGGGGACTACGAGATCAAGTCCCACGAGACGCTGACGGTCGAATACCGCATCGGCGGCAACGACAGGAAGAAGCTCGCCGTCACCTTCCAGAGCGCCTGTCCCGGCGCCACGGCCACCTGTACGACCACCCAGGTACGCATGCAGATCAACGCCCTCAAGGCGGAGCCGGGCACCTACTCGGCCGCCATCAGCGTCGGCGGCACCGTTATGGAGCGCATCCATTTCACCATCCTGGAGAACCATGCCCCGCAGCAGGTCCTCCGCTTCGAAGACCAGGCGGTCAACGCCGCCTCGGCCGCGCCCCTCAACATCGACCTGCTGCCGTATTTCACCGATGCCGACGGCGAGACGCTCAGCTACGAAGTGAGTTTCTCCCGCGACGGCGTGGTCGGCGGCTCCGTGATTGGCAGCATCCTCAACCTCACCCCGAAAGCGTACGGGCAGACCAAGGTGACCGTCACGGCCCTTGACGCCCGCCGGGCGAAGTGCCAGGCCACCTTCACCCTCCTCTCCCGCAACACCTTCCTGGACCTGGACGTCTATCCCAATCCGGTCTCGGACTACCTTTATATCCGTCCTGCCACCGAAGTGCAGACCAAGGCTGAGCTCTACAGCCGGAGCGGCGCCCTGGTGTGCAGCGCAGATGAGCCCGCCGGGCCGTTCAGCCCCATCCAGCTCGACGTGCGCAGCCTCGCGCCCGGCTCCTACACCCTCCAGGTGGACTTCGGCGGGAAGCAGCAGACCAAAACGATTGTCAAGTATTAGCCGCGTATGAAAAGACTTCTGCTCGCCTTTGGCCTTTTGTTCCTGAGCGCCGCCCTCGGTGCCCAGTCGCTGCCGCTGCTCTACAACCCCGGCGATCCGCACAGTGCCGCCCTGGGTGGCGCCAGCGTCGCCCTGGAGGCGGATGCGTGGGCCCTGGAGCACAATTTCGCGGCGGCCGCGCTCAACCCCGACCAGTTCGCCATCGGCGCCGCCTACGGCTATTGGGCGCCCAAGCCCAGTGCCGACAACCGTTTCTCCGCCGGCGGCTGGTACCGCACGGGGACGTTTGCCGTCGGCCTCTCGGCCAAAGGCAGCTTCGCCCAGCCCTACCAGGCCGTCACGGAATTCGGTGAGGTCAAAGACAAATTCAGCCCCATTGACTACGCCCTGTCCCTCGGCGCCGCGTGGTCGCCCGCGCCGGGCTTTGCCCTGTCGGCGACCGCCCGCATGGCCTCGTCCGCGCTGAGCCCCGAGGTGACCGGCGCCGCATTCTGCGCCGACCTGTCGGCGATGTACAGCGCCGACGCCTTCACCGTAGGCCTGTCGGCCTTCAACCTGGGCGGCAAGATCCGCTACGGCGACAACGCCTACGCGCTACCGACCCTGGTCAAGGGCGGGTTGCGCTATGCGCTCACAGAATTCGAGGCTACCGCGGAAGTGGATTATCTGGTGGGTGCCGGCGTGATGGCCGGCGTGGGCGTGGAGTACTGGCCCTTTGCGGTTTTCGTCCTGCGGGGCGGCTACCATTACGGCGCCGCCGACAAGGGACTCCCCTCCTTCGCTTCGCTCGGTGCCGGACTGCTGCTGGATGGTTTCGGCCTGGACTTCTCGATCCTGCTCGCCTCCCCGACCCTCACCGGATCCGCCCACCTCGGCATCTCCTATAGATTCTAAAACAGCGTGTGCAAGCTAACGGTCTTCCCGCCCGCCGCTCGCCGTGATCAATAACTGATTGATTGAACGATAATTAAGAAAATGAGCACCCCAAGCCGGAAGGGGTGCTCATTTTCTTAATTTACTGGCTTTCAACTATTTGCGCATCACGGAGGCGGAGACTACTGCGCGGACCCGCCGAGGAGGTCGAGGATTTCGGCGGTAATCTTCTGCTGCCTGCCCTTGTTGTATTCGAGGGTGAGCTCGCCGAGGAGGTCTTCGGCGTTGTCGGTCGCGGTCTGCATCGCAATCGTGCGGGCGGCCTGCTCCGCGGCCGCAGAATCCAGAATGGCCGCGTGGAACTTCAGCAGCATCACCTGCGGCAGCAGCTGCGCCACCAGTGCCTCCGCATCGGGCTCCAGGATGTATTTGACATCTTGAGATTCCCGGTCAAGCCGGGAATGACGATCTGTGACTCCTTTGGAGTCATCCCCGACCTGATCGGGGATCTCGAACGGCAGCCAGGTTTCCGCGACGGGCTCCTGGCTGGAGGCCGACTTGAAGCGCGTGTAGACGAGCACCACGCGGGAGATTTCCCCCGCGAGGAAGCGCTCGGAGAGCGAGCGCGCCAGGTCGGCGGACTTGTCGTAGGCCGGATGGCCGATGAGGTCGTTCCAGTCGCCCGGCGCCGTATAGCCCGCGCGCCGCAGCCCGTCGACCATCTTCCGCCCGATGGGATACACCTCCACCGCGCCCTCGCAGCCCTGGATCGTCTCCAGCGCCTTCCGAATCACATTCCCGTTGAATCCCCCGCACAGCGAACTGTTCGACGCAATTGCCACAACCGCTATCGCCGGTCCGGCAGCTGCCACCGCTCCGCTATCGGGCTTCGCTTCGCTGACGCCCGACCCTACCCGGGTGAACGGCTGCGCGGTGGCACTGCCGCTCCCGGCTTTCATGGCTGCCGCAGCGGAGCCGATGTTGCCCGACGGCGAAGGCTCAGCCGCAGCAGGATTCGTGGCGCCGAATCCGGTTCCCGCGTCAGCGGGAAGCGAGGATGGAAGCCGAGACGCGGGCACATCGGGACGCGCGGCCGACACAGCAGAAAGAATCTCCGCGAGGGTGCGCTCGTAGGGGCGGAGGGCTTCGATGGCCTTCTGGGCCTTGCGGAGCTTGGCGGAGGCAACGAGCTTCATCGCCGAAGTGATCTTCAGCGTGCTGCGCACCGAATTGATGCGGTCCCGTGTCTCCCGAAGCGATGCCATCCGTCTGCCTTGCGATTAAGCCTTCTGCGTCAGCAGCCGGACCACGCCGGCCGCCTCTTCTTCGATGACGCGCGTCGCCTCGTCGGGCACCTTGCCGGCACCCAGCGCATCCAGAATGTCCTGATGCGCGCCGCGCATGCGGTCGAGGAACAGCCCCTGGAACTCGATCACCTGGTCCACCCGGAGATCGGCCATCAGCGCATGCGTGCCGCAATAGAGGATGGCCACCTGCTCACCCACGGGCATGGGGCTGTACTGCGGCTGGATGAGGAGCTGGTTGTTCTTGCGGCCCTTGTCGAGGGTCATCGCCGTGACCTTGTCCATGTCGGACGAGAACTTGGAGAACGCCTCCAGCTCACCGTACTGGGCCTGGTCGATCTTGAGCGTGCCCGCCACCTTCTTCATGGACTTGACCTGCGCGGCGCCGCCCACGCGGGACACCGAGATGCCCACGTTGATGGCCGGCCGGAAGCCGGCGTTGAACAGCGACGACTCCAGGTAGATCTGGCCGTCGGTGATGGAGATCACGTTGGTGGGGATATACGCGGACACGTCGCCAGCCTGCGTCTCGATGATCGGCAGAGCCGTCAGCGAACCGCCGCAGCGGACCTTGCCCTTCAGACACTCCGGCAGGTCGTTCATCTGCTCCGCAACTTCCTGCTGGTTAATGATTTTCGCAGCGCGCTCCAGCAGGCGGGAATGCAGGTAGAACACATCGCCCGGATAGGCCTCGCGGCCGGACGGGCGACGAAGGATCAACGACACCTCGCGGTAGGCCACGGCCTGCTTGGAGAGGTCGTCGTAGACCACGAGGGCATGGCGCCCGGTGTCCCGGAAATACTCCCCGATGGCCGCGCCGGCGAACGGCGCGTAATACTGCAGCGCGGCGGGATCGGCCGCGGTGGCGGCCACCACGATCGTGTAGTCCATCGCACCCTTGGCGCGGAGGGTCTGGACGATGGAGGCAACGGTGGAGCCCTTCTGGCCCACGGCCACGTAGATGCAGTACACCGGCTTGCCGGCGAGGAATTCGGAACGCTGGTTGATGATGGTGTCGATGGCGATCGCCGTCTTGCCGGTCTGGCGGTCGCCGATGATCAGCTCGCGCTGGCCGCGGCCGATCGGGATCATCGCGTCGATGGCCTTGAGGCCCGTCTGGAGCGGCTCCGTGACGGGCTCGCGGAAGATCACGCCCGGAGCCTTGCGCTCCAGGGGCATGCGCACCGTCTCGCCCTCCACCGGGCCGAGCCCGTCGAGGGGCGTGCCGATCGGATCGACCACGCGGCCCACCAGGCCCTCGCCCACGGGGATGCCGGCGATCCGGCCCATGCGGCGGACGTTCATGCCCTCGCCCACCTGGTCGGTGGGGCCGAGCAGGACGGCTCCGACATTGTCCTCTTCGAGGTTCATCACGACGGCCTTGACGCCGCTGTCGAATTCGAGAAGTTCGCCGGCCTCGGCCCCGGCGAGGCCGTAGATGCGGGCCACGCCGTCGCTGACCGTCAGCACATGGCCGACTTCTTCGTACTGGAGCGAATTGTCGATCCCGCGGAGCTGGTCCAGCAGGATGTCCGAAATCTCGCTTGCCTTGATTGTGTTTTGCGCCATTATACGATTCTGTTGTTTTGGATGACGAACTGGCGGCGTATCGTCTCGATCTGGCGACGGACGCTCGCGTCGAGCAGGTAGTCGCCCACCTCGAGGGTGAAGCCGCCCAGCAGGTCGGGATCCACGCCCGACTCCAGCAGCACCTCACAGCCAAGCTGCTTCTCCAGCATGGCGCGGAGCCGCTGCTCCAGCTCCTGCGCGGGCACGGCGGTGGTCAGGCGGGCCACCCGGATGCCGCGGGAGCGGTAGTACATCGCGATGAAACTGCGGAAGATGAAGCGGACTTCGCCCATGCGGCCGTTCTTGACGAGGAGGCGGACGAAGCGCTCCAGCTCGGGCTCGAGCGCGCCGGGACGCTCCTCCGGATGCTCGAGCAGGCGGCGCACCTGGGCGCACACGCGCTCTCCGCCGCCCGTCTCCTGCGTGTAGCGCAGCAGGGCGGTGGCATAGCGAGAGGAGATGATTCCCGTGTTCATCGCATTCGTCAGTTGGGCAGCTGGGCCTGCTCAGCCTCGTCGACCATGCGGTCGATCAGGGCCAACTGGCCCTCCGAGGCGTCGAGGTCCTTGCGGACGATCTTTTCCGCCACATCCACCGAAATCATCGCCACCTGCCGGCGGATGTCGCGGATGGCGCTCTCGCGCTCCGCGGCAATCTCCAGCTTGGCGTGCTCGAGCACTTTCGCCGCTTCGGCGGAAGCTTCCTCCTTCGCTTGCGCGAGAATCTTCTCGCGCGTCTCGGACGCCTCCTTTAAGATGCGGGATTGCTCCAGCCGGGTCTCCTCAATCATTTTGGCCTGCTCCTGGGCCAGGTTCGCCAGCTGCTCCCGGGCCTGGTCGGCGGCCTTGAGGGAGTCGGCGATGTGGTCGGAGCGGGTCTGGACGGCCTTCGTGATCACCGGGAATCCGAACTTCGCAAGCAGGAAGAACACGATCCCGAAGATCACGACCATCCAGAAGAGGAGGCCGAAACTCGGTGTGATCAGCGACATAGGCTACGACTGCAGGACAGCGAGCAGACAGACGATGACGCCGAAGAGGCAGACGCCTTCGATGAGGGCGCCGATGATGATGGCCGTGGTACGCAGGCCGCCGGCGATCTCGGGCTGGCGGGCCGAAGCCTCCATCGTGGACGAGGCGAGTTTGCCGATACCAAAGGCAGCCGCAAGGGCCACGATGCCGGCCCCGAGTGCGCCGGCCACTTTGCCGAGCACAACTGCTTGAAGAATGGATCCTATCATAACTGTATAAATGTTAATTGGTTTCTGTTTCGGGATGCGGATGCGCCAGGCCGATGAACACGGCCGAGAGCATCGTGAACACATAGGCCTGCAGGAAGGCCACAAGGATCTCCAGACAGTCCAGGAAGACGCCGAAGAGCGCCGCCACGACCGTCATGGAGCCGTTGAGCACGGGGCCCAGGGCCGCCGTGAGGAAGATCAGGGCGATCACGCTCAGGAGCATGATGTGGCCCGCGAGCATGTTCGCAAAGAGTCGGATCATCAGCGAGAAGGGCTTGGTGAACATGCCCAGGATCTCGATAACCGGCATGATGGGGATGGCCTTCAGGAAAAGAGGCACGTCCGGCCAGAGGATGTCCTTCCAGTAGTGCTTGTTGCCGAAGAGGTTGACCATCAGGAAGGTAAACAGGGCCATCACGCCCGTCACGGCGATGTTGCCGGTGATGTTGGCCCCGCCCGGGAACACCGGGAAGATGCCCATCAGGTTGTTGATCAGGATGAAGAAAAAGGCCGTCAGCAGGTACGGGGAGAACTTCTTGTATTCCGGCCCAACGGCGTCCTTGATCACGTCGTTCTCGATCATCACGATCAGCGGCTCAAGCAGGGCCGCGAGACCCGTCGGCTTCTCTTTCAGCACGTCGTGGCGCTTGTACCAGCGGGCGCACAGCAGGATCAGCAGCACCAGCAGGATGCTGTCGAAGATCAGGCCCAGGACGTTTTTCGTTATGGAAATGTCCACCGGACGCGCGCCGGTGGCCGCATTGACGAGCTTGCCGTCCGCGTTGAGCGTGTAGCCGTGCTCCTCCATTTTCCGGGAGGAGAAGACGTGCAGGCCATCGTCAATCACGATGCAGGGCAGCGGGATGCTGATCTCCTTGCCCTTGATCTCGGTAATGTGCCACTCGTAGGCATCCCCGATGTGACCGAAGATGAAGTGGGTCACGTCGAACTCCTCTTCCGCCGCATCGGCTTCCTGCGCCCGCGCCGGCGTCAGCGCCGTCGCGAGCAACATTGCCAATATGAGCCACAGCCGTCTCATGCCGTCTCCGCACACACCGTGATGACATTGTCCAGGACCCGGACCACCCCGCCGCTCAGCTCAAAGCGCTCCTCCTGGTTCCCGTTCTCCACGCGGATCACTCCCGCGCTGAGCGCGGAAATGATGGCGCCGTGGCCCGGGAGCACCTCGAAGGGACTCACCGCTCCCGGCAGGAACACGGCCGTGGCCGTGCCTTCGAAGAGCGTCCCCTCGGGGGTCAGGATGCGGATGGTCAGGGGCTTGTACATGGGAGTTATTGTTTGGCCTGCGCGAGCAGGGCTTCACCCTTCTTGATGGCGTCCTCGATGGTGCCGACCTGCAGGAAGGCCTGTTCGGGGAGGTAGTCCACCTCGCCGTCGAGGATCATCTTGAAGCCTTTGATCGTGTCTTCGATGTCCACCATCACGCCCGGGCAGCCGGTGAAGGCCGCCGCCACGAAGAACGGCTGGCTGAGGAAGCGCTGCACGCGCCGGGCCCGGTTGACCGTGATCTTGTCCTCTTCGGAGAGCTCATCCATGCCGAGGATGGCGATGATGTCCTGGAGTTCGTTGTATTTCTGGAGGATCTTCTTGACGCGCTGCGCCGTCTCGTAGTGTTCCTGGCCGACGATGTTGGGGTCGAGGATGCGGGAGGTGGACGCCAGCGGGTCCACGGCCGGGTAGATGCCCAGCGTGGCGATCTTGCGGCTGAGGACCGTGGTCGCGTCGAGGTGGGAGAAGGTCGTGGCCGGAGCCGGGTCCGTGAGGTCGTCGGCCGGGACGTAGACCGCCTGCACCGAGGTGATGGAGCCGCGCTTGGTGGAGGTGATGCGCTCCTGCATCTGGCCCATTTCGGTGGCCAGCGTCGGCTGGTAGCCCACTGCGGAGGGCATGCGGCCCAGCAGGGCTGACACTTCGGAACCCGCCTGCGTGAAACGGAAGATGTTGTCGATGAAGAACAGGATGTCCTTCGGGCCGTCGAGGGTGCCGCTGTCGCGGAATGATTCCGCGAGCGTCAGGCCGCTCAGTGCCACGGAGCTACGGGCGCCCGGGGGTTCGTTCATCTGGCCGAAGACCATCGCGACCTGCGATTTCTTGAGAGCCTCGCGGTCCACCTTGGACAGGTCCCAGTGGCCTTCTTCCATGGATTTGGCGAAGTCGTCGCCGTATTTGATGACGTCCGATTCGATCATTTCGCGCAGCAGGTCGTTGCCCTCGCGGGTACGTTCGCCCACGCCGGCGAAGACCGAGAAGCCGTTGTGTTTCTTGGCTATGTTGTTGATGAGCTCTTTGATCAGCACGGTCTTGCCGACGCCCGCGCCACCGAAGAGGCCGATCTTGCCGCCCTTGAGGTAGGGCTCCAGCAGGTCGATGACCTTGATGCCGGTGAACAGGACCTCCTGCGAGGTGGTCAGGTCCTCGAATTTCGGCGGCTCGCGGTGGATGGGCAGGGCGCCTTCGCGGTCCAGTTTGTCCAGGCCGTCGATGGTCTCGCCGGTGACGTTCATCACGCGGCCGCGGATCTGTTCGCCGACCGGCATGGCAATCGGGCGGCCGAGCATAACGGCTTCAAGGCCCCGCCGGAGGCCGTCGGTGGAGTCCATGGCGACGCAGCGGACCGTGTCTTCGCCGATGTGTTGCTGGACTTCGATGATGAGTTGGCGGCCGTCGGGGCGCTGGACTTTGAGGGCATCGTGAATGCCCGGAAGCGACCGCTCTTCGCGGAGGTCCTTCAGGTCAAAGTGCACGTCCACCACCGGGCCGATAATCTGAGAAATCTTTCCCTTGATCGCAGGCATCTTGGTCTTGTTTGAATTCAAACCTCTAAGTTAGCAAATTTCCCCGAATAACCATTCACAATGTATTACCGCCAGCGTGCAGGCTTTTTACTCGGAGCGAAGCGACGCAGGGGAGCTCGAGGGGGTACGCCCCCTCGATCATGGAACCCGTAGGGCGCTGACGCTTTTTGAAAAAAAAGCCCCGGGCAACTTTCGTTGTCCGGGGCTTCAAAAAGCGGCAGCGGCCTACTCTCCCACCTGGTGGGGCAGTACCATCGGCGCTGGTGCGTT
>CAJOHX010000024.1 GCA_905234475.1 uncultured Bacteroidales bacterium | reverse complement strand
ATCCGCCAGGCCTTTTTTCGTATTTCAAATCAATCAGAACAGCCGCCCGTTCCACTTGGCGGCCAGCCGCTCGCGCTTGAACTGCTCCTCGAGCTTGGCGAACTGGGCCTTGGTGTCGAGGGTGAAGCTGCCCTGCTGGATCCAGGCATAGTAGGACGGATCCTGCTCGAACACCTGCCGGGCCGTCTTGCCCTTGTGCTTGCCGAAATTGACGAAGACCTCGCCCTTGTCGTCCAGGATGAGATGGCCGGAGAAGTCGACGTATTTCCTGCCGACGAAGGCGGAAAGGGACTGGATGTCATTCTTGAGCACCTGCTCGCGGTATTTATCCGGCTCCTGGTAGCGGTCCAGCTGGGCCTTGAGCACCTCGTAGGTGGCGAGGGTGTCGGCCTCGGCGGAGTGGGCGTTCTCAAAGTCCTCGCCCCCGCAGTAGAAACGGTAGGCGGCGCGGAGGTTCCGGGGCTCCATGGCGTGGAAGATGTTCTGGACATCCACCATCAGGGGTGAGTGCAGGTCTACCTGCAGGTCCTTGCCGGCGAGCTTGACCCGCTCGAACTCCTCGGCGAGCATCGGCAGGTCGAACTTGGCGGAGTTGAAGCCCGCCAGGTCGCTGTCGCGCAGCCATCCGGCTACCTCTTCGGCGACGGCGAAGAAAGTGGGGCAGTCCGTAAGCATGTCGTCCGTAATCCCGTTGACCTTGGAGGCTTCGGGGTTCATGGGACGCTGGCGGTTCAGTTCGTAGTCCCAGGGCTTGATGCGCCAGGTTTTGACACGCTCCTCTCCGTCAGGGAAGACCTTGACGAAGCTGAGCTCCACGATGGAATCGGCAGGGATATTGAGGCCGGTGCTCTCGATATCGAAGAAAAGCAGCGGCCGCTCGAGATGGAGTTGCATACCTTATGTCTTAGGAAACCATGATCGGCATCAGGATGCCGCAGATCTTGTCGCTCTCGTCCTCCTCTTCGGCCGGGACGATCAGGGCGGCGCGGCGCGGGTCCGCGAACTTCATTACGACGGTGCCGCAGGTCATGTTGCCGAGGATGTCGATGAGGAACGAGGACTTGAAGCCAATGCCGAGCTCGTCGCCGTTGTAGTCGCACGGGAGCTTCTCGTAGGCGGCGAGGGCGAAGCCCAGATCCTGGGCCGTGATCTCGATCTGGCCGTTCTTGAGGTCGAACTTGATATGGTTGGACGCCTTGTTGGCGCACACGGCCACGCGGCGCACGGTGTTGAGCAGCTGGGCGCGGTCGATGCGCAGGATGTTGGCGTTGTTCTGCGGGATGACCTTGCGGTACTCCGGGAACTTGCCGACGATCAGGCGGCAGACCATCATCGTCTCGCCGAAGGTGAACACGACGTTGGAGGAGTCGAAGGCGATGCGGACGTCATCGTCGTCCTTGTCCAGGATGGACTTGAGCACGCCCGCGGGCTTCTTGTGCAGGATGAAGGAAGCCTTCTCGCCGATCTGCAGGGCACGGGTGGTGTAGCAGATGAGCTTGTGGGAGTCGGAGGCCACGAGGGTGGTGCTCTCCGTGTCCATATCGAAGAAGATGCCGTTCATCGCCGGGCGCATCTCGTCGTCCGCCGTGGCGTAGATGGTGCTGCCGATGCCCTCCGCAAGCACGCTGGCGGGAATCGTGGCGACCAGGGCGTCGGAACCGGCGCCTTTGATCTCGGGATAATCCGCTGCGGGGAAATAGGGGAGGGAGGAATTGCCGTTGCTCCAAATGCACTCGAAGGAGCCCTCACCCGCGGTCTTGACCGTGATGGGCTGGTCCGGGAGGGCCTTGAGCAGGTCCATCATCTGGCGGGCCGGCACGGCGATGCTGCCGTCCTCCACGGTGCTGTCCACGGCCACGACGGTGCGGAGCGTGAGCTCCTGGTCGGAGGCGGTGATTTCCAGCTGTCCGTCCTTGAGGACGAAGAGGAAGTTCTCCAAAATCGGGAGGGCGGTCTTGGCGGGAATCGCCTTTGATACATCGAGGATGCCCTTGAGCAGGCCGGCGCTTGAAACGTTGAATTCCATATCTGTCTATTTTGTCATTTACAATTATACCTTCTCGCAAATTTACGAATTAATCTTGGATTTTGGCATATATTTTGACTTTTTGAATCCCCGGAATATTCTAAAAAACGTCAAATATGAAAAAAGGTTTTCTCATTGTCCTGCTTTCCGTGCTTCTGAGCGGCCTAACCGCTTATGCCATCGTGAAAACGGCATCGCCGGCCCCCGCTTCGGACGAGGGCGTCGCCTATACTTCCGCCGGACAGAACGTCCGGACTGTCAATTTGTCACTGTCCGATTATCCCGATTTCACCTACGCGGCGGAGAACGCCGTGGAGGCAGTCGTCTACGTCAAGGTGACCATCAAGCCTCAGCAGCGCCAACAGCAGCAGTACATCGACCCGTTCCTGCGTTACTTCTTCGGTGACGACGGCGGCTTCGGCGGCTACGGCGGTGGCGGCCGTGAGCGCCAGGGCAGCGGCTCCGGCGTGATCATCCGCCAGGACGGCTACATCGTCACGAATAACCATGTCGTGTCGGGCGCCACCACGATTGAGGTCACGCTCAATAACAACAAGACCTACGAGGCCACGGTCGTCGGCACTGACCCTGCCACCGACGTCGCCCTGATCAAGATCGACGCCAGCGGCCTGCCGACGCTGCAGTTCGCCGACTCCGACAAGCTCCGCCTGGGCGAATGGGTGCTGGCCATCGGCAGCCCGCTGGGAGAGGAGCTCCGCTCCACGATCACCGCCGGCATCGTCAGCGCCAAGGGCCGTTCGATGCCCAACAACGACGGTGAATTCAAGATCGAATCCTTCATCCAGACCGATGCGGCCGTGAATCCCGGCAACTCCGGCGGCGCGCTGGTCAACAAGGAGGGCGAGCTGGTCGGCATCAACACCGCCATCGTCTCTACGACGGGTTCCTACACGGGCTATTCCTTCGCTGTGCCTTCCAATATCGTGAAGAAGGTCGTCTCCGACCTCATCGACTTCGGTTCCGTCAAACGCGCGATGCTCGGCATCACCGGCGGCACGGTCACCGAAGAGCTTGCCAAGAAGCTGAAACTCTCCACGCCGGAAGGCGTATATGTCAACGAGGTGACCAAGGGCAGTGCTGCCGACAAGGCCGGCATCAAGCCCGAGGATGTGATCCTGCTGGTGGACGGCACGAAGATTTCCGCGATGCCCGAGCTCCAGGCGAAGATCAATTCCTTCCACCCGGGCGACAAGGCTACGGTCCGCGTCATCCGCGACGGCAAGGCTGTCGACCTGCCCGTCACCTTCCAGGACGGCAACGTCGAGAACGGCACGGTGGCCAGTGACGGCACGGTGACCTTCTACGGCGCCCAGCTGAAGGCGGCTGACAACGGCGTGCTGATCGTCTCCGCCGGCAACGGCAAACTGGCGCGCGCAGGCGGCGAGGACGGCTTCATCATCCGCTTCGTCAACGACCAGAAGGTCTCCAAGCCGCAGGATGTCATCGACATCGCCAAGAAGAGCAAGCGCTCCATCTTCATCGAGGGTGTGACCGCCTCCGGCCGTCCCGGCTACTTCGGCTTCGGCAAAGACGATGAATAACCCCGGTGTCATTCTGAGCGAAGCGAAGAATCTCTGTTGATAATTGATTTGAAAAAATCCCGCGCGAGTGTGAAACTTGTGCGGGATTGTTTCGTATAATAGGTTGAACGAACATTCGAAGACAAAGATATGAGACAGCTGAAAATCACCAAATCCATCACCAACCGCGAAAGTGCCTCCCTGGATAAGTATCTCCAGGAAATCGGGCGCGAAGAGCTGGTGTCACCGGAAGAAGAAGTCGAACTCGCTCAGCGTATCCGCAAGGGCGACCAGGAGGCGTTGGAGAAGCTTACGCGCGCCAACCTCCGTTTCGTCGTGTCCGTTGCCAAGCAATACCAGAACCAGGGCCTCAGCCTGCCCGACCTCATCAACGAGGGCAACCTCGGCCTGATCAAGGCTGCCGAGAAATTCGACGAGACCCGCGGCTTCAAGTTCATCTCCTATGCCGTGTGGTGGATCCGCCAGAGCATTCTGCAGGCCCTCGCCGAGCAGAGCCGCATCGTCCGCCTGCCGCTCAACCAGGTAGGCTCCCTGAATAAGATCAACAAGGCCCTCGGCAAGTTCGAGCAGGAGAACGAGCGCCAGCCGTCCACCGACGAGCTCGCCGACATGATCGATATCCCCAAGGACAAGATCGCCGACACCCTGCGCGTGTCCGGCCGTCACGTCAGCGTGGACGCCCCCTTCGTGGAGGGCGAGGACAACAGCCTGCTGGACGTGCTGCCGAACGACGATTCTCCGAGCGCGGACAAGGGCCTCACCAACGAGTCCCTCAGCACCGAGATTGAGCGCGCGCTGCAGATCCTGACGCCGCGCGAGCGCGAGATCATCAAGAGCTTCTTCGGCATCGGCTGCCAGGAGATGACTCTCGAGGAGATCGGCGAGCGGCTCGACCTCACCCGCGAGCGTGTCCGCCAAATCAAGGAGAAGGCCATCCGCAAGCTCAAGAAGCCGTCTGCCAGCAAACTCCTCAAGACCTACCTCGGCTGATGACCCCGGAGAGTTTCCTTGCTGCGAAGGCCTCAGAGGCCGTCAAAGCCCTCTACGGCGCCCAGATTGACCCTTCTGCCCTGCAGGTCCAGGTGACCCGCAAGGAGTTCGAAGGCGATTTCACGCTGGTGGTCTTCCCGTTGCTGCGCACCTCGCGCAAGAGTCCCGACGCCACGGGCGTAGAGATCGGCGACTGGCTGGTGGCGAACTGCCCGGAAGTGGCGGCCTACAATTCCGTCAAGGGCTTCCTGAACCTCAGCCTGTCCAACATCTACTGGCGCGAGGCCCTCGCCGCCATCGTGGAGGACGGCGCCTACGGGCAGCTGCCCGCCACGGGCCGCCGCGTTATGGTGGAGTTCTCCTCGCCCAATACCAACAAACCCCTGCATCTCGGGCACATCCGCAACAACCTCCTGGGTGCTTCGGTCTCCGAGCTGCTCAAGGCCGCGGGCGACGAGGTGATCAAGGCCACGCTGGTCAACGACCGCGGCGTGCACATCTGCAAATCGATGTATGCCTGGCAGGAGCGCTTCGACGGCGCCACGCCGGAAAGCACCGGCAAGAAGGGCGACCACCTCGTGGGCGACTGCTACGTCGAGTTCGCAAAAATGGAGAAAGAGGACCCGACCGCGATGGACAAGGTCCACGACATGCTCGTCAAATGGGAGGAGGGCGACCCGCAGGTCCGCCGCCTCTGGGAGATGATGAACGGCTGGGTGTTCGACGGCTTCGAACAGACCTACAAGGCCCTGGGCATTACCTTCGACCGCACTTATTATGAGCATGATACCTATCTGCTCGGCAAGGAGCTGGTGATGCGCGGCCTGGAAATGGGCGTGTTCGTCAAGGATCCCGACGGCTCCGTGTGGTGCGACCTCACCGCCGACGGTCTGGACCGCAAGCTCCTGCTCCGCTCCGACGGCACTTCCGTGTATATCACGCAGGACCTCGGCACGGCCGAACGCCGCTTCAGCGAGTATAAGCTCGATTCGCACATCTACGTGGTGGGCGACGAGCAGAACTACCATTTCCAGGTCCTCAAGCTCCTCCTCAAGAAGCTGGGCTTCGACTGGGCGGACCAGATCTTCCACCTGTCCTACGGTATGGTGGAGCTGCCCGAGGGCAAGATGAAGTCCCGCGAGGGCACGGTGGTGGACGCCGACGACCTCATCGAGAAGATGTACGAGGAGGCCAAGGCCACCTCGGAGGAGAGCGGCAAGCTCGAGGGCATCAGCGAGCAGGAGAAGGAGCGGCTCTACCGCATGATCGGCCTGGGCGCGCTCAAGTATTTCATCCTCAAGGTGGATCCCAAGAAGAAGATGCTCTTCAACCCCAAGGAATCCATCGATTTCAACGGCAATACGGGTCCCTTCATCCAGTACACGCACGCCCGCATCTGTTCGATCCTCCGCAAGGCTGCGGAGCAGGGCCTCAGCGCTTCGCTGAACCCCGCGGTCGAGCTGAGCCCCAAGGAAGTGCGCCTCGTGAAGATCCTGGGCGCCTATCCCCAGAAAGTGGGGGAGGCCGCCGCTGCGCTTTCGCCGGCGCTCATCGCCAATTATTGCTATGACCTGGCGAAGGAGTTCAACCAGTACTACCACGACACGCCCGTTCTCAAGGAGCCGGATCAGGAGGTCCTCAAGATGCGTCTGGAGCTGATCTCCACGCTTGCCGGCGTCCTGCGGCGCGGCATGAAGATCCTGGGCATTGACTTACCTGACCGAATGTAATATCCCGACCTCCGTCAAGGAGGTGCAGCAGCTGGGCTGGGACTGGATCGACATCATCTTCTCCCAGTTTCGGGACAGCCTGCATTGCGCGGTACCTGGAGAAAGCCGGGTACCGCGTTGCGGTCGTGCCCCAGCCGAACTGGCGCGACGACCTGCGGGATTTCCGCAAGCTGGGCGCGCCGCGGCTGTATTTCGCGCTCAATTCCGGGGCGATGGATTCGATGGTCAACCATTACACCGCCGCCAAGCGCCTTCGCCACGACGACGCCTACACGCCGGACGGCCGTTTCGGCCAGCGGCCGGACCGCGCCGTGACCGTTTACACAAAGGTCCTCAAGCAGCTCTGGCCCGACGTGCCCGTGGTCATCGGCGGCGTCGAGGCGTCCCTGCGGCGCCTGACGCACTATGACTACTGGGACGACCGCCTGATGCCCTCGATCCTCGTCGACAGCGGCGCCGACTGGCTCTGCTACGGCATGGGTGAGCGCCCAATGCTTGAATTGACGAAAGCCATTGAAGCTGGCAGAAACAGAAAACAAATCGAACAAATCCCGCAGATAGCCTTCTATAAATCTGGCAGAATCGGCGCAGCGGAGACCGGGAAAGCAGGCTTTTCCGGCGGAGCGGAGCTGATTCTGCTACATTCCTATGAAGAGTGTTGTAAGAATAAGAGGGCATTTGCGGAGAACTTCCACGAAATTGAGATTCAGGCGAATGTGCTGAATGCGAAGACGCTGGTTGAGCCTGTAGGGGAGGGGTACGTGCAGGTAAACCCGCCGTATCCGCCGGCGACGACCGAGGAAATGGACGCCTGCTGGGACCTGCCGTTCACCAAGCGCCCGCATCCACGCTACAAAGGTAAGCGCATCCCGGCGTACGACATGATCAAAGACTCGATCATCACCCACCGGGGCTGCTTCGGCGGCTGCAACTTCTGCACGATCGCCGCCCACCAGGGCAAATTCATCCAGTCCCGCAGCGAACAGTCCATCCTGAAGGAAGTGCGCGCGCTGGTGGCGATGCCCGAGTTCCACGGCAACATCTCCGACCTCGGCGCGCCCACGGCCAACATGTACGGGATGCACGGCAAAAACCAGGACCTGTGCGCCAAATGCCGCCGCCAGGCCTGCCTGTTCCCGGCCCCCTGCCCGAACCTCGACCGCTCGCACGAGCGCGTGCTCAAACTCTACAAGGCAGTGGATGCTGTCAAGGGCGTGCGCCACAGCTACATCGGCAGCGGCGTCCGCTACGACCTGTTCCTGGACGAAAAAGGATTCGTCGACGAGACCGGCAAGCCCTACCTGGAGGAACTGATGCTCCGCCACACCTCAGGCCGCCTCAAGGTAGCGCCCGAGCACACCGAAGACAAGGTGCTCCACTACATGGGCAAGCCGTCGTTCAAGCTGTTCGAGCGCCTGCGCAAAGAATTCGACCGGATCAACCGCGAACACGGGACCCACACCGAGCTGGTGCCGTATTTCATCTCCTCGCATCCGGGCTGCACGCTGGAGGATATGCGCCGCCTGGCGGCAAATCCCTGTCTGAAAGGAATTTGGATGGAACAGGTCCAGGACTTCATGCCGACCCCGATGACCACCTCCTCGGTGATGTACTGGTCGGGGCTGGATCCGCGTACGATGAAGCCCGTCTGGACGGAAAAAGATATGTTGAAAAAAAAGGAACAGAAAGCACTTTTTTTTAAGAAAAAGTAATTATACTTGCACGCAGAAACCAATAACCAAAACTGACCAAACCTAACCACCACGCTAACCGAAACCTGTATGAAACCTGACAACAAAAAACGTCACATCGTCAGCTACGAAAATATGTCCCCCGAGCTGGCAGCGGCTTTTGCCGAGAAATATCCGAAAGGCTTCAACGACTATCTGCCTGACCTCACGCGCTATACCAAGCCGGACGGCACCCCCTTCTATGCTGTCCTGATAGAGATCCCGGATGCCATCTATCTCGTGAAGATCAAGGTCCGCATCGACGACCTTGAGGATGTCGAGCGCTGGCTCGAGGGCGAAGAGGAAGCCGAAGTCGAATCCGTGGCCGGCACCACCTCCACGGGCGACGGCGACGGCGAGACCCTCCCGGACGACAACATCTCCCAGTATGGCGGAGACGACGACGGGGCAGACGCCTAGTAGTGAAGCGAATACTGAAGAATATCCCTGAACGCAGCAAGCTGTTGCTGCTCAGCTTGATGGTCGGCGTGCTCTCCGGGTGCGCCGCTGTCTTTCTGGACTGGGCGATCCATGCGATTAAGCACCTGCTTAGCCAGGGCTTCTGGGCGGACAGCGAATACGAATGGCATTATCTGGTGCTCCCGGGCATCGGTATGCTCATCTCCCTGATCCTCGTCCGCTATGTGATCCGGGACAACATCGGCCACGGGGTGACCAAGGCCCTGCTGGCCGTCTCGCGCGGCGACTCCAAGATCAAGCCCCACAACACCTGGTCCTCGATGCTGACCTCCAGCATCACCATCGGCTTCGGCGGTTCCGTCGGTGCCGAGGCACCGATTGTCTACACGGGCGCCGCCATCGGCTCCAACCTGGGCCGTGTGGCCGGCCTGTCTTACCGCCACATCACGCTCCTGCTGGGCTGCGGCGCCGCAGGCGCCATCGCCGGTATTTTCAAGGCGCCGCTGGCCGGCGTCCTGTTCACCCTGGAGATCCTGTTGTTCAACGTGTCCATGGCTTCGCTCCTGCCGCTGCTGATCTCCACGGTCTCGGCGACGGTGATTTCCTACATTTTCCGGGGCCAGACCCCGGTGTTCGCCTGCACCCTGACGCCCTTCTCGATGGGCAATATCCCGTTTTACATCGTGCTGGGCATCGTCGGGGGGCTGGGGTCGCTGTATTTCATGCGCACGACCCTTTTCCTGGAGGACCGCATCGGCAAGCTGTCCAGCCCGTACCTGCGCTGGGTGCTGTGTGCGCTGGCGCTTGGCCTGCTGATTTTCCTGTTCCCGCCGCTCTACGGCGAGGGGTATGATTCGCTCGGCGAGCTGCTGAACGGCCGCGAACTGGATCTGGAGGGCCGTAGCCCGCTGGCCTTCCTGCTTGACTGGAAATGGGGCGTGCCCATCCTGTTTGCGCTGATTTTCTTCCTGAAAGTCCTGGCAATGACGGCGACCAACGCCGGCGGAGGCGTCGGCGGTACCTTCGGTCCGACCCTGTTCGCCGGGGCGATCCTCGGCTTCGTGATTGCCCGTTGCCTGAACCTGCTGGGTGCCAGCGTGCCGGAGCAGAATTTCGTGCTCGTGGGCATGGCGGCGCTGATGGCCGGGGTGATGCAGGCGCCGATGACGGCCATCTTCCTCATCGCTGAGATTTCTGGCGGCTACGAGCTGCTGATTCCGCTGATCCTGACGTCCACGGTGGCCTTCGGCACCGTGCGGCTTTTCGAGAAATATTCCATTTATACCAAGCGCATTGCGCAAAGCGGCGACCTGCTCACGCACGACAGCGACCAGGCCGTGCTGACGCTCATGCACCTGGACGAGCTGATCCGCGACAAGTATCCGCGGGTGCAGGTCGACGCCACGCTGCGCGAAGTGGCTTCGGTCGTAGCCAATTCGGACGCGGCCGTGCTGGCCGTGATCGACCGGGAGGGCCGCTTCCAGGGGATGATCGACCTGGCCACCGCGCGCAAGCCCCTGCTGGACCCGTCCAAGTATGACAGCTGGCGCGTCTACAACATCATGGAGGCCGCGCCGGACTACATCCATGTCGGGGAGAAGATGGAGTCTGTGATGAAGAAGTTCGACCGCACGGGCGCCTGGCGCCTGCCCGTCGTCGACGAGGACCGCAAGTACCTGGGATTCATCTCCAAGTCCCGCCTGCTGATGGCCTACCGCGCAGAACTGAAAGAAATCACTTCGGAGGACTGAGCATGAGGGTGGTGGTGCAACGGGTGTCGTCTGCGAGCGTGACGATCGGCGGGGTGCAGAAGTCTGCCATCGGAGCGGGATTGATGATCCTGCTCGGTATCGGTCATGACGACGGGCCGGAGGACATCGACTGGCTGGTGCGCAAGGTCGCAGGCCTTCGGATTTTTGCCGACGACGAGGGGGTGATGAACCGGAGCGTCGTCGAGGTCGGGGGAGAGGCGCTGGTCGTGAGCCAGTTCACGCTGATGGCTTCGACCAAAAAGGGCAAGCGGCCGTCCTATATCGGAGCGGCCGGTCACGAGCTTGCGATTCCGTTGTACGAGTCTTTCTGCCAGGCGCTCGGCGCCGCCATCGGCCGTCCGGTCGGCACCGGCGAGTTCGGCGCCGACATGCAGGTCGCCCTCGTCAACGACGGCCCCGTCACCATCTGCATCGACTCGAAAAATCGGATCTAGATTCCGGGCTTGCCTTTCCCAGCGGGCGGACGTCATTTTATACGGGGCATATCCCCGAACCCCTGCGGCGCTCAAGTCCCTTTCCGACTTTGCCTTCGCCAAAGTCCCGGGACCGCGCCGGTCGGCTGATGCCGACTCGTGCGGTAGCTCGAAAAACCAATTTCCGCTCCGCCCTCCACAACGCTGACGCACGGCAAGCCCGTCATTCAGCCATAAATAATTCTGCGGTCATCCGCTGGACGCCGTCGTCGGCGATTTCGCGGCCGCGGGTGCCCTGGGCGAAGACCGCCTGGGCTTTCCTGTACCAGGCGAGAGCATTCTTGTAGTCTTTCTTCAGCTCGTAGCACTGGGCGATCATATAATAGGCCGAATAGTGCTTCGGGTTGTACTCCAGCATCTTGAGATAATGCTCGATGCAGAGGTCCCATTGGCCGAACTTATAGGCCGTCAGGGCGTAGTTCTGGTGGGTGGCGCTGGTGGTCGCGATGACCTTGGGGTCAGGACTGAGCCTCTCCAGGGCCTTGTCGTACCATTTCTCCCATCCGTCATAATGCAGGTCTCCCCGTAATTTGCCGATCGTAATCGCCAGCCCTACGTCGGTGGAGTCCCGCTGCCAGGCTTTCTCGAATTCCTGCTCTGCGGCCCAGGTCCGGCCGAACGTCTGGGCGCACTGGGCCAGGTAGTAGTGGACGGCATAGCCGTCTTCGCCGAGCTTGTTCATGCGCATGAAGTCCGCTTCGGCTTCGTCGTACTGTTTCTTGTTGTAACGGGCAATGCCGCGAATCGGCAGGATGGTCAGGTTGTCGGGCTCGTCGGCGAGGAAGGCGCCTGTCAGCGAAAGCACTTCGTCGTATTGTTCCCGGCCAAGCAGAATGCCGCAGAGCTTGTTGAGAACGGATTCGTTATGGGGGCGCCGCTCCAACGCCCGGCGGTAGTACCATTCTGCGGAGTCGCGCCGTTCCTGCTGGTTAAAGGCGTCTGCGACCAGTGAGATGACCTGCGTGATGGAGTCGCGCTGCAGGATGCCGCGCCCGAGGCCGATGGCGGCTTCATACTGCCTGCCGCGGTACAGCAGGTTCATCAAGCGGAGTTTGTAGAGCAGTTTGTCCGGCTGCATGTCGGCGAACAGGCTGTATTGCGCCAGGGCCTCGGCGGAATTCCCGCTCTGGTAGTGGCAGTCCGCCAGCTCTTCCAGCAGGACCGGCTGGGGCCCCTGCTCGGCCATCATCTGCGTCAGGGCCGTGATGGCCTCGTCGTATTTCCACAGCTGCTTGAGCTCCCTCACCGCCGTGAGGTCCTGGGCCGCAAGCGAAGCTGCGGACAGGAACAGCAGGATGAGGGAGACTCTGCAGCGCATGGGTAGTATGGTTTATTGTTTCTTGGTGGTAATCAGGATTACGCCGTTCTTGGCTTCCTCGCCGTATTTCTTGACGGCATCCTCGTCCTTGAGGACTTCCATGGAAGAGATGGTCGAAGGGTCGATGTCTCCGATGCTGCCGGTGAACTTCACGCCGTCCAGATAGAGGAGCGGATCGCCGGCACCGTTGCTGCGTATCTGGATCGTAGCGGTTTTCGGGTAGTCGGAGGCTCCTGCGTTCTTGCCATAGGAGACCACCACCACGCCGTCCACCGCATTCCCGGCAGCAGGTTTCTCCTGCTCGTCGGCGTCGGACCTGGCGGCCTGGTTGCCGCCCCGGACCTGGAAGATGACGGGGAAGGTATAGGTGACACTGACGGGCTTGCCGTCCTTTGTGCCGGGCTCCCATTTGGGCGAGGCGGAGATGACACGGACGGCTTCGGCGTCCAGCAATTCATGGACACTGCGCAGGACCTTGACATTGCGGACAGCGCCGTCTTCGCAGACATCGAAGCCAATCGTCACGCGGCCCTGGATGCCGGCGTCCTTGGCTTCCGCCGGATAGTTGAGGTGCTGGGAGACCCATTTGCTGAAGGTGTTGACATCGCCCCCCTGGAAGGTCGGTTTGTTCTCGACCTGGCTGTAAGGGAGGGATTTGTTCTGGTCCTGGGGACTGGCGGAGCGGATTTCCGCGCGGGCGGGGTTGCACAGGAACATGGTCCCTGCGAGGAAGGGGAGGACGGCAAGATAGGCGAGGCGCATCCAACCGGGTGTTTGGTTTTTGTGCATCATGGCAATTCTTTGTTTGAGTTTGGCGTGGTTGAAGCCGTTGGCCAAGGAGAAGCGCTGCTCTCCCACGGCTTTCCGTACCAGGAGGAGTTGATATGAGGTTGCATCAATGCCTTGTCGGATGAGGCCTTCGTCGGCCTCGTATTCGTGCAGGAGCCGCAGCTCCGCGCGGGCGATCCACACCAGCGGGTTGAACCAGTGGACGGCGGCCACGGCGGTCATCAACAGGACGTCCAGCGAGTGGTGCGCGCGGATGTGCTGCAGTTCGTGGGCGAGGATCGCGGGGTATTTCTCATAGTCGCTGCGGCTCATCACGACCCGCCGGCCCCAGCTGAAGGAGGGTACGTTGCCCTCGACCAGCGTCAGGCGGCAGCCTTCGTAGGGCTGCGGGGAGCCGCTGCGGATGATCCTGCCCGTGCGGAAGGCGGACACCAGGCAGAGCACGACGACGGTGAGCACGCCTGCGGCGTACAACAACGCCAGCCAGGGGAAGGAAGGCGCGGAGGCGCCGGCGCTCTGGCCGATTTCCTCGAGCGTCTCGAGGGAAACGGGGACCGCGATTTCCGGAAGAATGACCGTGCGCAGGCGCAGCAGCGGCAGCAGATGGCATGCGGCCGTCCCGAGCAGCAGGGCAATGCGGTTGAAACGGAAGAAGGACGTGCGCCGCATCACCAGCAGGTAGAACGCGTAGAAAAGGGCCAGATACAGGCTGGCGCGCGCGATATATAACAGGGTCGCGGTCATTTCTTCTTGTTTTCGATGGTTGCAATAAGCGCCTTCAGCTCGTCGAGGTCCATCTTGTCGTCTTCGACAAACTGGGACACGAGCATCGCGTAGGAATTGTCATAGTAGCGCGCGACCAGGTCGCCGACCGTCGAGCCGCGGTACTCCTTCTCCGTGATGGCAGGGGAGTAGCAGAAGCTGTTCGCCATGGGCTTGCGCGTCAGGAATCCCTTCTCTTCCAGGAACTTGACCTGCGTCGCTACGGTATTGTACGAGGGCTTGGGATCGGGAATCCGGGCCACGATGTCCCGGATAAACAGATCGCCTGCAGACCATACGATCTGCATGATTTCTTCTTCTTTGGATGTCAGTCTCTGTCGCATATTCACAGTGTTTCCACTGCAAATATACAAACAATTTTCAAAACTCCTAATCTTTTTCGGAGTTTTCCTATTTATTTTCGGAAATATCGTTATTCGTCCGCGGGGAGGCGGAACATGATGGGGATCTGGTAGGTCACCTTGACGGGCTTGCCGTCCTGGATGCCGGGCTCCCAGACGGGGGAGGAGGAGACCACGCGGACGGCTTCGGCGTCCAGCGATTCGCAGATGCCGCGGAGCACCTTGACATTGCTGACCTTGCCGTCATCGCCAATGGTGTACTGCACCATGACGCGGCCCTGGATGCCGTCTTCTTTGGCATCCTTCGGGTAGACGAGGTGTTCGGCGACCCATTTGGAGAATTCTGCGGCGTTGCCGCCCTGGAAGGTCGGCGCCTGCTCGATAACCTGGACGACGGGATCTGCCGGACGGAGGGCCGCCTGGGCGGGATTGCAGAGGAACAGGGTCCCTGCGAGGAGGGGGAGAATTAAACGCATCATGTGCAAATATACGCAAAAGGATTTATATATTTGCAGCATCGTTAGTTTGATCATATGATTAAGAAACACCATCTGCTTCGGGCACTTGCCCTCGCCGCCGCGTGCGGGGTCGCTGCCCTCTCTGCCTCCTGTGACAAGAATCCCATCGAAGTCCCCATGTTTCAGGATGTCCTGACGGACGAAGATATCGATCCGACCGAAGACCAGATGGGCGTGAGCATGACTGCGGATTTCCCGGCCGCAGTGCTCAGCCAGTTTGAAGAAGGATCCACCGGAGCGGCGCTGGTCCGGCGCCTGTCGACCCAGGTGACGTCCACGCTGGAGCGGGGCACGAAGCTCATTGTCCTGAAAGGCAGCGACGTCGTCGAGGGAGGGGCGCTTCTGTCGGGAGACCAGCTGAAGCGGATGGCCCGGATCTTTTTGGATGGCGGTTGCATCGCCGTCGAGACCCCGAACGGCAACCAGCTGCAGGTCCTGTCGGATGCGCTGATGGAAGGTATCTCAGCCTTGCAGGAAGAGGAATGGAACGACCGTTTCGGCCTGGAAGCCCCCATGGTGCAGGACCGGATGGACACGCGCCTAGTGAACCTGCGCAGCAGCGCCACCCGCGCCGGCGTGGAAGGCATGGATGAGGTGGCGGCGGAGATGGTCATCCTCGGTCCGACGGAATACTTCTACCAGGAGCCCTTTGACACGACTCCCAGGGTGTCCACCTATGCCATCGACGAGAACGGCAACCGCCTTTTCGGGAGCACCCAGGATTCGAACGTAGAGCAGAACGGCTACCAGAGCGGCGTCATGGCGGATGCCGCGGCCCAGTGGCTGAATACCTTGGGAGGCTCACGGAAAGAACAGCAGTCCGTGGCCAGGGAGTTGGTCGCGACGCGCGCCGACGGTGCCGGTGTCATCAATAGCCTGATGAACGCCAGCGAGACCTTTACGCACAACAGCGCCTTCCTGGTACGCAACCATTTCAACAGCGTCCAGGTGGTCGGCAATATCATCACGACGTTCCGTTCCTGGGGCGTCCACAACATCGCGGAGGACCGCGACTATTACTATGTCCGGCAGAGCGTGCTGCTGCAGTCCGCCGATCTGTTCAAGAGCATGAAGAACTGCGATGACAATGTCTGGCGGACCGCCAGCGGCTATGGCGACTTCAACCGCTGGTACGGTTCGTTCCTGTCGCGTTACGAGACCTCGATGGATCTGTACGGCAACAGCGCGATCCGTCTGGAGGAGGCGCTTCCGTATACGGACAATTCCAACAGCACCGTGAGCATCACCTGCGGCGAGTCATCCAGCACCACCGAGACGCTGGGCTGTTCGTGGGGCGTGAATGCCGGCGCCAACGGGGCCGGCCCTTCGGTCGGTATCAGCTGGGGCGGCAGCTATTCCATCGGGCAGACGGAGGGCACGTCCTTCTCCATGGGTTACGCCAAGACCTATAAGGACTTGAGCGTGAAGAAGAATACCGACGGCACCTGCGTCATGTGGACCTATGAAGCGCATCTTCCGCAATACCGCGAAGAGCATCACGACGGCTACATCTATTATTGCCACGAGAGTCCCGGCGATATCCTCGTGAACGACGCCAACCTGGACAATGAGATCTGCTGGTCGGTCAGCAAGCCGTCCATGAGCTATATGCTCCATGCCACGATGCGTCCCGAGACGGCAGCCCTGATGTACGCCCGGGTCGGCGACCCGGGAAACAAAAAGCACCGCTACGAGTTCACGGTCAATGCGGACGACCGGGAGTTCAGCTACCAGCTCCTCCAGCCGAACCGCAGCATCCAACACTGGCGGATGTATGTCACCATCGATGAATGGGAGGGTGCTCCCGTCACCGGTGCGCTGGGCAGCCTGGAACAGAACCTCGTCAACGCCTTCCCCGTGGAGTTCCGCCGCGCGTTCACCGTCGCGGACAAGACCGAGAAGAGCCTGCAGGTCATCAATGCGAACATCGCCCATGCCAAGGAGGTCTTCACCGCGCACGAGGAGATGCTGCTCAATTACGCCAAGTCCTGGGGGATCAAGCAGTACACCATCCACTGGGCCTGCGACGACACGCAGAACGTCAACCTAAAGGACAGCTACGTCGTGGCCCAGGTCCACCACACGCCCTACAAGCTGCGGGCGGTCAGCGGTTCGCAGACCGACTCCGCCACAGGCTTCGCCAAGGCGCTGGACGACAACTTCACGACGAAATGGAAGGTCGACCGGAAGGACAGGGACACGAAACTGGATGCCTGGGTCGTGGAATTCACTTCCGAGGAGCCCATCGTCCCCGGATCGTTTACCGTCGTCATGGGCAATGATATTGAGGATCATCCCGAGAATGCGCCCTATCGCATCCTGCTGTACGGATGGATTTCGGAGACGGAGTCCTGGTCCTATGTCGGCGGCCTCACGGATTATGATTTCCTGCTCACGAAGAACGGCAGCCATCTGGAGGGAACCGTCGCGCCCTCGCGGCACGACTACCTGTTCAGCCGCTTCCGTTTCCTGGTGAAAATCGATTCCCGTGGCGCCTACGACACCCTGGAGCTCAACGAATTGGTTCTGAATAAATAGACCCCGTCATTCCGGGCTTGCAAGTTCCCTCATTCCGGGCTTGACCCGGAATCTATTTCAGTAAACGCAAGGAGATCCGCCCGCGGTCAAGATCGACCGCAGTGACGGCCACGCGCACCTGCTGGTGCAGTTTTACGACCTTGGTCGGGTCGGTGCCGCGCGGACCCATCTGCGAGACGTGGATGAGGCCGTCGTCATGGATGCCGATGTCTACGAAGGCGCCGAAGTTGGTGATGTTCGTCACGATTCCCGGGAGTTCCATTCCAACCTTGAGGTCGTCGATGCCGTGGATATCCTCCGCGAAGGAGAATTCGGATGCCTGCTCGCGCGGGTCCAGGCCCGGCTTGGCGAGTTCCTTCAGGATGTCGTTGACCGTCGGCAGGCCCGCCTGCGGGGTGACGAAATCCTTCGCCTGAATCTTCGCGCACAGCTCCGCATTGCCCACCAGCTGCTTCGTGGTGACGCCGAGCGAAGCCGCCATCCGGTCCACGATGCCGTAGGACTCGGGGTGCACGGCGGAATTGTCCAGGGGATTCTCCGCGCCGCGGATACGCAGGAAGCCCGCGCACTGCTCGAAGGCCTTGGGACCGAGGCGGGGGACTTTCTTCAGCTCGGCACGGCTGCGGAAGCCGCCGCTTTCGGCGCGGTACGCGACGATATTCTCGGCCAGGGCGGGGCCGATGCCGGCCACGTAGGCCAGCAGGTAAGGGGAGGCGGTGTTGAGATTGACGCCCACGGCGTTGACGCAGCTCTCGACGGTGTTGTCCAGCTTCTCCTTCAGCAGCGCCTGGTCCACGTCGTGCTGGTACTGACCGATGCCGAGGTTCTTGGGGTCGATCTTGACGAGCTCCGCGAGCGGGTCCATCAGGCGGCGGCCGATCGACACGGCGCCGCGCACGGTCACATCCTCGTCGGGGAACTCCCGGCGGGCAATCTCGGAGGCGCTGTAGATGGACGCGCCGTCCTCGCTGACCGTCCAGACCTTGCAGCCTGCGGGCAGCTGGATGCGCCGCATGAAATCCTCCGTCTCGCGCGAGGCGGTGCCGTTGCCAATGGCCACGGCCTGGATGCCGTAGCGGTCCAGCATCTGCTGCACGGCCATGATGGCCTTGACCTTCTCGTTCTGCGGGGGATGGGGGTAGATGATGGTATGGTAAAGCAGCCCGCCCTGCTCGTCCAGGCAGGCGATCTTGCAGCCGTTGCGGAAGCCGGGGTCGATGGCCATCGTGCGTTTCTGCCCCACGGGGGCGGAGAGCAGCAACTGGCGGAGGTTCTCGCCGAAGACCTGGATGCTCTCGCGGTCGGCTTTCTCCTTGGCCTCGCGCAGGACTTCGCCGCAGATGGACGGCTCCAGCAGGCGCTTGAAGGCGTCGGAGACGGCTTCCTTGATCTGCTCGGCGTTGCCGCCGGCGGGATAGCCGTGCTCCTGGCAATAGTCATAATAGATCTTCGCGTCGCACTTGTCCGCGTCCGCGTCGATGCCGACATTCAGGAAACCCTCGTTCTGGGCCCGCAGGATGGCGAGCAGGTTGTGCGAGGGGATGCGGTCCAGCGGCATCTTGAAGTCGAAGTAGCTGCGGTATTTCGCCGCATCGGCGCTGTCGCGGCCGGCCTTGGTGACGGCCGCCGTCACGCGCCGGCGGCGGAAGATCCCGCGGAGGTTATCGCGGATCACCGCAGTCTCGCTGAGGCGTTCCGCGACGATGTCGCGCGCCCCTGCGAGGGCCGCTTCCACATCCGGGACCTTGTCGCCGACGTATTTGCGGGCGTCTGCTTCGGGATTGCGGCTTTTGCCGCTCCAAAGCAGGTCCGCCAGCGGCTCCAGGCCCAGCTCGCGGGCTGCGGTGGCGCGGGTGCGGCGCTTGGGCCGCCAGGGAAGGTAGAGGTCCTCCAACTCGGTGGAGGAGACGCAGTTCTTGATCTTGTCGCGCAGTTCGTCCGTGAGCGCGCCCGCTTCGCCGATGACCTTGAGGATGGTCTCCTTGCGCTTGTCCATCTCGGCGAACACGTCCACCCAGTGGCGGACCTCCGCCACGGAGGCGTCGTCCATGCCGCCGGTCTTCTCCTTGCGGTAGCGGCTGATAAAGGGGATGGTATCGCCGTCTGCGAACAGGTCGGCGCAGTTCTCTACCTGCCAGTCCTTCAGGTCGAGGAGACCGGCGATGTGGCGGATATAGATGTCTTTCATCGGGCCGGACGTAGTTTGCGGAAGCGCAGGGCCAGCACGCCCCAGAAGGCCTCACCGAAGATGCTTCCGGACATCTTGGAGGTGCCTTCCTTGCGGTTGACGAAGATGACGGAGACTTCCTTGATCTTGAAACCGAGCTTGAGGGCGGTGTATTTCAGCTCCACCTGGAAGCCGTAGCCCTTCATTTTGACGGCGTCGAGATCGATTGTCTCCAGGACCTTGCGCTTGTAGCAGACAAAGCCTGCCGTGCTGTCGTAGACTTTGATGCCCAGCACCGTCCGGACATAGATGGAGGCGCTGTAGGACATGATGATACGCCCCATCGGCCAGTTGACGACGTTGATGCCGTCGCTGTAGCGCGAGCCGATGGACACGTCCGCGCCGCCTTCCGTGCAGGCGGACAGCAGGCGGGGGAGGTCGGCGGGATTGTGGGAAAAGTCTGCGTCCATCTCGAAAATGTAGTCGTAGTCCCGCTCCAGGGCCCACTTGAAGCCGGTCACGTAGGCCGTGCCCAGTCCCAGCTTGCCGCTGCGCTCGATCAGGTGCAGCCGCTCGGGGTGCGCCTGCTGCAGGGCTTTGACCACGCCGGCGGTCCCGTCGGGGGAGCCGTCGTCGATCACGAGGATATGGTAGTCGCCTTCGAGGGCGAAGACCGCCTCGATGATCTTGGAGATGTTCTCGATCTCGTTGTATGTCGGGATGATGACGAGTTTCTTTTCCATCCGGCTAATTTACCAGCGGTAACGCACTCCTGCAAAAGCCAGGCCCTGCTGGCCGAAGCCGACTTCGCCGAAGAAGCGGAAACGCTTCCAGCCGGCGTCCATGCCCAGGAAGGTGATCTGGCCGTTGAAGCTGACGCCGTTCGTGACCTCTTCTCCCATCAGCTTGCGCACGTAGGAGGCGCCGAGGGCCAACTTGGAGTAGGTGCTGAAATGGTCGCGGTTGTACCAGGACAGCTTGACGGCGGGCATCAGGGAATAGGAGGTGAAGGTGTCCTTGGAACCGCCCTGGATGACGGAGAAGTTGTGGTAGGAGATCACGCCGCCGATGGCCACCAGGTCGCCCAGGTAGTGGAAGTACTCCGCGGAGTTGGACCCGGAGTTGAGCGTCTCGACGGGATTGTCCTCATCGGCGAACAGGTCCGAAACGGATGCCATGAGCCGGTAGCTGATGGACTGGAGGTCGCTCGTCGCGATCATGCCGGCACCAACGGCGACTTCATTCTTATAACGAGGCTGTGCGGTGGCTGCCACCGCGAAGGTCAAGAAGGCCAGAATCAAAAGAATCCTTTTCATAATCTTGCATTTAAAAATGCCTACAAATTTACGCTTTTCTCCGTAGAAATGAAATACCCGGCCCGCTAAAAGCGGAAACGTACACCGCCGATCAGGAAGCCCTGTTCGCCCACACCGGCCTCGACGAAGCCGCGCACGCCTCCGCCGAACTCGGCGCCGAGCAGCGACGCCTGGAAGTTGAAGAACAGGCTGCCGGAGGACGAGGAGGCGTTCTCTTCACTGGATGAACTGCTGGAGGAGCTTGTCAGGTAAGCGCCTCCGAAACAGAGCTTTGAATACATGCCGACGTGCTCGCGGCGCAGCCAGTCGAGCTTCACGCCCGGCATGAGGGTGATGCAGGTCATCGGGGTCTGGTCAGGCCTCTCCCTGTCCTTGAAGGCGGCCACGCTCGCGACCGCGCCGACGCCGACCAGGTCTGAGACATGGTAGAAATACTCACCCGCGACGGGGCCGATGAAGGCATAGTCGATGGTGGCTCCGAAGATGGCGGCGAAGACCGTGGCGGACACGGCGATGAATCCGGACGTGGATCCTACGCCGTACGAGACGGCCATCTCATGGGTGCAGGTGGATTGGGCGCCTGCATGGGTGCAGAGGGAAAAAGCCACGAGCAGGGCTGCCAGACGCATGAAAAGCTTGGTCATAGTCATATGCGATTAAATCGGGGACAAGATAGTATTTTTTCAAAAAAGTTCCTATATTTGCAGTCCCGTTTGGAGAGATGCTCGAGTGGCTGAAGAGGCGCGTCTGGAAAGCGCGTGACCGCCCAAAGCGGTTCCAGGGTTCGAATCCCTGTCTCTCCGCGCAATGCAATCCGCAGGCAGGTGCCGCACCGTTGGTGCGGCATTTTTGCTAGCAGGTGGGGCGCTCGGAGAGCTTGCTTTCCGGACGCCCCACCTGCTAGCAAAAAGCAGCCTTCGGCTGCACCTGCCCTCGCGGATTGCTCTCGGAGAGCCAAGGGAGGTGGCCGCACGCAGTGCGGGCAAATCCCTGTCGGCTAAAGACCGACCGCCATTATCAGAATCATCCCCAGCCCCATCGCAACAATATGCCTGGGATAACTCTGCGTCAGCCTTCCGGCGTCCGGCAGCCACGGCCGCAGCCCGGCCAGAATCACAAGGAAGCCGAAGACGCCCTTGGCCACGTTGTGCCAGCAGCTCACCAGGTCCGCCGCCTTCTCCGTCGCGCGGAACTTCTCGATACAATAGATGTCCCGGTCGAAGAAGAGACCGCCCCACACGCGGAGCTCGCAAAGGGAATAAACCAGCAGGGACACGCCCAGCAGAATCAAAAGGATATTCAGTATCATAGTCGTTCGTGTTATTGTTTCACGGCCAGGAGTGCACGGTATCTGGCGTACAGCGCGCCGGGACCGTCGGACCAAAGGATCGGCTCCAGTCTTGTAATCTGGTACATCTTCCCGGTCTCGTCGTCCGTGAAGGGCTCAAGATACTCCTTGCTCAATACATAGCCGTCTTCGCCGTGGGAAATGCAGAACTTCCCGACCCCGCCTTCGACGGCGCGAAGTTCCATTTCTATCTCCCCGTTCTCCGATTTCATACGGAGAAACGCGGCAATGTCGCTCTCCAGCGTGGCAGCTCCAGTGACGGAGGTGCCCATAAACAGGTCATAGTCAAGGTTATCGGCCTCGTCGCGCAAGTCTCCGTCCGGATTGGCGCTGTCCTCGTGTGCCATTATCCAGACTAGGTGCTCCAGGCTTTCCTGGAAATACTTGTCTTCGAAACGTCTGTCGTCGTCTGCCAGGCACTCGACAGCCCATTGGGCATATGACGAAACCGCGCACTCCGCGTCACCCGCGGTGGCGCACTCCCGATACTGGTCGCCCCACGCACCGTCGGCGAGTACGGTCCTGAGGGGATTAATCCACATAACGACGGTCTCGTCGTCCAAGATGGCAATAACACCGCTCTGACCCTTATCCATAAGGGCGTGCAGCCGATTAAACAACATATCTTTCATTTCACCCATACGTCAATTGCGATTTGTGTTACAAATATCCATACTGCGCCATATCGAGAATCTTTCGTCTTTTTAATAAATAAACTGCAAGATCACTGTCGTGTCCTGAAGATAATGAATGATTTCCGGATGGGCTTCAGGTCCAGCACCGACATCGTGTCGTACAGCTCGCCGTCTATTAGAGAATCTCCCGCATAGGCGTACTCCACTCGCAGCTGGATGGTCTCAGCCAGTGCCCCCGGCGCCATGGCCAGCTCCGCCGCGCCATCGCGCACGGACACCAATGGCGACCACTGCGCCCCGTCGAAGTAGCTAAAGTCCAGCCCGCGCACCGGTTGTCCCTGGAAGGAGAACGCCAGCCGCACCCGGTCGCCCTGTTTGCCCGTCACACGCACCTGCAGGCCGTCCAACACCCCATTGATGCGCTCGGGAAGCGCATTCAGCAGCACCTGCCCGAACTCGTCGCGCAGCTCGGATGGCCGCTGCAGCGAGCGCAGCAGCACATACGCCCAATAGTGGTAGCGCAGTGCGTCGTCCAGCTGCGCGGCCGTCTCCGCCCCCAGGGCGGACTCCTCGTAGGAGAGCACGCGGGCCTTGCGGTCCGCGAAGATGGCCTCCAGCTCGTCCCGGCGGATCCAGCGCCCGACGTGTGACTTGCGCCCGGTCGACATCACCACACGGTGCGAGTTCGTCAGCGTCACGTTGGAGTAGGCGAGCGTGCGGTTCTGCTGCATCGAGTAATGCGAATCGCCGCGGGACGAGCGCACCTGCTGCTCCTCCTGCCGGAATTCGCTCACCACCGCCACCGTGATGCGGCTGACCAGCGACGACAGCGCCTGCCGGTCCGCCTCGTCGACAGAGCCGCCCCATCCTTCGCCCCAGATAAGCGAGGGATCTGAGACAATGCGCTCCCAGTCCTGGGCCATAGCCGAAAACGCAACCAGCGCGAGCAGCACGACGGCAAGCAGTTTCCTACTCATTGCGGAACCCTTCGTCAATCCAGTTCGACACCATCGAGCCGTACTGCTCCGCGAGCTTCTGCTCCTCCAGCGCGGTCATCAGCGCGCGCCTGCGCACCTGCGCGGCTGCGTCTTCATCGATCATACAGTATGCACGCACGGAATAAGCGCCCCTGCGCTCTCGCACGGCCGTCACGTAGGGAATCAGCTCCCCGCGGATCTCCTTCTCGACCAGCCGCTCGAAGGAGGACACCAGATTGTCCATCTGCTGTCCGTTCATCGTGGTGATGTTCGACGCCATGCGTCCGCGAATGTCGCCGCCGGCCAGAATCGCGTACTGGTTGGCCGCGTTCGCCAGCGCCGTCACCTGACCCATGTTGGTGCTCATGCAGTTCTCGGCGATACCGATCACCTGCGCGCAGCCCGCGTAGGTCTTCAGGAAATACTTCTCCAGACGCGTCTGGACGTTGCCCAGCTCGATCGGCTTGTAGCCGTCACGCTTGAGTGCCTTCGCCGCCTCGGCGGCTTCCTTCTTCGCAGCGCGCAGGTCCTGACGGGACTGGGCGCTCAGGGGGGCCAGCGCCACCAGCGCCGCCGCCGCAAACAGTATGATTCGTCTCATGTTCATCGTTCGCTTTTTTATAGATACTTTTCATCTTCCATTTTATTTCGCCCAAGGTGTGTGAAATATTCGCGTCCTTCTGATGTATATAAAACTGATGAAGAAAGTGATTCTCATACTCCTGCTCTCCCAGAGCCTGTCCGCGGCAGCGCAGATCCGTATCAGCGACTTCAAGGCGGCGCCCGGCACCGCAGACCCTCGCGTATTTGTACAAGACCAGGATGGCCAGCCCTGTGCGGCCATCCGGCTGGAGACCAAGCTCTCCGGCTGGACCTTCGACGCCGGACTCGCCGGCATCATGGACACGCGCCAGGAAGACGGAGCCATCTGGATCTACATACCCGCGTTTGCGCGGAACATTACGGTTGCACACAAGGACTACGCGCCCCTGCGCGACTGGCCCATTCCACTCACGCTCCAGCCAGGCGGCTGCTATACGGCGCAGCTTTCCTATATGGAACCCCGCCCGGCCGTGAGCCGGAAGGCCGTCGAAGCCTCCGTTCCTGGCCTTCGGACTATGCCGCAGAAACACTTCAGCCAGCACTTTACGAACGTGTTCGTGGGCTTCTGCTGCGAGAAGCTGGAGGAGAACTACTTCGAGTGGGACGAGACCTGCCGGGTCGGTTTCAGCTATACCTGGATCGGCAACCGCGTCGGTCCGTATCTTTCCGGGGCCTACGACTTCGACGAAGGCTACTCGGTGGTCGGCGGGGGTGCCATCCGACTCACCGATCCCGCCTTGGCCAGCCTCGACTGGCAGCTCTATGGCGGCGCGGGCCTGATGGACGGCAGCCTGGGCTTCGATATCGGTACCCGCTTCGGGTGGCGCTCCACCCATCAGGTGAGCCACTGGGACTTCGGCCTCGGCTGCCAGTTCTTCCAGGGCGTCATCATGCCCACCATCAGCGTCGGCCTCTGTATCTGGGGCATCCCCACGGTCGTCTGCGTCGGCCTGGCGTTGAGCGCAATCTAGATCTACCGGACCCGGTCCACCCTCGTCACCACGTAATCCTCCCACCGGCGCTGCCCCACGTTGGAATAGTTCGACGTCGGCTCGCAGCACCACCAGGTCTTGCCGCCGTGCTCGAACGTGTCGCCCATCAGCGGCTCCGTGAAATGCACGGCCGTCGCCGCGTGCGCCCGGCCTCCGTTCACGTCGCACTGCACCAGCAGCACGTCCAGCCCCAGCAGGTCACGGATCAGCCGCGCGAACAGGATGGCGTGGTCGTCGCAGTCGCCGCGCAGGTACCAGAAAGACTCCTCGGGGAAGTTCCATTTCTCGAAGCCCCAGTGCGTCCGGTCGGACTCATAGGTCATCAGGCCCTGCACGAAATGCAGAATCGTATTTGCCGCCTCAATCTGGCCCTTGCCCTTGATGGCTGCCTGCAGGGCAGGGTAGACCGCCGCCCGCAGTGCCGCGCTCACGGGCGCGTTCGCCTTGACGTACATCTCCGTATGCGGATAGGACCCGTAGAAGTCCAGCAGCGCCGCCTGGATGCTGTAGTCGAACGCGATGCCGCTCACGTCGATATGCCGCTTCACCAAGGGGCCGCCCGCGAATGTTGGAGCACGATTCAGTGAAAGGTCCAGCGGCCGCGTCGCCCCGGGCATCGGCTCGCTGACGAACAGGCCGCCAGCCTGCGGACGGTGCTCATAGTAGTACGCACCATCCTCGGGGTAATACGACTTCGCATACACAATCTGCTGCGTGCCGTACAGGCAGATCAGCTCGCCGGCAGCGTGTCCGAAGCGCACGGCGTAGCCCGCCCGCCCCAACAGGTAGCCGAACAGCAGTTCGCGCTCATTGCAAGGGGAGGGGAAGACGGTCGTGGAGAGCGAATCTGCCAGCTGCAGGTACGCCCAGTCACAGAGCTGCTCCCGGTCGCGGATGGCCAGGCAGTCCGCCACCAGCGACGAGGCCTCCTCGGAGAGGGTTTCCCAGCCCGCCGCTACGTCGCTTTCGTCGACCGACGGCAACGTCCAGGCCGGGAGGTCATAGCGCACGCGGTAGGTACGCCCGTAAAAACGAAATGGAAAACCGCTTCCGGGCACGACCGTCTCCTGCACGGGCACGGTCACCATGTCCCCTATCGGGGAAGGAACGGATGTGCCGTCGCCCGAAGGCCGTCCGGCGTCTCCCCGCTGGAAGGGATCCGCCACAGGGGCGAACGCCTCCAGCGCGCTCCAGCTCCGGCGCAGGAAATCGCCGTGGCCCTGCGCCTGGCGCGCGTGCCACTGCGCCGCCGCGTTCCGGCTGCGCTGCAGAAACGCACCGCGGGCATCCCCGGCAGGCTGTGCGAACAGCCCGGCAGAGATGCCCAGGAGCGCCAACACCAACGGCACCCTATTCATCGAAACCTTCCTTTACATAACCGCGCAAATCATCTGCAATCCGCTGGGCCGCCTCGGATTCCCGGGCAGCCAGCTCCATGGCCTTGATACGGGCATCCGCTGCCGCAGCCTCGTCCACGACGAAGAAGGCCATCATCTGGAGACTGCCGTCGGAGAGCCGCTTCACCAGTGTGAAGGAGGGCTTGAGCTCGCCGCGTATTTCCTTCTGGAGCAGCGTCTCATAGGCCGCGTAGAAGTTGCTGAATTCGGCGTCGGAGGTGCTTCCTGCGTGACTGTCGGAGTCGACGCGTCCGCGAAGGAATCCGCCTGCCTGCTGCACATAGCCAATGCAGGCGTTGTTCCAGGCCACCTGCTGCCCGACGGCCTCGGTCTTGACGCCCGATGCCGTGCCGCTCACTTCGAATACGCCCGGCGTCTCCAGCGCCGCGTAATGCGCACGCAGCGCGTCGTCCAGCGTCCGCGAGGAGCCGAACAGCTCCCAGCCGTCACGTTTGTACTCACGGAGTTTCTTTCGGTACTGCGCCCCTTGGGCGAATACCGGCACTGCCATCAGAATGGCGAGTGAAATCATCATCATTCTCTTCATATTATCTTATACTTGTGATTCGTCGGATTCTCTCAATCATTTTTTCCTTTTTGTACTCGACGGCATTCCGGCGGATGGCTTCCGCGACAGCTTCTGCATGGCTTGAAATCTCGGAATAGGCTGCGTCGAATGCCAAAAGAAAGCTCGCAAACAACTTCTCTTCCACGCGTACGGGATTCCAAGCAAATAAGCTCGGAATCTCTACATAGACTGTTTGATCATAGGTTTTATACAACAGATAATCTCTCTGCTTCAGCTGGATGTGGAAGGCTCCATTTCGATACCGGATATGCTCTTTGTCCACGCCTGCCCGCATCAATTCCCGAACAATGCGTTCAAGCCGCAACGGGGTGTCTTGCCGCTCGCATATACCGAGCCGTCCAATCCATATGACCCACACCCTGAGCGCCAGTAAATTGCGCACATTTGCGAGAGGTAATACTTTCCCTGGGGAATCTTTCTGGTAGAAGGCGATATGCTGTCTCGAGGCCTTCTTAATCATTTTTTCCAGATTTACTTCTGCCATCCTGCAAAGTTTTTCCATCCTGTTGATACATTGATGTCCAGTCCCGACTGTCCGATCTGCTTCGCGATGCCCGCCGCGGCGTCCAGGATTGACGTCAGGCGACCCTCCCGGATGTCCTTGAAGCGGACGAAGAAGGCCATTGCGCCGTTGTCGCCTGCCTTGAGGAAGACCTTCACGCGATGTGTCTGGAAATGGAAGAGGAATTCGCAACCCCGCTCCCGCAGCTCATGCGAAATCACCGCTTCGGCCGTGGCGCGGTTGATTTGCCGGACCTTGCGGCCTTTGAGGCAGGCCATCGCCTTGCTATAGGCCCGGGCGCGCAGTTCCGGCCTGACGCGGTCCTCCAGCGCCCTCAGTTCCTTGTCGTCCATGGGTGACAATGCCGTAAACGAAGCGAGCAGGCGCACGTTGCGCCAGGTGGGCTCCATGCACATCATGACCCGGTCCACACAGTCATTGATATCGAACGTGTCGTCCGGATGCTCCTTCGCATAGACATCCACGGCTTTCAGCGTCTCGCGGATGAACTCCTCGTCCGTCAGGGGAACAGGACATGGTTTCTTCTTGAATAATCCCATCTTACCTGCTGATTTTAACATCCCCTCCAATGCGCTCCATGGCGTCCCTGAGGTCCAGTACGCCCTGCACGAGCCGCTCCGCCGACCCTTCCCGGGCGAGCGTCTTGTAGCTCGCGAAGAAGCGAACGGTGCGGCTGCCCAGGTCCACCTTGACCTTGGCCCGGTATCGCTGCGGCTCTACCGTCGCATTCAACCCAGCCTGTTCGAAGGCAGGAACCAGCGCCGCCTGGGCGGAGCTGCTGCTGATCCTCCATACCAGCTGCTGCTTCATGTAGACCTGCTGCGCAGCCAGCGCCTGCTCGCGCATTTTATCCTGGAAATAAGCGAACAGCGTGTCCAGCTCCACAAATTGTGCATAGGACATCGTGTCCTTATGGGAGAGCCCCAGGCTCCGTTTGAAAAGGACCTGCAGTTCTTTCTCCTGCGCCTTGACGCACTCCGACAGATTGAAGTCGCGGTGATACTTGAGCGTGGAGGTATATGTCGGGATGGCCCGGGCCACGGCCTCGAGCACTTCCTCTTCGGTCATCTCATTCAAGTTCTTCATACTCAACCTAGTTCAATGGTACACACCCGTCCGGACCTCTCCATCCAGCGGTGGTGCTGCTCGTAGCAGCGCTTGTCCTGGCACACCCAGATAATCTTGCAGCGCATGTTGGCAGGAATCATCGGCTCCGGGGCATAGCCGTCCGTCAGGATCAGCAGCCCGTCGTAGCCATTCTTGTGAGCATACTCAACCGGCTCCTGAAAGCTGGTGCCGCCGCGGCCCACGGCCACCACATCCCGCATCATCTTCCTGAGGTTCTGGACCACCCGCACGCCGGCGTCGAACTGGATGACGTCGATGGACTCGAAGCCGTAGCGGAAGGCGCTGTTGATCACGCCGTAGAAATAGCTCAGGCTCTGGCTGGAGATGGACCCGCTCACGTCCACGGCCACCAGCAATTTGGTGTCGAAGCGGCGGATGGAGCCCATGTTCTCGAAGCCGGTGCGCCGATTCGGGCGCATGCGCGTGAGCTTGCGCTTCGAGGAGAGGATGCTCGCACGGAAGCCGCTGAACACGTTGCGCCAGTTGATTTTCGCCTTGGTCGACGCCTTCAGCTTCTCCGCGAAAGCCCCCGCCAGCGAGCCCCAGGAGGTGCAGCCTTCGATGATGCCGTTGATCATCGCCACGGTCAGGTCATCCTCGTCCCAGAGTTCCGACAGCGCCTGATTGCGAGCGGAGGCATTCCCGCTCCGGCTGCTTTCTCCGTCACCGTCCCCGTTGCCGTCCGAAGGCGGCAGCATGGACTGAATCTGGCGGGAGTACCACTCATACTCCCGGCCGGAGGGCAGCTCGAAGTCCGCCGGCTTCTCAATCTTGAAGGCGCCGTACTGGTAGTTATCGCCTACGACGACGTTGGAGCCCAGGGCGATAGCCTCCTGGCAGCACCCGTCTGGTTTGCGCTCGTAAGGGTGCTTGAGCAGGATGCGCACGGCCTCGGTCCGCAGCGCCTCTTCGAGGCCGCGGTCGGTCATTTCCCGAAGGAAATTCGGATTGTACTCGATGCGTCGCTTGCCGCTGCGAACGGGACACGGCATCTGCGCGTTCTCAGCCAGTTCATGCGAGCAGAGCACCTGGAAGAGCGCCGGTTCCTGGATGAACCAGCGCTCGATAATAGATGTGATACGGTCCTTCATTTACTTAATACCCTTCACGTAAGAGATAAACATCATAGTCAGCACCTGGCACTCCCGGGCGATGAACGCCACGGCGTTCGGATAGGTCTTCTGGACGAAGAGGTTGGCGAAGTGGGCCGCAGCTTCCTTCTTCTCCTTGGCCAGCCAGCTGAAGTAGTCCTCCAAGTTCTTCTTGACCGCAGGCATGTCTTTGGCAGGGACCTTCTCCACTTCCAGGAAGCGGTAGATGCCGTCGTTGACCACCGACAGTTGGTGAAGCTCATAGCCTGCCAGCGTCTCCTTGACCTTCGGGAAGCTCAGCATAACCTCGCGTCCGGACACCATCTTGTGGCGTGCGGCGCTGCTGACGAAGGCGCTGGCTGCCTTGGGGCCCACGATGGCCGAGATGGCTTTGGTATGCAGCGGACCCAGTTCGCCCGACTGCTTCAGGATGTCCGACACCCGCTTCCAGCCGCGACGATCCGGTGTCTTGTCAAGTCCGGTATCCTCGCCTTCCTTCGCGTCCGGGTCCTTGTCCAGCCACATCTGCTCCTCCTGAATGAAGTCGATGACTCGGCTGTCCACACCTGATTTCTTCGCCCACAGCAGCCACTCCTGCACCGTCGGACGAAAGTTAACGATATTGAAACGCGAGACCAGAGCCGGGTCCAGGTCCGTCAACTGATACTGATCGCCGGCATTCACGGCACTGATGATGCGACTCCCGTCCGGAAGCTTGCGACCCGCTAGCTTGCGGTTCAGCGCCAGGTCCATGATGGTCTGGAGAATCTCTGGACGGGCCCGGTTCAGCTCGTCCAGGAACAGGACAATCGGCTTGCCGTCCAGCGGGAACCAGTAGGGCGGCATGAAGTCCGTCTTTCCGGTCGTCTCGTTCTTATTCGGAATGCCTATGAGGTCGCCCGGGTCGCTCATCTGACCCAGGAAGAGCGCCACCACGGGCATGCCCTTCTTGGCGTAGTAGTCAGTCAGAATCTCGGACTTGCCGATGCCATGCTTGCCGACCAGCATGAGGTTGTGGTCAGCGGGGGTGATGTCCAGGAGCTGAATCAGCTCGGTAGTATTAACGTTGATGTTTGCCATAGTCTTCGTTTTCTATATATACCAAGTCAAGTTGAATATCTTACGGTACCAAGCATAAAGTTCCGTTCTCCAGGGCGACATCCCGAATCCGGCTCACCATATCGTCCCGGCAGACCTCGGTCTTGATCCGTGCAAATGTCGCGTCAATCAAGCTCCGTTTGTCGTCCAGCAGGGTCACCATCTCCGGCATGTGGTCAGTGACCACCAGTCCGTTGGGCTCAAACTTATGGGCCAGACCAGGGGCGATGGGTGTTCGGCAGAGTCGGAGCGCCTGGCAGTGGGGCTCGGCCAGCTTCTCCTGAATGAACCAGTCGCAGTGGCGCATGCGGAAGTGCCAGACCCCCGTACCGCAAGGTTGGGCGCCCTCCGTGATCCCGACGTGCTTCTGGATGGAGGCAATGAGCTCCGGTACACTCCACACTTGATCCAGCGGCTTGTTGCGGGCCTCGAAGCGGGACTTGAGATAGGTCCACCATTGGGTGTCCATCTGCTGGATGTATTTG
>CAJOHX010000023.1 GCA_905234475.1 uncultured Bacteroidales bacterium | reverse complement strand
TTTTTAATACTCTAAGTTCTCTCCCGACACTCACTATCAATTTCCAAAGAAATCAACGCTCTCGATTCTTAGTTCTCGGTACTTGCTTGTACTTATCTTGTCAGTCTTTTCAATGAACTTCTCAAATTTGGCGCTAAAAAAACCAGCCTCCTCGGCTGATGGCCAACCCCGTTTCTTCAAGCGGGACTGCAAAGGTAACACCTTTTTCGAAATCTCCAAAATTTTCGATGCAAAAAATCAAAAATTTTTGCAATTCAAATGGGCTGTAAAAGAACTTTGCGTCCCCCCGTTTCCGAAAGGGGACGCAAAGGTAGATAATTACTTTTAACCTGCAAACTTTTTTGCAGAAAAATTACATCATGCCGCCGGCAGGCATCGCAGGAGCGGCCGGAGACGATGCCGCACTCGGTGGTCAGGAACATGCCGGCCACGGAAGCGGCGTTCTCCAGCGCCACGCGGGCGACCTTGGTCGGGTCGATCACGCCGGCCTCGTACATCTTGACATATTCGCCCGTGCGCGCGTTGTAACCGAAGTCTCCCTTGCCTTCCTTGATCTTCTGGATGATGACGGCACCGTCCACGCCCGCGTTGACCGCGATCTGGCGCAGCGGTTCCTCGATCGCCTTGGCGATGATGTGGATGCCGGTGGTCTCGTCGTCATTGTCGCCCTTCATGCCCGCGAGGGCCTCCGCAGCGCGGATGTAGGCGACGCCGCCGCCCGGGAGGTAGCCCTCCTCCACCGCAGCGCGGGTGGCGTTGAGCGCGTCCTCGACGCGGTCTTTCTTCTCCTTCATCTCCACCTCGGTGGTGGCGCCCACGTACAGGACGGCCACGCCGCCGCCGAGTTTGCCGAGGCGCTCCTTGAGCTTCTCCTTGTCGTAGTCGGAGGTGCTGGCCTCGATCTGCTTCTTGATGGACTCCACGCGCTCGGCGATGGCGTCCTTGGCGCCCGCACCGCCCACGATGGTGGTGTTCTCCTTGGTGATGGTCACTTTCTCGGCCTTGCCGAGCATGTCGGGAGTCGTGTTCTCCAGGGTGAAGCCGCGGTCCTCGGACACCACGACTGCGCCCGTCAGGGTGGCGATGTCCTGGAGCATCTCCTTGCGGCGGTCGCCGAAGCCCGGCGCCTTGACGGCGGCGATCTTCAGGGCTCCGCGGAGCTTGTTGACCACGAGGGTGGTCAGCGCCTCGCCGTCGACATCTTCCGCGATGATGAGGAGCTCGCGGCCCTCGCGGGCAATCTGCTCGAGAATCGGGAGGAGGTCCTTCATCGTGGAGATTTTCTTGTCGGTGATGAGGATGGACGGGTTGCTGAGCTCGGCCTCCATCTTGTCGCCGTTGGTCATGAAGTACGGGCTGATGTAGCCGCGGTCGAACTGCATGCCCTCGACCACCTTCACCTCGGTGTCGGTGCCCTTGGCTTCCTCGACGGTGATCACGCCGTCCTTGCCCACCTTGGACATGGCGTCCGCGATGAGCTTGCCGATGGTGGCTTCGTTGTTGGCGGACACGGTGCCGACCTGCTCGATCTTGGAGTAGTCGCCGCCGACCTGCTGGCTCTGCTTCTTGAGGTCCGCGACCACGGCGGCCACGGCCTTGTCGATGCCGCGCTTGAGGTCCATCGGGTTGGCGCCGGCGGTCACATTCTTAATACCCACGTTGATGACGGCCTGGGCGAGCACGGTGGCGGTGGTGGTGCCGTCGCCGGCCTGCTCGTTGGTCTTGGAGGCGACCTCCTTGACCATCTGGGCGCCCATGTTCTCGAAGCGATCCTCCAGCTCGACCTCCTTGGCGACGGTCACGCCGTCCTTGGTCACCTGGGGAGCCCCGAACTTCTTCTCTATCACGACGTTGCGGCCCTTCGGGCCCAGCGTCACCTTCACTGCGTTAGCCAATGCGTCAGCGCCCGCCTTCATCTTGGAGCGGACATCGGCCTCGAATTGAATTTCCTTTGCCATAATTACAGAATTGCTAAAATGTCAGACTGCTTCACGATAAGATACTTCTTGTCCTCGACGGTCACTTCCGTCCCGGCGTACTTGCCGTAAAGGACCTGGTCGCCGACCTTGACTTCCATCGGCTCGTCTTTCTTGCCGGGACCGGCAGCGAGGACGGTGCCCTGCTGGGGCTTCTCCTTGGCCGTGTCGGGGATGTAGATACCGGATGCCGTCTTGGTCTCAGCCTCCTTGGGCTCGATCAGGACTCTGTCTGCTAAAGGTTTGATCATAATGCTATCGTTTTTAATATGTATTCACAAAACGCCGCGACCGGAGCCGCGACGTCTGGGATAAAATCAAGTCCTGTGCCAGTGACAAATTGTCACGCGCCTCCCGCGAGCTGCCAGAGCACGATGCCCACGGACACGCTGACGTTGAGCGAATGCTTGGTCCCGTGCTGGGGGATCTCCACGCACGCATCCGCCTCGTCCACCACGTCCTGGCGGACGCCGTCCACCTCGTTGCCGAACACCACAGCGTACCTGCGCCCCGGCTCGCGCCGGAAATCCTGCAGCGGCACGGCGTGCTCGGTTTGCTCCGCGCAGACGACGGTCCACCCTTCCGCGCGCAGGCGCCGGACAAGCTCGAGCGTGTCGTCCGCATGCTCCCAGGGCAGGCTCAGCTCGGCCCCGAGGGCCACCTTGTGGATCTCGGCGGAGGGCGGCGTGGCGCAGATGCCGCACAGGTACACCCGGTCCACCCGGAAGGCGTCGCCCGTGCGGAAGGCGCTGCCCACGTTGTGGGCACTGCGGATGTTGTCCAGCACCAGCACCACCCCGGAAGGGGGCTGCGCTCGGTACTCGTCGGGCCGGAGGCGGCCCAGCTCAATATTTAGCAATTTCCTGTCGCCCATATAGGGCAAAGGTACGGAAAAAGTTGTATATTTGTGATTACTTATATCGCAACTGTATGAAACAGGACATCCAAATCATCGATCTGATCAAGAAAGAACACGAGCGCCAGAAATCGGGCCTCGAACTCATCGCATCCGAGAATTACGTGACAGACGAGGTGCTCAAGGCCATGGGCTCCATCTGCACCAACAAATACGCTGAGGGCTACCCCGGCAAGCGCTACTACGGCGGCTGCGAGGTGGTGGACCAGATCGAGCAGCTGGCCATCGACCGGCTCAAGGAGATCTACGGGGCCGAATGGGCCAACGTCCAGCCGCACTCCGGCGCCCAGGCCAACATGGCCGTGACCATGGCCGTCCTCAAGCCCGGCGACACCTTCATGGGCCTGGACCTCAGCCAGGGCGGCCACCTCACCCACGGCTCCCCGGTCAACGCCTCCGGCCTCCTGTACCACGCCGTGGCCTACGGGCTCAACCCCGAGACCGGCCGCGTGGACTACGACAAGATGGAGCAGCTCGCGAAAGAAAACAAGCCCAAGCTCATCATCGGCGGCGCCTCGGCCTACTCCCGCGAATGGGATTACGCGCGGATGCGCAAAATAGCCGACTCCGTCGGCGCCCTCCTCTGGATCGACATGGCCCACACCGCCGGCATGATCGCCGCGGGCCTGCTGGACAATCCTGTCAAATACGCCCACATCGTGACTTCCACGACGCACAAGACGCTGCGCGGGCCGCGCGGCGGCGTGATCCTCATCGGCAAGGACTTCGACGACCCCCAGGGCCGCACCACCCCGAAGGGCGTCGTGAAGAAGATGAGCCAGGTGATCGACTCCTACGTCTTCCCCGGCGTGCAGGGCGGTCCGCTCGAGCACGTCATCGCGGCCAAGGCCGTGGCCTTCTTCGAGGCGCAGCAGCCGGAGTTCGTCCAGTACCAGAAGCAGGTCATCGCCAACGCCAAGGCCATGTGCGACGAGTTCCTGCGCAAGGGCTACAAGGTCGTCAGCGGCGGCACGGACAACCACCTGATGCTCATCGACTTGCGCGGCAAGTTCGAGGAAGTGACCGGCCGCATCGCCGAGCAGCAGCTCGAGCGCGCAGCCATCACGCTCAACAAGAACATGGTCCCCTTCGACACCCGCAGCCCGTTCCAGACCTCGGGCTTCCGCATCGGTACGCCCGCCGTCACTTCCCGCGGCTTCGTGGAGAAGGACATGGTGGACATCGTCGCCCTGATCGACGAAGTGCTCACCTCATGCGCCAAGCACATCGAGGCCCTCACCCTCAAGAAGGACGAGGTCCCGACGGCGGCCCAGCAGGCTTCGCTCGCCGAGCACGCCGCCGTGCTCGAGGATGTCAAGCGCCGCGTGCACCAGATGACCGCGGGCGTCCCGCTGAACAAATACTAGTGCCCTTGCTGCGCGAGCTTTTCCATTATTACAACGCGCACGTGCGCACGCGAGGCGGCCGCTGCCTATGACCTACTGGGATTACCGGGAAAGCGGCAAGCCGCAATATGACTACCTCGCCTACACCGACGGCAGCTACCTGCTGCCGAAGAATTTCGGTGCATCCGCCTGCATCGTCCTGGACGGCGAATGCAGTAAGCCCCTCTACCAGTGGAGCGAGGTCAGCCGCTATTCCACCAGCCACCGCCAGGAGCTCGCCGCCATCGTGCACGCGCTGCTGCACGTCCCGGCCGGGAGCAGCGTGCTCGTGCGCAGCGACAGCGAGAACGGCATCGCGCTGCTCAGCGGCCTGGTCCGCAGCAAGAAGGACTGGGACCTGGTGCAGCTCTACCGCAAGGTCAAGGCGGAGCGCTCGCTGCGCGTGACGCTCCAATGGGTCAAGAGCCACAGCGGGGACCGCTGGAACGACTACGTCGACAACCTCTGCATCGAAGCGCTGGACCTATTTGAATCTAATGGTACGCGCGTGCGCGAGGGGGTTGATTCGGAGTCGCTTTTTGCCTACATTTGCAAGCAGTAAACTTAGTAGTGTCATGAAGATCGCGATCATCGGCGCCGGCAACATGGGCGGCGCCACGGCCCTGGGCCTCGCGGCCGCCCTCCCCCAGGCCGCCATCACCGTCACGGCGAAACACGCCGCCACCCTGGAGAAGTTTGCCGCGCGCGGCATCCGGACGTCGCTCGACAATGTCGCGGCGGCGCGCGATGCCGAGGTGGTCGTCCTCGCCGTCAAGCCCTGGCTCGCGCAAGGCGTGCTGGACGAGCTGCGGCCGGTGCTGCCCGGCAAGGTGCTGGTGTCGTTCGTGGCGGGGATTCCGTCCGCGGAGATGCTCTCCTGGCTGGAAGGCTCCGGCGTGACGGGCGCCTACACCGTCATCCCCAACCTCGCGGTCGAAGTCGGGCAGAGCATGACCTTCATCCACGAACTGTGCGGCACGCAGGAGACGCTTGCGGTGGTGCGCGGTCTTTTCGACGCGGTCGGCCGGACCGCCTTCGTGGACGAGAAACGGCTGAACGCCGGCATGATGCTCGCCTCGTGCGGGACCGCTTTCGCGCTGCGCTATGTGCGCGCGTCCGCCGAGGGCGGCGTCGAGCTCGGTCTCTATCCGCAGGAGGCGCTCGCAGCCGTGCTCCAGACCGTGCGCGGCGCCGCCGAGCTGCTGGAGGCGCACGGCACGCACCCCGAGGCGGAGATCGACCGCGTCACCACACCCGGCGGCATCACCATCCAGGGGCTCAACGCCATGGAAGAGGCGGGCTTCTCCGCCGCCGTCGTCGCCGGGCTCAAGGCCTGGAAGCCGAAATAAAAATATTTTCATTTTTTTGGTACTTTGCGATACAAGGTATTATATTTTTTATATATCTTTGCATTGTCAAAGTTCTATAAGAAATGAAAAAAGTATTGAACATCAGCCTCGGAAGCAGAAGCTTTACCCTGGAGGAGGACGCCTATCGGCGTCTGAGTGAATACCTTGAGCACTTCCGCGCGCGCCTGGTCGCATCGTCCGGTGTGCCCATTTCGCAGAATGCGGAGGTGATGGAAGACCTGGAGTCCCGCATCGCGGAGCTCTTCACGCAGGAAGTCGGCACGGACGGCCGCGTGGTCGGGCTCGATCTCGTGGAGCGGGTCACCAGCCAGCTCGGCATGCCGGACGGCACGCCCGAGAGCAACCCGGCGGACGCTGCCGCCGCATCGGAGCAGGCGGAGCCGGGCCGCAAGAAGATCTACCGCGACGACGACAACCGCCGCATCGCCGGCGTCTGCGCCGGCCTCGCGACCTACCTCGACATCGACGTGGTGCTCACGCGCGTGCTCATGCTCGTCGCGTTCGTCGCCGGCACGGCCGGATTCTGGATCTACCTCATCTGCTGGATCGCCATCCCGAAGGCCACCACGGCCACGCAGAAATGCGAAATGTACGGACTGCCGGTCACGGCGGAGAACCTGGCGAAGTTCGCCAAAACCACCAACAAAAAGAGCTAGAACGCCATGGAGAACACCGCAGAAAACGTCCGCTCACAGATGCGGAAAGGGGTGCTCGAATACTGCATCCTGTCCATCCTGAACAAACGCGAAGCCTACGCCTCGGCCATCATCGAGGAGCTCAAGAGCGTGGGAATGATCGTCGTCGAGGGCACGCTCTATCCCCTGCTCATCCGGCAGAAGAACCAGGGACTGCTCTCCTACCGTTGGGAAGAGTCCACCCAGGGCCCGCCCCGTAAATACTACCTCCTCTCGGACAAAGGCCGTGAGCAGCTCGCCCAGATGGACGCTGCCTGGCAGGAACTCGTCGATGGCATCAATACCCTCAAGCAAGCATGAAAGAAGTAGAACGTTTCAGCCTCGGCGGCTACGCCTTCACCCTGGAGCAGGACGCCGCCACCCTCGTCGGAGACTACCTCGGCGAACTGGAGAAATATTATGACGGCCGCGAAGGCGGCTCGGACATCATGGAAGGGATTGAGGAGCGCATGGCGGAGCTGCTGCTGGAGAAGGCCGGCCGCGACGGCGTGTGCACCCGGGAGATGATCGAGCAGATCATCGGCATCCTCGGCAAGCCCGAGATCATCGAGGCCGCGGGAGAGGAGGAGATCCCGGGTCAAGCCCGGGATGACGAAAATGGTTCTTCCGATCGTCATTCCGGCCGCAGAGCCGGAATCTCCGATGCTCCGAAGCGCAAACTCTACCGCGACATGAACGACAAGGTCGTGGCGGGCGTGTGCAGCGGCATTGCCGCCTACCTCGACACCGACCCGGCCCTCTTCCGCATCCTCTTCACCGCGCTGACGGTCCTGTCGTTCGTGGGCTGGCACTGGACTGGCCCGCATGCCGTCGTGACCCTGCACTTCTCCGTGCCTATCCTATATATTATATTATGGATCTGCATGCCGGCGGCGAAGACCGTGCGCCAGCGCTGGGAGCAGCGCGGCGAGGACGGCACGCTAAGCGGCATCCAGCGGAGCATCGAGCATGGCGCACGGGAGATTGACGACGCCGTCAAGACCGTGGGCAACACCAAAGCCGCCCGCGAGTTCGGGACCATCTTCGAGAAGCTGATCGGCGTGATCTTGCTGATCGTCGCCTTCAGCGTGCTGTTCACCGGCGGCGTCTTCACCTTCGGCAGCGGCATCCTCGGCGGCAAGACCAGCTTCTTCGGACTGGGCGAGCTCTTCGAACAGGGGATGATCGAGCTGCGCAGTGTCGCCCCTTCGGTGGCAGCCACCCTCACCCAGCCCTGGGTCCACGTCCTCACTGCAGTCGTCATCTTCCTCCCCTTCATCGGGATCCTGTACGGCGCGCTTCAGCTGCTCTTCGGCTTCAAATCTCCAAAGTGGCACCCCGGCCTGGTGATCTTCATCCTCTGGCTGATGAGCCTGCTGGCCCTCGCCATCCTGATGGTCACGGGCATGCTGACCACGCACTTTCTGACGGTCTAACACGGCCCCGCTAGGGGCCGCCAAATCATCAATTTAACGAATCGCTAACCAAGAATGGGATTCACGTTTTCGCAATAATTTTATAAGAATGGTTTAATTTTTCGAAAATATTATGCGAATCGACAAAAAAAAATTGCTAAATCAAAAATTATTTCGGATATTTGCCTTGGATTTAATAGCGAAACCAACTAGTTTTGCATCTAATATATATCGTAGGTGCGCGCACACTAAGGCAAATGAACCTGTTTCTGACCACTCTGATCGCCCTTCTGGCCGGGATCGCCCCCGTCCAGGCTCAACCGGTCAACCCGTCCTCCGCGACGAGCCAGCCGGTCGTGGTGATCTGGTTCGGGTTCGACGACGCGACTGTACGCCCGGACTATTCCGACAACCGCCGGAGCCTGGCCGAGCTGGACTCGCTGATGAGCGCGCGCAACTTCACGGTCCTGGACACCCTCCGCATCGTCGGCCGCTCCTCCATGGAGGGCAACTACGATTATAACCATCTTCTCGCCCTGCGCCGCGCCCGCTCCGTCAAAACTTACATCACCAAGCATTACCCCGAATTCCAGGGCACCGTCTCGATGGTGTCCGAGGGGGAGGTCTGGGATGATTTCCGCGCGGCGGTGGCCGGCGACGCTTCCCTGCCGGAGGTGTCGCGGACCCGGATGCTGGAGATCATCGATTCCGACGCCACGCCCGACCGCAAGGAGGCGCGCCTGCGCTCGCTCCCATCCTGGAGCGCATATATGCGCAAGCTCTTCCCCACTTACCGCACCACCACGGTGACGCCGCACTACTGGACGCTGGACGAGCCGCGCATCGCGGAAGACGACATGCTGGCGAGCCTCGCCTGGATGCCCCAGACCCCCGCCATCCAGCTGCAGCCCGACAACCTCGCCATCCCCGCCCTCATGGGCACCGGCAAACGTGCGGGAGCGGGCAAGCGCGCTAGCTATGAGCGCACGATTCGTCCGGTCTTCGGTCTCAGCACCAACCTGCTGTACGACATTACCTATATCCCGAACTACGGTCTCACCTCCATCCCGAGTTTCAGCTTGGAGTACTATCCGAAGAACTCCCGCCACTTCACCTTCGGCGCCGACGTCGAATGGCCGATGTGGAAGCACTGGGACGACCACCGTTTCCTGCAGATCAACAACATCACGCTGTGGACGCGCCGCTATTTCCCCGCCTGCGAGGAGCGCTTCCACGGCCTGTATCTGTTTGCGAACGCCAACGTCGCCCAGTTCGGCATCGGCTGGGCCGCCAAGGGCTGGGAGGGCGAAGGCATCGGCGCTTCGCTGGGCATCGGCCACAAGTGGACCTTCGGCCGCCGCCTCTTCCTCGACCTGGGCATCGCCGCAGGCGGATTCTATGCCAAATACGACCCTTACGTTTGGGGCAACGACGCGACCAAGCGCTACTACTACGACTACGCCGGCGATCCGGACACTTTCCGCGAGCGCAACCACCGCTGGCTCTGGGGCGGCCCCACCCGGGCCTACATCTCCTTGGGCATCGACCTGTTCAACCGCAATAAAAGGAGGGCCGTGAAATGAGACTTTTGCGTAACCTCCTGAGCATCCGGGCCCTGAGCCTGTCGAAGGGCCTTCGCGCTGTCATCCTGAGCGTCTCTCTCTTCTCGCTCTGCGCCTGCCGCATCGACCCGCCCCTGCACCTGCGCAAGGCCGTGGAGGTGGAGGTTGAAGTGCTCACCCAGGTGGACGTGGACGTGATGTGGCAGGTCGACTGGGAGGTCCAGTGGGACTACAGATGGAATGTCCAGGCCCTCGGCCCGCTGGGCTATGAGGCGCCGGCCAGTATGCGCCTGCACGCCTACACGCTGGGCGAGGACGGCGACTATATCGGCTATCAGGTCCACAACTTCGCCGGAGACCAGTCTCGCATCCGCTTCTTCGCGGGCGTATACGACTTCCTCTTCCACAACAACGACTCCGAGTCCATCCTCTTCAGCTCGGAGAGCAACTACGACGACGTCTACGCCTACACCCGCATGATTTCCAAGGGTTTGCGCACATCGTCCCTGGTGAAGAGCTCCCGCCAGAAGGAGAACTCCTCCACGCCAGCCGGCACCAAGGCCGACGACGCGGAAGAAGAAGTCCTGGATTTCGAGAACGACCCCGTGGTCCTGATGCCGGACTGCCTGTATTCCCTGTTCGACCAGGGTCAGGAGATCACCGACAACCTCGAGGATTATGAATATATCGACGGCCGCTATGTCCTCCGCATCAAGGGTCAGCTGCACCCCTCCACCTTCATCTACCTCGTCCAGGTGCACCTGCTGAACAACGACGGCCGCGTGATCGGCAGCGCCGGCGGCGCCGCCCTCACCGGCATGTCCGAAGGCGTGAATCTGCAGACCGGCATCACCAGTACCAACATTGTGAGCGTGCCGATGGACGTGCGCATCAACCGGACGGCAGATCCCGACCTGCTGGGCGCCCGCCTGATCAGCTTCGGCATCCCGGGCTGCAACCCTTACGACGACGCCAGCGTCGCTGCTTCCGAGAGCCAGCACTTCCTGGTGCTGAGCGTCTCCTACAAGGACGGCGGCTACACCAACATCCACGTAGACGTGACCGACCAGGTCCGCGCCCTCCCCTTAGGCGGCGTAATCACCGTCGAGCTCGACGTCAACGACTTCCCGCCCGAAGAGCCGGAGCCCGGCGGGGGCGGCGGATTCGACGCGCTGATCGGCAACTGGCAAGAGGAGCACGGAAGCCAAACGATTATTAATTAGACGATTGAAATTTCGGCACAGGAATAGTTTAACTCAACACACATTTAATGCGTATGAATAGATTAATCATCCTCGCAGCCGTCGCCGCCATCGCGGCCACCGCTTGCACCAAGACCTTCGAGGTCGAACCCACCGCTGAAGCCCCCATCGGTTTCGGCACTTGGACCGAACACCTGACGAAGGCGGAAGCCCGCGTTCAGGGTTCCAACGATTTCCTCGCCGGTGACACCTTCGCTGTATATGGTGCCAAAACGGACACGGACCCCGAGCCCGATGTGACTACCACCATTTTTAATGGCGATGTGGTCGAGGCCAGCGGTTCCGGGACTCTTACCTGGGATTATAACAATCATCGCTACTGGGACAGTTCAGCAGAACTCTACACCTTCTATGCGGTTTCGCCTTCTGGAGTTAAGGATGTTTCGGGGGCCTCGATTAATGCCCAAACGGGTGAAATCACGACCGGCAGCACCGTATTCGCGGGCAACAACAACGATATTCTCGTTGCCGACAAAACTGATGTCGCAAAAGGCTCTGGAGCATCGTCTACTTATTTCAGCAGCTACGCTACTGTCAATATGATGTTCAACCATGCTGCGTCCCTTGTCGATGTTAAGGTTAAAAAGGCACCCACTCTGACTGCCGCGGTCGGCATTTCCTCCATCTCGCTGGACAACATCTTTAATACTGGTGTTCTTCATGTGGTTAATTACAACAAGGTAGTAGATGCAAACCGCACCACTGTTCCGAATCTTACCATCGCTTCCTGGACGAGTTCAAATCCTGTCTCTTATCTCCCTACCGCAGGTGTAACGCCTGTTTATGGCGACGCCTCCACCAATGCCGCTATTGCGGCCGACAATCAGAAGATCATTGCAGCCGATAGCGGTTTCGCAGCAGACAACACCACCGCGAATACGACCCCGGGGGCATCTACCACGCTGTTTGACCATCTCGTAGTTGTCCCGCAGACGTTTGGTGCATCAGGAAACACTGCCAGCCAGAAGATTACCATCTCCTACACTCTCGGCACGGATCCCACCACCTACACCAGGACGCTTTATCTCGCTGACTTTGATACCGTCGATAATTCTGACCAGACAAATGATGCCAAATTCGCGACCGGCTGGGAGCCTGGGAAGCACTACACGCTCTACATTACCATTGATGCACATGAAATCATGTTCAGCGCCGAGATTGATCCTTGGACTCCCGTCAATGGCTACCACTACCTCCTCAACTAATTCAAATGTTTAACCGCATCATACGCATCGCAGCGGCCCTCGCCGGATGCATCCTGCTCATGACAGGATGCATCTGGAATGGGTCCCTGGACCCGGACGGGGGAGCCATCCGCTTCTCCGCCGGATCCCTGCTGCTGCAGGACGCTACTCCACCAGCCACTAAATCGGGCACGTTCAAGAATACGTTCAACCAGGCTTCCGATGACGTGGGGGCTGCTGATGCGGATTATTTCTTCATCTGGGGCAGGAAAATCGTTTCCGGTGTGTCTTCTTCAGTTTTCACCGGGGATAAGGTTACATTGAAGAACCTCGGCAGCAATGCCAATGACCCCTCGGACGACGTATGGACTTATTCCAACGACCGTTTCTGGGATACGGGAGCCAGTTTTTATGATTTTCTGGCATTCAGCGGGGCGCCCCTATCGGCCATTTCCTGCAATCCCGCGTCTGGCGGTTCGTTGACCGCAACGGTGAAGGATTATGACCCGACCGAGAATCAGTATGACATCCTTGTCGCTTTCTGCCAGAGGGCGAAGGGGAATGCCGACGAGATCAGCACCGCAACTGTCCACATGCCGTTCCAGCATGTCCTCAGCGCCGTCAGCGTAACCATTTACAATGACACTCCGAGCAGTCTTCCCAACCCGAATATCACACTGAACGCCTTCACGTTCCGAAACATCGTCACCAATTCGGACGGAACCTTTTCCCAGGACGGGCACTCTCTTGCCGCACCGACGACTACCACATGGAGTTCGAAGGGCCATAACGGCTTGATTACCGGTGTCCTCGGCGACTCGTCCGGTCCCCATACCATTAATCCAGCCTCCCATTATCCCGACACTGAAATCTGGGATCTGATGATTCCTCAGGAACTTGAACCATCCGGCGGTTATACTCCGCAGCTGTACCTGGATTACGAGTACAAACATATCAATCCGTACACGGAAGCCGCTGAAACTGTCTACGCTCAATTCGGAATCAATCTTGAGGAAATCCACGTCAGGAATTCCGACGATTTCATTACCAGATGGGAGCCTGGGAAAAAGTATACTTACGAGATTCATATACGCCTTGGCGGAGGCGTGAATGTGACAGTAAATGTTACCGACTGGGAAGATGTGATTGCAGAGACCCCCGGTGTCATAATAACGCAATGAGAATGAGAATCTATCCTGCCGCTTTGCTTGCGACCTTGTTGCTAGTCTGTAGCTCCTGCGATGAAAAGGAGCCGCTCGGCCCGCCGCAGGGCAAGGTTGAGGTGTCCATCACCACCGGCGAACTGCCTACCCGAGCTCCGAGCGGAGACCCGGCCGACGGCGGCGGCATCATTGTGGACGGAACCACAGGAAAGCCGGATCTCGTAATTGCTATTGCAAATTCGGGCGGCAGTCTTGTCGCCTGGTATCCGGACGGCTTCTTTGGTTCGATGAGCAATGACTATTCATCGGAATGCAACACCACGCTTACCGACGCGACGACTTCCACGGTTTTCTTTACAGGCCTTCTTAGGGCCAACGGCCCTTATACCGTGTATGCCGTGGCCAATACTGCCGGGCTGCCATCCGGAGTGCTCAATTCGTTGAAGGCATGCACTACCGCCGACCAGATGAATGACTTTCAGCTTTCCGTTGCGAGCGGGCAACCCGCTTTTGAGGACGGCAGTCACAACGAATGTATGCCCATTACCGCAAAGGGCACCCTCAACGTTCTTGCGAGCGGAAACGGCCATGTGGACCTTCAGCTTCTGAGGCCTGTGGCCCGTATCAGCGTCACGTTCAAGAATGAGACAGGTGACGACGACCTGGAAGTCCACGCCTGCAATGTGGTAATAGGCGATATCAATCCTTCGCGCGGATATCTTTTCCAGCGTTCTCCTGACGAAGTGACCGGTTACGGACGCAATATCGGGATGGATGCTCCGGTGATTTCAGGGGACGACAAATTGATTTTTGATGCGCAAAACAAATCGACGCTGGGCACAGTGCAGGTTTTCCCCAGCGTAGCGCCCCCCCGCCAGGTAGGAAGTCGATACCTGTGTACCATATCTTTTCGTATCACCAAGAACGAGCAGGCTTATAATTCAGGGGATAGCAGTACTTACGACGAGTATAGTTTCCCCGATCTTCCCATACACGACAGCCGTTCCTCGGATATCCTTTATCTGAGTCGCAACCAGCACCTGAAAATCGAGACGCGCATCACCAAGCAGGCTGGCCAGCACGACTATTCGTTCAATTTTGAAGTCCAGAACTGGGACTCGAAAGACAATTATATGACATTCGACTAAACCATGAGATTCCTTTCACGCATAGTAGCTCTTCTGGTTCTATTGACAACGCTTTCCTGCATCAGGGAGGAGTTATGGCCCGCGGATGAGCGTTTCTGCTATCCGGAGGGAACGCCGGTAATGCTGAACATCGGTTTCGGAGTACCGGATCAGCTGGATGTCACCATAGGCACCAAATCAGAATCCTCCCGCGCCGATGAGGCGAGGGTCCGTGACCTATACATCATGCTCTTCGATGAAGGCGGGGTCAATTTCTACAAACGCTTCTTCACCTTCGAGCATCTTAACAATTCGTTGCAGAATCTTGATGCCAACAGCAACGAGGGCTGGTATGTCGAGAATTCCGACAACAGTTTCGGCGTGGTGAAAATTGCCACCCAGTCCAAGAGTCATTGCACGCTGGTGCTGTTGGCCAACATAGACAATACCATCACCACGCTTAACCACCGGGACGCCTTGGACGTTCTTTCAGGTATCGGTTCGTTGAGTGATCTTCAAACCGTCCGTGTGACGCTGGAGCAGGAGATCGTCGACAGGGCTGATGTTTTCCTGATGATGGATATGCTCCAGGATGTCAATACTGGAGACCTCGAATGGGGAAGTTTTGTCAATAATGTCGCCACCTACAACAAGAATAATGGCAAGTTCCAGCTCCAGCTGAAGCCCCTCGACGCAAAGGTTAAATTCTGGATCAAATACAATTCCACCAATATAGATCCCGAAAAGAGCGAGGCCCGCAAATGGCAGGTGTTCAACGTGCCGACGGAGTGCTATCTTCTTCCGAGCGCCGACGCCCCTTCCAGCGTGACATATTTTGACACGCAGAAGGCGTTTTTCGAGGGGACGGATGATACCCAGACTTATCAGGTTTTCTCGTTCTATATGCTTGAGAACCGTCAGGCGCCGGCTGCGGACCAGAAAATCGCAAACGCTCCGTCTCCCAGCTATTATCTGAGAGAAAAAGAATCTGATCCCGAATCGAATGATCCCACCTTTATTTACGCACCGCTGAATTCGACTTATGTAAAGTTCGATTTGCTCCTCGGCCTTACAACGACGGGGATTTCGGATATAGTCGGCACCGCGGCGAAGCACGCCCTCACCACGGAAGCCATGTACACTGTCCATCTCGGCCAGTTCGGTAACAGTAATCCGAACGATACCGAGCACTCTGCCGATCACGACTGGGACAATTATAACGTGGAACGCAGCACTTTCTACAATTACTACGTCACCATCACCAATTCCAAATCCATTTACATCGAGGTGATAGGAGATCCTCTGAACAATAACGAGATCAGGGAAGACCAGCCCGGTCAGGAAGGTTCCCTGCTCCTTTCTACCGATGCGGTGGTTAACTGCGATGCCCATTACGAGTACCACTGCCTTACCTTCAACTACACTCCTGCACTCGAAGGCCGGAAAGTCTCCTGGTATGTAAAGACCCCCTTCGACGAAGGCGGCGCCCAATGGGATCCAGACGCAAATGGAGGACAGGGCGACTGGAATTTCGACTGCAAAGACTACCTGTGGGTTAAGTTCGGGCTCAATGCGGCCACGGGTTCGCCGGCCACCTATTCAGAAAACCGTGTAAAATACCCGGGCGATACCTATGACAAGGATTGGGATTATACTACGGGACTCGCATCGGGTCAGCTGATGGACATTCATCAGCTCTACAACTATATACTCGACCAGACGAAGAAGAAGAATGCCGGACAAGCCAACGACTTCCTGGAGGAGTCTACCGGAGTATCCGACGATCCTTCCACCACTGAAGACGAGAGTAAACGTTACGTTATCCGCGTAACCGCCTTCATCGACGAATACTACTACGAAAAGGATCCTACTCTCGATCCGGCAACGGCAAAGGCCGATCCGGAACTCTGGCGCAAATTCGTCAATGCCGAGCCGCGCGAGCTACACATTCTTTCAGAGGCTGTCTACAGCGAAGACCGCCAGAGCGATGTGATTACCTCCAGCCACTCCATCATCCAGCGGTCCATCCAGACCTTCTATAACACATATTCTCCGGACCTGCGCACCCTCTGGGGAACCGAGCATGTTGATGAGATGGAGTACCGCATCCGCAAGCAGAAGGATGATTCGCAGACCATCTGGCCATGGTGGCCCACTGGCAGATCTCTTCCTACATCGACAAAACCAGATAACGATGATAACGGACGATACAATACCGCCGCGATCTGGGGTGTATCTACCTCTCCTAGCTGGGATACGTTCCTGAATTACACTGTAGACAATAACACGCCCGAACTCCAGGACGATTACAAGTATCTTGCGTATTCATGCCTTACCCGTAACCGCGACAACGACGGTGACGGCCATATTTCCCCTAAGGAAGTACGCTGGTATACCGCTTCCATCAACCAGCTTGTCGGCATGTGGGTGGGAAACGAGGCGCTCAGCCCTTCCGCCCGTTTGTATCAGCCACAGAATAAGAACAGTATCGGAGACAATCGTGAATGGAGATCCTGGGTGGTGGCCTCTACCGTTGTATCGGGTTCGGGTATTACTAATCCCCAAGTGATCCGCGCAGAAGAAGGTGCCACCAAATCCAAATACGAGTCTTATAACTGGGCCTACACTTCATACCCTTCGGTAAAATTCACTATGGATGACAGGCATCAGGTGTCTTCCGTACGCTGTGTGCGCAATATCGGCACTTACGATTCGGGAGGCGGGGTTAAGGACATCAGCGAAGCTGATCTCGATGTGATTCCTGACCAATATTATGATTCTCCCCAGGGTTTTAACGCCAGCGGCAAGGTCAATGCCAATGGCGACGGAACCTATACTCTGCGTTTCTCCCGTCTCGATCCGCGCTGCATCCGGGAATTCACATTGCTGGATCTTCCTTATGCGGACGAGTATTCGATGAAAAACCGCGTATACATGGAAATGATCATGCAGAATCCGGCGGCGGAAGTGACTGTACCTGCCAATAAGACCCAGGAGGAGCTGAACGACATGATAACCGCTGCCGGTCATAATTCATTATGCCCGGCCGGATACCGTTTCCCAAACATGACGGAACTGCTGCTTATGACCTCCTTGCAGCCTTCAGGATATTGGACTAACAACATGAAGTACCCCTCCCGTACATATTATTCCCGTGGAAAACGCGGGAGCAGGATAACTCCGGGAGAAAGTCATAAAATCGGCTGGGGCTATGATAGCGGCATCACGCACATGCACAATTCCAGGGATAATCAGCCTACCATCATTAGCGACATCCGTTGCGTGAAGGATATGAACTGCACCGGAGAGATAACGGGAAGCATCTCGGTGCCCGGAGGAAACAAGCTCCATATGGGTGACGACTGCCAGATCAAGTTGAATATCACATCCCTGGGCTCTGCAATCCGGTCTCTTAACCTGTATCTTGTGTATGTGGGTACCAGCGGCAACGAAGAAACCCGGAGTATCGATTTGGGAGGTATCAAACTTTCCGGCGTAGCCATTCAGGATGAGTCGGTCGACTGGACCGTCCCGACTGACCTTACCCTTCTTGGAAATATGTATATCAGGGCGATCGTCGTCAACAATGCCGGCATCCGCAAGGTGCTGGAGACGCCAATCAGGATTCTTTCCCCGGTTTTCGCATCGGTCCGGCTCCTGCCCTGTGTGTATAACGGAGCGCAGAATCCTTCTTATCCTGTGATGCTTACGGCGAATTCTCCGAGTTCTGATATCAAAAAGTGGACACTGATCATCAAGGACCCGGACAATGAGACTACTCCCGTTGACATTGCCGCCTGTTCTGGCGCCAGGTATTGGAACACCACCTGGCAGTTCGCGTACAGTCTGAACTCCTTGGCTACCGGCACTTACTCTTTCCAGCTTGACGTGCTTACCGCAGATAACAAGCATACGCTCTCCAACATCGCAGAGATGGAGGTCCTCAGAATCAATTATGTGCCCAATCCAGGAAGGACCGGGGACGATGGTTATAAAAAGGCCTCCGACATCACTGTCAATTGGGAGCCGGATGTAGTGACGGGAATGAATATGACTTCCGGAGACTTCATTGAGGCTAACATCGATGTCAGCAACTGCTCGTATTATATTGTATACCAGACAGATCCTGTTACGGGCGATTATATATTGGACGAAAACGACAATAAGATAAGGGACAACGACCAGACCCTTGGTAAAGATAACATCATAAGCATAGGCATAACTGACACGGACCATGGTAACAAAGTTACTGTTCCATATGTCTACCATATCTATTATCCGGCTCATGACGATTCAGGTGATGACCCGCAGAGAGATTGGTTGCGCCCTAATATTTCCAAAAGCACGGGTTCAGAAAAATCCAACGGAACCAACTATAAGCTGTTCAAAGGTGGGGCAGGCACCGGTTTCAAGCTTCAGAGCGGGAATTACTACATGCCGGATCCTGCTTACCCCCAGCTATTCCGTCTGGAGAAGGCCGGAGCCTTCTGGAACGGGCAGTGGATGGACACCGCCAACTGGAATGAAGGAGGCCAGGACGGGAATCCGTCCAATGCCGCAGCGAGTCTTGCGCATATCCTGTCATCCGACACATTCTATATCGGTTCCACCCAGGGGACCCACCGCTCCAGGGCAACATATTTCTACGTCCGTGCCGTACGCAACGGCACGGAAACAAACGCTGCCGGAGGCGGTGTCGGCTTTATCGATCCTATAAATGGAGGAGGTTTGTAGACATATGAAGAGGTTTAGTTTCATACTGCTGATGCTGGCAACCCTGGCGTTTTCCTGCACAAGGGAACCTTTTCCTGGGCAAGATCCTTCGGAGACTGGGTTCAAGACCACCCATTACAAGGTCCAGGTTTCGAGTTCCGACGACTCGAAGGCGACGACTGCCGATAACGACACCAAATATGTCTTCCAAGCCACGGATGCCCTTTACGTCAGCTCCACAGCCACGGATCCCGAATCCGGGGGCCCGCTGCTATTCGGTGTCCTGAAGCTTATTTCCGGTTCCGGCGAGACTACTGCGTATTTTGAGGGTGATCTTGTGAATGTAAATGAGTTTGAGCCCGCCTCCGACACCCCGATAAATGTAACCCTGGTAAGCTCCGGCGACAGGATCCATACTACCGGCGGAGGGAAATTGACCGGCACGGCATATCCCTCCAACGAGTATGGTACATCCCTTGCCGACGCAGTAGAAAAGTTCAGTAATTTTACATGTAGTACCAACTTCGGGAACACCAGGTTCACTCTCAGTCAGAATTCATCGTTCGTCATCTGCAAGATAAAGACTCTGGCTGCAGATCTTCCTGATGCTACCAGTGTCACCGCCTCGCTGGAATGCGGCGGAAATACCATCTGGGAAGGTATCGTTACCTCTACTGTCAATGGCCTTGTCGGCAAGCTTGATTTTGTGATTCCGCTCGAAGGCGGCAGCGTTACTTTGTCCAGCGCCTCTCTTTCCTGTGAATGGACAGACGCTCTTGACGCCCCTCAATCCCATAGTTTCGACCTCAAGCCCGGCACCCTTGCCGCCAACAACTATTATACTATCGAAAGATCCACCATCTACTTCGACGGTTTCCACATCAAGGGTACCGTGGACGGCACCACGATTACTTTCAATTACAATTACGCAGATGACGGAATCGAGTACAGCTTCGATGAAGGACTTACCTGGACACCTTATACTGCGTCATTCGAGCTCGATGCTGACGAAGAAATTTGCGTCCGCGGGAACCGCGCCAACTACGCGAATAATGGTGGCGATCAGTATGGCACGCCTGGAGACAAACCGATTTTTACGGCAACTAATAAGGTCTACATTTCCGGCAACATCATGAGCCTGCTTGCCGACAAGGACAATCTCGTTGCAAGCGCCTTCCATGGGGCTTTCTCAAAAGGCTCGTCTACGGCCGTCAACTATATTGACATCAATCCTAACAGGGACTTGACTCTTCCTTCAACGACACTTCCGACCAGTTGTTATCAGCAGATGTTCCGTAATTGCACAAGCCTCACCAGAACTCCTGTATTCCGTGCCGAGTCGGTCGCCTACAGATGCTGCTACAATATGTTCCGCCAGTGCTCTAATCTTAAAGATGCCAGCGGAATTGAACTTCCGGCCTCGATTCTTGCTATAGACTGCTATCGTGAATTGTTCCGACAGTGTGGGGAACTTAAGACGATCCCTCAGGATTTTTTACCTGCGACGACGCTTGCCCAGGGTTGTTACCAACAGATGTTCCAGCTGGTAACAAAGATTGTCACGGCCCCTGATCTTCCTGCGCCAGAACTTGTTAAGGATTGTTATTCTGAGATGTTTAGTGGCTGCTCTGCCTTGGAGAACGTTACTTGTCTGGCGACCAGTATAAGTGCTAGCAACTGTTTGAACAAGTGGTTGAATAGTGTAAAATCTAACGGCACTTTCACCCGGCCACAGTCCATGGCCGGACAGTGGCCGAGCGGAATCAGCGGCATTCCCACCGGTTGGAATCAGGCGGATTACGTCCCCCCGCAGTCGTAATCCATTTACGAACGGGGCTGTTCCCGCTTACTGAATCGTGAAGATAACTCGGGCGCCGTCCCTTCACAGGGTTGGCGGCCGGTTTATTTGCTCGTTTTTTACGAATAGCATCGTAAGCATCCGAAGAAGTACGACTGTCAGTTTGCCTTAGTGGGATGTAACTTTGCCCCACTGATACAAACTGACAGTCATATGATAACGCGAGAACAAATCGAAGAGATCCAGTCGGAGAGCCGAGAGAAGGGCGTCTCCATCAAGACAATCCTGGAAGAGAAAGGCATCCCTACGCATCAATACTTTTGGTGGAAACGCAAGTACAGCAAACAAGAGGTTGCAGAAGGGTTCCTCCCCGTAGCAGGCGCGATGCCGCCGTTTGTAATGAATGGGGCGGTCGGCAGCGGAGCGCCGCACGGGAAGTCCAAGAGAGATCCTGCTGGCGAGAACTGGATGAGTATCGAGCTGCGCACGGTGACCGGCACGGACATGCGCATCCAGGGCGGCTTGACGCCAGCGATGGTATATACAATCCTGAAAAGCCTGTAGCGCCATGTTCAGTCTTGGAGACGGAACGAAGTTCTGGCTGTACTCGAAGCCGACGGACATGCGCAAGAACTTCAACATGCTGAGCGGCATCGTGAACAACCATATGGGGAAGAACTTGTACAGCGGCGACGTGTTTGTGTTCGTGAACTCCGCGAACAACATGATGAAGCTGCTGCGTTACGAGCCTGGCGGGCTTGTCATCTACAACAAGCGTCTGGACCACGGCCGGATGCATCTGGTGGAGCGGGTGCAGGAGGGAGACCCCACCATCACGCCCTTCGAATGGCGCCGCCTGGTTGATACCATCCAGGGAATCATCGACGATCCGAGACGGCGGCTGCAGCGCTTGAAGGTCCTCCGTGACGTCCAGATGGAAGCCTCACGGGCAGAGCAGAAAACTTTCTGAAAACCAGTAAAATAAATCAAAGAAAAACGGCCTCAGACTTGCATGTGTGGCCGTTTTTTCGTATCTTGTAATCAGAAAGAACGAGGGAAAATGACAGCCGAAGAACAGAAAAGGATGGAGGCCCTGGAAGCCGAGATCGCAAAGCTCAGAGGAGAAAACTCTGAGCTCAAAGGCGAGAACTCGGAACTTCAGGACAAACTTCTCATGGCGCAGCGCACGCTCGCACGATACGCGCAGATGCTCTTCGGCCAGAAGACCGAGCGGGTCCGTCTTCCGGAAAAGCCGGAGGAACTTACCGGCAGTCTCTTCGAGCAGGAGATGGATCCCGAGGAACAGGCCCGCCTGGACAAGGAGGCGGCAAAGGCGGTCGCCGAGCAGGACAAACTCGTTCATGTCGAGGCTCACGACCGCAAGGTCCGCAAGCCCATCGACACCAGCCGCCTGGAAGTGAAGGAAGAGCACCTGTATCCCGAACTCGGGAACAAGGAAGACTATACGGAGATGGCTCCCGAGGTGACGGACAGCCTGGTTCTTGTGCCCAAGCAGATGTACATCCGCCGGATCATCCGCCACAAGTTCGTCCTCAAGAGCAAGCTCCAGGTGGAAAATCCGGACCGGAAGGCCTTCGAGATAGCCGTCCTTCCTCCCGCTCCGCTTCACAAGTGCATGGCCGACGCCACCTTGCTCGCAGATATCATCATCAGTAAGTACCACTACCACCTTCCGTTCCACAGGGTGATAGAGAGCTACAAGGAGCTGGGAGTGAGCATAAGTCCATCCACCATCAACGACTGGTTCAAGGCAGTGGTCGGGAAACTCAAACCGATATATGACTTACTAAGGGCGCATGTCCTGGCCTGTGACTATGTCCAAGTGGACGAGAGCACACTGCCCGTAATCGACAATGAGGCCCATCGTGCCGTGAAGGGTTATGTCTGGAGCGTCGTGGACGTGATGGAGGAGGACCGGTTCTTCTTCTATGAACACGGTTCCCGAAGCACCCGCGTGGCGATGGGCCTGCTGAAGGACTTCAGGGGTGCCATCCAGAGCGACGGTTACTGTGTGTACGAGCACTTCGAGGGAATGGAGGGGAAGTTGCTCCTGGGCTGCTGGGCGCACGCCAGGCGCAAGTTCTTCGAGGCCCGCAAGGAAAACGAGAAGTTGGCGAACGAAGCGCTCTTCTACATCGGGAAACTCTATGAGGTGGAGCGTGAGGCCGATGCCCTGGATGAAGCGGACAAAAAGCCGGACTATGAGCGCAGGAAGGCTATGCGTCAGGAGTGGGCTTATCCCGAAATCAAGAAGTTCGAGACCTGGATGGAGGTGAATCTCCTCAAGTGCCCGCCAAAGTCGTTGATGGAAGAAGCCATCGCCTACACTTATAAAATCATCAAGAAACTCTCCCTATACGTCACTGACGGCCGTTACAAGATAGACGACAACATGGTGGAAAACAGCATCCGGCCCCTTGCCATCGGAAGGAAGAACTATCTGTTCTGTGGCGATGACGACGCAGCACAGCGAGCGGCCGTGGTCTACTCCCTGCTCGCCACTTGCAAGGCTCGTGGTGTAGACGAGAGAACCTGGCTGGAGGATGTCCTCCGCCGGATCCCCGAGTACGAACTGGGCAAGAAAGACTTCGCTGACCTTCTCCCCGGCAACTGGATGGCGGTGACAAAGTAACTCTCACTGGCACCCCATCGATACAGGAAAACTACGACTGACATCTCACTGATGCCAGTCGTAATCTTACTTTGTCACCACGTACTTCCTCGTATACTTACATAGCATCCATGACATCGGCCCCTGGCCCCTAGGAGGCCACCCCTGACGCGTTTTTCCCTTCCCCGGGCATGCTGGACTGCCTCTCCGTGCCCGGCAGGGCTCAGGCCGTGGCGGGTATTGCCAGGAGCTCTTCGCCGATGGCGTGTAGCGTGGAATAGATCTCGGCCATGCGGGCCCTGGAGGGTTTCTTGGCGCCACTGATGTATTGTGCGAAGAGGCTTTGCGAGATGCCCATTCTGCGAGCGACGGCGGATGCGTTCAACTCAGGATGGGCCGTAAAGATGCGGTATAGCTCGGTGCGCTGTTTCGGGTAAAAGAAACATTCGTAACTGAGGTCCTCGTCGATATCAGGCCAGCAGATGCCAAACTCATCCGCCTGGTAATTCGCCCGCTGTTCTGCAGTAGCGGCCCTGAAACGGGGGTAGTCCGCATAGTATTCGCAGGCTTCGCGCCCGTCCGCGGTGCGGATCCACACGGCATCCGCCGTCAGCCAAATCTTTTCAATCCTGATCATATCCTATTTGCTCTTGTTGAAAAAGCGGTTCCTATGCTTATCGCTGTTGGCATAACCCTTTCTCCGCAAAGATAGGTAATAATTTTATTACCGCAATGACTGGATAGTCTTCAGTTGGCGACTTCTCGCCCCGCGGCCTAGCCTATCTCCCCTTTCCCGGGCACGCTGGGCCGCCTCTCCATGCCCGGCGACCATTAATTCCGCCTCCCGGGCACGCTGGGCCCCTTCTCCGTGCCCGGCGTCTGCCTGCCAGGGGCGCCGGAGGGGTCTTTTGCCCCTGGCGGCGGGGAGATTCCGGGTCGCCCTTCGACAGGCTCTGGGACCGCCCGGAATGACGAAAAATCCCCGGTCGGGGCCGGGGATGACTACAGAGGGGGTCCGGGTGACTCCTCAGGAAAACCGAATCGCCATCAGGTCTTTGGCGAAGCCGTGGACGCCGTTCTCGATGCGCTCGATCGTCTTGCGGGAGGGTTTGCTGCGACCGTGGAGATAGTGGCCCAGCTGGGTCTGGTTCACGCCGGTGATGCGCTCCAGGCCTGCCAGGCTGAACGCCTTGACGAACGCCTGCAAAAAGCTGGCGGTATCGTAGAAGAACTCAAGTTCCACTTCCTCGAACGTCTTCCCCTGCTGATGGAAATGATCACGCATCTCCGCATAAGCGGCGTGGAAATCCGCGATGGTCTCCTCAACAGTCTTTCCTTCGCCGATGCAACTGTAGTCAAGGGACGTGTCATCCATGTAGGCGGAGTATCCGTACTCCGACATCTCTATAAATACTTTGACCTTTTTCATTCTCGTCATTTTAAACCAGCAACTTTCATAATCTTATTCAGCGTACCGGCCGCCACTTCTTGACTGCCGTGATGGCTCAGCTGGAAAGTCTTTCCAGTTTTTGGGCTGTACCAAAGTGGATGTCCGCTCTGTTGTAGCCCGGTCTCATAGCATCCAGTTTGGATAAGCAATCGTTTTAGCTCACTATACTTCATGGCACATTCTGTTTCCGTGCGATAGATATAGCTTTTGCAAAGATAGGAATTTTCCTATTACCCGCAAGGGCTTCCTAGCGTTCTTGTTCTTCATAATCGCACATAATCGTTTGCCCGAAGATAACAACTCTCCAGATTCCCGGCATTCAAAAACGTATCTTTGGGACGAACGACCGCAAAGTTTTTACGTTTTTATGCGTTTTCGCATTTTTATGTGACGCATTGCCCTCCTGCAGATTTCCCGAATCCCCCTCCCAGGCACGCTGGACCCCTTCTCCGTGCCCGGCGACCGAATTTTCTGCCTCCCGGGCACGCTGGGCCTATTCTCCGTGCCCGGCGTCAGCCTGCCAGGGGCGCCGGAGGGGTCTTTTGCCCCTGGCGGCGGGGAAATTCCGGGTCGCCCTTCGACAGGCTCTGGGACCGCCCGGAATGACGAAAAATCCCCGGTCGGGGCCGGGGATGATGAAGAGGTATGTATATGAATTAGAGTGCTCGGATCTGTTCTTCGGTGAGACGTGTGTACTTGGCAATCGTCTCAACAGAGACGCTGTCTTTCAGCATCTCCCGAGCCATGTTGATTCTCTCTTCCTCTCTGCCTTCCTCTCTGCCCCTCATCTCGGCAAAGTCGAGGGTGTTCTGGTAGTCCCACTTCTGTTTCATCGAAGCGATATATGCTTCCTGCTCTTCCCAGGTCATCTTCGCGAATTCGGCTTCTTCCATAAGTTCGGTGAAATAAGGGTCCATGTCCTCCCACAACTGGGGATTCGCTGCGAAATTAGGCAGATTCTTCATGATATACAAGAACCTGTCCTCAAATGTTATACATTCTTCGATCGTCTTGTCGAACCGGGCGACCTCCATGAAGGCGAAGCGAAGCGCCCGGCTCATCAGCTCATTGGTCTCTTCCTCCAGGAGCGAGAACTTGTGGATGAAGCGGCTGGGGTCCGCCTTCGCCGGATCCAGGTGCCGGATGTCGAAGTTCAGGAAGCCCAGAAAGAAGACGGGACGGAGGTCGAAGTTCCACGGCCCCCGCTGCGCCTTGTGGGCAATGGTCCGGGAGGAGTAG
>CAJOHX010000022.1 GCA_905234475.1 uncultured Bacteroidales bacterium | reverse complement strand
ATCGGCTCTGGAGTAGATAATTTCTGCTGCCGTCTGGCCATGAATGGCATAGTGGATCTTGTTCTGGACTTTCTTGAAGAACTCGATGGACATATCGGCTTTGGGGTCATAGTCCACGCTGGTAGCGTAGATATCCAGAATCTGCCGATAAAACACCTTCTCCGAAGCACGAATGTCCCGTATACGATTTAGAAGTTCCTTCCAATAACCTTCTCCGCCGAGTTGCTTCAGTCGCTCATCATCCATCGTAAAGCCTTTGACGATGTACTCTTGAATGCGTTCGGCAGCCCACTGCCTGAAGATGACGCCATTTCTGGAACGGACTCGAAACCCGACGGCAATAATCATGTCTAGGTTATAGTAGTAGGGAGCTTTCTGCTGAAATTCGGAATTTCCGAATTTCTTTCTGCAGGCCTCTGGAAGCAGTTCTTTATCGTCAAAAATGTCTCTGATATGCTCGTTAATGGTGGAAGGGGCTTTATCATACAACAAAGCCATTTGTTGCTGAGTAAGCCACACGTTACCATTCTCCAGCCTTACATCTAGCCGGACATCTCCTCCTTCAGACTCGTAAATAACGATATTACCAGTGTCTTCCATAAACATTGATTCCCGATGAGACGGGTTCTTACAAATATAATCATTATTTCCTAAAGGACCTCTATGACGAATAGATAAAGACGGCTGATTCGAGGCATACGACCCGGTTCAGACAATGCTCCTTGACATACTACACCAGCCTGGAGATTTCTTCTCTGTCGGTGTTCTCGTGGCTCCGCTGACCTTGCAGGAGCGTTTACGGATTCCCCACAGAAGTAGTTCTTAGCAGCGTCATAGACGGTGTTGATGAAATCTTGGTGGGAAATGGTCAGTTCCTGATTGCCCCAGGTCGGGACGATGCAGTCACTGGTGAGAGCGTCCATAGTGATGGAATCCGTGTTGGCTTCCAAGAAATGGATGTTGGAGGGAGTCTCGACTGGTGCGTAGTCGACGATGGTTGCCTCAGGGATGTCATCGAGGTTGATGAACGGGAACTGAGGACTTGGCACGGCCTGAGGCCATGCAGGTCTGATAATGAGATTGTCCATGATGATGGTATTTAGGGAACATATTTGCTACAGCATACGGCTAGATATAGATTTCACTACTTTTTACCGATTGCTAGTTTTTCTGAAAAAATAGAAATCGCCAAAGTAGGAGTCCCTTTTTCACCTGGTTCTCCATTTTGAATTTGAAAAGCATTCTTTTTCTCCAGATTAGGACTGGGGCACAGAAACAGTCATGTCCTCTTTTGGGCGGGGGGCTTCAAAACTGGGTACCCTATTTTTTGTGTGCGTGAATCTGTATTGATTGCGATCAGGTGTTTTTGGAACAAGAATTAAGTTGCTGGGGTAAAAACTGTCTGGGCCTATAAAAAAGTGTTCATTTTAGATTGGTGCTTTTGCCCGCAAATAGGCTATCGACAGCACGTCCCTCTCAACTCTGATAACGAGAAAAGTCCCTGTGGTGTTTATTTCCACAAGGACTTGGCTGCTTGAAATGATAAGGGTATTATTGTGTATAAGCCAAATTGGCATTAACGAATAATAGTATGAATGCATCGGATTATCTTAATTTCAAATTGCCTAAGGGAACAACAAGGAAGGTGCAAGAAGGGGAACCGAAATTAATCCCCCTTCCAGATAATGGCACGCTCAAATTGCCATCAACCACGAAACTCATTAGCAGATTGACAGAAAACGGTCCCTCTAACTGAGGGGCCGTTTTTGTTTTATCTGGCCATTTCTAAATTTGTGCAAGGGCCAATAGCCATTTGATTAAAACGCAGATAGAATTGTTCCATTTGCAAGGATGTTGATCTGTCTGGTGGAGAAAGGCGTTTCTTGTTTGTATTCCACCATATAGTATGCTGCGGCTCCGTTTGATTGTTCAAACAAGTACACATCATCAATCTTGCGATCGCTGAGTTTGCGTGCGGTTGCCATGACAGGGGCCGGTGCTTCATAGATCGACATTTCCGTTCTGGTCTGTAGCCAGATGCCTGTACTGTCGAATTGTGCTTGCTTTTCGTGCTGTTCGTGATAGAAGTTGGCCGTGAAAGTGGAGATTTGCCTGCTCCATTCTATGTGTGTGGCGCCAGGAAACATCGTTCCAAAGGCACTGAGGACTTCTTCCGGAGCTTGCTCTATCCTCTGCTTGCACCCCGTGAAAAGGGAAGCCATTATGACTAAAGCAAATAGGAGCATCTTTTTCATATTACATCAAGTTTTCCGAAAGATAGCATATTGATGTTTCAGTATGATTACTATGGCGTCTGACGCGGTTAAAATTCTGTTACAATTGATTTTGCGCCTTGAGAGATCCAGTCTGCGTGCGTATCTTTGCACTGAAATTTTATGAATATGCTGATTGTATTGAAACTTCTGGGTGCCATCGCTATCTTGATATTTGGCATGAAAATGACGAGCGAGGCTCTGCAGAAAATGGCCGGCCCCCAGCTTCGTCATTTGTTTGGGGCTATGACGGGGAACCGCTTTTCCGGCGTGGCCACCGGAGCCCTGATTACTGTAGCCGTCCAGTCCTCGTCGGCAACTACCGTGATGACGGTATCCTTTGTGAATGCGGCGCTACTTACCCTGACGCAGGCTATCTCAGTTATCATGGGCGCCAATATCGGCACCACGCTTACGGCCTGGATTTTGTCGGCCGGCTTCTCCTTCAATATCGTCAATCTCGTCTGGCCTGTCCTGGTCGTCGGTATCATTCTCATTCAAATGGGAAGGCATCGGTATTTCGGAGACTTCCTGATTGGGCTGGGCTTCCTGCTCTATGCGATGGTCCTTCTGAAGAACGCCGGCGTGGAGATGGACCTGGCCAGCAAGCCTGCGGTCGTTGCGTTTTTCTCAAGTTTCAAAACCAATTACGCCACCATACTGCTGTTCCTGCTCATCGGTACAATCCTTACTGCTGTTCTCCAGAGTTCGGCCGCGCTGATGGCCATTACGATGGTCCTCTGCGCCACGGGAGCCATTTCCATTTATCAGGGTATCGCGCTGGTCATGGGTGAGAATATCGGCACCACATCCACGGCGAATCTAGCAGCATTGAACGCGAACACACAGGCTCGACGAACGGCAATGGCCCACCTGGTGTTCAACGTATTCGGCGTCATCTGGATGCTCATTGTATTTTTCCCTTTCGTGAGGATGGTCTGTGGCATAGTGGGGCTTGACCCAGAGGCGCCTCAGCAGGACACCACGTTGCTTTCCTTTACGCTGGCGGCTTTCCACACAGGATTCAATGTCATCAATACGGCTGTCTTGATTTGGTTCATTCCGCAGATTGAAAAACTGGTTTGCAAGATTGTCCGGCCCAGGAAGTCTGACGAGGAAGATGAGTTCCGCCTTCAATATATTCGCGGCGGTATTATGAAGACTCCGGAAATCTCCGTGCTTCAAGCACAGAAAGAGATTGTCGTTTACGGAGAAAAGACTCAGCATATGTTTGCACTGGTGAGGGAACTCTATGCTGCAAAAGACGAGCAGAGTTTCTCCAGACTATATGATCGCATCGAGAGGGGAGAGGAAGGCAGCGACCGGATGGAGAACGAGATTGGCCGATACCTGGGAGATCTCGGGTCAGCCCATCTGTCCGATGATACGAAAGAGATGGTCAGGGCGATGCTTCGGCAGATCGGAGAGCTGGAATCCGTGGGCGACAGCTGCTTTAATCTGGCCCGCATCCTTCGACGTAAAAGGAGCAACAAGATTGAGTTTACCGAACAGCAGAATAAAGGTATCCAGGAGATGTTCTCGTTGGTCGGTGATGCTCTTTCCCGGATGAACGAACTACTTTCCGGGCGCAAGGAAGAATTGGACCTGGCACGTTCAGAGGATATTGAGCGCAGGATTAATGCATGCCGCAATGCACTCAAACAGCAGAATATCGATAATCTTGACGATCATCAGTACGGCTACGACAAGGGGACCGTTTATGCCGACCTCGTGGGCGAATGTGAAAAGACGGGAGACTACATCATCAATGTCGTGGAAGCCCGGCTCGGTGCTGTCCGCAATGGTATCCGCTACCAGGGCATCCAGATAGATACTGATGCCAAAAAGGTGACTGTGGACGGATCGGATGTCTCCTTCACGAAGACCGAGTATGAACTCCTGAAACTCTTCCTTGAGAACCGGGGGAAGGTGTTTTCACGGGATCAGCTGCTGTCGGCCGTTTGGCCTGACGATGTCATTGTCACACCCCGTACTGTGGATGTGAACATTACACGCATCCGTAAGAAGATAGGCCCTTATGGAGATGCTCTTGTCGCCAAGGCCGGGTTCGGGTATTCTTTTCAGGAATAACTCCGAATCGATGGTATGAAGTAATTAGAGCACTAAATTCCTGTTTATCGGTCAATCATCTCAATGAAAGACTGTATCAGCAGCAGCCCCTCCAGGAAGCGGAGGTTCGAGATTCGGAGTGTTTGGTCTACTACAGAGGATTTCTGAAAGGAAGTCCTCTTTTTTTGTTATCTTTGCGAGAACTAGTTCTAATAATGCTACATAAGGATTTAGAAAACGGCCGTTGGGCCGAGTTGTCTTTCCCGCAGCAGATGGCAAACATCGGCAGCGAGACTTCCCGTATCTATCGGGCGCTTGAGGCAGGGAAAGAAGCCAGGGCCGAGAGTGCTTTCATCCGTTTTCAGGAGCTTATCGACCTGACCATCAAATATGGCCGCACTGATGCCTCACCGATGCTTCGCTCCGCCATGCTGGAAGAACTATGCCGCTTAAGGGAACTTTATTGCAAAGCCTTCCTCGAACGAAATCTTTCCGAGTTGGCGGCATTCAACAGGTATTTTGACCGTTTTGCTTACGCAGCATAAAGTCGTTTTAACTGGAGTTTAAGGTATGGCCACCTGGTATTATATGTTGATTCTGGTTCTCCTGATGCCCCTGTTTATGATAGGCTTCGGCTGGATGTTCATGACGAACGCTCCTAAGGACATCAACACTTCCTTCGGGTACAGGACGAAAAGATCCATGAAGAATCAAGACACATGGGATTTTGCGCATATGCATTTCGGAAAGACTTGGTTTGTATGCGGCATCGTATTGATACCGGCCTCTCTTGTCCTCATGTTTCTTGTGATGGGGAGAGAGGCTGATGTGATCCGCACAACGGGATTCATCATCCTGGCGCGATTCTTCCTACAGAAACTGCATTGAAGAACAACTTTGACGAATTCGGAAGACCTCGATGAATTCACCTATATCTGTCAAGCCCATCGACGACGGTTTGGATTTGGAGCAACCCTTCGATGAACGAGAGGTTCGAGATTCGGAGTGTTTGGTCTACCAAAGAAAATAAGTCAGCCGAAGAGGCTGACTTATTTGTTTAAACTTATCGACTTTCAAATAAGAATCCTGTCTCCCGATCCACTATCTTTCCTCCTTGAGGAAGAAGGTCGGAAAAGATCGCTGTCAATGCATCAATCTCAGGTATTAATCCCTCAATTCCATTGATATTCTCTTCCCTTACGAAGCCACATAATGCTTCCAAGACACAGACGAGACGGCTGCAATTACTCTCGTCTTGCTTGGGAGACCAACAGGATGCGGCATAACGTCCCCAAAAAGTCCTTAATTCGAAGGTGGTTCCGTCAAGCCCCAAAGAATCGTTCATCAGAGATGACGAGAATACGGCAGACATGAACAGTGAATCCAATTTCTCCGAGATTCTCGTCGATACGGGACAACGATACTCTTTGATGGCAATATCGTAATATAGGTCTCTACGCTTCTTCGAAGCCTTCGAGGAACTATACCATTCCATAGAATACCAAATGTTCTTTCCGGCCTCCCGCAAGACGAGTTCCTTTGTCTCATCCGAAAAGAATAGACAAGTCTCCGCCTCAAAAGATGGGCGGACCTGAAAGACAAACTTGTTTCTCCCTCTCCCAAGCAGCAGGTCATCGACACGCTCATAATACTCATACGATGAACTCCTCCCTACCGGCACCAGCCGGTCTTGAGAAAAGGCCGGAAAGACGCTGAGTATCAAAAAGAATATACAGAATCTGGTTTTCATTTCTATTATCGTTCGAGATTTTATCGATCCATTTCCAAATATCGAGACAGAAAAACATTATAGACCGAATAGGACGTACCCTCATCTGTAGTCGTTGCCAATACCAATTCCTTGTCCATCAGCGCCTTTATGTTTCTCAATGCGGTCGGCCCGGAAGATATCTTATACTTGGACAGGAAAGCGGCGGAGGTGATTTGTGAAACGCTGCCTTCCCTGGCGATTGCTTCCAGCATCTTCCATTGGAAGCGGGTAACCAGCCGGCGGATTTCTTGAAAACGGTCCCGCTCGGAATCAAGGATGGACTGGATGGCGGCCACTATATCATTCCGGACAACGACATTCCCGGAAAGGGAGAACACTTCATTACACAACCGTTGCGTATAGTATGTATGATCCTTCGTCCATTCGATGATATAGCCGATGGAATTATCGTCGATGGTTTTTCCTGCCGATGCAAACTTTTCCTTGATAAAGGTGGCATAAACCGGTACGGGTAGCTTCGAAAGATATGAAAAGGAAGTACTCTCGTAAAATGGCTTCTTGGCATTGGTGAACATATCGGTCATCGTATGCTTCTTACTTCCGCAATAGATGAAACGGACATTATGCAGATGCTGGATATGTTTCCGGAGAATCGCTTCCATATTGACATCATTATACTCCCGAATCTGCTGGAACTCGTCGATGGCAAGCACAACCTTCTGCGGATAACTCTCAAGATAGCCCAGTACTTCTTTCAAGGTACTCTGCTTTTGGTTATCGTCAGCGAAAGTGAACGATACTTGAGGAGAACCGGTCAGCGGATCGATGCCAAGCAAAGGGCGGACACTTTTCAGTGTCTTGAAAAATGCCGTGATCTTCTGCTGTTTTCCGAGTTTATTGACGACGGCATCTGAGATTGCCTTGATGAACTCTTCGATGGACAATGTGTCACTAATGTCCACATAAATGGTTTCAAAGGGCAGTTTTCTCGCCTTCATCTCGTCAAACACCCGAAAAATAAGACCAGTCTTTCCCAGTCTTCGGGGAGAGATGAGCGTGGTATTCCGCCCATTTGTGATATTGCGGATGATTTCTTCCGTTTCTTTCTCTCTGTCGCAGAAAAATGCCTTTGATCTATAAGGCTCCAGAATGAAAGGGTTCTCAAGCATAGCCATATCTTTTTCGCAAAGATAATTAACAAAATGTTAATAACAAAATGTTAATCGCCTTTTTCGCAATAATCTATAAACCTCTGAATCTCCAACGCCCCTTCCAGAAATCGGAGGTTCGAGATTCGGAGTGTTTGGTCTACGAAACGAAACGGCAGCCGAAATGGCTGCCGTTTTCCGTAGCGGGAGGCGAACTCCTATTGTGCGGCGGTGAGGGCTTGAATCAGCGCGTCAAGTTGCTGACTGTTCATTCCGTGGGTGAGCAGATAGTCAGAGAAAGACTTTGCAAAGTCCGTTTCCGGCAGTCGGGCTTCATCGCTGACGCCGGCATAATACATCAGGCAAGTGTTGAGCCGCAAAGACACCAGCGTGTTGCAGAGGTCCGGATTGTTTGCAGGGTTAATCCTATAATAGTTGTCATAGGTGATCAGGTAGTCCTCCACCATCTCGTCATAACTGGCGCCGCATAACCCCTCAAGCAGCGCACACACATAACCCGTGCGGTCCTTTCCCTCCATGCAATGCACGACATAGGGGGCCGGGCGGGACGGAAGCTCCTTGAGCGCCGCAATCAGACGGTTGTTGTAGTCGTCTGCAGTCGGGTCAGCCTTGAGCGGACAGAGGATTACGTTGCCTTCATCCCATAATGAGCGGCTGTAAGAAGGCATATCATATCCCAGTATCTTCTCCTCCGTGTCGGCAAGGTTGAGCACGGTCGCGACCGTCGCAGTCTCCAGATACTTCGATACATATCCGGCACGTTCGATTTCGTTGCAGAATGGTGATGAACTGCGGTGCAACACACCGTCTGCAATGTTGCCGGCCCTTACGGCCCGCGCATTGGCAAACTCAGCATCGGAGATGTCGCTGTAATCTTCCCTCCCGTTGGTGTACTTCATGCTCAGGGCCGTCTGTACATCCAGGCAGCCGCCCTTTTCCTTCATCTTGACGGCCACGATATAACCCTCAAGTCCGGTAAGTTCTTCCGGAAGTCCTATATTATTGGCCGTAAAGCAGATGGTAGGATAGGTCGGGTAGGCTATGCACAGGTATTCCCCGTTGCGGGTATAGTAGCCGTCATAGTAAGGCATCTCTATTACCTTGCCGTCCACCGTGATGGTGACGACATCGCCCAATGCAAACCCGGCACGGGCCATATCCGCCTCCGTGAAATTCAGCACGGCGGCACCGAACTCATTGTAGGAAGAGATCCTGCCAAGGATACACGGATCGACCTCGACGTCGTGTTTGGTACAGGAGGTGACTCCGGAGAATATACTTACGAATACGGCCAGGCCGATGACCAGACGGTTTTTCATTGGGATGCTGCATTGATTGTATGCTGCAAATGTAGTTTATATTCCGCTCTTTATCAACTACGGCTTGGTTTGATTTTTGCTTGAGAATCGCTATATTCGCAAAATAAAGGCATATTCATTAATAACACTTTGATATGAAAAGATTTCTTCTGATTCTTTCCGCCCTGCTGCTCGCCGGCGCCTTTTCCCTCCAGGCACAGGATAACTTTTTTGGTATCAAATCCGGACACCTGAAATATGAGACCCAGACCAGCGGCGGCCTCCAGTACAACGAAGTCTGGTTCGACGACTACGGCCGGCTGCGCAACCAGCACGACCAGATCATGATGGAAGGCATGGGGAATTACAACACCGAAGTCATCTTCCGCGACGGCAATGTCTACACCAGCGCCTGGTTCGACGATGAGAGAGACAATGAGGCTGCCATGACGGAAGGACTCCCGGGCCTCAATTACCTGAACCCGAGCGAAGAGTTCATCAAGCAGAGCCAGTTCAAGAAAGTCGGCACCGAAGAGATCTTCGGCAAGACCTGCGATGTCTATACCTACAAGACCAAGTCGCTTCTCCGCACGATTTCCAACAAAGTGTGGGTCTGGGAGGGCATCATCCTGAAGATGGAGACCAAGGGCGCCCTCGGAGCCAACAATTCCATGATGGTGACGGAGTTCGAGGAGAACCCCACGATTCCCGCCGACACGTTCGCCATTCCGGAAAAAGTCAAGAAAGTCAAATAATACAATGAAAAACGCAATCTTAATCTCTTTCATCGCCGCGGGCTGCCTGATGGCCTGCGGCACATCCGCGCAGAACATCACCGCCCTCGAGGACGGCAAGTACTGCATCACCAACGAAGATTTCACCATGACCGTCGATGCCCAGCACGGCGGCAAGATCCTTTCCGTCAAGCTCGGGGACGCCGAGATCCTCAACCAGGGCCGTTTCCCGAACTCCTTCGGAAGCACCTTCTGGACCAGCCCGCAGGCTGAGTGGAACTGGCCGCCAGTGGCGGAATACGACACCAAGCCCTTCAGCGCCGAGATCAAGGACGGCAGGCTCGTGCTCACCGGGGAGAAGTCCGAGCGCTTCGGCTACCGCATCCGCAAATGCTTCGAGACCAATCCCGAGGACGGCACCATCGTCGTGACATACACGATCGTCAACGAATCCGACCAGACCCGCAAAGTGGCCCCCTGGGAGATCTCCCGCGTGCCCAACGGCGGCGTAGTCTTCTTCGACGCCCCGTCGGTGGAGCCCGCCAACAACATGGAGGGACTCCCCTTCACCTTCTCCGACGGTGCCGCCTGGTACGTGATGGACGAAGCCTCCATGAACCGCAAGATCAACGCCGACGGCCACGGCTGGCTCGCCTTCAGCGCCAATGGGCTGATGCTCGTCAAGGCCTTTGACGACATCGAAGCCGCCCAGGCCGCTCCCGGCGAAGCGGAGATCCAGATCTACGCCAACCCCGGCAAGACCTTCGTCGAAATTGAGGAGCAGGGCCCCTACACCACCCTCGCCCCGGGCGCCTCGCTTGACTGGACCGTCCGCTGGTATGTGCTCAAGCACGCCTACGGAGACGCCCCGTCCAAGAATCTTTCCGACCTGGGCCGCATCCTGAAATGAGAAAGCTGATCCTTCTCGGAGGCCTCGCCCTGATGCTCCTGGGCTGTGGCCAGCCGCGCCGTGGCAGCGACCCCGCCGACCAGCCGGCTGACTCCGCCCAACCGGCTGCTTCCCTGCCCGCCGGCAACGACTACGTCGGCCAGTACCTCGACCGGGAGACCGGGGAGCCCAACCTCGAAATTGTCCCCGATGGCATGGGCTTTTCGGTGAATGTCGGCATTTTCCGCCTCACCTCGCTGGACGACGGCGTCGGGAAGCTGACGCCCGACGGGCTGGCGTTCACCGCCACGGATGCCAACGGCAATCCGATCGGCGGGCTCGTCACCCTCGACGGCGACACCGCCACGGTCACGTTCACCGACTCCACCTGGCCCAATTTGCCGAACGGCAAGTCCTACACCTACGACCGCATCCCGCAGACGCTCCCCTGCTCCGCGGAGGAGCTCGTCGCCGCCTGGCAGGACGTCGCCAGCATGGATGAATACGAGGAGAGCGAACCGGAGCAGTACCTGATGTGGGACATCGACCGCGACGGCACGCCCGAGATCATCGCCACCGACGGCCTCTACACGGCCGCCATCCGCGCCGTGGACTTCTCGGCGATTGACTTCACGCGCACTGAGGAGGAAGAGCTGGGCTTCACCGCCGACTGCTGGGTGGTCCGCACCTGGCTTTCCAGCCCGCTGGAAGAGGACGACCCGACGGAATCGTTCGTCTGCCGGCAGCTGCTCGGCGGCGAGATCTGCGATGAGATATCCAGCTACGACGGGGTCAATTACTTCCGGACCGACTTCGAAGAATTCGACGTCTACGAGATCACCGAGTCCGAATACAAGACCTACGGCCCCCGCCAGCCCTTCCACCGCTTCACCTTCCTCCCCCTCTGGCAGCCGGTGGAATAAAAATGAGGAGCAGCGCTGGGCGCCAGCCCAGCGCTCGCGCCCCAAAGCAAAAAGACCTCCCGTTGCGGGGAGGTCTTTTTTGCTTTGGGGTGCGATGTGGGGCTCGAACCCACGACACCCAGAACCACAATCTGGTGCTCTACCAACTGAACTAATCGCACCGTATTCAGAAGGAGTGACAAAGGTACGAAAATATTTTTTCCTTGCAAGCGAAGGAGACGGAAAAATGCTTATCTTTGTAAGAATTCAACCAAAAACCGATTTATGGCAAAAGAGATAAAGTTTTCCCTCGTGTACAGGGATATGTGGCAGTCCTCCGGCAAGTATCAGCCGCGCGTGGACCAGCTGGTGCGGGTGGCTCCGGCCATCGTTGACATGGGATGTTTCGACCGCGTGGAGACCAACGGCGGCGCCTTCGAGCAGGTGAACCTGCTGTACGGCGAGAATCCGAACGTCTCCGTGCGCAAGTGGACGGCCCCGTTCCATGCGGCGGGCATCCAGACCCACATGCTCGAGCGCGGCCTCAACGGCATCCGCATGTTCCCCGTCCCCGCGGACGTGCGCGAACTGATGTTCAAGGTCAAGAAAAAGCAGGGCACGGACATCGCCCGTTCGTTCTGCGGCCTCAACGACCACCGCAACCTCAAGCTTTCCGTCGAATACGCCAAGAAGGCCGGCATGATCTCCCAGGCCGCCCTCTCCATCACGCACTCCCCCGTGCACACGGTGGACTATTATCTCAAGCTCGTCGAGAAGCTCGTGGAGTACGGCACCGACGAGATCTGCCTCAAGGACATGGCGGGCGTCGGCCGTCCCACCGAGCTCGGCCAGCTCGTCGCGGGCATCAAGAAGAACCACCCGCACATCAAGGTCCAGTACCATGGCCATTCCGGCCCCGGCTTCTCCCCCGCATCGATGCTGGAGGTCGCCCGCGCCGGCGCCGACTACCTCGACGTGGCCGTGGAGCCCCTCGCCTGGGGCAAGGTCCATCCGGACGTGATCACCATCCAGCAGATGATGAAGGCCGACGGCTTCCTGGTGAAGGACATCAACATGGACGCCTACATGGAGGTCCGCCGCCTGACCCAGGAATTCATCGACGACTTCCTCGGCTACTGGATCAACCCGACCAACTCCCAGATGACCTCCCTGCTGGTCGGCTGCGGCCTGCCGGGCGGCATGATGGGCTCGATGATGGCCGACCTGACCGGCTTCAAGGCCGCGATCAACGCCTCCGAGCGCGCCACCGGCAAGCCGGAGAGCAGCCTTGACTCCCTGATGGTCCAGCTCTTCAACGAAGTCGAATACGTATGGCCGCGCCTGGGCTACCCGCCCCTCGTGACCCCGTTCAGCCAGTATGTCAAGAACACGGCCCTGATGAACCTCCTCGCCATGGCGCAGGACAAGCCTCGCTTCTCCACCATCGACAAGGACACCTGGGGCATGATCCTCGGCAAGATGGGCAAGCTCCCCGGCGAACTCGCCCCGGAGATCGTCCAGATCGCCAAGGAGAAGGGCATGGAGTTCTACACCGGCAACCCGCAGGACATGTATCCCGACGAGCTTCCGAAGTATCGCGAGATGATGAAGGAAGAGGGCTGGGACTTCGGCGAGGACGACGAAGAGCTCTTCAACATGGCCATGTTCGAGCGCCAGTACCGCGACTACAAGAGCGGCATCGCCAAGGAGCGCTTCAACAAGGACCTCGAGGCCTTCCGCGAGAAGGCCGGCGCCCCGATCGTGGTCAAGCGCCCGGTCGTGGAGATGCCCGAGTTTGACCTGGACGCCCTCCTGGCCAAGTATCCCAAGGCCACGCCCGTCCAGGCGCCCGCCAAGGGCCAGATGCTCTGGCAGGTCGACGTGGACGGCCCCTCCACCGCCCCCGCGGTAGGCACGAAGGTCGCCGCCGGCAAGCCTTGCGGCTATGTCCAGACCTGGTACGGCATGGAGGAGCTCCTGCCGGCCGTGGACGGACAGGTCGTCGCCGTGACTGCCCCGCAGGGCAAGACCGTCGAAAAAGGCGAGATCGTCGCGCTCATCCAGTAGCGCCCCAGCGCGCATCATTTAATGTCCCCTGCGTCCCGTCCAACGGCCCGCAGGGGACATTTTTTATAGCGAACACGCAACTTTTAAGGATTTGATAGTCGGATTTACTGCTTTTGTGACCTCAAATACGCGCCTGTATTGCATCTTTGTACCAGACCATTCAAACATTTTAAACGATATGACCAAAAAAATCTTCCTGCTGCTCGCGATCGCAGCGTTGTGCCTGGCGGCCTGCCAGAAGCCACCTATGCTGACCCTCAACGGTCCCACCAACCTGGAGATCTCCGTCACCGGCGGCAGTTCACCCCTCACCTTCACCGCCAACAAGGACTGGACGGTCCGCGCCTCGGACTCCTGGGTGCATGTCAACCCGGCCAGCGGAGAAGGCGCGAAGAATGCGATCACCGTCACGGTGACCGTCGACCCCAACACCAGTTATGACGACCGCACCGCGACCGTTACGATTTCCTCCGAAGGGCTGACGCAGGCCATCACCATCAAGCAGCCTGCCGCCAACGGCCTCATCGCTTCGCCGCAAACCATCAACCTCGAAGCCGGCGCCTCCACCTTCGAAGTGGAAGTCCAGGCCAACGTGACCTACCAGGTCGCCATCGGCGCAAGCTGGATCAAGCAGACCGGCACCAAGGCCCTCACGAGCACCAAGATCGTTTTCTCCGCCGAGGCGAACACGGCCTTCGAGGAGCGCAGCACCACGATCACGATCTCCGGCGGCAACCTTGCCAGCCAGGTCATCAACGTGAAGCAGGCTGCCGCCGAGGATCCCGCCAAGGATCTCTACGGCGCCTGGCAGATGGGCGCCACCGCCCTCACGCTCAACGAAGGCGGGACCTTCAGCTATATCGCATACGCTGATGCGGATGAGCAGAAAGGCACCTGGACGTACGACGGGGAGAACCTGACCCGGACCTATGAAGGATCGACCGACAAGGAAATCGCGAAGGTCGTTCTCGCCGGCGAAAAGACCTGGCTCTCGCTCGTTCGCGAGGATGGAGAGGGTGAATACAGGAGCCGTTTCTACGAAAACTACAGGAAAAAAGGCGCTACCGTACTGTCCGGCACGCTCGGCGACGGCAGATGGGATGCCCCCCGCAACGGTATCAGACCCGCAGAGAACACCATATCCACGTCCTACACCTTCTGCATGGTTGTCGAAGGCAGCACCGTGGACCTGTATGTCCCGGCTTGGGGGTATCATATCCAGGGCACCTTCACCCTCAACGATGGCAAGATGCACATCGAGACGGATGACGACCATATCTGGCAAGGCCTCTACATTGACCGCAACGGTGAATATGGATCCATCGGCTGGTCCGCCGGGAATCCCCCTTCCGATGAATTCGAGAGCACCTGGGACTACAGTTATGACAGCATGAATGCCGAGACGTTCGAGCTCCAGTACCCCTACAAATATATGAGTGTGAGCGAGGTCCTGGCGCAGGGCAAGAAACCGGAGCAATACGATCCGGAATATCAGGTGCATCCCTACTACCTCAAATTCTTAATTTATGAATGGGGTGAGAATATGCGTGAAATCGCCTACGACCTTCGCGACTTTGACCTGTGCGTGACACCCGACGGCACGGAAGCATTCGGCGGCGCCATCGGACTGAGCCCCTGGCTCTACAAGCGTTAATCCTGAGCTAACGCACATAATCTCAAACCAGAACGAGAGCGACCTTCGGGCCGCTCTCGTTCGTTTTACCCCGCCGGCAAGAAAAAAGCAGAAAAGTGGAAAAAAATGGAAAAGAATGTAACAAAGTGGAAAATTTTTGCTATCTTTGTCCCTTGCGTATAAGAATTGATTTTGATGGTCACTTTCATCGGCGAATACATCTCCCGTGTGGACGACAAAGGAAGGCTGGTCCTTCCCGCGCCGCTCAAGGGTGCGATGCCGCCTGGAAGCGATATGAGGTTCGTCGTCAAGAAAGACCTTTTCGAGCCTTGCCTGGAGATGTACTCCTTCGAAGAGTGGGAGCGCCAGTCCGGCAAGGTCAAAGACAGCCTCGACCTCACCTTCAACCGTCAGCACGCAACGTTCTGGAGAGAATACATGCGTGACCGGGACATCGTGGAGCCGGACGCCAAGTTCGGCCGCATCTCGATCAGCCGCAAGCTCCTTGATTCCATTGGTGTGAACAAAGAAGTGGTTTTCTCCGGCAATGATTTCAAGATTGAGATCTGGGCCAGGGAGCGGTTCGAGGCGTCCAGATTATCCAACGACGAATTCATTGCCATCGCGGAAAGCCTCTCGAAAAAGTAGAGGCCCCGCGCATGTCCGAATACCACAACCCCGTCCTCCTGAACCCCAGCATCGACGCGCTCGTTCTCAATCCGGACGGGTTCTATGCCGATGCCACCTTCGGCGGAGGCGGGCACAGCCGCGAGATCCTCTCCCGGCTCTCCCCCAAGGGCCGCCTGATGGCCTTCGACCGCGACGCGGACGCCCTGGCCCAGGCCCCGGACGATCCCCGTTTCATTCTTATACACAATAACTTCCGCTTCATCCACAACTATACCCTCCTCCACGCGGCAGGAGGGCTCGACGGGATCCTCGCCGACCTGGGCGTGAGTTCCCACCAGTTCGACACGGCGGACAGAGGCTTCTCTTTCCGCTTCCCCCAGGCTCCGCTTGACATGCGAATGAACGTGCAGGGCAACAAGACCGCGGCCGACATCGTCAATTCTTATACGCAAGAAGAATTGGAAAAGATTTTCCGGCTCTACGGAGAGCTCGACAACGCCCGCCGGCTCGCGCAGCTGATCGCTGCCGCCCGGCTCGCTGCGCCGATCCTCACTACAGACGACCTCGACCATGCCGTCGCGGCCGCCCTGCCCTCATTCGCCCAGCATAAGTACCTCGCCAAGGTCTACCAGGCCCTGCGCATCGAGGTCAACGAGGAGATGCGCGCGCTGGAGAAATTCCTCCCCGGCGCCGCAGCCTCCCTCAAACCCGGCGGCCGGCTGGCCGTCATCACCTACCACTCCCTCGAGGACCGCATGGTGAAGAACTTCATCCGCAGCGGCAACCTCGAAGGCGAGGAGGAAAAAGACGTCTTCGGGCACAGCAGCGCGCCCCTGAAGGCCGTCAACCGCAAGCCGATCCTGCCCGACGAGGCGGAGATCGCCGGCAATACCCGCGCGCGCAGCGCCAAACTCAGAATCGCCGAGAGAGTATGAAGACCTGGAAGATAGCAGACATCGGACTGTTCTTCAAGAACAGCTTCTTGGCGATCCTGAAGGGGGAGTTCCTGCTCCGCCTCAACATCGGGCGCTACTTCATCCATATCGCCTACACCTTCCTGCTGTTCGGGCTCATCATCTGGTTCAGCCTGATGATCGAGACTACGATGAGCAAGGTGGAGAAGAACAAGGCGGTGCTGAAAGAACTCGAGATCGTGCATTCGCAGAAGGTCTTCGAGGTCGTGGACGTGAGCCGCCGCTCCAGCGTGGAGCAGCTGCTCGAACAGATGGGATCCCCAGTCAAAGAGGCTGACAAGCCTGCAACGGTCGTAAAGAGATGAGCACGGAGACGACAACAACGGTAAAGACGCCCAAGAAGCGGGACAGGATCGGACTGACCCTGTACCTGCTCTACGTCACGCTGCTCATCGCCGCCGTGATCCTCATCCTGCGCCTGGTCTACATCCAGGCCCTCTGGAGGCCGGAGCCGAAGATTGCCGACGCCCTCACCCCGTCCAACACGGTCAGCTACATCGAGCCCGCCCGCGGCAACATCCTCGACGCCGAAGGGCGCCTGCTGGCCATCTCCTGCCCCATCTACCAGTTCTACATGGACTGCACCGTCCTGAAGGAGACCAATACCCCCGACCAGGAGCAGAAATGGCTCGCCAAGGCGCGGGAGCTCGCCGACGGCCTCGCCGTCGAATTCCCCTCCAAGAGCGCCGCCGACTACTACAAGCTCATCGTCGACAGCCGCGCCGCCGGCCGCAAATACGTCAAGATCGGCTCCCCCGTGGACCGCAACGCCTACAACCGCATCATCAACCTGCCGCTCTTCCGCGAAGGGCGCTACCGCAGCGGCATGATCGTGGAGCAGGAGCAGATCCGCCAGTACCCCTACGGCAAGCTCGCCCGCCGTACCATCGGGTTCGTGCGCAACAACAAATCCGAGGTAACCAACACCCACATCGGCCTCGAAGGCAAATTCGACTACGTCCTCCACGGCCAGGAAGGCAAGGAATGGATGCGCGTGACGGACTACGGCCGCGTGCGCAACAGCGACAGCGCCTACGTGCGCGCCGTGGACGGCAACGACCTCCGCATCACCCTCAACATCGACTACCAGGACATCGCCGACAAGGCGCTCCGCGCCGAAATCACGCAGGAGCCCGACCTCGAAGGCGCCTGCCTGGTGCTGATGGAGGTGAGCACCGGCGCCATCCGCGCCATGGTCAACCTTGTCCGCGAGGACGGCGACGGCCCGTTCGAGGAGATCCAGAACCTCGCCATCGGCCGCAAGGGCGAGCCCGGCTCGGTCTTCAAGACCGTCACGCTGATGTCCGTGCTCAACGACGGCTACATCAAGAGCCTGGAGGAGACCCTCCCCGCCACCAACGGCAACGTGGCCGGCACGTCCATCAAGGACGCCCACATCCCCGACTTCGTCCGCCAGCACCACACCAACCGCATCTCGGTCCTGGACGGCTTCAAGATCTCGTCCAACTACGTCTTCGCCACCCTCGCGGTCAAGAACTACGGCATCGACAAGACCAAGGGCCGCGGCAAGGGTCTCGAGAAGACGGAGCGCTTCCTGCAGAACATCTATAACTATAAGCTCGGCGAGGCCTTCGCCTTCGACCTGGACGGCCTCCAGACGCCGACCATCCCGAGTCCGTCCACCCGCTACTGGACCGACACCGACCTCGGCTCCATCGGCTTCGGCTACAGCACCGAGGAGACCCCGCTGCACATCCTCACCTTCTACAACGCCATCGCCAACAAGGGCCGCATGATGAAGCCCTACCTGGTCGAGGACGTCGAGAAGGACGGGGTCGTCACGGAGCGGCGCGGGCCCGGCGTGCTCAACGCCGCCGTCTGCTCGAAGGCCGTGGCCGACACGATCACCCGCGCGCTCAAGGCCGTGACCGAGGACGGCACCGCCAAGCGCCTCAAGGGCGCCAAGTGCGCCGTGGCCGGCAAGACCGGCACCTCCTTCGGCACCTTCCCCAACGGGCAGTACCAGGACGCCAGCGGGCGCCGCAAGTACCAGGGCACCTTCGTCGGGTTCTTCCCGGCGGACAAGCCGCAGTACAGCATCATCTGCGTGGTGTACTCCAAGCCCACCGGCAAGCAGTTCCAGGGCGGCGGCATCCCGGCCCGCGCCATCCGCACCGTCGTGGACCAATTATATAATATCGACCCCTGCTTCCGCACCGAATTGAAACGAACGACGACAACGACAAGATGAAACTGAGCGAAATCATACAGAACTGCGGCGTCCTCTCCGTCCAGGGCAACCCTGACGTCGAGATCACGTCCCTGACCAACGACTCCCGCCGCGTCCAGCCGGGCAGCCTCTTCATCGCCGTCAACGGCTGCGGCAACGACGGCCGCGCCTACCTCGACAAAGCCATCGCCGCCGGCGCTGCTGCCGTCCTCTATGAGGCGTCGCCGGTGCTGCCTGACGGCGAAGGCTCAGCCGCAGCAGCGGTTCCCGCGTCAGCGGGAAGCGAGGATGGAAGCCGAGACGCAGGCACACCGGGACGCCTGGCTGCAGTAGTGATTGTTAAGGACAGCCGGAAGGCGGTGGCCCTGGCCGCGGACGCCTACTACGGCCACCCGAGCGGCAAGCTGCAGCTCGTCGGCATCACGGGCACCAACGGCAAGACCACGACCGTGACCCTCCTCTACCACATGTTCCGCCACCTGGGCTACGAATGCGGCCTGCTCTCCACCATCGCCAACTACGTCGGCACCCGCCGCAGCGAGACCGCCAACACCACCTCCGACCCCGTGACGCTCAACGCCCTGCTCGCCGAAATGGTCGACGCCGGCTGCGAATACTGCTTCATGGAGGTCAGCTCCATCGGCGTGGAGCAGCAGCGCATCGCCGGGTTGGAATTCCGCGCAGCGATCTTCTCCAACCTCACCCACGACCACCTCGACTACCACGGCACCTTCGCGGAATACCTCCGCTGCAAGAAACTCTTCTTCGACGGCCTGCCGGCCACGGCGACCGCCATCATCAACCTCGACGACAAGCACGGCGAGATCATGGTCCAGAACACCCGCGCCCGCGTGGTCGGCTACGCCTGCCGCGCCGCCGCCGACCATACCGCCCGCATCCTCGAAGAGAGCTTCGAGGGCATGCTCCTCAAGATCGACGGCCGCGAGGTGTGGACGCGCCTGATCGGCGCGCACAACGCCTACAACCTGCTGGCCATCTACACCACCGCCCTCGTCCTCGGCGTGCCCGCCGAGGAGGCGCTCGTCGCGCTGTCGCGCCTGGAGAGCGCCCCGGGCCGCCTCGAGACCCTCCGCGGCCCGCGCGACCTCAGCGTCGTCATCGACTATGCCCACACCCCTGACGCGCTGGAGAACGTCCTGGGGACCCTGCGCGACGTCGCTCCCGCCCGGCAGTTGTACTGCCTGTTCGGCTGCGGCGGCGACCGCGACAAGACCAAGCGCCCGGAGATGGGCGCCGTCGCGGGACGCCTCGCCGACCGCATCTTCATCACCTCGGACAACAGCCGCACCGAGCGCACCGAAGACATCATCGAAGACATCAAGCGCGGGCTCGACCCCGCCGCCCTCGCGAAGACGGTCTGTATCGCCGACCGCCGCGAAGCCATCCGCACCGCCCTCCTGCTGGCCCCCAAGGGCACCACGGTTCTGCTCGCAGGCAAGGGCCATGAGACCTACCAGATCCTCGGCACCGTCAAGAACCACTTCGACGAGCGGGAGATCGTCCTGGAAACCTTCAAAACCCTCGAATCATGCTGAACCACCTCGTAGAATGGCTGCAAAGCCTCGGACTTGACTTTCCGGGCGCCGGCCTGATCCATTACCTCTCCTTCCGCGCCATGCTCGCGGCCGTGATCAGCATGCTCGTCGCGTTCTTCGCGGGCGGACGCATCATCCGCCGCCTGCAGCGCGCGCAGATCGGCGAGGAGATCCGCGACCTCGGCCTCGAAGGCCAGATGCAGAAGAAGGGCACGCCCACCATGGGCGGCGTCATCATCATCGTGGCGGTGCTCTCCAGCGCCCTGCTCATCTGCCGGCTGGACAGCATCTACACCCTGCTGCTCGTCGTCACCACTCTCTGGTGCGGCGCCATCGGCTTCGCCGACGACTACATCAAGGTGTTCAAGCACAACAAGGAGGGCATGAGCGAGAAGGGCAAGCTCATCCTGCAGTTCGGTCTGGGCCTGTTCATCGCCCTGACCGTCTGCATCAGCCCGGCCATCCCCACCGACAGGCTCATCACCACGATCCCCTTCGTCAAGGCCCACGAGTTCGACTACTCCTGGCTGTCCCCCTTCCGCGGCCAGCTGGGCGTGTACTGCTCCTGGGGCATCTACATGGTCATGATCATCCTCGTGATCCTGGCTTGCTCCAATGGCACCAACCTCACCGACGGCATGGACGGACTCGCCACGGGCACCTCCGCCATCGTGGGCGTCGCCCTGGGTATCATCGCCTGGCTGAGCGGCGACGTGCTGGACGCGCAGTACCTCAACATCATGTACATCCCCGGCGCCGGCGAGGTGGCCATCTACCTGGCTGCCTTCGTGGGGGCGCTGATCGGTTTCCTGTGGTACAACACCTTCCCCGCCCAGGTCTTCATGGGCGACACGGGGAGCCTGACGATCGGCGGCGTGATTGGCGTGAGCGCCGTGCTCATCCGCAAGGAGCTGCTGCTGCCCATCCTGTGCGGCATCTTCCTGATGGAGAGCCTGTCGGTCATCATCCAGCGCACGCATTTCAAGCGTACCAAGAAGAAATACGGCGAGGGCCGGCGCGTCTTCCTGATGGCGCCGCTCCACCACCATTATCAGAAAAAGGGCATCCCGGAGCCCCGCATCGTCACCCGCTTCTGGATCATCGGGATCATCCTGGCGGTCAGCACTTTGGCATTATTGAAGATCAGATAACAGAATGGCAAGAATTGTAGTATTGGGAGGAGCAGAGAGCGGCGTGGGCGCCGCCGTGCTGGCGAAAGTAAAAGGATTCGACGTCTTCCTGTCCGACAACGGGAAGATCAAGGACGAGTACCTCAAGACCCTGCAGGAGTGGGACATCCCCTTCGAGCAGGGCGGGCACACCCCGGAACGCATCCTGAATGCGGACGAGGTCGTCAAGAGTCCGGGCATCCCCGGCACGGCCCCCATGGTGAAGGCCCTCCGCGAGCAGGGCACGCACATCATATCGGAAATCGAATTCGCCGCGCGCTACGACAGCGCGAAGAAGATCTGCGTCACGGGGTCCAACGGCAAGACCACGACCACGTCCCTGATCTATCACCTGCTCAGGGAAGCCGGCCTGGACGCCGGCCTGGGCGGCAACATCGGCAAGAGCTACGCGCTGCAGGTCGCGACCGAGAAGCACGACTATTACGTACTGGAAATCAGCAGTTTCCAGCTGGACGACGCCTATGATTTCCGGCCAGACATCGCTATCATCACCAACATCACGCCGGACCACCTCGACCGCTACGACCACAAGGTCGAGAACTACGCCCGCGCGAAATTCCGCATCACGCGCAACCTCCGTCCCGAGGACTGCTTCATTTTCGACTCCGACGACGCCATCACCATCGCCCAGCTGGGCGAGATCGTCGTCAAGGCCAAGATGCTGCCGTTCACCCAGGAGAAAGAAGTCGCGCAGGGTGCCTTCCTCCGCGACGACCGCATCATCGTCCGCTACGAGGACGAGCAGACGGAGATCTTCCTGCAGGACCTCGCGCTCGGCGGCAAGCACAACATCTACAACTCCATGGCCGCCGCCCTCGCCGCCAAGGCCACCGGCATCAGCGACGAGGTCATCCGCGCGAGCCTGAAGTCCTTCTCCCCGATCGAGCACCGGCTGGAGCCCGTGCTGAGCATCCGGGACGTCCTGTATATCAACGACTCCAAAGCCACCAACATCGACTCCGCCTGGTATGCGCTCGAGTGCCAGACCCGGCCGGTCGTGTGGATCGTCGGCGGCACCGACAAGGGCAACGACTACAGCGTCCTCGACAAGCTCGTGCGCGAGAAGGTCAAGGCCATCGTCTGCCTCGGGGTGGACAACACCAAGATCCACGCCGCCTTCGAGGAGATCGTGGGCGCGGACAACATCGTCGACACCCTGTCCGCCGAGGAGGCCGTCCGGGCCTCCGCCGCCTTTGCGGCCCCGGGCGACGTGGTGCTGCTGAGCCCCTGCTGCGCCAGTTTCGACCTGTTCAAGAATTACGAAGACCGCGGCTGCCAGTTCAAGGAGGCCGTCCGTCACTTATAGATTGTTATGTCAAGCGCGAAGAAGAAAAAGAATACGTTCTGGACCTTTGCGGACCGCCTCGAAGGAGACAAGGTGGTGTGGATCATCGTGCTCCTGCTGATCCTGTTCTCGATCGTCTGCATGTTCTCTTCCTCGTCGCGCCTATTGCGCGACGGGATGACCCGCATTGACCTCGTCAAGAACCAGTTCCTCATCGTGCTGGCCGGTCTCGCGCTCATCCTCGTCTGCTACAACATCAAGAACATCAACTTCTTCCGCTGGTGCAGCCAGTGGGGATTCCCGCTCTCGTTCGTATTGCTGGCCCTGCTGGATGTCCATATCAACCTCCCCTTCCTCAAGGCGCTCAACATCAACGACGCCTACAGGATCCTATCCGTCGCCGGCTTCCAGGTCCACGTGTTCGAGGTGGTCAAGGTGGCCATGGTGCTCTATCTCGCCTGGGCGATGGACGCCCTCAAGCGCGGCACGCTCAAGGGCCCGCAGAAGCTCCTCTGGAAGAAGATCCTCTACCTGTACGCTCCCTTCCTCGTGATTTTCGCGATGATTATCCCGGGATCCAACTCCAGCGCCCTCATCATCGGCCTGCTGATGTTCGTGATGATTCTGCTGGGCGGCGGCAATTTCAAGGACATGTCCATCCTCGCGGCCGCGGGCGTTGCCGTCTTCGGCATCTGCTTCGGCCTGTACAGCCTCACCAAGAACCTGGAGCACCCGTGGTTCGACCGCATCGGCACCGGCATCTCGCGCGTCTTTGAGAAGGACGACTGGGAGAAGCAGGTCGTCGACAATCCCCGGGGCACCATCCCCTACCAGACGGCCCTCGACGCCATCCGGCAGCCCTACAGCGCCAAGATCGCCGTCAAGCAGGGCGGCCTGATCGGCAAGGGGCCCGGCCAGAGCACCCAGCGCTACGTGGTGCCCGACATGTCCGAGGACTTCATGTACAGCTTCATCATCGAAGAATACGGCCTGCTCGGCGGCATCTTCGTGATCTTCCTATACGTGTCGCTGCTGGCGCGCGGATCCATCATCGCGCGCAACTGCGGCAACGACCAGTACGCCAAGCTCACCGTGGCAGGACTGTGCCTGCTCATCACCGGCCAGGCCTTCCTGCACATGTTCGTCAACGCGGACATCGGGCCGATGACCGGCCAGACCCTCCCGCTGATCAGCCACGGCAACAGCGCCTTCCTGTGCTTCAGCATCGCCTTCGGCATCATCCTGTCCTTCAGCCGCATCGCCTCCCGCCGCATCGACCGGGAGACACGCGACGCCGCGCCGCTCGTGGAAATGCACGAGAGCGCCGTACAGACCCGCCTGGACGAGCTGGACGCTTTCGAATCCGGACAAATGCAAACCGACCTTTCAGACAACGAAAGCTATGACTTATAAGAAACTGCGCGTCATCATCAGCGGCGGAGGCACGGGGGGCCACATCTTCCCGGCCGTCTCGATCGCGAACAAGCTCAAGGAAGTCAATCCCGACACGGAGATCCTCTTCGTCGGCGCCGAAGGCAAGATGGAGATGGAGAAGGTCCCCGCCGCGGGCTATAAGATCGTGGGCCTGCCCATGGTCGGCCTCCAGCGGCAGATCAGCGCCAAAAACATCCACAACAACCTCAAGGTCCCCTTCAAGGTGGGCGAGAGCATCCGCCGGGCCCGGCGCATCATCCGCGAATTCAAGCCCGACATCGCCATCGGCGTGGGCGGCTTCGCCAGCGCACCCCTGCTGTACGCCGCCACCCGCATGAAGATTCCCGCCCTGATCCAGGAGCAGAACGGCTTCGCCGGACTGACCAACAAGCTGCTTGCGAAGCGCGTGGGCAGCATCTGCGTGGCCTACGAGGGCATGGAGCGCTTCTTCCCGGCCGACAAGATCGTCCTCAGCGGCAACCCGATCCGCGCGGAGATCCACCCCTACACGGCCGAAGACCGCGCCGAGGGCCTGCGCTGCTACGGCCTGACCGAAGGCAAGCGCCACCTGTTCGTGGTGGGCGGCAGCCTCGGGGCCGGCACGCTCAACAAGGCCATGCGGGCCTGGATCGAAGCGGGCTGCCCCGGCGGCGAGAACGTCGAGGTGATCTGGCAGTGCGGCCGCTACTACAAGGCCGGCGTGGACGAATTCATGGCAGGGCGCGACTTGCCCGCCATCCATTATTCCGATTTCATCAGCCGGATGGACCTCGCCTACGCCTGCGCCGACGTGATCGTCAGCCGCGCGGGCGCCTCCTCGGTGTCCGAGATCTGCGCCGCCGGCAAGGCCGCGATTTTCGTCCCCTCGCCCAACGTGGCGGAGGATCACCAGACCCACAACGCCATGGCGCTCGTGAACAAGGGCGCCGGCATGATCGTGCGCGACGCGGACGCGGAGCGCGACCTGCTGCCCACCGCGCTCGCCCTGCTGCAGGATCCCGACAAGATCCGGCAGATTGAGACCGAGGTGATCAAGCTCGCCCTGCCCGACGCGGCGCAAACCATTGTCGACGAAGTATATAAGTTGGTATGAAATACAGTCACATCTATTTCCTCGGGATCGGCGGCATCGGCATGAGCGCCATCGCCCGCTACTACAAGTTCAAGGGCCTGGACGTCTCCGGCTACGACCGCACGCCGTCGGACCTCACGCATGCACTCGAGGCCGAGGGCATCGGCGTCCACTACGACGACGACCCCACCCGCATCCCGGCGGATCCGGCGGATACCCTCGTGGTCTACACGCCCGCCATTCCCAGTGACCTGGCTGAGCTGTGCTATGTGCGCGACCACGGCTACCGCGTGATCAAGCGCTCGCAGATGCTCGGCGAGATCACGGCGGGCCAGCGCTGCCTCGCCGTCGCGGGCACCCACGGCAAGACCACCACGTCCACCCTCGTCGCCCACATCCTGACGGAAGGGGGCAGCGGATGCTCCGCCTTCCTGGGCGGCATCTCCAAGAACTACGGGACCAACATGCTGGTCAGCCACACCCCCACCGTGGTCGCCGAAGCCGACGAATTCGACCGCTCCTTCCACCAGCTGCATCCCGCCATCGCGGCCATCACCGCGATGGACGCCGACCACCTCGACATCTACGGCGACCTCGCCCACGTGCAGGAAGCCTTCCGCATCTTCGCCTCGCAGGTCAGCGAGACCATCATCCTCAAATACGGCCTGCCGATCCGGCCCGAGGACGTCTCCGCCAAGATTTTCACCTACCATTTCGACGATGCGCGGGCCGACTTCCACAGCAGCAACCTCCGCCTCGACGCGACGGGCCATTATACCTTCGACCTCGTCTACCCCGGCGGCACCCTGAGCGACATCCGCGTGGGCGCCATCGGCTGGGTCAACGTCGAGAACAGCATCGCCGCGGCCGCCATCTGCCTCTGCAACGGGGTCGACGCCCAGAAAGTCCGCCACGCCATCGGCACCTTCGAGGGCGCGCAGCGCCGCCTGGACGTCCACGTGAGCGCCCCGTCGCTCACCTACATCGACGACTACGCCCACCATCCGGCGGAGCTCGCCAGCGCCATCTCCTCCATCCGCCAGGTCTTCCCTGGCCGGAGGATCACCGGCATCTTCCAGCCCCACCTTTATACCCGCACGCGCGATTTCGCGCCCGAGTTCGCCCAGGCGCTGAGCGGGCTGGACAAACTGATCCTGCTGGACATCTACCCCGCCCGCGAGGAACCCATCCCGGGCGTCACATCCGAGATCATCTTCCGCGACGTCACGGCCCCCGAGAAGGTCCTGCTCCGCAAGGAAGAACTCATGCCTTACCTTGAAAAAGAACCGGTCGACGTGCTCGTCACCCTGGGTGCCGGCAACATCGACCGCTATATCGAACCAATCACCGAACTCCTCACCAAACGCCTGGCCTAGAAGAAGATGAACAAAGCGGTCAAATATTCCCTCGTCGGTGTGCTCGCGGCAGCGTTCTGCGTTGGCATGGGCCTGCTCTACCGCAGCGTGCGGCAGGAGCAGTCCCGCGTCATCTGCGGACGGCTCGAAGTGAGCTTCTCCGACAGCCTGCGCTTCGTCAGCGAGCAGGACGTCCGGGAATACCTTGACTCCCGCTACGGCAGCTTCATCGGGGAGCGCCTGGACAGCGTCGGACTCGCCCGCATCGAGCGTCTGCTGGAGAGCCGCAGCGCCATCATGGACTGCGAGGCCTGGACCACCGCCGACGGCGTGCTGCACGTGAACATCACCCAGCGCGCCCCCGCCCTGCGCTTCCAGGACGGCGACCACGGCTTCTACGTGGACCCGGAGGGCTACATCTTCCCGCTCCACAAGACCTACACCGCCCCGGTCCCCGTCGTCGAAGGGGCCATCCCGGTGGACATTCCCGACGGCTACAAGGGCGAGGCGCCCGGAGAAAAAGAGCGGCAGTGGATCGCCGGCGTGCTGGCGGTGGACCGCTACCTGTCCGCTTCGCGAAACTGGAAAGACCGCATCAGCGCCTTCCGGGTCCGCCCGGGCGGCGAGCTCGTCCTGCAGCTGGAAGGCCGCGGGGAGCAGTTCATCTTCGGGCAGCCGGAGGACATCCCCGCCAAATTCGGACGCATCGAGCGCTATATCGGCGTCATCGCCCCTTCCCTCGAAGAAGGGCACTACAAAACTGTCAATGTAAAATATAATCAACAAATCATATGCAGGCAGAAAGATACATAGCAGCAGCCGACCTTGGCTCCTCCAAGATTGCCCTGAGCGTGGCCAAGATCGAGGGAGATGACATCCAGATCATCTACTACAAGGAGACTCCGTCCGACGGAATCCGCTACAGCTGCGTCTTCAACCCGAAGCGCGCGGCCGTCCCTCTCCGTACCGCCATCAAGGAGGCGGAAGAAGAATTGAACATCAGGATCCTGCAGGTGGTCGTCGGCCTCCCGCGCTACAACGTCCGGCAGGAGATCGCGAGCGCCCGCATGGAGCGCAGCGACCCTTCCTCCTGCATCACCAAGGAGGAGGTCAACACCCTCAAGAGCATCGCCATTGACTCCTATCCCATCGCGGACGAGTCCAAGGAGGAGATCTACGGCGCCGTGGCGCAGTCCTTCTCCGCCGACGAGGAGCTCGTCTGCGCCAGCGAGAACGACGTCGTCGGCACGACGGCAGACGCCCTGGAAGGCAATTTCAAGGTCTTCGTGGGCGCGCAGAAGCCGATCAGCAACATCGACATCATGCTCAACGACGCCCAGGTGGCCCCCGCCCGCAAGCTGTTCCTCCCGAACGCCGTCGCCAAGGCGGTCCTCACCGAGGCCGAGAAGGAGAACGGCGTGGCCCTCGTGGAGATCGGTGCGGGCGTGACCTCGCTCACCATCTACCGCGGCAAGATCCTCCGCCACTACTCCGCCATCCCCTTCGGCGGCCGCGTGATCACCACCGACATCAAGTACGAATGCGGCTTCAACGAGCAGCTCGCCGAGAACATCAAGCTCGCCTTCGGCGCCTGCATGCCCGACAAGCTGCAGTCCCTCAGCGAGAAAGTCATCCAGATCAACGACCAGGAGAACGGTTCCTACGACCAGCTCCCCGTCAAGTATCTCTCCGAGATCATCACCTGCCGCGCCCGCGAGATCATCGAGGCCGTCCTCTTCCAGATCCAGGACAGCGGCTACGCCGACAAGCTCCGCAACGGCATCGTGCTCACCGGCGGCGGCGCCAACCTCGTCAACATCGCCAACCTCCTCAAGGAGATGTCCGGCTACACGGTGCGCATCGGCTTCCCGCGCAGCCAGGCCTTCAGCTCCGTGGGCTGCGCCGGCGTGGGCGAGACCAGCTCCGTGGCCACCATCGGCATGATCCTCGAGGCCAAGAAGGACATCCGCCTCAACTGCATCGAAGAGGCCCAGCCGGAACCGGCCGTCCAGGCTGAAGAAGACAGGGAAGGGCAGCCCGCCGCCGAAGAGGCAGCGCCGACCACGCTCTTCGGCGAGGGCGACATCATTGTCCCGAAGAAAAAGAAGAAAGAGCCCAACAAGATCATCCAGTGGATGAAGCAGCAGGGCAAGAAGGTGAGCAGCGCCGCCGAGGACGCCTTCGACAATACCGTGGGCGGCTTGTTCGACAACATGCAATAAAAAACAAGCGACATTATGATAGACGATACCATGATCGATGCGATCGCCCCGATGGACTGGGCGACCTCCGACGAAATCATCAAGGTCCTCGGCGTGGGCGGCGGTGGCTGCAACGCGGTCAACTACATGTACACCCAGGGGATCAAGGGGTGCAGCTTCGTGGTCTGCAACACCGACTCGCAGGCCCTCAAGGGCAGCCCCGTCCCCGTCAAGATCCAGATGGGACGCGGCCTCGGCGCCGGCACCAACCCGATCAACGGCCGCAACGCCGCGCTCGAGAGCCAGGACCAGATCGAGAAGGTGGTGCTGGACACCCACACCAAGATGCTCTTCATCACCGCCGGCATGGGCGGCGGCACGGGCACGGGCGCCGCGCCGGTCATCGCCAAGATGGCGAAAGACCGGGGCATCCTCACCGTGGCCGTGGTCACGCTCCCCTTTCTCAACGAGGGCAACGAGGCGCTCTCCCGCGCCATCGACGGCATCCACGAGCTGGAAAAGAACGTGGACAGCCTGCTGATGATCAACAACGAGAAGCTCCATGAGTTCTACGGCAACCAGCTCATCCAGGATGCGTTCCCGCAGGCCGACGAGGTGCTCGCCACCGCCGTCCGCGGCATTGTGGAGATCATCAAGAAGCCGGGCTACATCAACGTGGACTTCAAGGACGTGGAGACGATGATGAAGAACAGCGGCATGGCCCTGATGGGCTGCGGCACCGGCTCCGGCAAGGAGCGCATCGAGGAGGCCGTCAAGGCTGCCTTCGAGTCCCCGCTGCTCAACGACTTCGACCTCAAGACTGCCAAGAAGGTTCTCGTCAACATCACCTGCGGCCACAACGAGCAGGGCCTGACGATGGACGACCTCAACGAGATCAACCGCAAGATCGACGAATACACCGGCCGGGCCAACAACTTCAAGCGCGGCCTCATCTGGGACGACGACCCCGAGATCGGCGACACCATCCGCATCACCTCCATCGTGACCGGGCTGCGCTTCTCCGACGTGATCGGCCCCGCCCGCGACATGGGCAACTACATCATGATCAACCGCGACTTCGTCTACAACAAGGCGGCGACCCGCGGCGAGGGGGTGTCCCTGTTCGAGGACGCCGGCTCCCAGCAGATCGGTTTCAACAACAACGCCAACGTGCGGAACTTCAAGTTCGACCTCGACGTCAAGCCGGCCCTCATCGTGGCCCAGGGCGAGCGCCTGGCCGACCTGGAGAACATTCCCGCCATCCGGAGGACCCAGGTATGACCAGGACCCGCGTAAGGTTCGCACCGTCCCCCACCGGACCGCTCCACATGGGCGGGGTGCGCACCGCTTTGTACAACTACCTCTTCGCCAAGCAGCGCGGCGGCGACTTCATCCTCCGGATCGAGGACACCGACTCCAACCGCTTCGTGCCCGGCGCCGAGCAGTACATCATCGAGTCGCTGCGCTGGTGCGGCATCTATCCCGACGAGGGCGTGGATGCCGAAGGCCGCGTGGTCGAGACGCCTTCGGAGCGCCATCCCCATGCCCCCTACCGCCAGAGCCAGCGGCGCGGCATCTACCGGCAGTATGCCGAGCAGCTCGTCTCCTCCGGCCATGCCTACTATGCCTTCGACACCGCCGAAGAGCTGGAGAAGGCCCGCGCCGAGGCCGAAGGGCGCGGCGAGACCTTCATCTACAACCACCTCACCCGCGGGGCGCTGCGCAATTCGCTGACCCTGCCGGAGGAGGAGGTGAAGCGGCTACTCGCAGAGCGCACGGACTGGACCGTCCGTTTCCTCATGCCCGAAGGGCGCGTCGTGGAGATGGACGACCTGATCCGCGGCCACATTTCGGTGGACACCGCCACCCTGGACGACAAGGTCCTGTGGAAGCGCGCGGACGAGCTCCCCACCTACCACCTCGCCAACATCGTGGACGACCATCTGATGGAGATCAGCGAGGTCATCCGCGGCGAGGAATGGCTCCCTTCGCTCCCGCTGCATTATCTTCTCTATGAAGCATTTGGCTGGCAGGACAGCCAGCCGCGTTTCGCGCACCTGCCGCTGCTGCTCAAGCCCGTCGGCAACGGAAAGCTGAGCAAGCGCGACGGCGACAAGATGGGCTTCCCCGTCTTCCCGCTCCGCTGGGTCTCCCCCGCCGGCGAGACTTCCCGCGGCTACCGCGAGGACGGTTATTTCCCCGATGCGTTCGTCAACCTGCTGGCCATGCTGGGCTGGAATCCCGGCACCGAGCAGGAGCTCTTCTCGCTGGACGAGCTCGTGCAGGCCTTCTCCCTGGACAAGGTGGGCAAGGCCGGCGCGAAGTTCAACCCCGACAAGGCCAAGTGGTTCAACCGCGAGTACCTGCGCATGCGCTCCGATGCGGAGTTGGCAGCGCTCTGGATGCCGATGCTGGAAGAGAAGGGCCTGCGGCCCGACCCCGCCGTCGTGGAGCAGATCGTTGCGCTGATCAAGGAGCGCGCGACCTTCGTGCAGGACTTCTGGACCATCGCCTCCTATCTGTTTATCGCCCCGTCGGAGTTTGCGCAGTACGGCGTCAAGGCCGGCGCGGCTTCCGAGAAGCCGGTCGACCCGTCCCGCCCCGTCGATCCGCGGGCCAAGGTCTGGGACGACGCGGCCACGGCGCCCTTCCTGGCGAAGGACGTGGACAAATTCTACAAGCCGGAAGTCTATGTGATGGCCCTCGAGGCCATGGAGCACGCCGGCGCCGACTCAATCGAGGACTACATCCGCGAGCACGAGATGCCGGTCGGCAAGGTGATGAACTGCATCCGCCTGGCCCTGTCCGGCGCCGCCAGCGGCCTCGGCATCGCCGACATCCTCCGCTTCATCGGGCAGGAAGAAGGCCTCCGCCGCCTCCGCTACATGCACGAGCGGCTGGGTTAATCCCCCCAGGGGCGCTGACCCCTTGTTTTGCCCCTGGCGACCAAAAATGGTTGCCAGGGGCAAAATGGCATGTTTCCGCCCCCGGCAGCGGACCGCCGGGCACGGAAACCCCTTCCAGCGTGCCCGAGAAGTAAAAATAATGGCCCCCAGGCACGGAAACGGGGTCTGGCGTGCCCGGCAGCGCCGCTCCGTCAGTAGCTCGGCGCCGAAAAGGACGATTATTGGCGCCGAGCCCGGTTTTGGGAGTGGGGTCGGCACCGATTTTGGCGTTTTTCGGTACCACCCCCGGCTGCGCACCCGGGGGTTGGATCGATTTCGGCCATTATCAATGCAAGGTCGCGAGTTAGTGCTATTGCTATTTCGATCAGAATTCGTACATTTGTGTTGCCTCCCGAGAGGGGGGAGACATAAAGTAATTTAGCATTTGCTATTTATTCGGTTGCCCTGAAACCTAGGAAATTTCACAAGCAATACACCGGATAAGTCAGTGAATGTCTGCGCTTTGGCGTGGACTGGACTTATCTAGTGTTGCGGGCTTCCTAGGGCCTCAGGGCATGGATATTCGAAAGTCCATGCCTTTTTTGTGCCCTGGGGGTCCGGCCGAGATAAGTCGCAAGTGCCATAAGAGCGCAGCTTATGGCCAACAACACGAATCTTGGCGCCGCAAGGGCTGCCAAGAACGACGAGTTCTACACCCAGTATGCCGACATCCAAAAGGAAGTGAACGCCTACCTGGAGTACAACCCGGACACCTTCCGTGACAAGACGGTTCTCCTTCCGTGCGACGACCCGGAATGGAGCAACTTCACCCGCTTCTTCGCCCAGAACTTTGAGCGCCTTGGGCTCCGGCGCCTGATCAGTACCTCCTATGCAGTTGAAAGCAAGAAGTACAAGGACTACGAGCCCACCCTCTTCGAGACGGAAAGCCCTTGGTTTGACGCCGACAAGACGCGCATCAAAGGCAAGATCTTCGAACTCACCCGCGACACCAACCAGAACGGCCGCATCGACATCGACGACCTGGAGTGGCACTACCTCGACGGAGATGGCGACTTCCGCAGCCCCGAAGTCTGCGCCCTCCGCGACCAAGCCGACATTATTGTGACCAACCCGCCGTTTTCCCTGTTTAGAGAGTTCATTACCTGGTGCCTTGAGGCAAAAAAAGGCTTTTTGATTTTGGGTAACATGAATGCGACATCATATAAGGAAGTTTTTCCTTCTATTCGGGACAATAAGCTATGGTACGGACCCTCTATTACATGTGGCGATCGCGAGTTTATGGTTCCAGAGTCATATCCTATCGAAGCAACTGGTTGGAGAGTCGATGAAACCGGACGTAAGTTCATCCGAATAAAAGGAGTTCGGTGGTTTACAAATCTCGATCATGGGCGACGTCATGAACCTATGAGACTAATGAGCTTAAAGGATAACCTTCGCTTCGGGAAACACAAAGATCTCGTTAATACGGGATACGTTAAGTATGAGAACTATGATGCCATTGACGTGCCTTATGCCGACGCTATACCGAATGATTATGAAGGATTGATGGGTGTGCCTATCACTTTCCTTGATAAGTATTGCCCTGAGCAGTTTACGCTAATTGGGATTGGCAGCGGGTATCTCGGCCAAAGCATAGGCATAAAAGGCATTCCAAGAGAGCATAAACAGATGATGCGCGGGCACTCTGCCGCGGGGGATTTATATATGATGGTTGACGGCCAGCCTAAAGTTCCTTTCTCTAGAATCATCATCCGCAAAAAACAATAATCACCATGATAGCACGACTCGTAACTGATTGGACCATTGGCGATATCTGCAAAGGATTCCAATACAATGAATACGAAGGCAAAGGCCTGTACGGCCTGTCGGGCCGGCTGACTATTCAGCCGGAGTTCCAGCGGCATTACCTGTACGCCGAGAACGGCGGAAAGAAGGAAGTAGATGTGATTCAGTCCGTGCGGAACGGGTATCCGTTGGGCCTTATCTACTTCTCAAAAGTCGGCGATGACCGTTACGAGGTGCTGGACGGTCAGCAACGGATCACGTCGCTGGGACGCTTCCTGACGGAAAAGTTTGCGTGGATCGATGCCGACGGGCGGCCGTGGTATTTCAGCGCGCTGAACCTGGACGAGCAGGAGAAATTCCTGAATACCAGGTTGCTGATCTATGTCTGCGAAGGCACGGAGAAGGAGATTAAGGACTGGTTTCGGACCATCAACATTGTCGGTATCCCGCTGAACAATCAAGAGACGCTGAACGCCGTCTATTCCGGTCCGTTCGTGACCAAAGCCAAGGAAGAATTCTCGAACTCGAACAACACCAACATCAACAAATGGAGCCGCTTCATTCCCGGCTCCGTCAAACGCCAGGACTATCTGGCGGCGGCGTTGGACTGGGTGAGCCACAGCAACGTCGAAGAATATATGGCGTCGCATCGCTATGATGACAGCATCGCAGAACTGAAATCTTATTTCACCTCCGTCATCGACTGGATCACCTCGGTCTTCGACTTTACTCCGGAGAAGGAGATGTGCGGCCTAAAGTGGGGTGAGCTCTATGAGCGTTTCCATAAAACAGCCTATAATCCGGAGGAGGTGGCTGCCAAGGTCCAAGAGCTGTATGAGAGTTTCTACGTGAAAGAAAAGAAGGGCATCTACGAATATATCCTGGATGGCTGCCAGAATACGAAACTTCTGAATGTCAGGGTTTTCGACGAGCCGACGAAGAAAGCTGTCTACGCGCAGCAGACGGCGGCCGCAAAAGAGAAGGGCGAATCCAACTGCCCGCTCTGCGCCGTCGGCCATGATGCCAACCACACCAGGATCTGGGATCTTAAAGACATGGACGCCGACCATGTCACAGCCTGGTCCAAAGGTGGCGACACGGACATCGCCAATTGCCAGATGCTCTGCAAAACGCACAATCGCGCCAAAGGAAACCGTTAGGCTGCTTCGGCAAGTCGAACTGGGCGATTTCGGCGAAATCTACAACTAGAGCGAAACCTTCCGGTAGGCCAGCAGCAGGGCGACGCCGCTGAGCACCAGGATGACCAGGAGGTAGAAGAAGGCGTACCACAGGCCGGTGCGGATGGCCAGGCGCAGGGCCCGGCCCCGCTGGACGTCCAGCAGCTGCCGATAATCGATGACGAGCAGGAGCAGCATCAGCAGGGTGCTCAGCGACGTGCTCTTGCCCCAGGTCAGCAGCAGCGCGAACAGCATGAAGAAACTGAACTGGCAGAGGACGTAAGCCGATACCGCCGCGCAGGCCGACTTGCCCAACTGGTAGCGGCGGAGCACGATGGACATGGCCAGCCACAGCAGCAGGAACTCGCCGAGGAACAGCGGAATCCCCTGGCTCCGCAGGGTCCCCTCCAGCGCGGCGAGGGACGCTTCTCCCTGGGTGTCAACCTCGTCCGGGAAACGGTCCAAATTGAGCAGTACATAGCCCCGGCGGACGATCTGGGCGACATTGCGGAGAAGCTTCTCGCCCATCTCCGGCAGGCCTTTCTCCTGCACCGTTTCGGTAATATGGGAGTCGATCGCGAGATCCTGGTTCTTCTGGATGGGTTGGAGGATGGAAGAGAGCAGCGCGAAGAAGGCGTAGAAAATAATCAGCGCCGTCAGGGGCGCCAGATAGCGCTCATGCTGCCCGGACAGGTAGTCCCGGATCATGTACCCGGGGCGCAGCAGCAGGTGCTGGAAGGTCCGCTTCGCGTCGTTGTTCAGGAAGGGAATGCTGTCGAAAGCTCCCTTGTAGAAGTCGCCGGAGCCCTTTTTCTCTTTGCGCGCACGCTCCTGCCGGGGTTTCCTCCACGGGAGGACGCCCAGTTTCTGCCAGATGGCGAAGGCGCGCCGGCGCACGGCGAAGGGATGCATTTTGGCCATAAACTAGGGTTGATCGGGGCCCAGTGCGGCGAGGACCTCGTCGAGGGTCCAGGCCTCGGTGATGTCAAAGCCGCCGTTGCGCGTGCGGCGGAGCGAGCTCAGGAAGGCGCCGCTGCCGAGGGCTTCGCCCAGGTCGCGCGCCAGGGCGCGGATGTAGGTGCCTTTGCTGCAGGCGACGCGAAGGATCGCCGTGGGCAGCTCCAGGCCGGCCACGGAAGCCACGCGGATGCGTCCCTGGCCGTCGTCGGTGAAATCCTGCACAATCCGTCCGTGCCAGGATTGCAATTCCAGATCGTAGATGGTGATCCGGCTGGACTGCAGGACGTCGCCGGGGTCGAAACTGCGCCCCGCGCGCTGCGCCTCCTTGAGCAGGCGGCGCGCCGTCTCGTAGGCGCGCACCCCGTCCACGGACTTGGCGCTGAACAGCGGCGCCACCTGGTCCTGCTCCCCGACGAAGCCGGGCAGGACCGCGCGCAGCGCCGCTTCGCTCACGCCGTCCAGCGGGCAGAAGCGGTCGATCTCCTTCTCCAGGTCGTAAGAGGGTGTCGTGGCGCCGAAGGTGACGCCGGCCAGGTATTCCTTGGGTGAGCGTTGCAATTCCTCGGCCCGCCGGGTGGCGGGGCCGATGCACACCAGCAGGATGCCGGTCGCCAGGGGGTCGAGCGTCCCTGCATGGCCGACCTTGAGGTTCTTTTTGCCGAAATGGCGGATTGCCGCGAACTTGATCTTCCGGATCACGTCCGCGGACGTCCACCGGTAGGGTTTGTCCACCGGCAGTACGATCCCCTCGGGGTAGTCGTCGATGCTATGGCTGAACGATCTTGTCAATGCGCCGCTGGTGTCTGCCGCCCGCGAACTGCGTGTTCAGCCAGGTACGCACCATCATCACCGCCATCCGGTAGGAGACGAAGCGGGCCGGCATCACGAGGACGTTGGCGTTGTTGTGTTCTTTGACGAGGCGGGCCACATCCTGGTTCCACGCCAGCCCGGCGCGGATCCCCTTGTGATGGTTCAGGCAGAGCGCCATGCCGTTACCGGTGCCGCAGAGGGCGATCCCGGCATCCACCTCGCCCTTCTCGACGGCATTCGCCATCGGGTGTGCGAAGTCCGCATAGTCGCAGCTGTCCGTGCTGTCCGTGCCGAAATTGACGACTTCATAGCCTTTGCCCAGCAGATAGGAGATCAGCCGGGTCTTGTAGTCCACGCCTGCGTGGTCGCTGCAGATTCCGATTCTTTTCATGGTAATACAAAGATAAGCATTCTTTTTTATTTCGCCGAAATCGCGTATCTTTGAGAAGAAACCAAACCTTTCAACCGCATGCACAGCACACGTATCCTTTCCCTGCTCGCCGGAATCGCCTTCTGCGGCGCGCTCGCCGCGCAGACCCTCCCCTACCAGGACGCCTCGCTCAGCCCCGAACAGCGCGCGGACGACCTGCTTGGGAGGCTCTCCCTCAAGCAGAAAGTCTCCCTGATGATGAACGCCAGCCCGGCCATTCCGGAGCTTGGCATCCGTGAATACAACTGGTGGAGCGAGGCGCTGCACGGCGCCGCCCGCGCCGGCCTCGCGACCGTGTTCCCGCAGGCCATCGGCATGGCCGCCAGCTGGGACGACGCCCTGCTCGAGGAGGTCTTCGATATCACCTCCACCGAGCAGCGCATCAAATTCATCCAGTACCGCAAGGACCCGCAGGGCAGCGCCCAGTACCACGGCCTGACGGTCTGGACGCCGAACATCAACATTTTCCGCGACCCGCGCTGGGGCCGCGGGCAGGAGACCTACGGCGAAGACCCCTACCTCACCGCCCGCATGGGCTACGCGGTGGTCAAGGGCCTGCAGGGTCCTGATTCCACGAAGTATGACAAGCTCCACGCCTGCCTCAAGCACTACGCCGTCCACAGCGGCCCGGAGGGCACGCGCCACCAGTTCAACGCGAAGGACATCTCCTGGCGCGACCTGTCGGAGACCTATCTCTACGCCTTCGGCGACATCATTTCCCGCATCGACGTGCAGGAGGTTATGTGCGCCTACAACCGCCTCGAGGGCGAGCCCTGCTGCGGCTCCGACCAGCTGCTGGTCCAGATGCTCCGCGAAAAATGGGGCTACAAGGGGCTCGTCGTGAGCGACTGCGGCGCCATTGACGACTTCTGGCGCGAAGGCCGCCACGGGACCTACCTCGGCGACCCGAACACCGCCGTCGCCCGGGCCGTACGCACCGGCACCGACCTGGAGTGCGGCAATTCCTACGACCACCTGCTGGACGCCGTCAAGGCCGGCAAGCTCACCGAAGCCGACATCGACGTCTCGCTCCGGCGCCTTCTTGTCGCGCGCTTCCGCCTGGGCGAAATGGATCCCGACGAGAGCGTGAGCTGGAACCATATCGACGAGGCGCTCCTCGCCTGCGACGCGCACCGCGCCAAGGCCCTGCAGATGGCCCGCGAGAGCCTGGTCCTGCTGCAGAACCGCAACGGCTTCCTGCCGCTGAAAAAGAACGTCAAGGTGGCCGTCCTCGGCCCCAACGCCACCGACTCCACGGCCATGTGGGGCAACTACAACGGCTTCCCCGCCCGCACCGTCACCGCCCTTGAGGGCATCACCGCCAAGGTAGGTGCGGACAACATCGTCTCCACCCGCGACGCCGACGTGGTGATCTACGTCGGCGGCATCTCACCGCGCATGGAGGGCGAGGAGATGCGCAACAGCCCAGAGGGCTTCAACCGCGGCGACCGCACTACCATCGAGCTTCCGCGCGCCCAGCGCGAGGAGATCGCCGAGCTATGGACGCTCGGCAAGCGCATCGTCTTCGTCAACTATTCCGGCTCCGCCATGGGCCTGCTGCCCGAAACGGAGCGCTGTAAGGCCATCCTCCAGGCCTGGTATCCGGGCGAGGCGGGCGGCACCGCCATCGCGGACGTGCTCTTCGGCGACTGCAACCCTTCCGGCCGTCTGCCGGTCACCTTCTACCGCAGCGACCAGGACCTGCCCGACTTTGACGACTACGACATGGCCTCCGGCCACACCTACCGCTATTTCCAGGGTGAGCCCCTGTTCGCCTTCGGCCACGGCCTGAGCTACTCCCGCTTCACCTACAGCCGCGCCCGCATCTGGCGGGGCGAACTGATCCTCAAGGTCCGCAACACCAGCCGCGTCGCCGGCGACGAAGTGGTGCAGCTGTACGTCCGCAAGCATGGCGACGAGGAGGGCCCGCGCCTGTCGCTGCGCGGCTTCCAGCGCGTGCACGTCCCGGCCCGCAAGTCCGTGACCGTGCGCATCCCGCTGGACGACAAGGTCTTCGCCGCCTACGACGAGGCGAGCGGCGAGCTCCGCGCCACCCCGGGCCGCTTCACGCTCTACTACGGCTCCAGCTCCGACCGCCACGACCTCAAGGCACTCAATATCAGCAAGAGAAGATTCAACCAGCTATGACCTTCATCCACAAAGACTTCCTCCTCTCCGGCCCCACGGCGCAGCAGCTCTATCACACGCACGCCAAAGGCCAGCCCATCATCGACTATCACTGCCACCTCAACCCGCAGGAGATCGCCGAGAACATCCAGTTCCGCGACATCACGCAGCTGTGGCTGGGCGGCGACCATTACAAATGGCGCGCGATGCGCGCAAACGGCATCCCGGAGGAGTACATCACGGGCAAGGACCATTCCCCGTGGGAAGTCTTCGAGAAATGGGCGGAGACCATCCCCTACACGATGCGCAACCCGCTCTACCACTGGACGCACCTGGAGCTCAAGCGCGTGTTCGGCATCGACACCCTGCTGAGCCCCGCGACCGCTCGGGACATCTTCGAAGAATGCAACGCCAAGCTGCAGGAGCCGGATTTCCGGGGCCAGGCGCTCATCCGCCGCTTCGGCGTGGAGGTCGTCTGCACGACCGACGACCCGGCGGACGACCTGCGCTGGCACCGCCAGATCGCGGCGCACCCCTTCGGCACCAAGGTCCTGCCGACCTGGCGCCCGGACAAGGCCATCGCGATTGAGGATCCCAAGGCCTACAAGGCTTATCTGAATCGCCTCGGCGAGGCCGCCGGCAAGGAGATCGACGCCTACGCCGACCTGGTCGAAGCCCTCCAGATCCGCCACGATTTCTTCGCCAAGGCGGGCTGTCGGCTGTCCGACCACGGCCTGGACACCTTCCACGCCGCGGACTACACCGCGCTCGAGATCGAGCTGATCTTCAAGAAGGTCCTCCTCGGCAAGCGCCCCAATGCCGTCGAGCTGGACAAGTTCCAGAGCGCGCTGCTGCACGACCTGGCGGTCATGGACGCCGAGTCCGGCTGGGCCCAGCAGTTCCACGTCGGCCCCATCCGCAACAACAGCGCCCGCATGCTGCGGCAGGCCGGTCCCGACACGGGTTTCGATTCCATCCTGGACCTGGAGATCTCCGCCGCCGGCAACCGCTTCTTCGACCGGCTCGACGACGAGGGACACCTTGCCAAGACCATCCTCTACTGCCTCAATCCCAAGGACTTCGAGGTCATGGCCACGATGGCCGGCAACTTCAACGACGGGTCCGTCCCCGGCAAGATGCAGCTCGGCGCCGGCTGGTGGTTCCTCGACCAGGAGCACGGCATGCGCCGCCAGCTGGACACCCTCTCCGAGCTCGGGCTGCTGAGCCGCTTCGTGGGCATGCTCACCGACTCGCGCAGCTTCATCAGCTACACGCGCCACGAGTATTTCCGCAGGATCCTCTGCGACGTGGTCGGCGCCGACGTGGACAGCGGCCGCCTGCCCGCCTCCGAGATAGAGCGCATCGGCGCCATGATCGAAGACATCTCCTACCGCAACGCCAAAGTATATTTCGGCTTCTGATTCGTCCCTAAACCTTCAAAAAAGCGAGAGTAGACCATGTCCAAAATCAGAATCATTGTTGACTACACCGACAATTACGCTGCGTGCCCGGCGGACGATCGCATCGCATGTGTATCAACCGGCCGTACATTGGACGAAGTCAAAAAGAACATAGAAGAGGGGCTCCGTTTTCACATTGAAGGGATGCGCGAGGACGGAGAGGCCATTCCTGCTGAGTTCCTGGACAGCTCGTGGGAGCTTGAGTGGGAACTCACCGCCCGCGCGGCCGCGAAGATGATTGCTATTTCTTAGCGTAATTGCAATAGTAATCAGTTCACTTCTCTTTTTGACAACACCTCGGCGCCGGATAGGGCGGTTTTTGGCGCCGACCCTTGTTTTGAAGATGAGGTCGGCACCGAAAAAGGCCAAAATCGATCCAACCCCAGGGTGCGCAGCCGGGGGTGGCACCGAAAAAGGCCGATTTCGGTGCCGACCTTAGCAGATATATGATTTTTTGCAGGTTTTTCGTATTTTTGGGAGTTATGAGAAAATCAGCCCCCCTCTCCTTCCTTCTCCTGCTCCTCGCCGCGTGGCCGGGCCGCGCGCAGCAGGACGTGTCCGTGCAGTTCTACACCCCGAGCATCGTCCGGATCGTCAAGGGCGGTCCGGCGGCGGAGCACAGCTTCGCCGTGACGGCCGGCCCGCAGGCGGTCGACGTGAAGCCGTCCGTCACGAAGGGCGGCACGATGTACGACAGCGGCGCGCTGAAGGTGGCCGTCGCCGTGGACGGCACGGTGCGTTTCTTTTCCCCGAAGGGCAAGCTCCTGCTGAAAGAGGGCGCCTGGAGCCTTGAGACGCGCACGGAGGGGCTGGACAAAGGCGCAAAGATTGTGCGCCAGACCTTCCTGCCGGAGGCGGACGAGCCCTTCTACGGGCTGGGCATCCTGCAGGACGGCGCCCTGTCGCTGCGCGGCAAGGAGCGCTACATGATCCAGGGCAATACGGAGGACTTCGTGCCCATCGTCCAGTCCGTCAAGGGCTACGGCATCTTCTGGGACAATCCTTCCCCGACCACGTTCCGGGACAATGCCGACGGCATGCTCTTCGAGTCGGAAGTGGGGCAGGCGGTGGATTACTATTTCATTTACGGCGGCGATGCCGACGGGGTGATTGCGGGCATCCGCGCGCTAACCGGGCAGGTGCCGATGCTGCCGCTGTGGGGCTATGGCTTCATGCAGAGCCGCGAGCGGTACAAGAGCAGCCGCGAGCTGCTCGACGCACTGCGCGGATACCGCGAGCGGGGCGTCCCCATCGACTGCATCATCCAGGACTGGCAGTACTGGGGCAACAATTACCAGTGGAATGCCATGGAGTTCCTCAACGACGACTTCCGCGACGCGCAGGCGATGATTGACGAGGTGCATGCCCGGCACGCCCACATGCTGATTTCCATCTGGGCCTCGTTCGGCCCGATGACCAAGGCCTACCGCGAGCTCGCACCCAAGGGGCTGCTCTATGATTTCCAGACCTGGCCGCAGTCGGGCCTGCCGGACTGGCCCCCGCGCATGGACTATCCGTCGGGCGTGCGGCCGTATGATCCTTTCTCGGCGGAAGCCCGGGACATCTATTGGAAGAATCTGCTCCGCCTGGAGAAGATGGGCATCGACGGTTGGTGGATGGACTCCACCGAGCCGGATCATATTGATTATAAAGACAGTGACCTGGAGATTACAACCGGAGCGGGATCGCTGCGCAAGGTGCGCAACGCCTTCCCCATCGTGTCGGTGGAGGGCGTGGCGGACAACCAGAAGCAGGTCTCCGACCGCCGCGTGATGATCCTCACGCGCTCGGCCTATGCCGGTCAGCAGCGCACCGGCGCCGACACCTGGAGCGGCGACGTGGGCTCTTCGTGGGCGACGCTTCGCGCGCAGATCCCCGCCGGACTGGGCTTCGCCCTGACGGGCAATCCCCATTTCAACACCGACTGCGGCGGCTTCTTCCCGAATGGCTACAACCGCGTCTACGGCGACGCGAGCTGCGCGCGCAATCCGCTCTTCCAGGAGCTCTACGTGCGTTGGCTGCAGTACGGTGCGCTGAGCCCCATGATGCGCAGCCACGGCGAGAGCTCTCGCCGGGAGATCTGGGAATTCGGCGATCCGGGCGAGCCGGTCTACGACGCTATTGCGTCGACGATCCGCCTGCGCTATGCGCTCCTGCCCTATATCTATGCGACCGCGCATGAGGTCAACGCTGCAGGAGGGACCTTCCAGCGGGCGCTGGTGATGGATTTCCCTGCCGACAAGGCGGGTTGGGAGTGCGCGGATGAGTTCATGTTCGGACGCAGCCTGCTGGCCGCCCCCGTCGTGCATGCGCAGTACACCCCGGAAGAGGTCCGCTTCGACGCCACGCCGGTGGACTTCTCCGCCCCGCGCAGCACGCAGGTCTATCTGCCGAAAGGCACGGACTGGTATGATTTCGAGACCGGCGAGCGCTTCAAGGGCGGGCAGACGGTCACGCGCCCCACGCAGCTCGCTAGCGTGCCGCTGTACGCGCGCGCCGGGGCCATCATCCCGATCGGACCCGACGTGCAGTACTGCGACGAGAAGCCCTGGGACGACCTGGAGATCCGCGTCTTCCCGGGAGCCGACGGCAGTTTCACGCTCTATGAAGACGAGGGTGACACCTACCGCTACGAGCAGGGCGCCTGCAGCACGATCGAATTCACGCTGAAAGGCCGGACGCTCACCATCGGCGCGCGCCGGGGCTCCTTCCCGGGCATGCTGCAGGAGCGCAGCTTCCGCGTGACGCTGCCCGACGGCCGCACCGTCGCGCTCCGCTACGACGGTACCGCACAGACTGTCAAGTTGTAATGGGATTCAGGACTACAAAAAAGACAGGCGCTTGCCTGTCTTTTTTGTAGTCCCTAGTGGAATCGAACCACTATTTAAGGTTTAGGAAACCTTCGTTCTATCCGTTGAACTAAGGGACCAAAAAAGCCGCTCGCGGCGGCCTTTTCACAGATTACTCAGCGTTCTTGACGACGATCTGACGGCCTCTGTAGTAACCGCACTCAGGGCAGACACGGTGATAGATCACGGTCGCACCGCAGTTCGGGCAGGTGGCGAGGGTCGGGACCGGCGCAAAGTCATGCGTGCGGCGCTTGTCCCGGCGCTGCTTGGAAAGTTTGTGTTTCGGATGTGCCATTGCTTTATCTTTTTAAATATTATTTACTCAAATACTTTGTAGTCTCCTGGTTGCACTCCCCTTCCGGATGGACGCGCTGGAGGGGCAGCGACGTGCAGACGTAGTCGTACACGTCCTGGCTCAGGTCCAGTTCGTCGTCTTCCGGGGTGTACTGCTCCTCGAAGGAAGTCTCCACCTCAATGACGAGGTCCTCAAGGCATCTGTCGCAAGCGACGGTCACGCTCCCCGCGATCTCGCAGGAGGCCTCCGCGGTCAGCCCATGGCTGGCCACCCGGGCCGTCACTTCCAGATCGGCGTCGAGGATCTCGACATTCCCGAATGCTTCAAAGAACTCGGCTCCCGCGTGCCATGTAAAACGGTTCGTTCCGGGTGCCAGACTTGTCAGTTTAACTACAAAGGGTTGCAAAGTTAGCAATTTTTTTACGATTAGCAACTAAAATCATTCTTCGTTGTCGCTGTTTCTCTTGCGGGCCAGCGGATCGAGCAGGATTTTGCGCAGACGCATGAAGTGCGGGGTCACCTCCACGAGCTCGTCGTCCTGGATGTACTCCAGCGCTTCCTCGAGGGAGAACTTGATGGCCGGCGGGAGGATGATCTTCTCGTCGGAGCCCGCGGCGCGGACGTTCGTGAGCTTCTTGGTCTTGCAGATATTGATGTTGAGGTCGCGCTCGCGCGTGTGCTCGCCCACCACCTGGCCGGCGTAGATCTCCTCGCCCGGCTCCACGAAGAAGCGGCCGCGGTCCAGCAGTTTGTTCATCGAATAGGCGATAGACTGGCCCGTCTCGATGGAGACGAGGGAGCCGTTGTTGCGGTGCTCAATCTCGCCCTTGTAGGGCTGGTATTCCTTGAAACGGTGCGCCACGATGGCCTCGCCCTGGCTGGCGGTCAGCAGGTTGCTGCGCAGGCCAATCAAGCCGCGCGTAGGAATCTCGAACTCCAGAAGGGTCCTGTCGCCGCGCGGCTCCATGCGCACCAGTGCGCCCTTGCGCCGCGTGGCAATCTCGATGGCCGCGCCCACGAACTCCTCCGGCACCTCGATGGAGAGGTCCTCGATGGGCTCGCAGCGCTGGCCGCCGATGGTCTTGTCCAGCACCTTGGGCTGGCCCACCTGCAGCTCGAAGCCCTCCCGGCGCATCGTCTCGATGAGCACCGACAGGTGCAGCACGCCGCGGCCGTAAACCACGAAGGAGTCGGCCGTGAGGCCCGGCTTGACGCGCAGCGCGAGGTTCTTCTCCAGCTCCTTGTCCAGGCGCTCCTTGAGGTGGCGCGAGGTCACGAACTTGCCGTCCTTGCCGAAGAAGGGGGAATTGTTGATCGTGAAAAGCATGCTCATCGTGGGCTCGTCCACGGCGATCGGCTCCAGCGCCTCCGGGTTCTCGAAGTCCGCGATCGTGTCGCCGATCTCGAAACCGTCGATGCCCACCACGGCGCAGATATCGCCGCACTGGACCTCCTCCACGTTCGTCTTACCCAGGCCCTCGAAGACCATCAGCTGCTTGATCTTCTGCTTCTGGATGATGTCGTAGCGCTTGCACAGGCTGATCTGCTGGCCGCTGCGCAGCGTGCCGCGCGTAATGCGGCCCACGGCGATGCGCCCCACGTAGGGGGAATACTCCAGCGAGGAGATGAGCAACTGCGGCGTGCCCTCGACCACCGGCGGAGCCGGGATCACGTCGAGGATCGTGTCCAGCAGCGGGGTGATGTCGGAGCCCGGCTGCTTCCAGTCGAGCGACATCCAGCCCTGCTTGGCGGAGCCGTACACCGTCACGAAATCGAGCTGGTCCTCCGTCGCGTCAAGGTTGAACATCAGGTCGACTCCTCCTGCACCTCGTCCGGGCGGCAGTTGGGCTTGTCCACCTTGTTGATCACGACGATGGGCTTCTTGCCCATCTGGATGGCTTTCTGCAGCACGAAACGGGTCTGCGGCATGCAGCCCTCGAAGGCGTCCACCAGCAGCAGCACGCCGTCCGCCATGTTGAGCACGCGCTCCACCTCACCGCCGAAGTCGCTGTGGCCCGGCGTGTCTATGATATTGATTTTAACTCCCTTGTAGATGACCGATACGTTCTTCGCGAGGATGGTGATGCCGCGCTCGCGCTCCAGGTCGTTGCTGTCGAGGATCAACTGCCCCAGATTCTCCGGCTGACGGACCAGGTTGGCCTGGTAGATCATCCGGTCCACGAGCGTCGTCTTGCCGTGGTCCACATGGGCGATGATCGCTATGTTTCTGATTTCTTGCATATTTTCCATAAAAACGTGCAAAGTTAGGGATTTCTCCGGAAAATCATAATTGAAATTATTAGTATATTTGCGAGATATGTGCAAAAAAACGCCCATCGCCGTCCTGCTCCTGCTGACGCTGCTCTCCTCCTGCGGCAATCCGCCCCGCAAGGCCGGAGCCGTGCGTGAGGAGCGCCACACGCCGGAGCTGCTCGCCGCCGTGCCGTCCGACGCCCTGGCCGTGATCTGCTACGACCACTGCGCCGACGGGATGCGGCTGTACGATTCCACCAGCGTGCTCGCCAAGTTGAACCTGACTGCGTTCAAAAACGCCCGGATGGCCCTGTCGCTCTGCTACAACGGCAGCCTTGTCCCCGTGCTCGCCCTGGACTGCGGGCGCACGGAGAGCACTGATTCCGTGTCGGCCGTCAGCACCCTCCGCACCCAGGCGGCCAGCCTCAAGCTGCACACCGAGTATTTCGCGCCGGACAAGGAATCGGGCCGCCGCGGCTTCCTCGTCATCACCCCTTCGGAAGCCCAGCTCACCGCCGTACGGCGCCATATCGGCGAATACACCTCCATCCTCGACGCCCCCGGCTTCCGGCAGGCCCTCGCCGCCGCGGCCTCGGACGACTTCATCATTTTCCGCAACAGCGGAGCGGAGCGCCTCGCCCCGAAGGGCTGGCTGCAGGATTTCCCCCGGCGGGACCTGACCGCCTTCCTGGCCGCCCTGGCGGACTGGACCGTGCTGACGCCGGCCTCCGGCGGCTTTGCCATCCAGCCCGTCTGCGACGCCTCCGACACCTACTACGCCAACATCCTGGGCTCGCTGCCGCCCGCCGACAGCCGCCTGGACGCCATACTCCCCCGCGACACCCGCTTCGCCATGGCCCTGCCTGTGAGCAACCCGCAGATGCGGGAAGCTGTTGAGCGCTACCAGGATGCCTCCGTCCGCCTGACCCGCTACCAGAAGAAGCTCGCAGAGCTCAAGAAGGAAGCCGGCAAGGACCCGCTCCTGTGGGAGAAAGAACTCGACATCCGGGAGATCGCCCTCGTCCGCTTCGACGGCGGCACGGTCACGCTCGTCCGCCCGGCCAAGGCCGCGACGGAGCACGAACCCGCCGAAAACACGCGGCGCGGCTTCATCCCCGCCCTCTACGGCAGCGCCTTCGCCCTCGCCGACGACAGCGTCACCGCCCAGTGGGGCGGCTGGCACGTCTTCGGCTCCGAGGCCGACGTGCGCGCCTTCCTGGAAGCGGAGCGCCCCGACAAGGAGGAGCCCCGCATCACGCTGCCCGGCAAGGGCTGCCGTTTCCTGCTTTACGAACCTGATAAAACCCTCGCCTGGGGCAGAAAAGGCATCAGCTTAATATGGAATTCCAATCAGTAAACAAGCGTCTCGAGAAGAGCTTCAAGGAGAACTGGGAGCGCGACGCCCTGTCCAACTACCAGGGCGTGACGCTGAAATACAGCGACGTCGCCGAACGCGTCCGGCTGCTGCACCTCGCCTTCGAGCAGTGCGGCCTGCAGAAGGGCGACAAGGTGGCCCTGTGCTCGCGCAACCAGGCCCACTGGGGCGTGTGCTTCGTGGCCGCCATGACCTACGGCGCCGTCCCCGTGCCCATCCTGCATGAGTTCAAGCCCGAGAATATCCACTACCTGGTCAACCACTCCGACGCCAAGGTCTTCTTCGTGGACGAGATCATCTGGCAGGGCCTCTCCGAGGCCGAAATGCCCGGCCTGGAGGTCATCGTGCAGATGAACACCCTCAACTACATCTACGCCAAGAACCAGGACCTCGTGGCCGTGCGGGAGAACCTCACCCGGTCCTTCAACGACCTGTATCCCAACGGCTTCAAGCCCGAGGACATCGACTACTACGAGGACCAGCCGGACGAGCTCGCCCTGATCAACTACACCTCCGGCACCTCCGGTTTCTCCAAGGGCGTGATGCTCCCCTACCGGGCGCTCAACTGCAACCTCCGCCTCGCCCGCGAGACGGCCGAGCCGCAGATGACCTGCGAGTCGCAGGTGGTCGCGATGCTCCCCTCCGCGCACATGTACGGCATGATGTTCGAGTTCCTCTTCGAGATGACCATCGGCGCGCACGTCCATTTCCTGACGCGCACCCCGAGCCCGAAGGTGATCATGAAGGCCTTCTCCGAGATCCACCCGGACATCATCATCGCCGTGCCCCTTATCTTCGAGAAGGTGTACAAGTCGCAGATCAAGCCCGTGGTGGACCGCCACAAGTCCCTGATGCGCATCCCGATCGTGGACCAGGTGATCCGCAAGAAGATCCGCGACAACCTCATCGAGGCCTTCGGCGGCCGCTTCGAGGAAGTCATCCTCGGCGGCGCCGCCTTCAACCCCGAGGTGGAAAAGTTCATGCGCCAGATCCACTTCCCCTTCACCGTCGGCTACGGCATGACGGAGTGCGGCCCCATCATCACCTACGCCAAATGGTGGAAGACCCGCAAGGGCTCCTGCGGCGTGCCGGTGCCGGGCTGCGAGATCCGCATCGACTCCAAGAACCCTTACAAGGAACCCGGCGAGATCCAGGTCAAGGGCGACAACGTCTTCCTCGGCTACTACAAGAACCGCCAGGCCACCAAGGCCTCCTTCACCAACGACAACTGGCTCAAGACCGGCGACATCGGCGTGATCGACTATGACGGCTACCTGTACCTGCGCGGCCGCTCCAAGTGCATGATCCTCGGCGCCAACGGCCAGAACATCTACCCCGAGGAGCTCGAGGCCGTCATCAACAACGTCACCTACGTCATCGACTCGCTCGTGGTCGAGGACAAGGCCGGCCTGACGGCCCTCATCTACCCGGACTACCACCAGGGCGAGCTGGACGGCATGAGCGGCGAGGAGCTCGAAGAGCGCCTCCGCAGCGGCCTGCCCGAGATCAACAAGCTCCTGCCCGCGTACGCCCAGATCCGCCAGCTGGAGTTCCTGCCGGAAGACTTCGAGCGCACGCCCAAGCGCAGCATCAAGCGATACCTCTACCAAAGACAGACGGAAGCATGAGCAAATTCGACGAAAAATACATGGAAATGGCCGCCGTGTGGGCCACCAACTCCTACTGCAAGCGCCGCCAGGTAGGCGCCCTGCTCGTCAAGGACAGGATGATCATCTCGGACGGCTACAACGGCACGCCCTCCGGTTTCGAGAACATCTGCGAGGACGAGAACGGGGTCACCAAGCCGTACGTGCTCCACGCCGAGGCCAACGCCATCTCCAAGGTGGCCAAGTCCGGCAACAGCGCCGAGGGCAGCACCCTCTATGTGACCGCCTCGCCCTGCATGGAGTGCGCCAAGCTCATCATCCAGTCCGGCATCCGGCGCGTCGTGTACCGCGACGAATACCGTCTCACGGACGGCATCGACCTGCTCCGCCGGGCGGGCGTCGAAGTCGAGAAAATAGACTGATCCCCCCATGAAGCGTTCTTCCATCCTCGTGGCCCTGCTGGGCGTGGTCATCGGCCTGCTGCTCGCCCTGCTCATCCAGGTCGTCAGCGGGCGCAGCCGCAAGATGAAGGTCTCCGCGAACGACTGGCGTAAGGTCGAGCTGATCCTGCAGTGCATCGACGAGAACTACGTCGACTCCGTGGACCGGCAGAAGGTCACCGAGGCCGTGGCCGCGGCCGCCCTGTCGGCCCTGGACCCCCATTCCGGCTACATGCCCCCGCAGGTGCTTGAGGAGACGGAAGCCGACCTGGCCGGCAATTTCGACGGCATCGGCATCCAGTTCAACGTGCCCAACGACACCGCCGTCGTCATCGAGGTCATCCCCGGCGGCCCCTCCGAGAAGATCGGGCTCCAGCCGGGCGACCGCCTGCTCAAGGTGGATACCACCAACATCGCCGGCGTCCACTTCCCGCAGGACAGCATGGTGCGCCGCATGAAGGGCGTCGCGGGCACCAAGGTGACCGTGACGGTCAAGCGCGGCGCCGAGGTCATCCCCTTCGAAATCACGCGCGGCAAGATCCCGACCTACTCCGTGGACGCGGCCTTCATGGTCAGCGACACCACGGGCTACCTCCGCCTGTCGAAATTCTCCCGCACCACGGAAACGGAATTCCTCAAGAGCTGCCTGGAGCTGCTCCAGCAGGGCATGACGGAGCTCATCTTCGACCTGCGCGACAACACTGGCGGCTACCTTGACCAGGCCTACAAGCTCGCCAACCTCTTCCTGCCGCGCAAGGCCATGATTGTCTATCTCGAAGGCCGCCACCGCAAGCGCGAGGAATACCGTGCCGACGGCATGGGCCCGTTCCAGGATCTCGGCGTCAAGATCCTCGTCAACGAAGGCAGCGCCTCGTCGAGCGAGATCGTCGCCGGCGCCCTCCACGACAACGGGCGCGCCACCCTCATCGGGCGCCGCACCTTCGGCAAGGGGCTCGTCCAGGAGCCGTTCTTCTTCACCGACAAGTCCGGCATGCGCATCACCGTGGCGCGCTACTACACGCCCTCCGGCCGCTGCATCCAGAAGCCCTATTCCGACGACTACGACTACGAAGTCCTGCGCCGCTACGACAGCGGCGAAATGGTCCATGCCGACAGCATGCGCATCGAGAAAGGCGGCATCCTGCCGGATGTGTTTGTGCCCATCGACACCACCCGCGCAGGGCCCTTCTACGTGGCCGCAAACCGCAAGGCCACGGCCATGCGCTTCGCTTCCGCCTGGTTCGACACCCACCGCACCGAGCTCTCCCGCATCGACGACTACGACGCGCTGCTGGACTACCTCGACCGCGCCGGCCTGGAGCGGCACTTCCTCGACTTCGCGAAGAGCAAGGACGGACTCACCCCCAGTCAGGAGGAATGGGCGACGGACAAGCAGTATGTCATGACGCAGGTCCGGGCCCTTGTGGGCCGCTACTCCAAACTCGGTGACAAGGCCTACTACCACCTCTTCCTCCAGACGGACGACACCTTCAAGGCCGCGATGGCACAATAGGGCCGTCCTGAGCCTTCCGAAGGATCTCGCTGATCCAAAGGATGTTGACGGAATTCTCCCGGGCCCCGTACACCCACGGGCCCTGCTGCAGCGGCCCAGCCGCCAACAGCACGAACAATAAAGTCTGAAGCAACATAGCAGTACAAAGTTATAAAAAACCGCCCATTCACTTTGGGCGCATTCGTCAGTCTTCCAGGATCTGCCCGGCAGCGTTCTTGGTGTCGACCTTCTCGATGATACGCTTCAGGATACCGTTCTCATCAAAGATGAAGGTCCGCCGGAGTGTGCCCATCGTGGATTTCCCGTACATCTTCTTCTCGCCCCAAGCGCCAAAGTCTTGCAGCATCTGCAGCGACGTGTCTGCCAGCAGACGGAACGGCAGCTCGTATTTCGCCCGAAAACCCGTATGGGACTTCGCACTATCCTTGCTGACACCTATGACGTTGTACCCGGCAGCCGTCAGCTCGGCATAGTTGTCCCGGAACGAGCAGGCCTCCGCCGTGCATCCGGACGTGTTGTCTTTGGGATAGAAGTAAATGATGGTCTTCTTCCCCTTCCCGATGAAATCCTCCGACTTCACCGGGTTTCCGTCCTGGTCCACGACTTCGAAGGACGGCATTTTATCACCGATTGTGAGCATAATGAATGTTGCATTGGTTCAATGCGTAAATGTACGAAATCTTTCAAGCATTGCCTTGGACTAACTGCGATTGCTGCTGGAAAGGGCGCCGCGCGCCAACAGAAAAGGAGGCCGTCTGGCCTCCTTTTCTGTTGGTGCGCGGGATGAGAGTCGAACTCACACGTCGCAATTGACACTAGCTCCTGAAACTAGCGCGTCTACCATTTCGCCACCCGCGCTCGAATGGACTGCAAAGATACAACTTTTTGGAGAATCCGCAAAAAAAGTTTCACTTCATCCGCACTCCATCCACGCCATCGTCTAGTTGTATCTCATAAACGCCTGATTGATCGCACCCTTCTGCTCGGGATAGAAGCTGATCAGCTTCTTCTGGAGGACCGAACGGTCCGTCACGTCCGAGCTGAGCACCTGGAAGATCTTCCACGCGTTCAGTCCCCGGTCTTCCAGCTGGAGGAAGATCTGCGGGTGGAACCAGTAGCTCACCCCGAAGGCCGCCTCGCCGCCGTAGCGCTCGCGGTAGAGCACGCTCTGGCGGTAATAGGCCCACATCTCCCCCACCTCGCAGTAGCCGTGGTCTTCCTCCGTGCCCACCCCGTAGGCCACGAAGCCCGAACTCACGAAGGACTTGAGGATGAAGCGCGCATAGCTCTCCCAGAAGTCCCGGCCCGCCTGCATGAAATGGCTGGCGTGCGCAAATTCGTGGACAGCCTGGGAATAGATGTCGGCATAGGAGTCCTTGCCTTTCAGGCCCAGGGTGACGTCCGGCAGGAAGACTTTCAGCAGGACGGAGAACTCGCCCAGCCATTCGCCGATCTTGCTCCGGTCCACCAGCACCCCCTGCTGCATCATCACGGCGCAGCCGGAATCCAACCCCTGGAAGAGCCAGACGCGCAGGTTCGACGGGGGCGTCTTGATGGCGGGCGTGCCCATCTCACAGGCCTTCCAGTAGTCGTAGCCGGCGTTGTTGACCACGCAGCGGGCGTAAAGACGCCTGTCCGCGTCCGGAGTGACCTCGAGGTCCATTCCCGTGGCCTCGCCCTTTCCCAGGCCCGCATTCGAGGCGGGCGACAGGATGAGGTTGAAACCGATGGCGAAGCCGCTGGCGTTCTTGAACACCAGCCGGTAGCGCGGCTGCGAGGCGAAAATCGTCTCCATCTTGTAATAGCCGTTCACGTCCGTGTAAGCGTGGGCGAACTTGACGAAGGAATTGCAGGCTACCCGCACGCCGCGGACGCCTTCCGGCTGGCCCCCGAGGGCCGGATCCACGATGGTGATCCGCCCCGTCGGGGTGCCGGAAGCGCTCTCCTCGCCCTTTGTACCCGAGCCAGTTGCCGAGCCTGTCGAGGCAGGCGAAGGGTCATTTCCCGTCAGGCGATACGCTTCCCGCTCCAGCGCCTCCCAGTCGATGTCGCCGTCCGCCTTGGTGGACGCCCCCGGCACCGGGATATGGCACTTGTCGATCAGCTCGTAACGGATCCCCGCCGGGAAATCGAAGTCCGCATCCACTACGGCGTACTGCCAGGTGATCCGCTCCGGGTCGATCTCCGGATCGTGGTACCAGTCGCCCTCGCGCACGATCTCGTAGTCCACCGGATGGTCCACCAGATGCACGCCCAGGGCCTCCAGCTCCGCGTACTGCCGCTCGTCCGCGGGCAAGAAACGCACGTAGAGGTGCGTCGCGGGCAGCACGACGCGGCCCGCCTTGGTCGGATACAGGGCGGCGAGCGCCTTGTTCATGTTCTCCACGGTGTAGGGGTCCTCCAGGCGGTCGCCCAGCACGATCATGCCGGGCTCGTCAGACAGCCTCCCGTTCGCTGCCGGCCCGTCGTCGGGAGAGAGGCCCGTCCCGACGCAGGAGGCGGCCAGGGCCGCCGTCAGCAAGAATTGAATCGTCCTTTTGCTCATAGCCACATGTTTTAGTTGTCCGGGGGCAAATTTCGCAAAGGCAATCCGTTTTCCTGCCAGAATAAACGTTTAAATCGGACCGGGCCCCGTACATGCCTGTACGAGACCCGGTTACGCTTGCCGAAACAAATCGGCGGACAGACAAAAACTAGAAGAATTTGACCGTTTTTTGTTCGATTGCACTGATCAGGCTGTTGCCCAGCCGGCTCACGCCGAAGCGGAAATGGTCCTTGTCCATCCATTCCTGCCCGAGCACGGAGGCCCCGATGTAGTAGTAGGTCAAGGCGTCCTGGGCGTTGGAGATGCCGCCGGCGGCCTTGAAGCCGACCCGCACGCCCGTCTTCTCGTAGAAGGCCTTGATACAGCGGCACATCACATAGGCGGCCGTCGGGGTGGCGTTGACCTCCACCTTGCCGGTCGAAGTCTTGATGAAGTCGGCCCCGGCCTCCATGGCCAGGAAAGATGCGCGGGCGATGCGCTCGGGGGTCACGAGCAGGCCGGTCTCCAGGATCACCTTGAGCACGACCTTGCGGCCCTGCCGCGCGGCCTCAGCGTCGATCGCCTGCTTCATCACGGTGATCTCGCGGGCGGCGGCAGCGTAGTCCTCCGCCAGGAAAGCGTTGAGCGCCAGCACGATGTCAATCTCGTCAGCACCGCCCTGCACGGCCATGACGCACTCCAGCACCTTCACCTCGAGGAAGCTCTGCGCGGACGGGAAACAGCTGGCCACCGTGGTCACGTGCAGCTCCGGGCTCCGGCGACGGTCGCGCACGACCGGCGCGAAATTGGGATAGACGCAGATCGACGCGGGCAGCGGGTAGTCGGGATACTCCTCCGCCAGCCGGTTTGCCTTGTCCACCAGGCGGCAGACGGACTCCACCGTGTCGTCGGGCTTGAGGGTCGTGAGGTCCATGAAGGAGAAGCATTTCTTGAATACTTCGGGGGTGGCCAGGCCGTTCAGGTTGGCGGCAATCGCCTCGATGCGGGCCGCCACCTCCTCCTCGGAGGGCGTATAGCCATACTTCTGTAAGAGGTCCATATTGTGTTATTTAAATGGTTGATACTTGAGTAACTTCCAGCCCGGATCCCGGGTGTCCACGTACTCCGGCCACAAGGTCTGCGGGCCGGCCCAACGGAGCGAATCCTCCTCGAAATCCATCCACTGGTGGAGGCCCAGCAGGTGCCGGATCTCCTCCATGCGCTCCCGCTCCCGGTTTGCCTCCAGCTCCACCTTGGCGCCTTCCTTGCGGATGCGGTCCGCGGCCCGGTTCAGCATCCTCATGTATTTCTCGGGACGGTCCAGGTAGAAATGCACGCTCCGGTCATAGTCCGCGAAGGAATAGCCGTTGCGCTTAAAAATCGGGTCGTAGAACAGGGTCGTGTCCGCGGCATACTGGGCGTCCGGATGGTCCCGGAGCCACTGGTCGGCCACAAACATCTCGCTGTAGATGCGGATCATCTTCTTCTGCGGGATCACCCGGCCCCTGCGACCGCAGCCGGCCAGGGAGGCCAGCACGGTCAGCAACAGCAGGATATGGACCGCCCGAAGCCGCATCGCCTACCTGAGCTGGGCACCGAATTCGGTCTGGAAGGTGGTCAGCAGCCGATCCATCACGCGCTCCGTATCCTGGTCGGTGAGGGTCTTCTCCAGGTCCTGGATCACGAAACTCAGGGCGTACTGCTTCTTGCCGGCGGGAATCTTGTCGCCGCGGTACACGTCGAACAGGCCCACCTGGCGGAGGAGCTTCTTCGCCTGCTTGAAGGCGGCGGCGCGCAGGTCCGCGTAGCTCACCTTCTCGTCGAGCAGGAGGGCGAGGTCACGGCGCACGGCCGGGAACTTCGGCAGCTCGCTGAAGCCGATCTTGTCGCGGCGCACCAGCTCGAGCAGCGCGGGCCAGTCGATCTCGGCGGCATACACCGGCTGCTTGACGCCGAATTTGCGCGCCAGCGCGGGATTGACCTGCCCCATCACGGCCAGCCGGGTGCCCTTGCCGGGCAGCAGGTAGGTCATGCCTTCGGCAAATACGTCCGCGGGCGCGGGCTCCGTCCACAGCTGGTTGATGTCGGCGCCGTAGCGGCGCAGGAGCAGCTCGAGGTAGCCCTTGAGCTGGAAATAGTCGCTCTTGGCGGGCTCCTGGCGCCAGGACTTGTCCGGCGTGCCCGTGAGGATCAGCGTGAAGCAGGTGTGCTCCTCGTAGCCCTCCAGGGTCTCGCCCGGCTTGTCCGCCAGGCGGCTGTAGACGCTGCCGTACTCGAAGGTGCGCAGCGAGGACATCTGCCGGTTGAGGTTGTATGCGACGACCTCCAGGCCGCCCGGGATCAGGCTCTGGCGCATCACGCCGAGGTCCTGGCTGAGCGGGTTGACGATCTTCACCAGCCGCTCGACCGGGAAGGTCTTGAGGCCGGCGTAGTAGTCCGCCTTGGTCAGGGAGTTGTTCATGATCTCCACGAAACCGTTGGCCGCCAGGAAGTTGGAGACGGCGTTGCGGATCGCTTCGGGATCCGGCTTCGGGGTGGCGCTCACCGACATCTTCATGTGGTGCGGCAGGGGGATGTTGTCGTAGCCGTAGACGCGGAGGAGCTCCTCCACGACGTCGCACTCGCGGTACACGTCCACCATGTAGGAAGGCGCGGCCACCACGGCGCCGCCGGGGCGCTTCTCGATGAATTCGTAGTTCAGTGCCTCCAGGAGGGTCTCGATGGTGTCGTGGCCGAGCTTGTGGCCGGCGAAGCGCTCGATGCGGTTGTAGTCCAGCTCGATCCGCTTGCGCTCGTAGGGCTTGGGATAGATGTCCACGATCTTGCCCTCGACCTTGCCGCCGGCGGTGGCGAGAATGAGGTTCACCGCGCGCTTGAGCGCGTAGACGGTAATCTCCGGATCGCAGCCGCGCTCGAAGCGGAAGGAGGCATCGGTCTGCAGGACTTCCTTCTTGGAGGTCTTGCGGATGGAGGCGGGATCGAAGTAGGCGCTCTCCACGAACACGTCCACGGTGGCGTCGGTCACGCCGCTGTCCTCGCCGCCGAACACGCCGGCGATGCACATCGGCACCTTCTCGTCCGCGATGACCATGTCGCGGCTGCAGAGCTTGCGCTCGGCGCCGTCCAGGGTACGGATCAGCTCGCCTTCCGCGGCACGGCGCACCACCACGCGGCCGCCGCCGATCTTGCCGGCGTCGAAGGTGTGGAGGGGCTGGCCAAGCTCGAAGAGCACGAAGTTGGACACGTCCACGACGTTGTTGATCGGGCGCAGCCCGATGCTCGTCAGGCGCTTCTGGAGCCATTCCGGCGACGGGGCCACCTTGACGCCACGGACCGTGATGCCCGTGTAGCGCGGAGCCCCTTCGCTGTCGCGCACCTCCACGGGAATGCCCGCTCCTTCGCCTTCGCGGAATTCGTCCACGGACGGCATCACGAGCTCGCACGGCATGTTGTTGAGCCGCAGCCAGGCGTACAGGTCGCGGGCCACGCCCCAGTGCGAGGCCGCGTCGATGCGGTTGGCCGTGATCTCATACTCAATCACCGCCTCCGTGCCCAGGTGGAGATATTCCTTGGCCGGGGTGCCGACCACGGCATCCTCCGGCAGCACCATGATGCCTTCGTGGCTGTCGCCGATGCCGAGCTCGTCCTCGGCGCAGATCATGCCGAACGACTCCACGCCGCGGATCTTGGATTTCTTGATCTTGAAATCCCCGGGCAGGACGGTGCCGAGCTGGGCGAACAGGACCTTCTGGCCGGCGGCCACGTTGGGCGCGCCGCACACGACCGTCAGGGGCTCGCCGCTGCCGGCGTCCACCGTCGTGATGTGGAGATGGTCCGAATCCGGATGCGCCTCGCAGGTCAGCACGCGGGCCACCACGACCCCGGCGAGTCCGCCGGGAATCTGCTCCTGCTCCTCGACCCCGTCCACCTCGATGCCGATCGAGGTCATCGCGTCCGCCACCTGCTGGGGCGTGAGGTCACACTTCAAATACTCTTTGAGCCAATCGTAACTTAATTTCATACGCTTCGCTTTAGATTCCGGGTCAAGCCCGGAATGACATTATCGTTGTTATTTTAAATCTTCTGCTGCAAACAATTTTTCAACAAAGGTCTTTTTGTCAAAGACCTGCAGGTCGTCGATCCCCTCGCCCACGCCGATGAACTTGACCGGGATGTGGAACTGGTCGGACACGCCCACGACGACACCGCCCTTGGCCGTGCCGTCCAGCTTGGTGACCGTCAGGGAGGTGATGTCCGTGGCCCGGGCGAATTCCTTCGCCTGCGCGAAAGCGTTCTGGCCCGTGGAGGCGTCCAGGATCAGCATCACGTCGTGGGGCCCGTCGGGCACCACCTTGCGGATGACGTTGCGGATCTTGGTGAGCTCGTTCATCAGGTCCACGCGGTTGTGCAGGCGCCCCGCCGTGTCGATGATCGCCACGTCGGCGCCGCGCGCGACGGCCGCCTTGGCGGTGTCGAAGGCCACGGAGGCCGGGTCGGAGCCCATGTTCTGCTTGACGATGTCCACGCCCGCACGCTCCGCCCAGATGGTCAGCTGGTCCACGGCGGCGGCGCGGAAGGTGTCCGCGGCGCCCAGCAGGACCTTCTTGCCCTGGCGCGTGAGCATCGCGGCGAGCTTGCCGATCGTCGTGGTCTTGCCCACGCCGTTCACGCCCACCACGAGGATGATGTAGGGCTTCTTGCTGAAGTCAAACGGCTCCACGCTCTCGCCCACCAGGCCGCCGATCTCCTCGCGGAGCAGCCCCACGAGTTCGTCGAAAGACATGTACTTGTCGCGCTGGACGCGCTCCTCGAGCGCATCGATGACCTTCAAGGTCGTGTCCACGCCCATGTCCGACTCCACCAGCGCCTCCTCGATCGCGTCGAGGGTATCGTCATCCACCCTCGACCGGCCGACCACGGCGCGCGAAATCCGCTGAAAGAAACTCATTGCCATATCTGACAAAGATACGAAATAATACGCAAATAAAGAGGGGGTCCGGTTTTCGGACCCCCTCTTTATAATGATTCCGGAGAATTTATTTCTTGCTGTCGAAATATTCCTTGGCCTTTTCGGCCTCGACGAGCTGCTCCGTGAACACGTAAGCGCCGGTCTTCGGGGATTTCTCCATGCGGATGCACTTGACCATGCTCTTGGCACCGGCCTTGGCAGCGAAGGTTGCAACGGCTTTCTTTGCCATAATCTAATCTCCTTTAATTATTTGATTTCACGATGGACCGTGACCTTCTTCAGGTACGGGTTGTACTTCTTGCGCTCGAGGCGGTCCGGCGTATTCTTCTTGTTCTTGGTGGTGATGTAACGGGAGATGCCCGGCACGCCGCTGGCTTTCTGCTCCGTGCACTCAAGGATGACCTGCACCCTGTTTCCTTTTGCTTTCTTTGCCATAGTCGTAAAAATTAAACAAGGTTAATCAATCCTTTCTTCTTGGCATCGCGAAGGGTGGCCTCTTCTCGATGATACGCATACCCTTGCAGGAGACCTTGAGGGTCACATACCGCTGCTCCTCCTCGCTCCAGAAACGCTTGTTCTTGAGGTTGAGGGAGAAATCGCGCTTGGTGCGCAGTCTGGAATGGGCAACATTGTTGCCTTTCATTCTCTTCCTTCCAGTAATTTGACAAACTTTTGCCATGGTTGTATCTTTTTTATTTCATTTCTAGCATTGGGGCTGCAAATATCGCTTTTAATTTTCTGATTTCCAAATTGAAAACTACAGAAACTTCAGGAATCTGCGCCACCTGATGTTGTTGGGGAACCGACGTCCGCTGTCCGTGGAGAGCCAGATCAGGGCCGGGCGGCCGACGATATGGTCTTCGGGGACAAAGCCCCAGTAGCGGGAATCCAGCGAGTTGTGCCGGTTGTCACCCATCATGAAGTAATAATCCTGCTTGAACGTATAGGAGCCTTCGCGGAGGGCCTGGGCGAGGTCGCCGCCTTCGTAAGCCGTGATGATGCGTTCGTAGAGCGCGACATTGTCCTGCGTGAGCTGCACCGTGGCGCCCTTGGAGGGGATCCACAGCGGGCCGAAGTAGTCCCGGGTCCAGCCGGAGTCCTGCGTGAAGGGGAAAATCTCCAGCGCGCAGGCCTGCGGGTCGGTGTCCAGGTTCGCGGTCACGCTCTCGACGTTGGGGAGCTTCTGCACCTCGGCGAGCATCCCGCCCGTCAGGGCCAGCATCGGGTAACCGGGCAGGGAGGCGTCGTAGAGGGCCTCCGAGGGGTTGATCCCGAGCTTCTCCAGCGTCTTGGCGTTGATCCGCTGGCCGTTCGTGCGGACCTTGTAGGTGAACTGGATGCCGGGGTAGACCTCCTGCTGCTCACCGTTGATCCACACCAGGCCGTCCCGGACTTCCAGGGTGTCCCCCGGAATGGCGACGCAGCGCTTCACGTAGTGGTCTTTTTTGTCCATCGGGCGGACAACCTTCTCTCCCATCTTGTCCACAGCGTCCTGCCCGAGCAGGCGGACCAGCATGTGGTAGTCCTCGACGGGATACTTGCGCAGGACGGTGTCTCCGTTGGGAAATCCGAACACCACGCAATCTCCGCGTCTGAGCTCCCGGAAGCCTTTCAGGCGGCGGTAGTCATTCTGGATGAGGGTCGAGTACGACTCGCGTCCGAAGATCACGTTGTGCGTGAAAGGGATGGTCAGGGGCGTCTGGGGGATCCGGGGACCGTATGTCAATTTGCTCACGAAGAGATGGTCTCCAGTGTAGAGGCTTCTCTCCATCGAGGAAGAAGGAATCTTGAAAGCCTGGAAAAAGAACATGTTGATGAAGGTGACCACGATCACGGCGAAGATGACGGCGTCAAGCCAGTCGTTCGCGGCGCTGTGTTTCTCGCCTTCCTTGTAACGCTTCTTCCAGAAGTTCCAGTGGACCTTGCGGGTGATGAAGATGTCGAAGATCACCACCAGGCCGAAGAGCCACCAGAAGTTTCCAAGCCAGATCACCCACGCCAGGTAGAGCAAAGCCCAAAAAACGAACTTTGTCCAGCGGTTTTGGGTGAATTCCTTCAGGCTCACTTCTTTACGTTATTACTTAACAGAATTGATGATCGCTTCGAACGCCTGCGGATTGTTCATCGCGAGGTCGGCGAGGACCTTGCGGTTCAGGCCGATGTTCTGGGCGTTCAGCTTGCCCATAAACTGGGAGTAGGACATACCGTACTGACGCGCGGCGGCGTTGATGCGCTGGATCCAGAGGGCGCGGAAGTTGCGCTTCTTGGTCTTGCGGTCACGGTACGCATAGGTCAAACCTTTCTCGTAGGTATTCTTGGCTACGGTCCAAACATTCTTCCTGGAGAGGAAGTTGCCGCGGGTTCTCTTGAGAATCTTCTTACGGCGCGCCCTGGAGGCGACAGAATTCACTGATCTAGGCATAATTCAATACTTTTAGAGAACCAACATTTCTTTAACGCGGCCATAGTCCGCCTTCTCGAGGAGGGTGAAATGGTCCAAGTTGCGCTTGCGCTTCTTGGTCTTCTTGGTGAGGATGTGGCTGTGGTAAGCATGCTTCCTCTTGATCTTTCCCGATCCGGTAAGCGCGAAGCGCTTTTTGGCACCGGAGATGGTTTTAAGCTTTGCCATTGTAGTAATAAATTAATTAATAATAGTATATGATCCCCTACTTCTTTTTGTTCGGGGCAATCATCATGGTCATGCGCTTGCCTTCGAGCACCGGCATGTTTTCCGGCCGGCCGTAGTCTTCGAGCTCGACGGCGAAGCGGAGGAGTTGCTTCTCGCCCTGGTCCTTGAACATGATCGAACGTCCGCGGAAGAAGATCGTGGCCTTGACCTTGGAGCCCTCCTGCAGGAACTCCTGGGCATGCTTGAGCTTGAACTGGAAGTCGTGCTCGTCGGTGTTGGGGCCGAAACGGATCTCCTTGATCACCACTTTCGCCGCATTCGCCTTCATCTCCTTGGCCTTCTTCTTCCGCTGGTACAGGTACTTCTGGTAGTCGAGGATGCGGCATACGGGCGGGTCGGCCTTGCCGCTGATTTCGACGAGATCCAGCTCGAGCTCCTCTGCCATCTGCAGGGCCTTCGAGATCGGGTAAACCCCCTGCTCGGGGATGTTGTCTCCGACGAGGCGCACCTGCGTGGCGGTGATCTGCTCGTTGATGTTCAGTTCGAACTCGTCACGCTTCTGAGCCTGACGAGGATCGGGTTTGCGGCCGCCCGGCTTGTAGCCTGAGGGCTTGGGTCTGTAAGGTCCGGCGATAGTTAAATCCTCCTAATTTTTAAGTTCTTCAGCTTGCGCTGCAATCAAATATTCCACGAACTGCTCCGCAGACATGGAGCCCTGGTCGACACCTTCCCTGCGGACAGAGACGGTACCTTCCGAAGCTTCTTTCTCGCCGACAATCGCGATCACAGGCACTCTGAGCAGGGAAATTTCCCTGATTCGCTTGCCGAGCGTCTCGTTGCGGGCATCTATGGAAGCGCGAATTTCGGAATTTTTCAGCAATTCGCAAATTTTTTCAGCATATTCTTCATATTTTTCGCTGATTGGCAACACCTTAACCTGATCCGGCGAGAGCCAGAGAGGCAGGTGTCCCGCGGTGTGCTCCAGCACGACGGCGGTGAAGCGCTCCAGCGAACCGAACGGCGCGCGGTGGATCATCACCGGACGCTGCTTGCTGCCGTCGGCGTCCGTAAACTCCAGCTCGAACCGCTCCGGGAGATTGTAGTCCACCTGGATGGTGCCGAGCTGCCAGCGGCGGCCGATGGCGTCCTTGACCATGAAGTCGAGCTTGGGGCCGTAGAAGGCGGCTTCGCCCTTCTCCACCACGGTCTTGAGGCCCTTCTTGGCGGCGGCCTCGATGATGGCGTTCTCAGCCTTCTCCCAGTTCTCGTCGGAGCCGATGTACTTCTCTTTGTTGTCCGGGTCGCGCAGCGACACCTGGGCCATGTAGTCCGTCATCTTCAGGGTCTTGAAGACGTACAGGATCAGGTCGATGACCTTCTCGAACTCCTCCTGGAGCTGATCCGGGCGGCAGAAGAGGTGGGCGTCGTCCTGGGTAAAACCGCGCACGCGGGTCAGGCCGTGGAGCTCGCCGCTCTGCTCGTAGCGGTAGACGGTGCCGAACTCCGCGAAGCGCAGCGGCAGATCGCGGTAGGAACGCGGGCTGCTGCGGAAGATCTCGCAGTGGTGCGGGCAGTTCATCGGCTTGAGCATGTATTCCTCGCCCTCCTGGGGCGTGTGGATCGGCTGGAAGCTGTCCTTGCCGTACTTGGCGTAGTGGCCGGAGGTCACGTAGAGCTCCTTGCTGCCGATGTGCGGCGTCACGACCGGCAGGTATCCCAGCTCGGCCTGCTTCTTCCGCAGGAAATTCTCGAGGGTGTTGCGCATGACGGCGCCGCGGGGCAGCCACAACGGCAGGCCGAGGCCCACGCGGCCGGAGAAGGTGAAGAGCTCCATCTCCTTGCCGAGCTTGCGGTGGTCGCGCTTCTTGGCTTCCTCCAGCATCTGGAGATACTCGTCCAGCATGCTCTTCTTGGGGAAGGTCACGCCGTAGATGCGGGTCAGCTGCTCGCGGTTCTGGTCGCCCTTCCAGTAGGCGCCGGCGATTGCCGTGAGCTTGACGGCCTTGATGTCGTCGACATGCTTGACGTGCGGGCCGCGGCACAGGTCGGTGAAGGCGCCGTTGGTGTAGAACGAGATGGTCCCGTCCTCGAGGTCGGAGATCAGCTCGCACTTGTACGGGTCGCCCTTCTCCTTGAAATAGGCCATCGCATCCGCCTTGGACACCTCCTTGCGCTCAAAGGTCTCCTTGGTGCGCGCCAGCTCGATCATCTTGTCCTCCACCGCCTTGAGGTCGGCGTCGGAAATCTGGCGGTCGCCCAGGTCCACGTCGTAGTAGAATCCGGTCTCCACGGCCGGTCCCACGCCGAACTTGACGCCCGGGTAGAGCGCCTCGAGCGCCTCCGCCATCAGGTGGGCGGAAGAGTGCCAGAAGATGTGTTTCGCTTCATCATCGTCCCAGGGACGGATGGTGCCATCGGTGAATGCAATCGTCAACATAGCTTCAAATGTTTATACAAGCCTGCAAAGATAAGAAAAATCCCTTACAGTTCGTCGGAAATATTGTAGTGGTTGCGGTCGGCGGAGGAGCGCGCGACCATCTCGCCGATGAAGCCGGCGAGGAAGAGGATGACGCCGAGGATCACGGCGACCAGGGCGAGGTAGAAGAGCGGCTGGTCCGTGACCGCGCGGAACTTCAGGCCGTGGGCCTGGCGCACCAGCTTGTCCACGATGATCCAGACCGTCATCACGAAGCCCACGAAGAACATCAGCAGGCCGCTGTAGCCGAAGAAATGCATCGGATCCTTGCCGAAACGCGTCAGGAACGAGAGCGTCTGCAGATCCAGGAAGCCGTTGACGAAGCGGCTCATGCCGAACTTGCTCTTGCCGTATTTGCGCCGTGCGTGCTGCACGGGCTTCTCGCCAATCTTCGTATAGCCCGCATTCTTCGCGAGATACGGAATATAGCGGTGCATCTCGCCGTAGACCTCGATGTTCTTCACCACCTCATTGCGGTAGGCCTTCAGGCCGCAGTTCATGTCGTGCAGCTTAATGCCGGTGATGCAGCGCGCGGTGGCGTTGTAGAGCTTCGAGGGGAGGTTCTTTGTCAGGGCGTTGTCCTTGCGTTTCTGCTTCCAGCCCGACACGAGGTCGTAGCCCTCCTCCGTGATCATCCGGTACATCGCCGGCAGCTCGTCCGGGGAGTCCTGCAGGTCGGCGTCCATCGTGAAGACGACCTCGCCCTGCGCGCGCTCGAAGCCGCAGTAGAGGGCGGCGGATTTGCCGTAGTTGCGGCGAAAGCGCAGCCCGTGGACATGCGGATCGTCGGCGGCAAGCGCCTGCACGGCGTCCCAGGTGCCGTCCGTGCTGCCGTCGTCGACGAAGAGCACTTCGTAGCTGAAGCCGCCTTCCTGCATCACGCGGGCGATCCAGGCGGACAGCTCGGGCAGCGATTCGGCTTCGTTGTAAGCGGGAATGATGACGGAAATGTCCATGCTATTGCTCATCGACAAAAGGATTCTGCGGAGGGATGTTGCGGGAGAAGATGGCGGACAGGACGGTGCCGAACAGCCAGCACCAGACCAGGTTCACGAAGAAGGAGATCGTGGGCAGTTTCGGGATCATGTCCTCGATGGCCGACAGGGAATTGGAGTCCATCATCGGGTTATCCTCCAGCATGCTGAGCGCCTGCTCGAAGGTGTCCGGGGCGATGAAGCTCACGTACGCCAGGTAGAAGGCGGAATACAGCAGCGCGGAAAGCAGCGCCACGGCCATGCCGAAGCGGAACACGCGGGCGTTGTCCGCGGTCGGGTCCGCCTGGGAGAACCTGAGCATGAAGAAGCGCATCAAGAAGATGCAGGCGGCCAGTTTGGCCACCCAGAGCAACAGGTTGATCATCGGCATCAGGAAGACGGCGCTGCCCGATTCCGCGACCTTGCCGGTCAGCATGGTGCACAGCATATAGAGGATGGACACACCCCCGAGGACGAGCCCGGCCTTGCCGGCATGCTCCCACATGATATTCTTCTGTTCTGCCATAACAGGGCAAAGTTAGCAATTTTCCCGATATCCCGCCGCCCTTCCCTCGCGGGCGGCCGGAAATTATTTTTCGTGCAGTACAACGCCAACGCACGGGCGGCAAGGTCAAACCAGGCCTTTTTCCTTCGCGATGGAGACCAGCTCCGCCGTGTTGGCGGCGCCGAGCTTGGCGCGGAGCTTCTTGCGGTACCAGCCAACCGTCTCAGGGCTGAGGCAGATCAGCTCCGCGATCTGCGGATTGGTCTTGCCGTCGGCGATCAAGCGGAGAATCTGCGACTCGCGCTCGGTAAGGGTCGCGCCGCCGGGCTGCGCTGCGCCGAGCTCGCCGATGGTCTCGTCCAGCACGCCGGCCGTCTCGGCCTGCACGCGCTTGCTGCGGCGGATCCGCTTCGCCAGCCACACGCCCAGCGCCACCAGCGCCAGCCCGACCAGCACGCCCACCAGGCGCCCCAGCAGCAGTTTCTGGCGCGACAGCACCTCCTTCATATAATCCAGATTCTCCGTCCGGAAGCCCGGGCTGTCGTCCGGATGGGCGGCATAGTAGGCGTCCGCCTTGCGCAGGAACGGCAGGGACTTCCAGGGCTTGCCCTGCTCCATGTAGAGCCGCCCGTAGCCCTTCCACACGTCCACGATCATCAGCGAATCGCCGGAGGCCTCGGCATAGCCCAGCGCCTTTTCATAGGCCGCCGCTGCCTTTTTCATATCGCCTTCGTCGATCCAGGTCTCCCCTATATTATAATGGAGGATGGAATTGCTCTCGTTCCAGCCGTGCTTCTCAAAGAGCGCCCCGGCCTTCTCGTAGTACGCCATCGCCTGCGGGATGGAATCCATCACGTTGTAAAGGTTGCCGATGGATCCGTAGAGCGACGAATAGGCGTCGTCCAACTGCTCCTCGGAGTAGCCTTCCGGCTCGGTGGGCGACGTGGACCCGCCGGCCATCCGGTCCGTGGCGGCGAGCGTCGCCCGGTAATAGAACATCGCGCTGTCGAACTGCTCCCGCGCGTAGAAATGCTGCCCGATGTAGCGGAGCGCATTTGCATCGGCTGCCGCCCACCCTTGCGCCTGGCTGATGGCCAGCGCCTTGCGGGCATAGAACATACTCTTCTCCGCGTTCAGGACGTTATAGCCCTGCATCAGGTCCCGGTAAGCCCGGTTCAGCTGGATCAGCTCCTCCGTGGAAGCCTTGTCCACGGCGTCCGGCGTCCAGCGCGCAACGGCGCGCTCCAGCGAATCCAGGTTGTACCCGCGGTGGTCGGTATACCCCGCGGCGGGCAGCACGGCCAGGGCGGCCACGCACAGCAGCAAGCACTTTTTCATACCGCGAAAATACAAAATCTTCCTGTCAAAATGTATAAAACTCACTACTTCACCCCTTTCGGGTAGTGGAAAAAATGCAGGCATGGTATGGAAATTGTCTGCGTTTTCCTATATTTGTGTGTTTACACGATAATAACCAAACAGATTTGCATATGAAGAAAATCGTTATGTTGGCGCTCGCCCTCGTCCTGGCGGGCAGCATTGCCTCCGGGCAGAACATTCTGCAGCGCCTGGGCAACCGCGCGAAGAATGCTATTGAGAACAACGTCGGCGGCAAGGTCGAGAAGGGCATCAACAGTGTCCTGAACGGCACGGCCGGGAACAATAACAACCAGCGGCAGCAGCAGGAGCAGGAAGAAGTGCAGCCCGAGCATCACGACCACGACCATGCGGCCGAAGGCTGGACCTGCCCCGAGTGCGGCCACCAAGGCAATACCGGCAAGTTCTGCGAGGAGTGCGGCGCGAAGCAGCCGACCGGCGAAGCTGCCACCTGGGACTGCCCCGAGTGCGGCCACAAAGGCAACACCGGCAAATTCTGCGAAGAATGCGGCGCCCAACAGTCTACTGTAGCCAGCGCCAAGACGGAGGAGGTCAAGAGCGACTTCGTGCGCGGCAGCGTCATCCTCTTCCAGGACGACTTCAAGAATGAGCAGGTGGGCGAGTTCCCGTCCAAGTGGGACATCCAGGGTGACGGCAGTGCCGAGACGGCGGTCATCAACGGCCAGAAGTATCTGCACTTCACGACAGATTACAATTTCGTGGAGCCGCTGATGGAGAATATGAAGTCGTATCTGCCCGATGTCTTCACCCTCGAGTGGGATTTCTTCTGCAGCAAAGCGGGAGATCTCGGCGCGTCCAGTATTGAACTGATCTTTGATATGGGGCAGCACAATGACCGGGTCGGACGATTCGAGTTTGCATACCGTTCCTGGAATCCTGATTACTGGACACAATATAGTTATCAAAAACCCAATAGCGATGATTCCGTAAATGGATCCAATGAATATGAGGCTCTTAAGTCGATTATCAAAGAGGGCCAGTGGAACCATTTCGCCGTGTCGTTCAACAAGCGCGCGCTTAAGATCTACATCAATGACCACCGCATCATCAATCTGCCGAACGTGCAGGCTCCCGAGCGTTTCAAGTTCTGGTCCAACGGCGAATACAAGTACATAGGCTTTACCAATGTACTCCTCTGCGCCGGCGCCAAGGAGCTCTACGAGCGCGAGACGACCAACCTCTCCGAGGCCGCCAAGGCCGTGGAGCAGGCCATCGCCCAGACCGGCAAGTTCGTGACCAACAACATCCTCTTCGACACCGGCAAGGCCACCATCAAGGCAGAGTCCCAGCCGGAGATCGAGAAGGTCGCCGAGTACATGAAGGCCAACCCGACTGTCCGCTTCGAGGTCCAGGGCCACACCGACAGCCAGGGCTCCGACGCCGTCAACGACCCGCTCTCCCAGCAGCGCGCCGAGGCCGTCGTGAAGGCCCTCGAGGCGCTGGGTGTGGACGGCTTTAACCTCCGCGCCGTCGGCAAGGGCTCCCACGAGCCCGTGGCCGACAATAGCACCGATGCCGGCCGCGCCCAGAACCGCCGCGTCGAATTCGTAAAGAAATAAAGGCTTGACCCGAAATCTTAAAGAACCGGACGCAAAAAAGCGCCCGGTTCTTTTTTTCCACCTTTTAGGGTAGTAGTATTTCCCGAAAAAGAATGCTACATTTGTAGCATTAGCATTGACCACGAAAACCAATTATAACAGAAATAATGAAAAAACTGATGATCATCGCCGCAGCTGCGGCACTCTTCTGCGCCACCCCGGCGCAGGCACAAGGCATCCTCGGCCGCATCGCCGGCGCCGCTGGCAAGGCCGTGGGCAGCGCCATCGGCAAGACCGTGGGTGACGCCGTCAACGACAAGGTCAAGGACGCCGTCGACAAGAATACCCCCGACGAGCTGAAGGAGCTCGGCAGCATGGCCGAGAACCTCAACACCGGTGTGACCGGCGAGCAGGCCTTCCCGCCCCGGCGCTACAGCACATTCGGCTGGGACGGCGTCGTCACGCCGTCCAGCGCTCAGTACCCCGTGCCCCTGATGAATGATTTTCCCGCCGTCCCGGCGGCTTCCGACCTCGTGAATCCGGTCGAGGAGAAGCAGATCGCCTACTACCAGGCCATCAAGCGCGTGACGCTGCGCGCCGAGGAGCTCAACGAAGCCAACACCTGCGACGACGACGCCACGCTTGCCTGGCGCGAGAAGACCAACGGCATGCTCAAGGACCTGTTCGGCCTCTCCGACGAGGACCTTGTCCTGCTGGCGAAGGAGGAGCGGACCGAAGCCGAGGACCAGTATCTCTCCGAGAAGATCGCGAAGGGCCTGCTGGGCGAGGACGTGGACCTGGAGAAGCTTGCTTCGGAAGCGGAGGACTACCAGGGCATGACGTCCAACGAGATCATCGCCGACACCTACACCAAGACGGAGATCGCCGTGTTCGCCGTGTACGACGCCCACAACGCGGAGCTCAAGAAATACACCGGCTTCAGCGCGCAGGACTACAAGGATGCCTACCACCTCAACATGAAGGACGAGAAGGCCGGCGCCGCCCGCAACAAGGAGATGGAAGCTGCCCGCAAGGCCTTCCTCAAGAGCAAGGACGCCAGCTTCCAGAAAGAGGCGAACGCCTTCCAGAGCTCCATCACCAAGGAGCTCACGAAGGCCGCGCTCGGCGGCTCGGGCACCGGCATGATGGCCGGCGGCATCATCAACACCATGCAGAAGGCACAACCGCTGATGGACATGGAGAAGAAACTCGTCAAGTACTACCAGGACATCTCGGCCGCCATCCCTAAAACCAGTTCTTCCGTCGACGCCGCCTTCTCCGCGGCCGAGCGCCAGAAGGTGCTTGACCTCAAGAAGAAGATCTACGCCACCGAGGACCACAAGGTCTACAATCCCCTCTACCTCGAGGCGCTGGAGCTCATCATGAGCTACCGTGAGCGCGCCGCCAAGGTCTGGGCGGCCGACGTGCAGAAGCGCTTCGACGAGCAGAAGAACGCCGTCGCCAACGTGACCAAGATCAACCGCCAGGCCATCGAGGACGAGCTCCTGCCCGAGTGCGCCCTGTACCGCTTCCCGCTCAACATGGTCGTCACGGCCGGCGACATCCTGGCCGAGGCCTACAGCGAGTTCCCGTCCAACTATCCGAAGATGTATCTGGAGGAAGTCCAGCGCGAGATCGTCCTCTCGGACGGCCGGATGCCCTGGTGGCCGGAGTGGACCGTGTTTGGGGACCGCTATTTCGACGACCTGCTCGCGGGCAAGTACATCTTCTGCTCCGATAAGAACGGCAAGGTGTACCAGTTCAACAACGGCACCTGGTCCGAGCTCGGCAATAGCCGCGTCAAGGAGCTGGAAGGCATGAAGAAGACCGCTGCGCCCAAGAGCCAGAGCTGGACGTCCCAGGACGGCAAGCGCAAGGTCATCTACAACGCCGAGGGCGGATTCTTCCAGCTGCCGGAGGGCGACCTCGCCTATCCTGACGCCTGGAAGGTCGAAGGCAACAAGATCCAGTGGATCCACGTGGCCACCGAAGACACCGGCAACGGCAACTACAAGTACCAGCTGGTCCTTTGCACCTTCAAGCTCTAATATCGGCTATTCTCCTGTTTGCAGCGTTCCCTCCCGGGGGCGCTGCAACTCCTTATGACCGCGAGGCCGCCTACGAGACCTGGCGCTCTTTCGACATCGATCCGATGATTGCCGAAGCGGTCGTCCATCCCGAGACCGAGCGCTATGTGCGTCTGCAGGACGTGCTGGAGACGACCGCCGTGGCCGGCACTTATGTCGTGTCCGGCTCCAGCGGTTTCGATTTCTCCCTCGGGCCCTTCCAGATGAAGCCCTCCTTCGTGGAGGAGCTGGAGAAGGCCTGGATGCACAGCGGCCTGCCGCGCAAGTATGAGCTGTGGTTCGACACGGCCGACAACGCCACCGCCCGCCGCGTGCGCCTGTCCCGCCTCCAGAAGGAGGAGTGGCAGGTCATCTACGTGGGGGTGTTCCTGCGGCAGCTGTACGCTTCGTACGGCTCGTACGACAAGAACGGCGGATGGACGCAGGACGGCCTGGAGACCCTCCCGGCCGAGGAGCAGGTGCGCCTGGCCGCCACGGCCTACAACCGCGGCTGCGTCTGGCCCGCGCCGGGCTACGGCGACCTTGACGACCTGCGCGCCCATGCGCGCGAAAAGCATTTCCACTACGACCTTATCCCAGGGAGGCGCACCCGGCGCTACTGCTACGCCACCCTGGCGTTGAATTGGTATAAAAAACTCAAAAAACAATGAAGAAACTCCTGGTCCTTTTCGCCTTATTCCTGCTGCTCGCGCCTGCGGCGCACGCTGCGGAGCCGGATGACGGTACCCTGCCCCCGATATCCGTGGGGCAGCCCACCATCGACCGGCTCCTGCACCTGACCGACAGCCTCTATGCGATTGGCTTCACTTTTGCCGACAAGGGCTATTCCCGCATCGCCGACTGGTATATCGGACAGAGCGTCGCAGCCATCTCCTCGCTCCGCAGCGCGGCGACCGATCTCTATCACGCCAAACAGGAAGAAGCACGGGAAGCGCGGATTGCGGAGGGCAACGAGCATGTCAAGAACGAGATCGGATTCGACCTCAACGCAATCCTTTCCATCGCGGAAGCGGTGAGCAGTTTTGCCGACATGCTTGCCGACGAAGTCAAGGATCAGCCGCTCGGATTTGACATTAAACATTCCCAGAAGGTCTGGTGGCCGGCCCGGCAGTCAATCAGCCTCGTCTCTCCCTACGTCCCGCTCCTGCGCGGACTCGTCCTGGACTACCAGGGAGACACCGACGGGGCCGCAGAGTGCTACACCACGGCCCTGCTGAACCCCTATCTGGACCCGGAGCTGGTTGACTTCACCTTCCTGGCCGACATGGAGCCCGGGGAGCTGCTCGCCCTGTGCCGCACCCTCTCCGGCCGGGAGAACGAATACCGGACGTTCTTCACCGGCGACGGTTATTTCTTCGACCTGCCCGCCAAACTGCCCTGGAGCGACGAATACCACCGCGCCATGGCTATCAGCTGGCTCGACGGCGAGACACCGGAATACTACAAGGCCTTCGGCTACCTCGAGGCCGCCCTGCACGCGAATCCCTTCAACATCGTCAACTACGAGAATCTCGCGCGCCTGTGCGTCGTCACGGCCAACTACCACGACCTGGCCACCTACGTCATGGAGGGCCTCGCCATCGATCCGGACAATGAATTCTTCCTCGGGATGGACAGGATTTACGCCAAGTATCAAAACAAATAGGAGGACGCACGACCATGAAAAAGCTCTTTTTCTCCCTGCTGCTTGCCCTTGTCGCCCTGCCCGCCGCCCGGGCCCAGTTCTCCCAGATTGAGGGAGATCCGGTGGATTATGACCTGATCATCATCCCCCGCGACAGCCTCAGCGTACCGCTTGTGTTCTCCATGGAGCACGACAATGTCACCTTCTCCGATATCTTCAACACCCGGCTCGGCGAAGAGCTTGGCGGCGAGCCCGTCGATACCAACATCGTCGGTTTCAAGCACATTGACTTCAAGGGCGAGCTCCGCCACACCTGGGACATCTCGCCCGAGCTCATCGAAGAGGCCATCCGGCGCGCGCTGCGTCAGACGAGCCTGACGCGCAGGCAGCTCGCCACGCTCTCCGCCCAAATCGACCGTTACGTCGAGATCAATTATTCGCTCAAGGATTTCAAGAACGACATGATTGACTTCGTCACCGCCACGGCCGGCATCGCCGGTGTCTTCGGACTGGGCGCCCCCGGCGCGGTCACGGATGCCATCAACGTGGGCGCCAAGGCGCTGGTGAACGGAGAATTCACCTACGACACGACCGGAGCCACCCTGGAGATGGCAAACAAGGCCTTCGAATCCCTGGAAGGCACCCTTACCGGCTATGGGGCCAGGGAAGCCAGCGCCGGGCTGAAGTTCGCCGGTACGACGCTCCAGTACACCGAGGCGACCGCCTCCGGCATATCGCTGGCTGAAAACATCATGACCATCGGCAGGATCACGATGGAGCAGGTGGCGCGCGACATCCAGAAATGGGACAACCGCGTGGCCGCGTTTGCCTTGTGGAAATATATGTCCTTCTACAGTTGGGCCAATTACTACCTCCAGCGGCTGGCACGCGAACAAGGCGGCGACGCCTGGGTAATCCTGATCAACCAGCGCAGCCAGCCCGTCCCCGTTGAGTTTTCCGGCACGCACAACAGCGTGACCTGGACGCTGAGCGCATCCGTCGTGAAATGCGGCGACCTGGCCCGGACCCCGAACCGCCCGCGCTACGCGCACGAGGGGCACTACGTCGGCATGATCTGGGCCGTGGCCGACTACGATTTCTCCGGCTTCTCACGGGATTTCGTTGGCACGGATATCAAGAAAGTCATCCTGAACGAGAACCAGGAAGGATGGAGGATCTTCCAAAAGAAGGAGGCCGATGGAGGGCTTGAGTCGCGTGAAGCTGCGAACTTCCTTGCGAACATAGCCTCCTTGCCCGGCAATGGCGGACATCTGGACAAGGCGGAAGGCAATTTCTCGCTCCGCCTCAGCTTCAACACTCCCGTGTATCTGGAATTCGACGAAGAGGGGCGGCAGTTCGACGGCGTGGATGAGCTTTATTTCGAGCACCTTGCGCTGATAGAGAAGAAGGATTTCAACAACGTCGCCATCGCCCGCTCCCTGGGCCTCGAGGATGCCGATCCGCACAGCACCACGACCATCAGCGCCAGCCTGAGCAGCATCGCCGAAGGTGTCGAGGAGCACCTCATGGGGCAGCAGCCCGTCCCGCTGCTGGTCCATGACATCATCGAGGGCGACACCTACACCTTCATGAAGCGCGAAGGCCAGTCCCTCGAGCGTACGACCAAACCGGTCTTCGAGTTTATCGGAGAGCACTTCCCGGTCATCCTGCCCTATGGCGAACTGTTCGTCCATATTGGCGAGATGCTTGAACCCACCCCCATAGCCACCCGACCCAACGACACCGCCGACAAGGCCCGAATCCTGGGTAAATATTTTAAATAGATGAATAGATTCCTGCTTTCCCTGCTGGTCCTGCCCGCCCTGCTGCTCGCGCCCGCGCCTGCGGCGCACGCCGCGGAGCCGGAGGACGGCACCCTGCCCCCGATGTCCGTGGGGCAGCCCACCATCGACCGGCTCATCCGTCAGTGCGACAGCCTCTACACCATCGGCTTCTCCTTCGCTGCCAGGGGCATGAACCGCATCGCCGACTGGTACGTCGGACAGAGCGTGGCCGCCATATCATCGCTTCGCGGCGCCATTACGGACCTCTATATGGCCAAGAAGGAAGTGCGCGAGGACGAGGAGTTCGTCTCCGACAATGAGCTCATGAAGAGCGAACTCGGCATCGACCTGTCCGGCCTCATGGATTTCGCAAATGCCCTCCAAGGCGTCGCGCACAAAATGGGCGACGTGGTGGAAACCCTTATGCCGGGCGCCGAGATCGGCCGCGATAAGACCCTCTGGTGGCCGATGCGCGAGTCGATCAGCCTCGTCTCTCCCTATGGCCCGCTCTTCCACGGGCTCGTTCTGGAATACAAAGGGAATAAGGAGGAAGCGGCGAAGTACTATGCTATCGCCATGCTGAATCCCTACCTGGATCCGGGGATTGTTGACTTCGGCTTCCTTGCCGATATGGAGATGGAAGATCTCTTTGCGCTCTCGCGTAAGCTCTCCAGCCGGGAGAACGATTACCGCAACATATTCAGCGGCAATGACTTCTATTTCGAGTTACCCGCCTATCTTCCCTGGTCTGCCGAATACCACCGGGCCATGGCCATCGCATGGCTCGAAGGCGAGAATCCGAACTACTATACAGCGTTCCACTACCTCGAGGCCGCCCTGCATGCCGACCCCTTCGACATCGTCAATTATGAGAATCTCGCCCGGATGTGCGTGGCGACAGGCAACTATCGCGACCTGGCCACCTATGTCACCGAAGGCCTCTCCATCGACCCGGACAACGCCTTCTTCAACGGAATGGCTGAAGTATACAAGAAGCACCATAAGTAATAGGAGGACACGACCATGAAGAAAGTATTGTTTACCCTGCTGCTCGCGCTTGCAGCCCTGCCCTCCGCCCGGGCCCAGTTCGCTCAGATAGAAGGAGATCCGGTCGACTACAATTTGATTTATATCCCGCGCGACAGCCTCAGCGTGCCGCTCGACTTCATTATGGAGAACGCCAATTTCCACGGCGTGGACATCCTCAATTACGCGCTCGGCCCGGAGAACGGCGGCGCCCCCATCGATACTTCGGTGGTGGGGTTCCGGCATATTGATTTCAAGGGAGAACTCCGCCACACCAAGAATATCTCTTCAGAACTCATCGAGACAGCCGTCCAGCTTGCCCTTGCCAAGACTCGCCTGACGCGGAGGGAGCTTGCCATCCTTTCCGCCCAGATTGACCGCTATGCCGAGATCAACTACAATATTGAGAATTTCAAGGATGACATGGCCAAATTCGTGGCAGCCAGTCTCAATCTGGCCGGTGTGCCCGGTGAGGTGGGAGATGCCATCAAACTGGCACGCGAGAGCATGGTCACGGGGAAGTTCTCCTACAATACGGGAGGAGCAACGCTGGACCTGGCCCAGGAAAAGTTTAACCGGGTGATCGAGAAAATGCTGGAAAAACCGACGTCCAACTCCGACGTCATCTTCACTTCCACGGAAACCATGGGACTTCTCGGCAGCATACCGAAAGTGGTCGGTACTGTAGAAGACCTTCAGACGATCGGGGAGATAACCCTGGATGCTTATGCTCGTGATATTCAGAAATGGGACAATCGCGTGGCCGCTTCCGCATTCTGGAGATACATGTCCTTCTACAACTGGGCCAACTACTATCTCTGCCGCCTGGCCCGCCAGCAAGGTGATGACGCCTGGGTCCTCATGATTACCGAGCGCAGCCAGCCCATCCCCATCGAGTTCTCCGGCACGCACAACAGCGTCACCTGGACGCTGAGCGCTTTCGTCGTCAAGGTCGCAGACCTCCCGCCGCTGCCCCACCGGCTCCCCTACGACCACGAGGGCTACTACGTGGGGGTCATCAATGCCCACGCCGACTACGACCTCTCCGGATTCAAGAAGGGTTTCGTCGGGACAGAGATCAAGAAGGTCATCATCAACGACACGGAGAATCTCTGGAAGATCTTCACCAAGGAGGACGCCACACCGGGCCTCGCGTCGCGCAGCGCCGCCATGCAGCTCGCCAACACCGCGCCCATGATGGGCGGCAGGCTGGACAACGCCTCGGCGAGCATCTCCCTCAGCATGGACTTCCACACGCCCGTGTACCTCGAGCTCCTCGAGGAGGGCCGCACGTTCGACGGCGTAGCCACCTTTGACTTCACCCACCTCGCCCAGATGGACAACGCGGTCTTTGACAAGCTCGCCATCGCCCAGGCGTTGGGAATCGCGGAAGCGGATCCGGAAAACACCACCAAGATCCACATGAGCATGGACTGCCGGGCCGAAGGCATCGAGGAGCATTTCCCGGGCCAGCCCGCCGTGCCCCTGATGGTCCAGGAGACCGTCGATGGCGACAAATACCATTTCACCATGCGACATGGCGGCACGCTCCGGCGGGAGACCGCCTCGACCTTCGAGTTCGTGAGCGGGTATTTCCCGACCATCATGCCTTACGGCGAAATCCATATCCATGTCGGAGAGATGCTGGAGCCGACACCCGTCCCCTCCCAGCCCAACGACCAGGCCGACCGGGCCAAAATCCTCAGCAAATACTTTAAGTAGTCATCTTTAACCGCCATTCCGGGCTTGGCCCGGAATCTCCAAACAAAGAAATATGAAAAAACTGATTACCACCGCCCTTTTGCTCATTCCGTTATTCGCCATTGCCCAGGACCGCCTCGTCGTCCAGGGCGTCGGCGAGCTGGTCGGCGATGACTTCGCCCCCCGCTACGCCGTGTTCACCGAGAAATACTACAACAGTATGGAGTGGATGAATCTGAACGAGAAGATCGACCGCTACATCTCCGCCCACGCCTTCGACGACGAGGTGGAGGACGACGACGCGCTCTTCGACTGGAACGGCTACATCGCCAACATGGAAGAGGCGATCGAGAATTTCACCAAAGAGGGCAACGAGGAGATGGCGAAGAACTACCGGAAGTCGCTCGAGGAAGCGAAAAAGTACAAAGAGGAGATGGAGGCTACGATTGGGACGCTCAAGGCCGAGGCCGCGGAGAATGCCGACGGCCTGGACCGCCAGGAGCTGCTGGACGAAGTCCTGAAGCACGCCGTCGGCGGACGGCTCTGGTACTTTGCCGATTCCTACGGCGACGGCCGTTTCGCGGCGGTCCGCGAGAGATTCATCGACGAAGAGGAGAACGCCGTCGGCCTGATGGACGCCCGGGGCAAGATGGTCATCCCCGCCCGCTACGAGAGCCTGTACATGCGCGACTGGGCTAAGGACGGCAAGAACACCGTGCTCGCTTACAAGGTCCTCTCCTGGGAGAACGACAAATGGGAAGTCAGCGTGTTCCGCGAAGACGGCACGCGCGCTACGTCGCAGACCTTCGCCGCCGCGAAGATTCTCGACCAGGTGGAGCTGTTCAGCGTCCGCTTCCAGGACGGTAGCGGCTGGGGCGTGATGGACGGCAGCGGCCGCGTGATCACCCAGCGCAAATACAAGAAGATCGACTGGAACTCCAACAACCTGGTTTCCCCCGAGCAAGGCTACTTTGTCTACGGCGAGCGCGATGGGGTCAACTACATCATCTCCCCCACCGACGGCTCCGAGATCGGCACCTTCAAGTTCGTCGCCGGCGTCAGCCACGAAGTCAACTACTACCCCGGCAAAGACCCCCGGAAATAATGAAGAAGCTATTATTTACCGCCCTGTTCCTCCTTCCGTTGGCGGTGGGGGCCCAGGACCGCTACCAAACGCTCCGGCTAGAGCCCGTCAACGACGCCGACACACTGAACATCGGCTGGATCGACACCCGCTCGTCGGGCCAGGACCGGGCCCTTGCGCTGGCAAGCACCTATGCGGAGCTTATCTCGAAACGGGCGCAGTACTCCCTGGCCCAGGCCCAGATCGACATGGCCGGGAGTGACGAGACATCCCAGGCCCTCGGCGAACTGGACGCCTATTTTGAAGAGCTGCGCAAAACCTACACCCAGATGCTGCAGCAGCAGGGCCTGGGCGCCGAGGAGCGCAAGGACATCGAGCAGGCGCTCGCCGATATCGACAAGAGCAAGGCCGAAACCCGGCGCCAGGTCCAGGGCCAGTTGGAATTCAACGCGGGCGAAGGGAAAGCCGCCATGGCCAATCTGGATCCGTCGGAATTCTCCGACGAGCGGCTCCTGTTGATCAAGAACAACCTGCAGAAATACCTGCTGGGCGGCCGCCTGTGGGGTTTTTCCTCGGCGCGCGACTTCCGCAACGGCTTCGCCGCCGTGGCGCGCAAGGATCGCAATGGCGACGAACACTGGGGCTTCGTGAACCGCGCCGGGAGGCTCGCCATCCCCTGCCAGTGGGACGAGGTGTTCAATTTCAACAATCAGCGCTACTACAGCACCAACGTCTGGGACAGGCCCGAGGACGAGGATGACCGCCCCTGGACCACCGTCCGTAAGGGCAACAGCATCGGCATGATCGACTCGACCGGCGTCGCCCGCATCCCGGTCCGCTTCGCCCGGACTTATCGTCCGCAGATCACCTTCGTCAAGACCGCCAAAGGCGAATTCGCCGCTGTCCTGGATCCGAAGACCCGCAAATGGGGCCTGATCGACCGCGACGGCAACTGGTACAAACAGCCATTCTCCGCCGACGAAATCGAAGGCGACCGCTCCGCCGGCGTCTTCCTCGACGCCTCCGGCAACGAAATCGTCTTATAGGTTAGGGCGCTGACGCTTTTCGGTTTGGCTCGGAGCGATGCGACGCAGGGGAGCTCGAGGGGGTACGCCCCCTCGATCATGGAACCCGTAGGGCGCTGACGCTTTTTGAAAAAAAGCCCCGGGCAACTTTCGTTGTCCGGGGCTTCAAAAAGCGGCAGCGGCCTACTCTCCCACCTGGTGGGGCAGTACCATCGGCGCTGGTGCGTT
>CAJOHX010000021.1 GCA_905234475.1 uncultured Bacteroidales bacterium | reverse complement strand
CCGAACAAGAAGGCCGTGGGCGCCGTGATCGAATCTTCGCTGGACAAGGGCCGGGGCTACCTCGCCACCGTCCTCGTTCAGGAGGGCACCCTGCATCCGGGCGACGTGATGCTTTGCGGCAGCTACTACGGCCGCGTGAAGTCCATGTTCAACGAGCGTGGCCAGAAGGTCACCGAGGCCGGCCCTTCCACGCCGGTGTCCGTGCTCGGCCTGAACGGCGCTCCCGCCGCGGGTGAGAAGTTCAACGTGATGGCCGACGAGCGCGAAGCCAAGAGCATCGCCACCAAGCGCGAGCAGCTGATCCGCATCCAGGGCATCAAGACGCAGAAGCACATGACCCTCGAGGAGATCGGCCGGCGCATCGCCATCGGCAACTTCAAGGAGCTCAACATCATCGTCAAGGGCGATGTGGACGGCTCCGTGGAGGCCTTGTCCGACTCCCTCATCAAGCTCTCCACCGAGAACGTCCGCGTCAATGTGATCCACAAGGCCGTGGGCGGCATCTCCGAGTCCGACGTCCTGCTGGCCGAGGCTTCCGACGCCGTGATCGTCGGCTTCCAGGTGCGTCCTACGCCGGATGCCCGCAAGGCCGCCGACCGCGAAGGCATCGAGATCCGCCTCTACTCCGTCATCTACGACTGTATCAACGAAGTCAAGGACGGTATCGAGGGTATGCTCGAGCCGGAGAAGAAGGAGGAGGTCATCGCCACCGCCGAGGTCAAGCAGATCTTCCGCATCAGCAAGGTCGGCACCATCGCCGGCTGTATCATGCGCGACGGCAAGATGGTCCAGAAGTGCAAGGTCCGCCTGATCCGCGACGGCATCGTGATCTACACCGGCGAGCTCGGCTCCCTGCAGATCGGCAAGGACGCCGTCAAGGAAGTCATCTCCGGCAAGGAATGTGGCATGTCCATCGCCGGCTACAACGACATCAAGGAAGGCGACATGATCGAAGGCTTCCAGATCGTCGAGATCAAGAGGACGCTGTAGTCCGGAACGGCACCAAGACAAAGGGCCCGGATTGGATCCGGGCCCTTTGTCATTTCAATCGAAGCCTTTCTATTTCATTCGGTTGCGGGTATCGGTGCCGGCGCCGGTGCCCTTGTACTTGCTCTGGGCGGTGTTGAAGCGGTAGCGCACGGAGAAGACGAGGCGCTGGGTGTCCATCAGGATGGTCTGGGTGAGGCGGTAGTTGCCCAGGTTGCTGAACACATTGTGGTGGCCCAGGTAGGCGAGGTCGTTTCCTTCGAGGCGGAGCACCAGCGAACCGTCCTTCAGGAGCGTCTTCTGGACCGCTGCCGACAGGTTCAGGTAGTGGTTGGTGACCTGGAGGACGTAGTCGTAGCCCGGGCTGTGGTACTCGCCGCCGAGTTCGATCTGCCAGCCTTTGTCGAAGGTGAAGGTGTTGTTCAGCATCGCAATCCACAACGGCTTGTTGCTGAAGTCGAGATCGCCGACTTTCATCCATTGCTGCTGCACGCCCACGGTGTAGCTCAGGTTCCAGATCCCGATGGTCGGCGTAGCGGTCACGAAGGCCGCAAGCCTGTCGGCAGACTGGTCCAGATTCTCCGGCTTGAGCATGATCACGCCCTCGTCATTGTAGGGCCGTGCCCAAGTGGTGAAGTAGTTGTTCAGGTGGTTGTAGCTTGCGTTGAAGGTCAGGAACTTCCAGAGCGCCGTGGCGGTGAAGGAGTTGATGATCTCCGGCTGCAGGGCGGCGTTGCCGCTCTGGAGCGTGTAGCGGTTGTTGTAGCGGATGGCGTTGGAGAGCATGGAGAAGTCGGGGCGGGCCGTCTTGGCGCTGTAGCTCAGCATCGTCTGCACGGAGCCGATGACGCCGGCGAAGGACACGGACGGGAAGAGGTTGTCGTATTTCCGCGAGAAGCTGCCCGCACCCAGCAGGTCGTCGTAGGCGTAGTCCACGTGCTCATAGCGCAGGCCGGCGCTCAGCTGGCCGATCCGGCCCAGGACGAAGCCGTAGTTGACGAAGGCGGCGATGTTGTCTTCCCGCACGCGGGAGCCGGAGGACGGGATGGAGGCTCCCTGCACGGTGTAGCTGTCGCTGATGCGGGAGAAGGTCTCCTCCGTGCCCACCTGCAGCATGCCCTTCCACACGGGATAGGAAAGCACCAGCTTGCCCGCGTAGAGTTTGTTCCTGGATTCGGAGTTGCTGCTCACGTCCGCGTCTTCGACGATGCTGTCTTCGCGCGAGCGGGAGGTCATGCAACTGGAGCTGGAGAAATAGTCCAGGTTCAGGTCGATGCCCAGCTTGCCGGCCGTGCCGTTGTAGTAGGCGTTGGCGCCCAGGCTGGAGGGCTTCCTGCCGCCGAACGAGCCCTCGGAATCCGTCCGCAGGTGGTCCAGCAGGCTTCCGTCCAGGAAGATGTCGCCTTCCATCAGGGTGTGCTCGTGGTAATCATGGTTCTGGTTCCAGTCCAGCTTGAAGCCAGTGAAATGGTTGTCGGAGATCTGCCAGTTGAGACCGCCGTTCAGCTCGGCGGACTTGTTCTCCGCATCGAAAGTCAAGGACTCGACCTGGCGGAAATCATGCTTCCCAAGGGTCTCCTGCTCGAGGTCGCTGACCTGGAAGTTGGAGAAATTGGCAATGGTGCCGCCGGCGAAGATATCCACGCCGCCCGTGCGGTAATTCGCGTTGAGCATCACCTCGCGGTCGTTGTTCTCCTTGCGGCGGAGCGACTGCTCGTCGGTCAGGCTCACATTGAAGCCGAAGCCCTCGCCCTGGCGGCGGATGGTCTTGATGCGCACCACGGCACGGATGGTGGCGTCGTACTGCGCCCCGGGGTTGGTGATGACCTCGACGCTCTGGATCTCATTGCTCAGCAGGCGGTCCAGCTCGGTGGCGTCGGTAAGCTTGTGACCATTGATATAGATGACGGGCGCGCCCGCGCCGATGACCTCGATGCCGTTCTGGCCTTTGATCAGGCCCGGAACCTTGCCCAGGACGTCACGCGCGCTGCCCACGTTCTCCAGCACGGATCCGTGCACGGAGGTCGCCAGGCCCTCGCCCGTCAGTTTGGTCTTGGGCATGATGGCCTGCACGGAAGCGCCTTCCAGCATCTGGGTATCCTCCTGCAGGACGATGGGCGGCAACTCCACCAGGACGCCCGTCAGGCTGACGGACTGGGAAGCGTCGCGGTAGCCGACCAGCGAGACGGACAGGGTGTAGGTGCCGGAAGCGGCACGCAGCTCGAAGCGGCCGTCCTCCCCCGTCGTCACGCCGCTGACCACGTGGCCGTCGGCGAGCGAAAGGTAAGTGGTGGCAAAGCCGACGGGATCGCCGGCGGCGTCCACCAGGCTGCCGCGAAGGACGGTCTCGTCCTGCCGGGCGGCGAAAACACCTATATTAATACAGAAGAAACAGGCCAGAAGGGTAAGGAATCTTTTCATGTTCTCAGTGTAATAGTTCATTAGTACACTGCAAAGGTAGATACTTTTTTGGAATATCCAAATCTTTTTTCACTTTTTTTCTGCCTCGGGCAACTAAAGCAAGTAATCAATCGATGCAGGACCTTCGTTGAACAGCAGGTCCATAATAGAGAGATTCGGGAGGAACCCGTTCCGCTCGGCAAAGACCTGATAATAAGATCGTTCCAATCCAAGCTCCCGCAGGATGCCGTTCGGCCGCTTGGGGTGAATGTCCACATGCTCCGGCGCGAAGGCCGCCGTAGGCACCAGCTCCGTGCGCAGCCCGATCTTCCGAAGGAAAAAGCGGATGATGAGCAGGTCCAGCTCCCAGAGCGTCGCCGGCTGTGCGTCCAGGATGGCGAACAGCTCGTTGCGGTAATAGTCGAAGAAGGCGGACGAGCGGTAGGCCGTCTCGATGCAGCGCTCCGTCTTGGCCACCCAGGGCGTGGAATAGTCCACCCCGATCTCCCGGATGGGCAGCGAGAAGGTCCCGTCCCGGTGGACCACCGGGAAATTGAGCGCCTGCCGGCCGTTCTCCGCATAGATGTGGCAGCGGTTGCGATAGGACTGCTTCTGGTAGTTCTCGCAGGCCTCGATATAAACCGAAGAATACTTTGCGAGGACCGCAAAGTATTCTATCGGAGGGAAATACGCTATGGTCAGGACCGGAGGCACGCTACTCGATCTCCCCTTTGACGCCGATCTCCATGGAGCGGACGATGCCGCGCTTGGAATTGCGGATGAAATCCAGGATCGTGTCACGCTCCTCGGACTGCGGGAAGCCGGCTTCGACCTTGGCACAGCCGTCGGAGAAATTGTAGCCCTGGTAGTAGATCGTGTCGTAGATGTCCTTGATGTTGCGGATTACGTCCGTGTCGAAGCCGCGACGGCGCAGGCCCACGATGTTGATGCCGGAATAGCAGATCGGATTGCGTCCGCAGATGGAGTACGGGGGGATGTCCTTGTTGACGGCGGTCCCGCCGCCCACCATGGCATGCGTGCCGATGTGGGAGAACTGGTGCACGACCGTGCTGCCGCCGATGATGGCCCAGTCGTCCACGTCCGTCTCGCCGGCGATGCCGACGTAGCTGACGAGGATGCAGTGACGGCCCACGCGGCAGTCATGCGCGATGTGCACGTAGGACATGATGAGCGAATCGTCCCCCACGCGGGTCATACCCTTGCCGCTGGCCTTCGTGCCCCGGTTGATGGTCGCGCACTCGCGGATGGTCACCCGGTCGCCGATCTCCACGTACGTGACTTCGCCGTCGAACTTCAGGTCCTGCGGGATGGCGCCGACCACGGCGCCCGGGAACACGCGGCAGTCCGCACCCATCTTCACATACGGGAAGATGGTGGCATGGGGAAGGATCTGGCAGTTGTCGCCGATCTCGACGTTCGCGTCGATGAAGGCATACGGTCCGATCTCGACGTTCTCGCCGATCCTGGCGTCGGGATGGACGGTGGCCAGGGGGTGGATCTTGGTCATACTCTACTGTTTGATTTTGCCGAGGCCCTCGCGGGCCGCAAGCGTATTGATTTTGTGGCCGGGTTTGTAGCCGCTGATTTTCGCTTTCGGGAAGCCGCCCAGCAGGCGCATGTCCCCGATGAGGTCCAGCAGCTTGTGGCGGCCGCACTCGTTGGGGAAATGGAGTTTGAGGTTGCTCAGGTAGCCGTCCACCGTCACGCTGAGGCGCGGCTGGCCGAAGAACCTGCACATGTAGTCGATCTGGTCGGCCGTGACAGGCTGCTCCACGATTACGATGGCGTTGTCCACGTCACCGCCCTTGACCAGGCCCCGGGAGGCCAGGAATTCCAGCTCGTGCATGAACACGAAGGTGCGGCAGGGAGCGACCTGGCCGACATAGTCGGCGCCCTCCGTCCAGCGGGCCTTCTGGACCCCCAGGACATGGGAATTGAAATCAATCTCCACCTCGAAGGACATCTTCTCGGCGGGCTCGATCCGGATGCGGGAGCCCCGCTGCTCGTCCACCACCTCGAAGGCCTCGGAGAACTCGATCCAGACGCGCTCCGCGTCCTGCTCCTGCAGGCCGTCCGGGGCGATTGCCCGGACGTAACGCTCCGCGCTGCCGTCCAGGATCGGGACCTCTTCGTTGTCAATCTCGATGCGGGCGTTGTCCACGCCCAGGCCCGTCAGGGCCGACATCAGGTGCTCGATAGTGATGACGGAGGCCTCCCCTTCCGTGATGGTCGTACTGCGGTCCGTGCGCGTCACTTTCGACGCGAGAGCGGGAATCTCCACGCCCAGGTCCGTGCGCACGAAACGGATGCCGTAGTCCGCCGGAGCGGGCATCACGGTCACGTGTGCGAATTTGCCGGTATGAAGGCCGCGACCTTCGAATCTATAGGATGTCTTGAGTGTCTGCTGGTTCATTTGGGCGGCAAAGATACGAATAAATTATTGAATATCTTCCTCACCCGACTTCTTGAACTTGGCATAGGCCCGGAGGTAGGTCTTGTGCGGGATGGCCGGGATGCCCCAGTAGGTCTCGCCGGGCTTGCGGATGTTGCCGATGACGGCGGCCTTGGCGCCCACCGTCGTATGGTCGGCCACCGTGATGTGTCCGACGATACCGACCTGCCCGCCCAGGATGCTGCCTTCGCCAATCTTCGTGGAGCCTGCAATGCCCGTCTGGGCTGCCATGGCCGTATTCCTGCCCACCACGACATTGTGCGCGATCTGGCAGAGATTGTCGATGCGGGCGCCGTCCTCGATGATGGTGGACTCCATCGGGGCACGGTCGACCGTGGTGTTGGACCCGATCTCCACATCGTTGCCGATGATGACGTTGCCCAGGTGCTCAATCTTGCGCCAGGAGCCGTCCGGCTGGGGCGCATTGCCGAATCCGTCGTCGCCGATGATGCAACCGGCGTGCAGGATCACGCGGTCGCCGATCACCATCCCCGGGAAAATATGCACGCCCGGATAGATGATGCAGTGGGAGCCGATCTTCGTCCCCGCTCCGATCGTGACGTTGTCATGGATGACGGTACACTCCCCGATCCGGCAGTCCTTGCCGATGGTGACGAAATCCCCCACGCTGACGCGCTTGCCGAGCCTGGCGCTGCAGGCGATCCGGGAGCGGAGGCTCCTGCGGCGGCGGTATTTCCGCTTCTCGGCGGCCACGTGGTCCAACAGCTCCGTCAGGGCGCTGTAGGCATTCTCCACCCGCACCAGGGTCGGAGCCACCTCCGCCTTGGGCGTAAAATCGCGATTCACCAGCAGGACGGAGGCCCTGCTGGTGTAGACGTACTGTTCGTATTTTGGATTCGCGAAGAAGCAGAGCTGGCCGGGTTTGCCGTGTTCGATCTTGGCGAAGGAAGTCACTTTGGCTTCCGGGTCACCCTCCACGGTCCCGTGAAGGATTTCGGCCAGTTGCTTGGCGGTCAATTGCATTCAACAATAAAATTTGAGATCCCGGATCAAGTCCGGGATGACGGGTTAGAATCTCCAGCCGAAGGTAATGGATCCGCTCCAGAGGTCGCGGAAGTTCAGGATCCTCGGGGACTGGACGCGCAGGAGGTTGCCGGCGCTGTCGTAGCTGTTGTAATCGTAATAGGGCGAGAATGTGGTCGTGGGATACCGCGTGAGGCGCACCGCGAGATCCATGAAGAAGGATCCCGGCGAGGAATAGCCCAGACCGGCGGAATAGGACTTCGTCACATCGCCATAGTAGTGCGGGGTCGTGAGGTTCTTCACCCGGTCGAAATAGGTGTAGAAGTCCATGGCGTAGTCGTCCGCCGTCACGGCGTTGCCGGCGCTGTCGGTCCACCAGCGCTCAGGCGAAGTGCTCATCGAGTAGCCGGCACGGACGGCGAACGCCGGGGTGACCTTGAACTCGCCGCCCACGCGCAGGTTCTTCGCCACACCGGCGAAGTACTTGTTCGTCATGTTCTGGCAGAGGAACTCGTCGTTTGCCATCCGGTCCATGTGGATGGGGCTGAAGCGCATCACGCTGTAGTCGGCAATCTCATAGTCCACGCTGACCACACCCATCTTGCCGAAGGTGTAGGCTGCGCCGAAAGAGGCCCGGTACGGGGTGCGGAGATTATAGGAATACTCTCCCTGCGGGGAGGTCTCGCTGTCGTTGTAGTAGCTGTCGCTGTAGGTCGTGGAGGCCATGTACTGCCAGGTCTCCGAGATCGACATGGCGGTCGGGGACTGGATGGACGCACCCAGGCGGAGGTTGTCGGTCGGCCGGACGATGACGCCCAGGCTGGCGTAGATGCCGCCCATGTCGGCGTAGTACTGGTAGTTGTAGTAGCCGCGCTGGAAATAGGTGGTATAGAGGGCGTCGCCGTCTTCATAGACGATCGGGAAGAGGTCGGGGTTGACCGCCGCCTCATAGAAGGACTCGCTGAAGCGGTAGTGGGACATCGGGACGCCCAGGTTGAAGCCGACGTACACCCGGTCGGAGATGTTCATGCCGAAGTTCATGACCAGATCGGTCTTGCTGCCGACCTTGGTCAGGGAGGAAGTCTGGGCCAGCGGGGCGGGCACGAAGTGGTAGTCGCCGTTGTCGGAGATGCTCTCCGTCACGCCGGCATACTCGGCGTCCCAGCCGTAAGGGCCGAACATGCCGCCGTTGTAGGCGGTCAGGATGTCCCAGGACACATCCGAATAGTCATAGGGATTGTAGTCGCTGGTCCGGGGCAGGTAGATCTCCGAGATCCCGTATGCCGCATCGGCGAACTCCGCGATCTTGGACGTGCGGGAATTGGTCCCGTATGCATCCGCGGCGTAGTTGAAATTGTTGGTCTGGTTGCAGAGCATGGCAAAGGAGAGCGCTTTGACGCCATAGCGCTTGCCCGTCTCGAAGGTCACCGACATGCCCACGTTGGGCAGGGTCATCTTGGCCTGCTTCATGTTGTTGACGGGGCCGTAGCCGTTTTCCCCTTCCGGAGAGAACTGCGAACCCACCGCCGACACGACCACGCCCGGCGTAATCACGAACTGGCCGAAGGAAGATACGGCGGAGCCGGCGGGGTTGATGCCGATGGAGCCGAGGTCACCGCCCAGGGCGGTCACCGCGTTGCCCATCGCCATGCTCCGGGCGGTGCCGAAGTAGTTGTTCTGGCTGAAGGTGATGGCGTCGTACATCGTCTGGGCGCCTGCGGCCGTGGTAAGGGCCAGCAAGGCCGCTGCAAGGTATATCTTTTTCATTTTCATCATCATTTTGAGGGTTTCACGGTACAAGGGTCACATCCGCGGGGTCTATCTGCGACCGCCGCTGTGTCCGCCGCCACTGTGTCCGCCGCTTCCGCCGCCGCTGCTGTGGGAGCCGCCGCCACCACCGCCGCTGTAGCCGCCACCGCCGCCGGAGCTGCGGGAAGAGCTGGAAGAGGAGGAGCTGCTGCCGGAATAGCTGCGCGTGGAGCTGCTGCCGGAATAGCTGCGCGTGGAGCTGCTGCCCGAAGAGCTGCTGCCGGAGTAGCTGCGCGTGGAGTTGCCGCCGGAGGAATAGCTGCCGCTGGAAGAGCTGCGGCTGGAGCTGCCGGAGGAGTAGCTGCCGCTGGAAGAACTGCGGCTGGAGCTGCTGCCGGAATTCTTGTTGGTATAGCTGCGCGTGCGGTTGTAGCCCTCGCCGCGCGGGACCGTCGTGCCCAAGGTGGCGGAGGAGCCGCTGTTGCCCCTCGTCACGCTGGACTGCGAGCGGCCGCTCGAAGAGCCGGAGCTGCGGGAGTTCATCACCGCGCTGCCCAGGCCGTTGGGCGTGCCGTAGCGGTAGTTGTAGCTGCCGCTGCCGGGACGTCCGGTGCGGCTGCCGCCGGATTCGGTCTTCGAGCGCTGGACATACACGCGGTCGCTGGTGTAGTAGCGTCCGCCGTGGCCCCAGTAGCCGCCGTTGTACCACGGATGGTCGTACATCCCGTAGCGGTGTCCGTACCAGCCGTAGCCGTAGTACCAGGGATCATACCAGCTGTTGTAGTAGCCGTAGCCATAGTACCAGGGATCGTACCAGCTGCCGTAGTACCAGGGATCATACCAGCCGAAGCCGTAATAGTAGGGATCGTAGTACCACGGATCGTACCAGCCGTAGCCGCGGCGCCAGCGGTTCCAGTAGTAGGAGCCGAAGCCGAGGCCACCCCAGGCCCAGGTGTCATCCACGATCACGACCATGGTGTCGCGGGAATGCTTTCGGGAGATATTGTCCGCGGCCATCGCCGCGAAATCATCTTCAGTATAGAGACGGACGGCTGTCTCCTCGCCGGGGCGGGCATAGATGCCGTCCTGGAACCGCTGCTCAGCGAACTGAGCCGTGGTGCCGCAGGATGCCAGCATGAGAAGCAATGGCAGGAAAAGTGTCGCGCTCCGTTTCATATTTAGGTCTCCTATCAATAAAAAGTTTTATCTTTGCGGTTACAAGTATGATGCCGTACAGGTATCTTCTTACTTGTTTTATTATTAGATGCAAATTTCGCAAAAAAACGCAGTTTTTCAACAAGAATATGGCAAAAGAGGTTACCAAACGGTCCGAGAACTATTCGCAATGGTATAATGATCTGGCGCTTAAGGCCGATCTGGCAGAGCAGTCCGCCGTGCGCGGCTGCATGGTCATCAAACCCTACGGCTACGCAATCTGGGAGAAGATGCAGGCCACGCTCGACGGGATGTTCAAGCGCACGGGCGTGCAGAACGCCTATTTCCCGCTGTTCATCCCCAAGTCCTTCTTCAGCCGCGAGGCTGAGCACGTGGCGGGTTTCGCGAAGGAGTGCGCCGTGGTCACGCACCACCGCCTGATGAACGATCCCGACGGCAAGGGCGTCGTCGTGGATCCGGATGCAAAGCTGGAGGAGGAGCTCATCGTCCGCCCCACCTCCGAGACCATCATCTGGAGCACCTACAAGAACTGGATCACCTCCTGGCGCGACCTGCCGGTCCTCTGCAACCAGTGGTGCAACGTCGTGCGCTGGGAGATGCGCACGCGCCTGTTCCTCCGCACCGCGGAGTTCCTCTGGCAGGAGGGGCATACGGCCCACGCCACGGCCGAGGAAGCCGAGGCCAAGGCTTTCGAGATGGTGCAGGTCTACGCCGATTTCGCGCGCAACGTGATGGCCCTGCCGGTCATCGTCGGCCACAAGAGCCCCAACGAGCGCTTCGCCGGCGCACTGGACACCCTCACGATCGAGGCGATGATGCAGGACGGCAAGGCCCTCCAGGCCGGCACGTCCCACTTCCTCGGGCAGAATTTCGCCAAGTCTTTCGACGTCCAGTTCACCAACAAGGAGGGTAAGCAGGAGTACGTCTGGGCCACGTCCTGGGGCGTCAGCACCCGCCTGATGGGTGCCCTGATCATGGCCCACGGCGACGACAACGGCCTCGTCCTCCCGCCCAGGCTGGCCCCCATCCAGGTCGTCATGGTCCCCATCTACAAGACCGACGAGGAGCGCAGCGCCGTCCTCGACAAGATGGCCGAAGTCAAGCAGGCCCTCGAGGCCCTCGGCCACAGCGTCCGGGTAGACGACCGCGACACGCTCCGTCCCGGCTTCAAGTTCGCCGAATGGGAGCTCAAGGGCGTGCCCGTGCGGCTCGCCATGGGCGCCCGCGACCTCGCCGCCGGCACGGTGGAGGTGGCCCGCCGCGACACCCTCGAGAAGGAGACGATGCCGCTGGAAGGCATCGCAGCCCATATTTCCCAGCTCCTGGAGCAGATCCAGCAGAACATCTACGACAAGGCCCTCGCCTTCCGTGACGCCAACGTCGAGAAGTGCGACAGCTGGGAGGAGTTCCAGACGAAGATCCAGACCGGCAAGTTCCTGCTCTGCCACTGGGACGGCACCGCCGAGACCGAGCAGGCCATCAAGGACGCCACCAAGGCCACCATCCGCTGCATCCCCATCGACAGCTACGTCTGCGAGGAGGAGGGCGTGGACATCTTCTCCGGCAAGCCTTCCCATCGCCGCGTGGTGTTCGCCATTTCCTATTAAACACCGATTGACAATGAAGAAGATACTGATCACCCTCGCAGCCCTGACCGCCGGATTCGCCGGGGCGCTGGCCCAGGAGGAGCCGGCACCGCAGCCGGCCGATACCGCCGCCGTCGCCGAGCCCGCCCCCCAGTACTGGAAGCGGTATGCCACCTTCGAGTTCGGCTTCAACCAGACTTCCCTGTGGAGCTGGGCCGCCGGCGGCTACAACAGCGCCACCCTGCGCGCCGGCGTGGACGCCAACCTCAACTACGCCCGCGAGCTCACCACCTGGACGAACCGCCTGCAGCTGATGTACGGCTTCCTGTGGTCCGCCGACAAGGAGAACCTCCTCCAGAAGAGCGCTGACCTGATGCAGTTCGAGAGCCGCTTCGGCTACAAGACCTCCGCCGAAAGCAAGTGGAAGTATTCCGCGGACCTCACCTTCAAGTCCCAGTTCTCCGACAGCTACGACTCCTACAAGCAGGATGACAAGGGCAACTGGAACGGCACCCTTAAGTCCGGCCTCTTCTCCCCCGGCTACCTGACCTTCGGTCTCGGTATGACCTGGGACCCCGCGTCCTGGTTCAGCCTCAACCTCTCCCCCGTCACGGGCGGCTTCATCTTCTGCGGCATCCCGGAGCTGCGCAAGAAATACGGTATGCCCCTGGTCGACGGCGAGTATGCCGGCCACCTCTTCCAGCTCGGTGCCCAGCTCAAGATGAACCTCAAGGCTTCCTGGCCGGACGTGATGACCTACGAGACCCAGCTCATCCTGTTCACGGACTACCTCCACCATCCGTTCCGCGAGAACCGTGTCAACTGGGACAACAAATTCGGCTTCCTGGTCGGCAAATACATCAAGCTCGCCCTCGACACCTGGCTGATCTACGACCCGGTCGTGCTGATCGCCGACAAGAGCGGCCAGAATCCCATCCAGCGCGTGCAGTTCAAGGAGTTCTTCTCCTTCAACTTCACCTATACTTTCGGTACCAAGTAGCATGACGGACATCCTTCTCGCCGTCAGCGGGGGGATCGATTCGATGTACCTCGCAAACCGGGCCCCGGAGCTTTTCCCCGGAGCCCGGTTTGCCGTCGCGCATTGCAATTTCTGCCTGCGGGGGGCCGAATCCGACGGCGACGAGGCGTTCGTCCGTGACTGGTGCGAAGCGCACGGCATGCCCGTCTTCGTGGAGCGTTTCGACACCCGGGGCTATGCCGCCGCGCACGGCGTCAGCATCGAGATGGCCGCCCGGGAGCTGCGCTATACCTGGTTTGCCCGGCTCCGCCGGGAGCACGGTTTCGCGGCCGTCGCCGTGGCGCACAACGCCGACGACAACGCCGAGACGCTCATGCTCAACCTTCTGCGCGGCACGGGCACCCGCGGCCTGCGGGGCATGGCCGACCACGACGGCATCGTCCGTCCCCTGCTGGGCATCCCGCGCGCCGAGATCCGCGACTGGATGCTCGCCCACGGCTGCACCTGGCGGGAGGACAGCACCAACGCCGACAACGCGCTGAAGCGCAACCGCATCCGCAACGAGGTGTTCCCGGCCTTCGCACAGATCAACCCCTCCTTTGTCCGCACCCTGGGCGAGGACATGACGCGCTTCGCCCGCGTGGACGACATCGCGGACGCCTGGTTCCGGTCGGTGCGCGACAATCTCACCACGCCGGACGGCGCCATCCGGATCCCGGCGGTGCTGGCCCTGGAGCACTGGGAATACGCCCTCTGGCGCCTGGTCGAAGGCTGCGGCCTGAGCGGCCCCACCTTCGAGAAACTGGTCGCACTGCTGCGCCGCTACCGCGAAGAGCCGCGCGGCACCGTCACCATCGGAGGCAAGACCTTCGAGGGGGCTGGAAAGAAACTGTTGATTGAGAAGGAATTGATCCTTATTCAGTAATGTACACGTCGTCGCCGGGCTCGGCGAAATAGAATTTCTCCCGCGCAAAGCGCTCAAGCGTGTCGCGGTCGCCCTTCATCATCCGGATCCTGCGGTCCATCTCCTCATTCTCCTGCTGCAGCTGCTCGATCTGCCGCTCCTGCCGGCGCAGCGTGAATCCCGCCTGCACCCAGGTGATGATACTGTCCTTCTTCAGGAAGAGGAACAGCAGGAACAGCGCGGTCGCAATAATGGCGTAGCGCAGGAAGGAGCGCTGCTCTTTCTTATTGCCGTCCTTTTCCGGATCCCAGATGTCTTTGGTGTACCTTGCCATGATTTATTGCACAAAAATAGTTATTTTTGCGGAAGAATCTAAATCTGACATACGATATGAAACCTACCCTTCTCGTCCTTGCTGCCGGAATGGGCAGCCGCTACGGCGGGCTCAAGCAGATGGACGGCCTCGGCCCCAACGGGGAAACCATCATCGATTATTCCATCTACGACGCCGTCCAGGCCGGATTCGGCAAGGTCGTCTACATCGTCCGCGGCTACTTCCTTGAGCAGTTCAAGGAGGCCGTCGCGCGCAAATACAGCCACGTCAAGTGCATCGACGGCACCCCGCTCGAATTCGTGTTCGTGACCCAGGAGCTGGACAAGATTCCCGCCCGCTTCCTGCCCGTCAATCCCGAGCGCCAGAAGCCCTGGGGCACGGCCCACGCCGTCCAGATGGCCACGGAGGTGATCCACGAGCCCTTCCTCGTGATCAACGGGGACGATTTCTACGGCCGGGAATCCTTCCGCATCGCCGCCGACTGGTGCCGCGCACACGAGGGCAGCGAGGGCGTGTACGCCATCGTCGGCTTCGAGCTTGACCACACCCTGAGCGAGTCCGGCGGCGTGTCCCGCGGCATCTGCCACTACGACGCCGAGCAGCACCTCACCGACGTGGTGGAGCACCTCGACATCCGGATGGACGCCGACGGGCGCGTGTTCGGCGACAATTCCGCCACCGGCGAGAAGGTCGAGCTGCGCGGCAAGGACCTCTGCTCCATGAACATGTGGGGCTTCACCCCGGACTACTTCGCCAAGAGCGCCGCCATCTTCGAGACCTTCCTGGAGCAGAACTGCCGGGAGCTCAAGAAGGAATACTACATCCCCTACGCCATCGACTGCATGGTCCGCGGCGGCAGCGCCAAGTGCGATGTCCTTTCCACCCCGTCCCGCTGGTTCGGCGTGACCTACAAGGAAGACCGCCCCGCCGTGGTGGAGAAATTCGCAGAGCTTGCCCGCGAGGGCGTCTACCCCACCCCGCTTTACGAGTAAGCCCATGGAAAAGAGAAAAGGTCCCCGCAACTACGGCTTCTACGAGAAGTTCAGCTATTATGTCCCCGGCGTGGCGGAGATGTTCATCCTGCTCGCCCTCCTTCTGCTCGGCGCCCTGCTGGGGAGCCTGCTTTCCCTGCCCTTCCTGGCCGTCCTCGGCCGGGAAGCCGGATCGCAGTACGCGATGCTGGTCTCCTACCCGCTGATGTTCATCCCCGCGATGATCTACGCCAGCGTCAAGAGCCGCAACAACAGTATGAACCGCAGCGGCCTGCTGCTCGACAGCAACCATTTCAGCCCGCTGGGCGGGGCGGTCTGCGCCCTGCTCGTCATGCTCGCGACGATCGCCGCCGCCTTCTGCTCGGACGCCATCCTGGTGCTGCTGCCCGAGATGCCGGACTGGATCCGCGAGGCGCTCGAAGGGCTGACCACCGGCGACAACATGATTCTCAACTTCCTGCTGGTGAGCATCTTTGCCCCGTTCTTCGAGGAGTGGCTCTGCCGCGGCATGATCCTGCGCGGACTGCTTGGCACGAAGATGAAGCCCGTCTGGGCGATCGTGGTCTCGGCGGCGTTCTTCGCCCTGATCCACCTCAACCCCTGGCAGGCCATCCCGGCCTTCCTGCTCGGCTGCCTGTTCGGCTATGTCTACTACAAGACCGGCTCACTGAAGCTCACGATGCTGATGCACTTCACCAACAACACCTTCTCGCTGGTGATGTCCAACGTCGACTCGCTCAAGGACGCCGAATCCTTCCTGGATGTGTTCCCGGGCATGCGCTACTGGATCCTCTTCGCCGCCGCCGTCCTGCTGCTGATCCTGATCATCCGCGCCTTCAGCCGCATCCCCCCGGAGAGCCCGGAAGGCAACATGGACCCTGTCAAGCCGCTTTTCGAAGAGTAGTTTAATCCCATAACCCTTTATCCACCGCAGATGAGACCGGAACCCTTCTTCTCCGTCTGCGGCGCGGTGATCCTGTTCGCCGGCGCCTGCAGCAACCCTTCAGACAAACAAGAGAAAGCCCTTCAGCGGCAGGTTGATGCCGTCTACGCCCGCCTGAGCCTCGAAGAGAAGGCGGCCCAGCTCTTTGGCATTTATCCCGGCGAGCTGCTGGTGGACGGCGAGGTGTCCCGCGAAAAATGCCGGGAGGTCATCCCTTACGGCGTCGGACACATCTGCCAGCCCACCAGCTCGCAGGCCAAGGATGCCGACGGCATCCGCCGCATGGTCCGCGACATCCAGGCATACCTTGTCGAGAAGACGCCCGCCGGCATCCCCGCCATCTTCCACGAAGAAGCCCTGACCGGACTCACCGCCAAGGGTGCCACCATCTATCCGCAGGCCATCGGCGCCGCCTGCAGCTGGAATCCGGAACTAATCCGGGCCAAGACCGCCCGTACCGCCGTCGACATGCGCGCCGTGGGGCAGCAATACGCACTCTCGCCGATGATTGACCTGATCCGCACGCCCCTCTGGCCCCGCATCGAGGAGTCCTGCGGCGAGGACGGTTTCCTGACCGCCACCCTCGCCTGCGCCTTCGTCGGCGGCCTGCAGGCGAAGGGATTCCGCGAGGGCGTCGCGGGCACGACCAAGCATTTTCTCGGCTACGGCGGGGCCAACACCCTGCCCTGGAAGGAGCTTTACGAAGAAGTACTCCTCCCGCACGAGGCTGTCATCCGCACGCAGGGCAGCGAGTCGGTGATGACCTCCTACGACCGCTTCCGCTCGGAATACGCCGTGTGCAGCGACACGCTGATCAATGTCATCCTGCGCGGCTACCTCGGCTACACGGGCGCCATCGTCAGCGATTACGGCGCCGTCCAGACCGGCCGCGACCGCAGTGAGGAGGCGCTCAAGCAATACGCCGTGGACGCCCTGACGGCTGGCAACGACCTCGAGCTTGCCTGGAACACCAGCTACCGCTACATCCCGGAACTCGTCCGCGAAGGGCGCATTTCCGAAGCGGTGCTGGAGCGCGCCGTCAAGCGCGCCCTGATGCTTAAGGCCCGCGCCGGGCTGCTGGATCCCGATCCGGCATTCTGCGCCGAAGGCCCGCTGGAGCTCGACAGTGCCGAAGGACGCCGGATTGCCTACGACCTGGCCACCCAGAGCGTCGTACTGCTGAAGAATGAGGGGGTCCTCCCCCTGAAGGGAAATGAGAAGATCGCCCTCGTCGGACCCAACGCCAACTCCGTCTGGAGCATGCTTGGCGACTACACCTTCCCGTCGATGCAGATCTTCTTCCACCGCCAGGAGCCCGACCTGACGGCCGTGAACGTCCCCACGCTGCTGGAAGCGATGCGGGAGGGTTTCTCCGGCACGGTCGGCTATGAGCGCGGCTGCGACTGGAGCACGATGGCGGACGCCCGCGTGGCGGAAGGGGGCGATGCCCGCGTCCGCGGAATGCAGCTCCGCCGCATCGAGTCGGCCGACCCGACCGATCGCGCCGCCGCCCTCCGCCTGGCCGCCGGGAGCGACGTCATCATCGCCGCGATGGGCGAAAACGTCTTCCTCTGCGGTGAGAACCGCGTCCGCAACGGCATCCGCCTGCCCGGCGACCAGGAAGGCTTCGTGCGCGACCTGATTGCCACCGGCAAACCAGTCGTGCTGGTCGTCTTCGGCGGACATCCGCAGGTGCTCGCGCCGGTCGCGGACGGCTGCGCCGCCATCCTCCAGGCCTGGTATCCCGGCGAAGAGGGCGGCCGGGCCGTCACGGACATCCTCACCGGCCGCGTCAACCCTTCCGGGCATCTCTGCGTGAGCTATCCCGCCACCGAGGATCCGGCCCTGCGCTGCTACAACGAACTCCCCGCTCCGGAACAGATTGCCTGGCCTTTCGGCTACGGTCTTTCCTACACCTCTTTCGCATATTCCGACCTGGAGATACAGCCTTCCGCCCGCACTTCCGACACCGCCATCCGCGTCAGCTGCCGTGTGACCAACACCGGCGGCCGGACGGGCGACGAAGTGGTCCAGCTCTACGTATCGCCCGCTTCCGGTCAACCGCTCAAGCCGCTGCAGCTCAAGGGATTCCAACGCGTAAGTCTGGAGCCCGGCGCCTCCGCGGAGGTCTGCTTTGAGCTGGCGACCGACCAGCTCGCCTGGTGGTCCGAGGACGCCGACGGCCGGAGCGTCTGGACCGTCTCGCCCGGCGGCTACCGATTCCGAATCGGCGCCTCCTCGGAGGACCTGCCGCTCGAAGGGCTCTGCACCCTCACCGGCAGCGAGACGCACAAAGCCCTGCGGGACTATTATTTCCCGGCAGTCAGCGTGAAATAGGGAGTTACAGCAGCAGCATCACTGCGAAAACGTACAGCAGGAAAGCCTGGAACTTGACACTGTGGACGTTGTCCTCCGACAGGAGCGACTCGGTCACGTCCGTCTCGGCAAACTCCTCCAGGGTCTCCCGGTCCGGCAGCTGGCGGCGGCTCCATTTCATCACGATCAGGCCGTCGTCGATGAAGGTTGCCCCGCCGTTGGAGCGGTTGAGGGTGAGCAGCTTCTTGCGGTCCGCGAAATAGGTGGACGCGAGGATCTGCGGGGAAGAGACCGCAGCCTCCACCGTCTCGGGCGTCGCAGCCATGAGCACCATGGGGGTGTAGCCCAGGGCTGCGGTCTGCTCCACGAAACGTTCGACCTTCTCCCAGTGGCGCGGGTTCATCCGGTCGGGGGCATAGACGGAGACGGTCATCAGCCTGCCGCTGACCAGCAGCGAATCGACATATTCGCCGGAGGCGTCGCTGATGGAGAGGGTGGGCGTGGTGTCGTCCGTGGGGTCGTCGATGTCCTCGGGGAGCATCAGCTCGGCGCCGGGCTTGAACGGGGTGAAGTCCACCAGCGGGATGGACAGCGAAGAGAACAGCAGGAACAGGCACACCGACACGGCGGCGATGGGGAAGCTGACGTATTTGACCTTGCGCGTGGGCTCAAGCTTGCTCAGCGGCAGGAAGGCGAGCGCCCAGAGCGCGAGCAGGGCGACGTTCTTGAGCAGGCTCTGGAGATGGGTCAGGTGGAGGGCTTCGCCGAAACAGCCGCAGTCCATGTTTGGATTGCGGATATAGAGCACGAGGGTGAGAATCGTAAATGCACCCAGCATGACGCCCGTGGCGATGGCGGTGACCTTGCGCCATACGCCGGTGATCAGCGCGGCGCCGAGCAGGGTCTCCAGCAGCGCCATGCCGACGCCGATCGCGCCCGACAGGCCGGACAGGAAGCCGATGTGCAGGAACTTCAGGTACTCTTCCACAACCAAGGCGGACCCGACGGGGTCCATCAGTTTGAGCACCCCGGCGAGGAAGAATACGAAGCCGATGACGATCGCGCTAACCCTTCGGATAGTTCTCATACACTGCCTTTATTTTGTCGAAAATGGCATCGGGCGGCAGCATCCCGCCCTGGGCGTCGCTGCAGTCCACGACGATGAAATGCGGATCCAGCGCCGCCTGGCGGCGGTACATGTCACGCACGCGCCGCTGGAAGGCGATGTCCGCCTCGTGGATGTCCTGCCGGCCGTGGAGGTAGCTGCGGTCGTCGCCGCCGCGCTGGGCGCTCAGGCTCTGCTCGACGAAGCCGATGGGCACGTCGAGGAAGATGTTGAGGTCCGGGCGCGGGAGGTCGAAGGCCCCGTATTCGGTGTTGTTGATCCATTCCCGCAGGTCCTCCGCTTCGCTGGCGGAAGGGAGCTTGGCGCATTGGTAGGCGATATTGGAATAGACATAGCGGTCCAGCAGGACGGTGCCCCCCTCGCGGAGGGTGCGGCGGATCTGCGCCGCGGCGTCGTGGCGGTCCTCCGCGAAGAGCAGCGCCACCAGTTGCGGGTGGACACTCTCAATGGAACCGAAGCCGCCCCGCAGGAACTTGCCGATCAGCTCCCCGTAGACGGGAGCGTCGTAGCGGGGGAAATGGATGTATTCCAGCGTCGGGCAGACGCTGGTGAGGTATTCTCTGAACAATCTGACCTGGGTGGACTTGCCGGCCCCGTCCAGGCCTTCCAAAACGATGAGCATATCGAGACAAATATACTGAAAAATTCTCTATTTTTGTGTTATGGTACAGATAATGGCAGTGGTCAACCTGACTCCCGATTCCTTCTTTGCACCGAGCCGGGTCCGCGCGGCGCAGGCGCAGGGCCGCATCCGTGATCTGCGGACGGCCGGAGCGGACATCATCGACCTGGGCGCCGTCTCCACGCGTCCGGGCGCAGCGGATGTCTCCCTGCGGGAAGAATGGCGCCGGCTCGCCCCGGTGGTGCGCGCCTGGGACCGCAGCATTCCGTTGTCGGTGGACACCACCCGCGCGGAGATCGTCCGGCGGGTGTACGACTGCGCGGGGCCGTTTGTCGTCAACGACATTTCCGCCGGGGAGGACGATCCGGAGATGCTCCCGACGGTGGGCCGGCTGGGCCTGACCTACGTGGCCATGCACAAGCGGGGCAACCCGCGGACCATGGATGCGCAGTGCGATTACCCGGAAGGGGTAATCCCCGCCCTGGTGGCGTATTTCGAGGAATTTGCCCGCCGGGCGGACGAACACGGCATCGCGGACTGGATCCTTGACCCGGGCCTGGGCTTCGCCAAAAGTGCGGAGCAGAACTGGGCGGTCCTGGAAGGCCTGGAGGCCCTGCGCGTCTTCGGGCGGCCGATCCTGATCGGCGCGGCCGACAAGCGCTTCACCGGCGGCGACACGGAAAAAGCAAACCGCCTCGCGCTTGCGCATGGGGCGGATATCCTCCGCGTGCACGACGTTGCCGCGGCGCGGGAAACTATTTCCCGGCTTGAAGGTATTTCCGCTAATTATTTGTAAATTTGGCAGCATGAGGTATTTCCCAATCATCCTGTCCATCCTGACGGCCCTTCTTTTTCCGGTTTCCGCACAAGCGCGCGTGACCCCGCTGGAGCGCTGGGAGTTCTCCCGGGACGGCGCGTCCTGGGAGGAAGTCACAGTCCCGCACAGCACAAACGCCGTTGACGGCCGCTCGGCCACCTATTATCGCGGCGAGACGCATTATCGCTGCACGTTCCGCGCAAATCCCGCCCGCCCGGCCTTCCTGCTGTTCGAGGGTGCGGCGCAGGCCGCGACCGTCTATGTCAACGGCACGCAGGCCGCCGCGCACAAGGGCGGCTACACCCCCTTCGCGGTCTCGCTGAAAGACCTGCTGAAGCCCGGGGACAACCTGGTGGAAGTGGTGTGCGACAACAGGATGGACCTGGAACTGATCCCGATCAGTTCCGACTTCAACAAGAACAACGGACTCCACAATCCGGTGTCCCTGCTGGAATACAATAGCTTGTATCTGTGTCCGTTCGCCTATGGCCCCTACCGCCTGCACCTGACGCAGACCGCCGTGTCCGCGGAGCGCGCCGAAGCGCGCGTGGAGGCGCGGCTCGTCAACGCCGGCGCCCGTGACCGGAAGGTCACCGCGAAAGTGACGCTGCGGGACGCCCGGGGCCGCACGGTGTGGAGCGGACGGCAGCGCGTCACCGTGCCCGCGGGCGGCAGTACGCCTTTCTCGGCAGAGATCTCCCTGGACCGGCCGCACCTCTGGGACGGCGTCTGCGACCCTTATCTCTATACCGTCGAAGTGAAAGTCCGGCGGGATGTCGCCCGCAGCGAGGTCGGCTTCCGCTTTTACCGTCTGGACCGCGACGGCGGCTTTTTCCTCAACGGCCGGCCGTACCCGCTCCGCGGCGTGAGCATGCACCAGGACGCGGACGGACGGGCCTCCGCCCTCACCCGGGAGGATTTTGACCGGGATTACGGGATCGTGCGCGAACTGGGCTGCAACTTCCTGCGCCTGGCACATTATCCGCACAACGACTACGCCTTCCAGCTCTGCGACCGCATGGGCATTATCGTGCAGACCGAGATCCCGTGGGTCAACATCTGCGGTGTACGGGCCACCGACGCTTATTTCGAAGGCATCCACGCGCAGATGCGCGAAATGATTACCGCCCTGTACAACCACCCTTCCATCTGCTTCTGGGGCATGTGGAACGAGCTGGACAGCTGGGGCAATACGGACGTCTACCAAGGGACGCTGGACGCCCGCCGCGCAGTGGACGAGACGGCGCGGCTCTATGACTACGCCAAATCGCTGGACCCCACCCGCGCTGTCGGCCTGACGGACGACAGCGTCTTCGCCCGCGATTTCTACACGGAGTTGAAGGCCGACTATTACTCCGAGAACCGCTACCACGGCTGGTACTTCGAATACAACGATTTCAGCGGGCTGACCGGGTCGATGACCTGGATCCACGACCACATGGGGGTGACCAATCTGTCCGAGTACGGCGTGGGCATCAACCCCTACTGCCATACATGGAAGGAAGAGGACATCCGCCGCTACGCCGACGACCGTCGCCACATGGAGGAATACGGCAACCGCGCCCACGAGGAACAGGTGCAGCAAATCTGCGCCATGCCCTGGCTGAATTTCACCTCGCTGTGGATTCTGTTCGACTTCCCGGTCGCAGACCGGAAAGAGGGCTTCCTGGACTCGGACGACGGGGTGAACTATACGGAGAACCCCGCGCGGCTCTACACCAACGACAAAGGCCTCGTCACCCGCGACCGCCAGACGAAGAAGGATGTGTTCTACCTCTACAAATCCTGGTGGAACCATGAAGAGGAGACCGTCTATATCGCCGGCCGGCGGCTGCACAGGCGCCCCGCCGGTTCGCCCTTCACCCTCACGGCCTACTCCAACGCCGCCTCTCTGACGCTGCTGCGCGACGGCGTCCCCATCCGGACAATGGAGGACTCCGGCGATATCTCCGGTGTGATCTGGAAATTCGAAGGCCTGGAGATGGGCTCCGCCGAGACCACCTTCGAGCTCGTCTCCGACACCGGCGTCCGCGACAGCGTTAGTTTCCTGCCACTTTAACCCGATAACACAAAATCCAATCAACACACATTTATGAACAGTCCCCGATTATTCCTCGCTGCTTTCGCGTTAGCCCTTGCAGCCACAGCCGGCGCCCAGACCCTCAGGATGGAGCCCCAGGTCGTAGGTGTCACCACCTATGAAGCGTCCAACGTCGTCAACCTCGTGGTGGTCAAGCCCGAGATCAGGCTCACCGGCGTCGATCCTTCCGTGCTCACCGTCAACACCAACGGCACGGAGCGCAACATCATGTCCGTGTATCCCTGCGACTCCCGCGGCGACTTCGACCCGGACGGCGCCTACCTCGCCCTGGGCCTCGAGAAGGCCGCGGGCCGCGGCATCGGTCCCTCCATCCGCAACGGTGTCTGGCGGGAAGAATACAACCTCAAGGTCGGCCTGAAGAAGGGCAAGGTCCTGAAGGTCGGCAAGCAGAAATTCACGGCCATCGAATGCGAGACCGACAGGGCCCTCAAGGACTTCCTCTCCGAGGCCGTTTATTTCAACAAGGGTTCCTTCACGGGCCCGTCCCTGGGCAAGGTCGGCAACGAGACGCTCACCTATGCCGCCTACGAACCCTGGTCGCTCAAGGGCGACGGCAAGCAGAACCCGCTGATCATCTGGCTCCACGGGGCCGGAGAGGGCGGCATTGACGTGTCCCTCACCCTGCTCGGCAACGAAGTCGTGTCCCTGATCCGTCCGCAGATCCAGTCGCACTTCACCACGGAAGGCGGCGCCACGGGCGCCTACGTCCTCTCCATCCAGTGCCAGACCATGTGGATGAACACGGCGAAGGGCTTCGGCCACGGCGAGTATCCGTCCCTCTATGCCAACGTGCTCAAGGACTGCATCGACGACTTCGTCGCGAACCATCCCGACGTGGACCGCCACCGCATCTACATCGGCGGCTGCTCCAACGGCGGCTACATGACCATGCAGATGCTGATCCGCAACCCCAAGTATTTCGCGGCAGCCTACCCCACCTGCGAGGCCTACATGGACCAGAACATCTCCGACAATGAGATTGCAGCCCTCGCCGAGGAGAACATCTGGATCGTCCAGTCCTACGACGACACCACGGTCGACCCCAAGACGCACTGCATTCCCACCTTCCAGCGCCTGATGCGGGCCGGTGCCAAGAACGTCTGGATGTCCATGTTCGAGAACGTCCAGGGCATCGACAACCCGGGCACGCGGCTCATGGGCCACTTCTCCTGGGCCTACGTCTTCAACGACGCAGTGACCGGATCGCAGGAGCAGACCGACGGTGAGATGAAGCCGACCAACAACGGCGGCGGCACCGTGTCCCCGCAGGGCTATGCCAACCTCTTCGACTGGATGAACGCCCAGGTCCTCACCATCCCCGAGCCCCAGCAGCAGGGCCCGAGAAGATAGAATTCCTTGCATAAACACATAATCAGCCTTCTTATGAATAAAATTGTTAAACTAATCTCGATTTTTGCTTTGGCGGCAACCGCCTGTCTCTTCCTTTCCGGGTGCAACAAAGAAGACGACAACCCCTTGGCCAACACGAAATGGTCAGAGGCCGGACAGACCTGGAATCTCAAGGTAGACTGTTATGATATCTATATCTTTGACTCTTCCCAGATTCAAGTCTACGATCTGAACAACCATCTAGGTTCCGGCTGGGACAAAAAACTACTTGAGACCTACAAGTACAAGGTAAAAGGCCAGTCATTTACCTATACGGACGCGGCCGGCAAGACAAAGACGGCTCACTGGACCCGTCTGGACGACGGAAGACTGCAGGTTCTGTGGACCGCCGGAAGCGGCTCCCCGCAGCAAGTGTGGTTCCCCCTGGAGGGTGAGGTGCTGACGCTTTTCAATACCGCCCCGCTCCAGTAGCATCCCAGCCTCCATCTACGCGTAGCGGCAGCCATTTCGGCTGCCGCTTTCGTCTAGTAGCGGGAGGCGGACTCGAACCACCGACCTCCGGGTTATGAGCCCGACGAGCTACCAACTGCTCTATCCCGCGATGTTTGGGACTGCAAAGGTAGCAATATTTTTTTATAATCCAAATTTTCCGGATTCCGGGTCAAGCCCGGAATGAGGGCGGGGTTACTGGATGGTGATCTCCGTGTCCATGCGGGCGAGAACCTGCGGCTTGGAGAGCCGGCGCATGGCCGTGACGAGCGCGTTGTCGTCGCCCTTCCTGCCGCCGACCATGTCCATCAGCTGGTCCATGGCGCCCGGCGGGGTGGGATAGCCCTTGATGTGCCATTTCGCGAGGTCGGGTTCGCCGGCCGAGACCGCAGCGAAGCGGATGGCGTCCTCCAGGGTGCCGATCTCATCTACGAGGCCGATCTTGAGCGCATCGGCGCCGGTCCACACGCGGCCCTGGCCGATGGCGTCCACGTCGTCCTTGGGCATGTCGCGGCCTTCGGAGACAATGGTGGTGAAGCGGTCGTAGACGGCTTCGATGGAGGTCAGCATATAATTGTATTCATCCTGGTCGAAAGGACGGAACATCCCGAACATATCGCCGTGCTTGTGGGAAGTGACGGCTTCCACGCCCACGTGGGCGATGTCCTTGGCGGTTTTGGACAAATCAGGGACCATGCCGAACACGCCGATCGAGCCGGTGAGGGTGGTGGCGTCGGAGAAGATCTTGTCGCAGCGGTTGGAGATCCAGTAGCCGCCGGAAGCGGCGTAGGCGCCATAGGAGGCGACCAGGGGCTTGACTTCCTGCAGGCGGTCCAGCTCGGTCTTGATCTTCTCAGAGGCAAGCACGCTGCCGCCCGGGGAATTGACGCGGAGCACCACGGCCTTGACCGTGGAATCGGCAGCCACCTTCGAGATGACGGAGGCGAAACGGTCGCCGGCAACCTCGGATTTGGCGGAGCCGTCCACGATCTCGCCGTCGGCGTAGATGACGGCGATCTTCTGGCGTGCCTTGCTCGGGACGAGCTTGGCCTCGACGTATTCCGCGAAGCCGATCCACTTGATATCCTTGAACTTATCCACGACGGCCAAGGCGGCGAGCTTTTCCTCCATGCCCTTGCGGTCCAGCAGCTCGTCGATGAGCCCTCCGTCCACGAAATCCTGCGGGAGGTTGTACTGCAGCCCCTCGATGCCGGCATTCAACGCCTCAAGGCTGATCCCGCGCGCGGCGGCGATCTCCGCGCCGATGCTCTCCCAGATCGAATCGACCATGCGCTGGTTCTGCTCGCGGTTCTCCGGGCTGGAGCTGCCGCGGGTGTACATCTCGCCGGCGGACTTGTATTTGCCGTGGCGGATCAGCTGCACGTTGACGCCCAGGCGGTTAAGCAGGTCGCCCAGGAAAATCATCTGGGAGCCGACGCCGATCAACTGGGCCTGCGCGCCCAGGTAGGGCGGCATGTAGATCTTGTCAGAGACCGAGGCGAGATAGTAGGTAGCCGTCCCGGGCGTCTCCATATAGGTGATGATGGGCTTGCCGCTGGCGCGGAATCGGGACAGGGCGGTGCGGATCTCGCCGAGGTTGGACACGCCGGTGCCGTTGCCGTCCGTGCGAAGGTAGATATACTTGACGGCTGGATCCTCGGCGGCTGCGTCAATCGCCTGCACGGCGTCCCACAGGCCGATGACCGAGCCGGACTCCATGCCGCCGGAAAGCAGGGACGTGGGGTCGAAATCGCCGAAGGGATTGTCCTCCAGCGTCTGCTCGCCGAAGGTGACCTTCGACAGGTCGATGCGCAGGACGCCGGACTTGGGCAGGACGGGCTTGCCGCTGCTCGCGGCAATCGCGGATCCGAGGAGCCCGAATCCCAGGATGAAACAAACCAGACCGACCAGGATGATGCCGCACACGACGGCCAGGGTCATTTTGACAAAATCTTTCATTGCGTAAAAGGAAAATTTGACAAAAGTAGATAAATTTGCACGATAATTCAAATACCCGATGGCACAGAAACCTTCCATCCCAAAAGGGACGCGCGACTTCGGCCCGCAGGAGACCGCCGAGCGCAACTATATATTCGAGACGATCCGTTCGGTCTTCCGCACCTTTGGCTACGCCCAGATCGAGACGCCCGCGATGGAGAACCTCTCCACCCTGCTCGGCAAGTACGGCGAGGAGGGCGACAAGCTCCTCTACCGCATCCTCAATTCAGGCGACGCCTTCGCGAACGTGGACCCGGAGAAGCCGCTGACCCCGCAGGTGTGCGAGAAGGGCCTGCGCTACGACCTCACGGTGCCCTTCGCCCGTTTCGTGGTGCAGCACCAGGGCGAACTCTCCTTCCCCTTCAAGCGCTACCAGATCCAGCCGGTCTGGCGGGCGGACCGTCCGCAGAAGGGCCGCTACCGCGAATTCTACCAGTGCGACGTGGACGCCATCGGCTCCCGCAGCCAGCTGTGCGAGCTGGAGCTCGTGCAGATCGTGGACAGCGTCTTCACCAGGCTCGGCGTGCGCGTGCTCGTCAAGATCAACAACCGCAAGGTCCTCACGGGTCTCGCGGAAGTGTGCGGCTTCCCCGACAAGGTGGTGGACATCACCGTGGCCATCGACAAGCTGGACAAGATCGGACTGGACGCCGTCAAGGATGAGATGCGCGAAAAAGGCCTCACCGACGCGGCCATCGCCGTCCTCGAGCCGGTGCTCACACTGAGCGGCACCGCGGAGGAGAAGATTGCGCGGATGCGCAGCGTGCTGGCCGCTTCCGAGACCGGCCTGAAGGGCCTGGACGAGCTCGAGGAGCTCTTCGGCTACATCGCCTCGGCCGGCATCGCCACCCCGGTGGAAATCGACCTCTCGCTTGCACGCGGCCTCAACTACTACACCGGCGCCATCTTCGAGGTCAAGGCCCTCGACTGGCAGATCGGCAGCATCTGCGGCGGCGGGCGCTACGACAACCTCACGGGCATTTTCGGCCTGCCGGATATGTCCGGCGTGGGCGTGAGCTTCGGCGCCGACCGCATCTACGACGTACTTAAGGGCCTGGACAAGTTCCCGAAAGGCCTCTGCAGCGCCACGCAGCTGCTCTTTGCAAACATGGGTCCCGCGGAGGTCGCCTACCTGCTGCCGCTGGCCACCGCGCTCCGCGCAAAAGGGATTTCCGTGGAGGTCTACCCCGACGCTGCCAAGCTCAAGAAGCAGTTCGACTACGCCGACCGCAAGGCCATCCCCTTCCTGTCCATCACCGGCGAGTCCGAAATGGCGCAGGGGGTGGTCAACCTCAAGAACCTTGCCTCCGGCGAGCAGAAATCCTTTGCCAAAGACGACCTCGCCGGCATTTGCGCCTTCCTGGGCTAGGGATTCGAGTCCGCCTCCCGCTACTACAGAAAAAGAGTTGAGCAATCTCAACTCTTTTTCTTTGTTTTGTCTTCCAGTATTCTGATGGTATCAAGATAGGCCTTTTCTACATCACTCAAAGTGCGTTGCTGGTATTTCTTGTATTCATCCGTGGCCTTTTCTATAGCCTGTTGATGACTGACTGAACCAGGGCCCACAAGGAGTTGTTCACCGTTCATAATAAGGACGTTATCCAGATGCTTAGCCCAGTCAGCCATGGTCATGAATTCGTGGCGTTCTGCTTTACGTTCGGCAAAATCCAGATAACCTGAGACCAATTGACCAAGAGAGCGTAATTCTTTCTCGTTCAGGTAGTTCTTTGCTATTACGGCATCCGAGAGATGTGGACGACTCCCTTTGAAAGTTGTCAACCCCATGAATTCCTTTTCGGCATCGGCTCTGGAGTAGATAATTTCTGCTGCCGTCTGGCCATGAATGGCATAGTGGATCTTGTTCTGGACTTTCTTGAAGAACTCGATGGACATATCGGC
>CAJOHX010000020.1:42742-44833 GCA_905234475.1 uncultured Bacteroidales bacterium | reverse complement strand
GGTGAATTCGAAATTCGCCAGGTCGAACGTGTTGTACCACGACAGGCCGGTGACCTTGATGGTCTTGGGACCGCCGTGGAAGCTGATGCGCCCTGTCTTCGGCTTGAGATAGGTGTTCAGGGTCGCAGCGTCCCCGTCGACCGTCAGCGTCGCCGCCGCATCCTCGTAAATCACCGAACTGTACGACAGCTGGACTTCGAAGGCGCTTGCGCTCCGGGGCTTCTCGATGAAGCAGCACTGGACCTTGGTGGCGGTCTGGAAACTGCCCGTGTAGTGGAAGGTCCAGGTGCCGTCCCCGTTGTACTCGGCATAGCTGGTGTTGGCGCCGAATTCCGTCTCGCTCCGGACATAGAGGATGTCGCCCCCCTTCCAGCTCAGTGCAGCGGCCGCCTTGGTGCCGCTTTCGGCATCAAATGGCTGGATGCTGCCGTCCACCGTCGGGCCCGGCGTCGGCTCTGCCAACTCCCGGACACAGGCAGCCGCCGCCAACAGCATGGCGACTAGGAGTACGAAACGGTAGATTCTATTCATCGGCAGGGAGTTTAATCCAAGTACACGACCGTCGCGTAATCGTCGTAGTTGAATCCATAGAATACGTGTCCGGTCTTCACATAAATGAACTCCAGCATCGGATTGTTAGACGCCCACAAATACCGAAGGTTCTCGTTATTATAGACGTTCAGCTCGGTCATGGCATTTCCATAGCAGTCCAACTCCTCCAACTTCAGGTTCAATGAGAGATCCAGCTCGGGCAAATTGCAATTGCTGCATCCCAGATACCGAAGCTTCGTATTTGCCGACAGGTTCAACCCGAATGCAGAGAAATCATTATCAGAACACTGCAGCCACTCCAGTTTCGGGAATCCGGTAAGATCCAGCTCCGTCATGCCAGTATTATTGCAATGCAGTTCATACAATTCCGTGCAATTGCTGATGTACAGGCGATCCTGCAAATCGTTATAATAACAATACAAATACTGTAGTTTCCGATTGTTGGAAAGGTCAAGCGTTGTCAGGTCACAGTTAGAGCAATGCAATTGACGGAGTTCCGGCAGCATGGACACATCCAGGGATGGCAGTTTACAACCCCAGCAAGTCAGCCAAGTCAACTCTGGGCAATAACTCAGATCGAGAGATGTTATTTGAGTCCCGCCAATATTGAGATCGGAAAGATGCGGGCAATGAGACAAATCAATCGAAGCGATGTCCTGGTTACCACTGATGCCCAGAGATGTCAAATCCGGACATGCAGCGATATCAATCGACGTCAACTGGTTATCTGAACAATGGAGAGTCTTTAACTTTGTCAGGGCTGAAACATCCAGACTGGACAGTTGATTCTGCTGCGCATGAAGATCCTCCAACTGCGGACACACGCTCACATTCAGCACTGTCAACTGATTCTCATAGCAATACAAATGCTTCAATGCAGGAAACTCAGACAAATCAAGAGATGTCAACTTATTGTGACTGCACTCTAATTCCTCCAAGGTTGCGCCCCCTTGGAAATCGGCTATTTGGTTACCATAGAACTTGACAATCCTAATCTTGGGATTCTGCGAGAAATCAAGGGAAGTAAGCTGGTTGTAATTGAGGACAAGTTCTTCCAATTTGGCGTTTTGGGACACATCCACGCTGGTCAGCTGTCCTTCGGAGACAAGCCCGTCCCCCCAATAATAGGTACCCTCCCAGCGGAGCGTGCGCAGGTTCGGGAAAAACTCGATGCCTTTCAGGCTTGTGACCGTGTTGTTGCCTTCGCCGATGATCTGGGTCACCTTCTCGCCCTCTGCGATAGAGATATCGCCGTCGCCGTCGCGGTCATAGCCCTGCGCCAGCAGCCAGGCCTTGAAATTCTCGTCCCCGAACTGGATCGGCTGGTAGCGGACCAGCTCGTCTTCGTTGGTCAGCGTCCAGCCCAGGCCCTCGTAAGTGTCGTTCGCCGGCACATCCACGTAGCCGCTCACGCCGGGCCGGAGCACCTGCTCCCCGAAGCTGCGCTTGAAGATCAGCTTGTCGTTGGTCACGAACAGCTCCCGGGCCGTATTGTCCTCGCCGAAGAAACCGTAGAAATAGTTGGACTCCCCGGTCGCA
>CAJOHX010000020.1:402-42720 GCA_905234475.1 uncultured Bacteroidales bacterium | reverse complement strand
GGTGAATTCGAAATTCGCCAGGTCGAACGTGTTGTACCACGACAGGCCGGTGACCTTGATGGTCTTGGGACCGCCGTGGAAGCTGATGCGCCCTGTCTTGGGTTTGAGATACGTATTCAAAGTCGCAGCGTCCTCTTCGACCGTCAGCGTCGCTGCCGCATCCTCGTAAATCACCGAACTGTACGACAGCTGGACTTCGAAGGCGCTTGCGCTCCGGGGCTTCTCGATGAAGCAGCACTGGACCTTGGTGGCTGTCTGGAAACTGCCCGTGTAGTGGAAGGTCCAGGTGCCGTCTCCGTTGTACTCGGCATAGCTGGTGTTGGCGCCGAAGGCCGTCTCGCTCCGGACATAGAGGATGTCGCCCGCCTTCCAGTTCAGCGCCGCAGCTGCCTTGGTGCCACGCTCGGCATCAAACGGCTGGATGCTGCCGTCCACCGTCAGGGTGATCTCGCGGGGGCCGGGGGCCGGCGTCGGCTCTGCCAACTCCCGGACACAGGCAGCCGCCGTCAACAGCATGGCGGCCATGAGTGCGAAACAGTAGATTCTCTTCATCATACCTGTCTCCTCCCCTTTTACCTGTCAATCGGCGGGATTTCCGCCACCACGCGGAAACCGACATAACTATTCGGCAGCTGATACTCTTCGGTCGAGCTGCGGTGCCACACCGTGCAATACTGCTCCGGATCCCAGGAAGAACCGCCCCGGATCACCCGGTAGGTGCCGGACTCCGGGCCTTTCGGCCGGACCTGGGCGTCTTCGGAATACGGGCCGTACCAGTCCGAGCAGAGCTCGGCTTTGTTGCCGGACATGTCGTACAGGTTCAACTCGTTGGGATTCCGGGTGGCCCCTGGATTGTCGTATTGCCAGACGGCAATGTCGGTTAGGATATTGCTTCCGCTGTAGGTATAGCCCTGCGAGAAGATTCCGCCCCGGGCGGCGAACTCCCACTCCGCCTCCGTGGGCAGGCGGAAACGGTACTGGCCGTTCACACTGGCATTCGTGTTCAGCGCCGCGATGAAGGCCTGGATCTCATCGTAAGTCTTGTCACACGCCGGCCAGCCATCACCAGCCCAATAGTCTGGCTCTCCCATCACGTTGTACCACAGGCCCCGGGTGATTTCCACCGCACCGATGTAATAATGCCCCAGGGTCACCTCATGGGCGGGCGCCGCGGCCGCATCCCTGTCGTTGCCCATCCGGAAGGTACCGCCCGGCACAAAACGCAAGCTCATCCACATCCCCGAGCTGCCGTTTTGGCCATCGATGACGAACTCCGAATAGCTTTTGAATCTCCTCCAGCCGGACATGTCCGTCGTCGGATCCGTCACGTAACCGCTCTGCCCGGCCTGGAAAACCGAAGGAGGCATATGCCGGAAGAAGTAGCTCTCTTCCCGATAGATAAAGATCTGCGGATCAGCCGCGTCGGTAAAGAAGCCATAGATATAGCCCCTGTTCCCGCCTTCCAGCCACATGCCGGAATAATCGGCCATATCCGTGGACGTGAATGAGAACTCGGAGAGGCTGAAGGAATTGTAGTAAGAGACGCCGCCCAACCGCTCGAAGTAACGGGACGAGCCCTCGTCCATATCATGGGTGAATGAGATGCGGCCGGTCTTTGGGGTAAGGGTGGCATGGAGATCCAGGCCCTCCTGGCCTACGGAGAAAGTTGCCCCGGCGTCTTCATAAATGGGGGTATTGTACCGCAAAGCCACGTGGTGCGTGGTCTCGGACTCAATATTCCTCTCGAACAGGACCGCATGGGCCGTGCCGGAAGTGGCCCCGCCCAAGGTGCCGTTGTAGGTAAAGCTCCACGTCCCCGTGGATTCATTGTATTTGGCGATGCCCAGCACGGGGCCGGCCGCCCCTACCATGCGGACATAGAGCCGGTTCTCCTCGCTGGGCGAGAAGGCGCCGGCGCTCTTCGTCCCGCCGTCGAAGGGGACAATCCCCCCGACCAGGCGCAGCTCGCAGGTATGCTCCCCGGCAGGGTCCTCCGCGGGCTCCACCCGCTGGCAGGATGCCAGGCAGAAGAGAGCAACCGCCAGGGTGATAATCATGTATAGATTCTTCTTCATAGGCATCGTCATTATTGGATCTTGGGAGCGTCCAGCGCCAGGCGGAAGCCGGCCAGGGACGTGTTGGACTCCACATCACGGTAAGTCACGGTCAGAAAACGCGTATCTTCGCCGCGGTTGCCCCCACGCCGCACATGGATCTCTCCGGTCTCGGGGCCCTTGGGGTCCACCACAGGCCCCTCCGGGTAATCGCCGTACCAGTCGCTGCACCATTCGGAGGCATTGCCGCTCATGTCGTAGAAATTCAGTTCGTTGGGATTCTTGGATCTGACCATCGTCATGCTCCAGTTCCAGTCCTGGACGGCGACCTCCTGATAGGTATCGCTGCCACTGTATTTGTAGCCATTCGACCGCAGGCCGCCCCGGGCGGCATACTCCCATTCCGCCTCGGTGGGCAGCCGGTAGTTGTAGCCCGTCTTGGCGTTGAGCGTCGCGATGAAGTCCTCGATCTCTTCCCAGGTCATGCCCGTGACCGGGACCTCGGAGTTGGCGTAGTTGGACGGCTCGCCCATGACGGAGTACCACATGTCGCGGGTCACCTCCGTCCTGCCGAGATAATAGCCCCGCGTGAGCGTGACGGTATGGACCGGACCGGCGTCCTCGCCACCCATCTCGAAGGTGCCCGGCACGACATACTGCATTTCCATGGAATAGCTATTCAGAGTGCCGTCATAACGATACCATTCATTGTGGCTTTCTTCCGTCGGCTGGTACGTCCAGTTGCTCTTGCCGGGGGCGAAGATGTCCTCCTGGAAAGAACGTTCATAATAGGTATTATACTTCTCGTCGGCTATTGTCAGCGTGCGGCGTTCCGGATCGGCGAAAACGCCATAAGCATACTCACTCCAGTCGCCTCCTTCATCTATATGCCTGTGAATGTATCCGGCATGGCCTACCAATTCAAAACGCTCCATGTCCAGACGATCGAAAAGTTTCAGGCCGTAGATGCCGCAACTGTACCAGTTGTTGCCGTACTTGTCCGGACCGGGCGAAGCAATCCGGATGCGCCCGGTGACCGGCGTCAGGCGGATATTGAAGCCCAGCACGCCGTCGGTGATGCCGAACAGACCGTCGTCGTCCCGATAGATGGCCGTATTATCATCGAATGCATACTGATTGTTGTCCGATCGCCAGAAACAGTCCCCGTCACTCATGTCCGAGCTCTCAAAATAGTAGCAGATGCAGCGGCCGCTGGAAAATGCACTCATGTCAACATCTCCATATAAATTCCATCCGTCACCCCGCCATATGGCTTCCTCCACAAACCACTCTCCGCCGTATTGGTGGACTTCGAGCGTCTTCCTGTCACCCTTGCCATTGGAGATCAGAACGACGATCCGTGCCCATTCGGGGAAGGTCTCTTCCGTCCCCTTGGTGCCGGTCGCGTCCCAGCGGTCAATGCTGACGTTCATGTCCACCCGGGTCACAGGCATTGCCTCTTCTCCGCCACCGGCCGGTCCCACCCTTTGGCAGGCGGGAGCCAGGACGAAGAGGGAGAGCAGGATGCACGCCCGGGAAATGGAACCAAATATCTTGTTGCTCATATATGCTGACTATTTATTATTCCAGTTTTCGTCGTCGCCATACCCTTCTCCGCCAATGCCCACATGGTAGTTGGCGCCGCTCCAGTTCGCGTCTTCCGAGAAGGACACGACGGTGATGGACAGTCCGGAAGAGGTCACCAGATTCAGGTCGCGGTCCTCTTCGTAACCGGTCCGCGTGAAGCCCTGCTCGCGGGTCGTCTGAACCACCGGGATCTCAATGACGAGCGAGCCTTCCGTTAGGCCGACAAGGGTCAGCCGCACGGCACCCTCCAGGACCGTGCCCGAGACATTCTCCTGGGCCGTGACCGTAAAGGTGTTGTCTCCATTGTCCGTCAGGGTGAACCAGTCGCCGCTCAGCTTCTCCAGCTCGTATTCCCCGTCGGCATTCACGGTGACCGTGTTCCCGCCGCCCTTGGCGAAGAAGAAGATGCCTTCGCAATTCGGGGACATCGTCCGGCCGGGCTGATGGACCGTGATCTCCACCGGATCCAGGTCGTGGCCGTAGGTGACCAGGACCTTGACCTCGCGGGCGTTCACGCTGTTGTTGGTGTCGAATGCGAAGTGGACCCAACCCGACCCCGTGCCGGAAGTCTCTCCAGTGAAGTGGAACCAGTCTCCAGACGCCGTGGAGAGCGACCAGTTGTCGTTTGTGTCGACATACAGGTCATACTCGCCACCCATAGCGGGGATATTCAATTCCGTCGCCGTAGCCTGCCAACGCTCTTCCCAATTGGTCTGCCCTGGGGGTAATAGCCATATTCATAATCTGTCATCCCGAGCAGGCGGAATTCGATATAGCCGTCGCGCGTCCAGGGATTCCGGTTGTCCTCCACGCTCACGGCGATCCTGCCGTTGCCCTGCGAAGCCCCCGGGGTGGCGGAGTAGAAGGAGTTTGTATCGTACGCGAGCTCCCAGGTGCCGTCCGTGGTCACTTCCACATACTGCGTCGAGGCAACGTCGCGGAACTCGAGATACGTCCTATCCATATTCAACGTCTTGCCGTTCTGGCCCAAATAGGCAAATGACTGGACCCAGGAATTCTGGCGGCACACAGACAACGAACCCCATCCTCTCCAGGAGAAAGAGCCGTTGTCCTGAACGTGAAGCGTGATCATCGCATTGCCGGTACCGGATGTCGGATCCGCAGTCATCCAAGACGGAATCTCATTAACATACCAGTCCGTATTACTGGTCAATTTGATGACATAATCCTGCTCCAGCGAAGATTCCAGCGTTGTATAGGAGCCGTCGGCATCACCCAGAAGGAGCCGGACACCTTCCTGGTAGACCGGGATTTCGGCAATCTGGTTGCCGCTTGCGGAGAACTCCAGATAGACAAAGCCATTCCGGTCTTCCTGATAGAGGTTAGGCGTGACGCTGATCTTCAGCTTGTTGGTGCCTGCCGTGGCGCTGCTGCCCGACAGCTCGATCCAGTCGCTGGATGTGCGGGCCCGCCAGGCAGCCTCGGAGGTGATCTGAAGCGTGTAATCCCCGGCCACGTTGCCGTAATTGAGCTGGCTCGTGACCACATCCACCTTCGCGGCGCGCTGAGACACCCGCACGGTGGAGACCACCTGGCTGTTGTACATGACCCTGATGGTCCCTTCCCGGGCATCGAACGAAGGATTCTCATCCAGGGAGAACGTGAAACGGCCGTCGTCCACACGGTTAACCTGAAGCCAGTTGACTGAGGTCGTCAAGGTCCAGTCACAGTTGCTCTCCACGGTCACCACGCCTTCTCCGCCGCCGCCGTCAAATACGAACGAGTCTTCGGACAGGTCCGCAAAAGCCGTCGCACCGGACTGCGTCACCGTGATGGGGACGGAGTAGCTCCAGTCCGGGGAGCTCGAGGACAGGGTAAATATCCCCGTCCGGGCCGCCGCCCACCAGTATGCCGGAATGGTGACCTGGACGGTCGACGTCCCGGACCCGGAAGTGGGCGAGATCTGGATCCACTCGGGCATGCCCGTGATCTGCCAGGGCGTGTCCTGGGAATTGACCGTGAACACAAGCGTGGTCCCATTCGAGTCGCACTCCAGCTTCTGCCGGTCCGGATGGATATAGTTGGCATGGAGGGCCACCGCGATGCGGTTGCTCATCTGCGTGCTCTCCTGGCAGGCAGTCAGAAGGGTGGCGCCCGCCGTCAAAACAATCAATAGTCTCTTCATCTTCATGTCGCCTCCTCTGTCAGAAAATGAAACTTAAGCCCACCGTGCAGCGGAAGCCACTTGCCCAACCCTTGACGGCGGGAGAGACTTCCGAGAGCGTCTTGAACAGGTCGCCCTCCTGGAACTTGAAGCTGTACTCGGGCTGCACCTTGAGATAGACCGGCCCGGCCAGGCGGGCGGTGAAGCGCAGGTCCGCCACGGCGGCCATGGCCGTCGCGCGGGATGCGTCGAAGGACGGCACACCCTGCGGCGTGCCCATAGCCATAATAAGGTTCGCGCCTACGCGCGGGGTAAGGCTCATGCCCATGGAGAACGGGATCTCGAGACCCATCCGCGCCCCCGCGATCAGGGGCTTGTAGGTAAAGACGGAGGGCTCCGACGATGCGTCGGTGGTATTCCAGTAAATCTGCTCCGTCGCCGTCAGGCCGTAGAGGGCCGTGGCCTCCATGTTGAACTTGCCGGCATAGAAGCCCAGGGCGCCGCCCGCCGCGAAGGACGGGAACGCCGCATGCAGGTCCAGATAGAAGGCGCCCTTGTGGGTGTAGCGCGGCTTCATGCGGAGCATCATCGTGCCCGGGTTGTCGAAGTCGACATCCTGGTCGAAATGCTTGAACTGCTTGGAATCAGCCACCACGCGGTGCTTGCCCGCCGGGATCTTGACCGTGAACGGGGTCTTGCCCGCGAACTCGCCGTCGATGTAGACATCCGTGCCCTCCGTGTAGGTGGTCACGTTGACCGTCAGGGTCGTGATCAGGTGGACGTCCAGGGAAATGGTCTCCCCTTCCGGCAGGTCAATGTGGTAATATTCCGTATCCATGCCGGACCGCCGGACCTGGACTTCGTGCTCGCCGATGGGCAGCACGAAATTGTCCGGCGCCTGGCCCTTGAAGCTGTCGTCCACATACACCTCGGCGGGTGACGGGTCCACCCGGACGGCCAGGGTGCCGTAGGCGGGAATCGGAGCGGCCAGGGACACGGTCTGGGGACCGGACTCGGTCACTTCGACAATCTGCTCGGTGGAGCGGTGGCCGCGCTTCCTGGCGGAGAAGGTACGCTGGCCGTATTCGACCAGGCCCTGCCAGCGGCCGTCGCCGACCTTGGTGGTGTCGATCCAGATCTCCGAGCCGTCCGCGGCGGAAATGTCCACCGTGCGCGCATACAGCTCATACTGGGGCGTATCCAGCACGAACACCACGCTGTCCTTGATCTCGATGGCGGTCACGTGGCGCTTGTAGAGCGGCTTCTTGCGCGCGAGGAGGTAGTGGCCGCTCTTGAGCTTCAGCACATCCCCCTGTGCATAGTTGACGATGTCATTGTCCACCCACACGGTCTCGCCGTCGTAGCCCGGGATGGAGAGCCAGCCGTAGTCCTGCTTCATGACGACCTCGCGGTAATGGGGCATCTCCGGGCTGTCGATCTGCTGCTGGATCGTCACGGTGTGGTAGTCCGGGCGCTGGACCGTGATGTCGTAGACACCGAAGGCCAGCTCCTGCGAGAAGCGGCCGGTGGAGTCCAGTTTCACGCCCATGCCGTTGATCAACACCTCGGCGTCCGGCGGCGTGACCTGCAGGATGAGTTCCTGGCGGTGTTCGTTGTCATAAACGCGGTTGCCCAACTTCGCGTTGAGCTGCATGATGTAGGTGCGGGCCTTCTCGATCGGGACCGGGAACTGGTAGTCGCGGATGACACCCAGCTGCGGGTGGCTCAGCGTGATGCGCCGGACGCCGAACGGGACATAGATCCACAGTTCGCCGCCCACGCGCTGCACGTCGCGCACACCCAGCGATCCCACGTCAAAGGTAAACCCGTCCAGCGAAGTCTCCAGCTTGATAAGCGCGCAGACTTCGCCGTTCTGGTCATACATCATGGTCCCCGCCGTGTTGGCGTCGAGGTCCGTCTCGGCCAGGTAGAAGGCTCGAACGGACATCTCGCCATCCTGTGCGGACAACGGGGACAGGCCTGCCAGCAGGCACAGGGCCAATAGCAGAAGGCGGCTGATTTTCCGTCTCATTCAGTACTAGAAATCAGAAATTCGAAATGTCGTAAAGGCCGTCCACCGGGTCCGGCTCCGGTTGCCAGGTGCGGACCTTGATGATCGGCTCGGTCGGGGAATTGATATCCACCAGCAGGAACAGGTAGCCCGTGTCTCCATAGTTGTCGGAATAGTAGTCCTGCTTGATCTGGATGCCGTAGATCTCACCGCCCTTGCCGGCCTTGATGATGTCGTTGTTGGAGAAGCGGATGTTGATAAACTCCTTGCTGGCGAAGCTCTGCTCCAGGTGCTTGAGATACTGCTCCTTGGTATAGCGGGTCTTGATCACGGTCTGGTTGAGCTGCAGCCGGTTGTCCTCCGGGACGGTATTGAGCTTGGGCTTGACGATCTTGCCGGTGATGATCACGGCGTTGTCATCAAAAATGGTGCGGATGTAGTCCAGGCGCTCCAGGGCGAAGGCCGTCTTGTAGTTCTCCAGGAACTCGATGATGGACATGCGGGCGTTCTCCGGCCAGGCGCCCTTGGTCAGGACGTCCGTCGTCGCCGACTCGTCCAGGGCGAAGGCCAGGTTGTCAATCTTGCCGTCCGGCGTGAAGGTAAACACCACGTCCTCGACGAAAGACTTGCGCATGCCGCGCTGGAAGGAGAAGGACATCGGGACGGCGCGCACGACCGTGCGGTCGCCGTTGCGGTAGATCTTGTAGACCGGTGTGCCCACGAGGGCGGCGCGGCCGTAAGAAATCAGGCGCTGGTAGATGTCCAGTCCGTCGGGGGTGAAGCAGTCGTTGACAAGCGTGTATTTCTTGCTGCCGATGGCTTCCACCACGCGGTCCATCGTGTTGCGGACGATCGTCTCGTCGTCCATCTTGGTCAGCTTGGCCACGGCCGCGGCGGCGGCCTGCTCGGCATGCTCCTGCATGTTGCCGGCCATCTGCGTGTCCACGTCGCCCCGCAGGTTGACATAGGACTTGCGCATCGAGGTGGCCTTGACGACGTTGATCACGTCGTAGAGCTCCTTGTCGATGTGGGCTTCGTTCTTGTAGGCGTATTCGTACTTGAGCTGGATGTTCTCGCCCGGGGCGCCCGGGGACAGCTCGAGCACGCCCCGGCCGTCCTTGGCGCTGTAGAGGTTGCTCCAGCGGCTGCCGTCAAAATAGGTGTAGTCCAGGCTCGTGATGGGCTTGTCGCGGAAGGTGAAGTAGATCTCCAGGTCATCCCCCCGGCGGCTCACCACCGAAGGATGGATGTCGTCGAAGATCTCGTTCATCCGTTCCGGAATCCAGGACACGAGGACATGCTCCACGCCGCGGTCGTCGGTGTAGGTCATCTCCGAAGGGTGCTGGAGGGTCTTGAGCAGGGAGTAGGCCCAGTAGTAGTTGCGCAGGGCGTCGTCCACCTTGCCCTTCGTCTCACCCTTGACGGCGTTGCCGACGTACTCCATGACCTTGTTCTTGCGGGCCTGGAAGATACGGTCGATCTCCGAGCGGCGGATCCAGCGCCCGACGTGCGCGTCCGGCTCGTTGGAGAGGATCTTGCTCTCGGTGTTGGTCAGGGTGGCGTTGGAGAAGGTGCTCACCTTGTTCTCCACATAGCGCTGGTAGTCGGATCCCTGGCTGGTCTGCGACTCGCCTTCGAGCATCTCGTAATTGCTGCTCACGACGACCGTGATCTTGCTGACCAACGAGGCGAGGGCCTGCTGGTCCGCCTCGTCGATCGTCTCGCCCCACCCCTCCCCGAAGAGATAGGTCTGGGAGTCCGCCTGCACCTCCTCCCAGGTCTGGGCGAAGGCCGGCAGGCAGCAAGGCAGCAGCAAAAGAAGGGTGCCTATGAATCTTTTCATCGTGTGCTATTCATCAATCCACTCGGCGATCTTGGTGCCGTACTGCTCCGCCAGGCCCAGCTCCTGCAGGGCCTGCTCCAGGGCCTTCATCTTGGCCTTGTGGGCTTCTTCGGGATCGACGAGGCAGTACACGCGCACGTCGTACTGGCGCTTTTGCTCCTTGACCACGGTGAAGCAGAACTTTACGTCGTTCTTGACTTCCTGCACGGCCATACGCTCAAACGCGGCCACGAGGTTGTCCCGCTGGACGCCGTCCACGCTGGACATATCCGAGGTGATGCGGGCCTTGACCATACCGCCCGACTTGTTGACATACTCGTTGATGGCGCTGTTCTGGGCCGTGAGCTTCGCGAGGTTCAGCGATGCGGAAGGGCCGGAGGTGCCGACGATTTGCTCTTTTCCCATCATCGACTCGAGGATGTAGTCCGTCAGTTCGGACTTCAGGTCGCCGATCTCGGAGAGCTGATAGCCCTGCTTCTCCAGGGTTTTGACCTCGTTCTTGGCGAGTTTCTTGGCCTGACGGATCTGTTTGGGAGTCTGCGCAAGGGCAGGGGTGCAGACCAGCACGAGGGCGGCTGCAAGCATGGTGAATGCGTGTTTCATTTGTTTATGGTTTAATTGGTTTGTTGTCATGTGTACGTGTTATAAGCGTCAAAAATAATAAAACGCGCGCGAAAGTGCAAGTTTTTACGTTTTTTTCAGTGGTTTTATATTTTGATGCGTTTTTTACGTTTTTTGTCCCTATCCTTGCCGCGAAAATGAAAATAAAAGATCTCAGCGCGGCGGAGCGGCCGCGTGAAAAAATGCTCTCCCGCGGCGCCGGGAGCCTCAGCGACGGCGAGCTCCTCGCCGTCCTGCTGCGCAGCGGCGGCCGCGATACCAGCGCGCTCGACCTCGCGCGCCAGCTGCTGGACCTCGCCGACGGCAGGCTCAGCGCCCTGTTCAACCTCTCCCAGGACCGCATGCTTTCCCTGCCGGGCGTCGGCCCCGGCAAGGCCGCCAGTGTGATCGCGGCTTTCGAGCTGGGGCGCCGTTTCCTGCAGGAGGAGTTCTCCCTCGTCCGGAAGCCCCTGATGACTGCGCGGAGTGTCTATGACCTGATGATTCCGCAACTCAAGGGCCTGCAGCACGAGGAGTGCTGGGTGCTCTTCCTCAACGACCACAACTACCTCAGCGGCAAGACGAAAGTGACTTCCGGCGGGGGCAATTCCACCGTCATCGACGTCCGGCAGGTGATCCGCACCGCCCTGGACAAGGGAGCGTCGGCCATCGTCCTCGTACACAACCACCCCACCGGGAACCCCACGCCCAGCCAGGCCGACATCCGCCAGACAGAGGCGGTCCGCAAGGGGGTCAGCGCCGTGGGGCTGGACCTCCTGGACCATGTCGTCGTCTCGGACGACAGCTTCTTCTCCTTCTCCGACGACCGGATGTATCGGAATACCGGGAATAATGCTTATCTTTGTGAATCATGCACAAGCACGACCACGAAGAAGACCCGGAAGCCCTGATGCAGGAGCATGGCGTGAAGCCCACGGCCAACCGCATCCTGATCCTCCGCACCCTGTTGCGAGCCGGTCGGCCGTTGTCCATGACCGAGATCGAGACGGACCTGGAGTCAGTGGACAAGTCCATCATTTCCAGGACCTTGTCCGCATTTCGCGAAGCGCGGCTGCTGCATGTGCTGGCTGACGGCGGCGAGAGTGTCCGCTACGAAGTCTGCCACTGCGCGGCAGAGGAGGAGGACACCGACCGCCACGTCCATTTCCATTGCACGCGCTGCGGGCGGACCTTCTGCCTGGAGGACCTGCCCGTCCCGGAGGTGACGATCCCGCCCGGCTACCGCCCGGAGCATGTCAGCCTCGTCGTGCAGGGCCTCTGCCCGGAATGCAACGTTTCATAGACTTCCCGTATCTATTATAATGATTATCCACTGAAATTAAGCCAATTGCAATTGAATATGAGACGGATCCTTACCTTGATCGCCGCAGGCGTCTGCGCCCTCGCGCTGCTGTCCGGCTGCCTGCCCCGCACCCCGGAGGTCACACATGTGGATATCAACAAACCCGAAGCGACCCTCTCCGTCGGGGAGAGCCTCCAGCTTCTGGTCCGTGTCAGTCCGGACGATGCCATCCAGGATGTCGTCTGGGCATCCTCCTACCCCGACATAGCATCCGTGTCTGAGAACGGCCTGGTGTCGGCGCTGTCCCCCGGCTCCACCGTCATCTCCGTCACGGCCAACAACGGCTTGAAAGCCACCTGCGAACTCACAGTCATCAATCAACAATAACACAATCCTTTCTATGAAAAGAATCCTTTCATTGATCGCGCCTGTCGCTTGCGCCATCGTCCTGGCATGCGCCTGCCAGCAAACCGGTCCCGCCGTGACGGCCATCGAGATTGAACCGGAAAATTTGAGATTCACCGTCGGCGAGACCTTCCAGCTTCAGGCCATCGTTTCCCCTGCCAATGCCAAAGCGACAGTGGAGTGGTCTTCCTGGGATGACGGCATTGCCACCGTGTCTGCAAGCGGCCTGGCCACCGCCGTGTCCGTGGGCAAGACCTCCTTTACCGCCACCGCAGGCGGCAAGAGGGACAACATGAATGTGGAGGTTCTGCCCGAGCCCTTCCCCATCAAGTTCGCCCGCACGCAGCTGGACACGACCCTGGCCAACGACAAGGCCCTGGACTACAAGTTCAAATTCAAATGCTACGATCCATTCAAGGTAGAACTGGATACTTCCGTCAACAGATTTGACGGCATGGCTCCGACGGTTGAGCTCAACCCCGGAGAAGGGTATGCAAGAATCTGGGACGAACGTCGTGTCGGCTCCGTCGCGACCTGCAAGTTCAGGGTCTACGACGACATCAGCGAGCAGATCATCACTGTCACCGTCCGCAGGCCTTAATCAGTCCTCCCCCGCCTTCAGGGCCTCGATCATCGCCTTGGCGCGCCGGATACGCGTCCGGACGGTGTTGAGTTCCATTCCCAGTTCTTCGGCGATCTCCTTATACTGCAGGCCGTCCAGCAGGCGCATCCGCGCCACGCTGCGGTACAGGTCCGGGAGACCGCCGATGTAGCCTTCCAGCTTCTCAGCGTCCTCCTCCTCGACGATCTGCTCGAGCGGCGTCGCCGCTTCGTCGCCGATCGTGTCGAGGATCTGGCCGCTGTGTTCGTTATCCTTGTCCAGTGAGACCAGGCGGCTCTGCGCGCGTGTCTCGGCGTCGATGGTGTCGAGCGCCGTGTTGCGCGCGATCCTGCGCAGCCAGGTCGAGAACTGGCTCCGGGCGGGATCGAAGCTGCGGATCTGCCGGAACGCTTTCTCGAAGCTGCGCGAGCAGATGTCGTCGATGTAGAAATCGTCGAGGTTCTTCATCTCCCCCTTGAGGTAGGAGCGAAGCGCCCCGATATGGGTGTCCCAGAGCTCGGTGAAAGCCGTGCCGTCACCGATGATTGCCCGGCGGACGAGTTCGTCAATGGGCTTCAAGCCAGGTGTTTCCATCATTGCATTCTACGGTCAGGGGTACAGACAGGGTGATGACGTTTTCCATCTCGCGGACCAGCAGGTCACGCACGGGGGAGACCTCTTCCTGCGGGACTTCGAGCAGCAGTTCGTCGTGGATCTGGAGGACCATCCGGGCGCGGAATCCGCCTTCGCGAAGGCGCCGGTCCACAGCGATCATGGCCAGTTTGATGATGTCCGCCGCCGAGCCCTGGATGGGGGCGTTGACGGCGTTTCGCTCCGCGAGGGCGCGGACCGTGGCGTTGCCGGACGTGATGTCCGCGATGTAGCGGCGCCGGCCGAAAAGGGTCTCCACGTAGCCCCGCTCACGGGCCTGGGCGACGGTCGTATCGATGAAGCCGCGGATGGACGGGAACGACGCGAAATAGTCGTCGATGATCTGTTTCGCCTCGGAGCGCGGGCAGCGCAGGCGCTCCGCCAGGCCGAACGAGGAGATGCCATACATGATGCCGAAATTCGCCGTCTTGGCGATGCGGCGCTGGTCGGCCGTGACTTCCTCCACAGGCACGTGGAAGATTTTCGCCGCCGTGGCGGCGTGCACGTCCATGCCGTGCCGGAAGGCGTCCACCAGGTGCTCGTCGCCGCAGAAATGTGCCATCAGCCGGAGCTCGATCTGGGAGTAGTCCGCCGACATCATGACCCAGCCGGGACGGCCGGACACGAAGGCCTTTCGGATCTCCCGGCCTTCTTCGGTGCGGATCGGGATGTTCTGCAGGTTGGGATTGGACGACGACAGGCGTCCGGTGGCCGTCAGGGCCTGGTTGAAGGTCGTGTGTACGCGCCCGTCTTCCGGCGAGATGTAGCCGGCGAAGGGCTCAATGTAGGTGGACAGGAGTTTCCGCAGGCCGCGGTAGTCCAGGATGGCGTCGATGATGGGGCTGCGGGAGGCCAGGCGCGAGAGGGTCTGCTCGTCCGTGGGCCAGTTACCGGATTTGGGCTTTTTCGCCTGCGGGTCGAGGCGCAACTTCTCGTAGATAACCTGGCCGATCTGCTTGGGTGACAGGATGTTGAGCGCCGGCTCTTCCGCCAGGCGGCGGACTTCTTCTTCGCGCTCGGCCATCTTGCGGCGCAGCCCGGCGGCGTATTCGCGGAGCGAGTCAAGGTCCACCTTGACGCCCGCCAGCTCCATCCGCGCCAGGACGCCGATCAGCGGCTCTTCGATCTCGTCGTAGAGGCGCTCCATCCCTTCCGTGGCGGCCATTTCCCGGCGCAGGCACACCTGCAGCGGCAGGAGGACGGCGGTCTCCAGGAGGCGGTCCGGACCGGTCTGCTCCGGGACTTCGTCAAACAGCGACCCGGTGGTCGCCTCGGCTTCCGCCTCGAGCTCGACGCCGAGATAGCTGCGCGCGAGGACGTCCAGTTTGTGGCTGCGTTCGGGGCCCAGCAGGTAGTGCATGAGTTCGAGGTCCTCCAGCCGCCCCTGCAGCTGAATTCCCTGCGCGGCCAGGCGCCGGATCTGCGCCTTCAGGTCCACGCCCACCTTCACCACGCCGCTATCCTCCAGCAGCGCACGGAACGCCTCCGGCTCCCCCGCTGCCACCCCCTCTTCCGTCGCCACGAACAGCCTCTCTCCCTGCAGGTTAACCGCTATCTTATTTCCCTTAATCTCCTTAATCGGTATCTCCGTCGCACGCGGCGGTACCGCGGCGCCGGATTCAATGTCCGGAAGGCTACTGCCCCCGGCAACCGTGGCCGCCCGTGGTCTCGTGAACGGGGGGGACCCGCTGCGAAGCAGTGGGGGGGATGAGCGCGAAGCGCGAAGTTGTCCGGGGGCAGGTAGGCTTCCGGCTGAATCGGCGCCGGGCTCAACGGCGACTTTATGCAGGAGGCGCTTGAGGGACGGCATTTCGTGGAAGTCCAGAAGGGCGTTCAGCTGCGGGGTCTCGGCGGTGTCGTAGACAAGCTGCGCGGCGGTGACGTCCAGGGGGATGTCGGTCTTGATGGTGACGAGCGTCTTGGAGAGGGCAATGTGGTCCTGAGCGGCGCGGAACTGCTCCTGCTGGCGCGCGGTGAGTTCGCCCAGGTGGGCGTAGATCTCCTCCATGCTGCCGTATTTGGCGAGCAGCTTGGCCGCACCCACCGGCCCCACGCCCTGCACGCCGGGGACATTGTCCGAGGCGTCGCCGCAGATGGCGAGGATGTCGATGACCTGCGCGGGCGAGGCGATTTTCCATTTGTCGCAGACCTCCGCCACGCCCAGCAGCTCGTTCTCGCCGCCGGCCTTTCCGGGCTTTAACTGCTTGATCTGCGGGGTGATGAGCTGCCCGTAATCCTTGTCGGGCGTGACCATATAGACGTCAAACCCTTCCGCAGCGAAACGGACGGCCGCCGAGCCGATCACGTCGTCGGCCTCGAAACCCGGAATCATCAGGACCGGGATGTCGAGGGCCAGCACGATCTCCATGAGGGGCTCCAGCGACTTCACCACCAGCTCCGGGGTCTCCCCCCGGTTGGCCTTGTAGGCCGGATACAGCTCATTGCGGAAAGTGCCGCCCGGCGGGTCGAAACTCACGGCAATATGGGTGGGACGCTCGCGGTCAATCAGCTCGAGCAGATACTTCGTAAAACCGAAGAGGATGGACGTGTCCTCCCCCTTGGAATTGACCATGGGCCGCCCCAGGAAGGCATAATACATCTTGAAGATGAGCGCATGGCCGTCGATCAGGAAAAGTTTCATACGGCAAAGATGAAACTTTTTTCCGGAAAGTTTCACGCAAAGCAGCCTTTTTATTCTCAATTTGCGTTTTCTGTACCGCAATTTGCGTACGTGCGTATAAAATAGGAGGACAGTTTTCTATATTTGATACGCATTTTGCGAAACCAAATTACTTTTTTACCCACATAACAATCTTCATTTTTAACTAAAAAACTCAACCAAATGCTGAAAAAACTACTGAAAGCGACAAGCATCGTCTTGATGCTCAGCGCTTTGTTTGGCAGTCTTGATGCCTTTGCCCAGAGCAACATCACCGGCAAGGTCGTTGACGCAAACGGTGAGCCGGTCATCGGCGCAGCCGTCTTGATCCCCGGCACCACGACCGGCGCGACGACGGACCTGGACGGTAACTTCTCCATCCGCGTCGCCCCCGGCGCCGCGCTGGAAGTCTCCTGCATCGGCTACGAGACCCTCCGGGTCAACGCTGCCAATGGCATGGTCGTCACCCTCAGGGAGGACGCCGAAATGCTCGAAGAGACCGTGGTTATCGGTTATGGCGTGCAGAAGAAGAGCGACCTGACCGGTTCCGTGGCATCCGTCCGCGAGGCCGAGCTGTCGAACCGCTCCACTTCCGACGCTGCCGCCGCCCTCCAGGGCAAGGCCGCCGGTGTTCAGGTGTTCAACGACTCCGGCGCCCCGGGTGAAGGTTCCTCCATCCGCGTCCGCGGTATCTCCTCCAACTCCGGCTCCGGCCTCGGCCCGCTCCTCATCGTGGACGGTCTGAAGGTGGACAAGATCGACTACCTCGATCCTTCGATGATTGAGTCCATGGAAGTCCTGAAGGATGCCGCATCCGCCGCCATCTACGGTGCGCAGGCCGGTAACGGTGTCGTGCTCATCACCACCAAGAGCGGTGCCAAGAACAAGGACAAGGACGGCAGCATCTTCTACAACTACAAGCTTACGCTCACCCAGCTGGGCCACCACGCCCAGGTGATGAACGCCGAGCAGTACATCGACTGGCAGCAGCAGGCCGGCCAGCTCCCCTCCACCGATGAGATCATCAAGACCGGTGTGTGGGACGGCGTGACCGACACCAACTGGGCCGACGTCCTGTACGGGACCGGCATCACCCACAGCCACACCGTCGGTGCCCAGGGCGGCAACGACCGTGGCTCCTACTTCCTCTCCCTCAACTACCTGGACGAGGACGGTATGGCCCGTGGCGACACTGATACCTACAAGCGCTTCACCGCGCAGGTCAACGCCGACTACAAGATCAAGAAATGGTTCACCGTCGGCACCAACACCTCCATCGAGTTCCGCCAGCAGCAGAAGATCGGTGAGCACTCCGAGTATGCGGGCAGCAGCGCCGGCCTCCTCGGTACCCTCATCATCGACCCGCTCACGCCTGTCTATTTCACTTCCTACGACGACCTTCCGCTCGGTATGAAGGACGCCCTGGCCAAGGGTGTCAAGGTCTACGGACCGTCCGACCACCCGGATTGGTACTATGCCGTATCCAAGATCCTGGAAGGTGACGGTGTCAACCCGCTCATCTACCGCGACCGCAACCAGAAGAAGGAAGAAGGCTGGCAGGTGCGCGGCACCGTGTATGCCAACTTCACCCCGTTCAAGGGCTTCGTGTTCACCTCCCGCCTGGGCTACCGCATCAAGCAGAGCTATTCCAGCGACTTCACCGAGCCCTACCACGCCAATGCGAAGAACTATGCGACGACCTACAACATCAGCGCTTCCACGTCGCAGAGCTACTACTACCAGTGGGAAAACTTCGCAAACTACAATGTCACCCTCGGCGGCAAGCACGACATCGGCGCGATGGCCGGTATGTCCTATACTTATAATGACAGCCGCGGAGTTGGCGCCAGCCTGACCGGCGAGGATCCCCTCAAGGGCTATGCCGAGAACTTCCGCTACCTCACCCAGGACAACGGTTCCGGTACCAAGGGCATCAGCGGCGGCAGCCCGAGCCAGAGCGCCCAGATCTCCTACTTCGGACGTCTGACCTACAGCTACGACAACCGCTACAGCCTGCAGACCAACTTCCGTGCGGACGCCTTCGACTCCTCCAAGCTCTCCCCGAAGAACCGCTGGGGCTACTTCCCCTCCGTGTCCGCCGGCTGGACGGTGTCCAACGAAAGGTTCATCAAGGACAACATCAGCCGCGACATCCTCAGCTTCCTGAAGTTCCGCGGCTCCTGGGGTATCAACGGTAATATCGCCGTTCTGAGCGGCTATCCGTATTCCACCTCCATCTCCTACAACAGCAAGAACTATCAGTTCGGCGAGGACGAGGCCCTCACCCTGGGTTCCCAGCCGGACGGCCTCTCCAATCCGGATCTTACCTGGGAGACCTCCGTGCAGACGGACTTCGGTATGGACCTGCGCCTGTTCAACAACCGCCTCACCCTCGGTGTCGACTGGTACAACAAGGACACCGAAGGCCTGTTGGTGAACATCTCCCCTGTGGCTGAGGTGGGTATCTCCTCCACCACCGTGAATGCCGGTTCCGTCAACAACACCGGTTGGGAATTCGAACTCGGCTGGCAGGACAACATCGGCGACTTCCACTACAGCATCAACGGCAACCTCTCCACCCTGAAGAACAAGGTCACCTACCTGGAGCCCTCCGTCGGCCACCAGAAAGGTACCAGCTTCGGTAACATGAAGTTCTCCACCTGGTTCGAGGAAGGCTATCCGGTGTGGTACTTCCGTGGCTACCAGTACGCCGGCATCGGCGAGGACGGCAAGGCCAACTACTACGCCGCAGACGGCTCAATCACCCAGTCTCCGGTGGACGCCGACATGGGCTACATGGGCAGCGCCCTCCCGCCCCTCAACTTCGGTCTCACCATCCACATGGACTGGAAGGGATTCGACTTCACCCTGTTCGGCTCCGGCGCCGCCGGGCATCAGCTGATGCCTTGCGTGTACCGCGTCGACCACATGAACATCAACTCCCTGGTCTATTTCTATGAGGAATCCGGCAAGTCCATCCCGAAGATCGAGAACATGTGGAACAGCAAGGAATTCTGGAGCTCCTCCGCCGTTGTCTTCAAGGGCGACTACTTCAAGATCAAGCAGATCCAGCTTGGCTACACCCTGCCCAAGAAGTTGACGAAGAAGGCCATGATCGACAACCTGCGCGTCTATGCCTCCATGGACGACTGGTTCGTGTTCACCAAGTATCCGGGATTCGACCCGGAGACCGCTTCCACCGGCTCGACTTCCGGTATGGGCCTGGACAAGGGCTCCTATCCTAATGCGAAGAAGCTTATGTTCGGTGTCAATATCTCCTTCTAAATGATGACAGCCATGAAAAAGAATATCATTTTTGTAATCATCGGTGCCATTGCACTCCTTACCTTTGCGGCCTGCGACCCGGACCTGCTGAACATCCAGCAGAAAGGCGTTATCGCTTATGAGGATTTCTACAAGACCGACGAGGACGCCCAGTCGGCCATGACTACCGTCTATGACGCATTCATCAAAATGATCAACGACCAGGGTTCCAACAACCCGGCCTGGAACGTCGTTGTCAACGCCTGCGGCGACGAGCTCTACTGGGGCGGCGGCAAGAAAGACGGTTCCAGCTCCGGTGCCCAGGACATGAATGAGTTCCGCAACACCTACGACAGCACCATTCCCCATATCCGTGTGGTCTACAAGGACCTGTACGCCCTGATCTATAAGTGCAACCTGGTCCTTGACAACTTCTATGGCGAGAGCGGCGAACTGTGCGACTCGCAGATCAAGAAGAGATGTGTGGCGGAGGCCCGCGTGGTCCGCGCCTGGGCGCATTTCACCCTGGCCACCTTCTGGGGCACCCCGCCGCTGGTGGAGCACGTGCTCGCCGGTGATGCCCGTCCCACCAACTGCGACCATCAGGTCTTGATGGACTGGTGCATCGCCGAGTTCAAGGCCGCCATCCCTGACCTCGAGCCCCGCAAGGGCAAGACCGACAAGGCCGGTGCCTACAAGGTCACGACGGGTGTCGGCTACGCCTTCCTCGGCAAAGCCCAGGTCTTCAACAAGGACTGGAACGGCGCCAAGGAGTCCCTCAAGAAGGTTATCGACTCCGGCAATTATGCCCTGGTCCCCACCGAGGACCTGCTGAATCTCTTCCACATGGTCGGCGACGGCAACGAGGAGAAGATTCTGGAAATGAACTACGTCTACAACCAGGGCATCAGCACCGGTTCGTGGCATTATCACTTCCAGCGCAACCAGGCCCTGTTCCTGCGTAACATCAAGAAGTACCCGAATGTGCTGATCCAGGCCGGTGACGGCTGGGGCAACAACGTCTCCCCCACCAAGCCGTTCATGGATGCCATCATGGCGCACGAGCCCAATTCGGCCCGCCGCAAGATGTGGTTCGCCTCCTACGAGGAATTCATCACCGAATACCCTTACCCGCTGGAAGCATCCGAGGAGAAGGTCCCCGACGCCGACGGCAACAAGGTCAAGACCAACTACAAGGCTGACGCCGACATGACCCGGGACGAGAAGCTGATGGACTACCGTCGCGGCCTCAACTGCGAGAAGTACGACGAGACCTATGCCAACTACGGCTACTACTTCCTGAAGCTCCTGCCCTGGCAGTCTGACCTGATTCCGAACAGCTCGACCATCACCCAGGAGAACCGCATCATCATGCGTTACGCGGAAGTGCTCCTCCTCTATGCCGAGGCTTGCGCCATGACGGGCGACAACGACGGTCTGAAATACCTCAACATGGTTGCGGAGCGCGCAGGCGCGCCTACGTACGATGCCCTCACGATGGACAACGTCAAGCAGGAGAAGTGGTTTGAGATGGCTTGGGAAGGCGTCCGCTTCTGGGATCTGGTCCGTTGGGGCGACGCGCCTACGAAGCTGGCATTCAAAGCCCACGACATGACGCCTTACCTCGGCGACGAGTTCTATGTCGAAGGTTCCAAGGGCAAGAAGACCACCGGCCAGCCGCACAAGGCCCGCATCCACATGGTCGATGACGGATGGGCAGCCAAGGGCGGTGGCTACAAGCAGGGCAAGCACGAGCTCCTTCCGTTCCCGTTCGATGTGATCAGCATCAACGAGTGGAACGAAGAGACCGGCGAAGGCCTGAAGCAGAATCCCGGCTGGTAGCAGACATCCTCCTGTTTCATTTTTGAAAGAGAGCCCCCTGAGCGGGGCTCTTTTTCGTTTACGGGTCATTTGTCAGAAATAATTCATTTCATATCATTCACGGTTCAATTGAACACACAGACAAAACAATCTGAAAAGATTGTTGCTATCTTACGTTCAGAAAGTCAAAGCCAAAACTTCAACAACCCTATAATTAACCCTTAACAAAAACCAACAAATGTCAAAACACCTGCTTAAAGTGATGAGTATCACCCTGATGCTCTTCGCTTCCCTGGGCTGGGGCCAGTATGCTTCCGCCCAGAGCCGAGCCATTTTTGGCAAAGTCGTCGATGCCAACGGCGAGCCGATTATCGGCGCCGCCGTCATGATCCCCGGCACCACGACCGGCGCCACGACTGACCTCGACGGCAACTTCAACCTCCGTGTCGCTCCCGGCTCCACGCTGGAAGTCTCCTGCATCGGCTACGTGACCCGCCGGGTCAGCGCATCCGACAACATGGTCATCACCCTCCAGGATGATGCCGAGATGCTTGAGGAGACCGTCGTGGTCGGTTACGGCGTGCAACGCAAAAAACTCGTGACCGGATCCACGGTCAGCGTGTCGGGCGACAAGCTCGCCGCCGTCCACGCAGTCGATGCTTTCGGCGCCCTGCAGAGCCAGGCGGCCGGCGTCAACATCGTCCAGAATTCCGGTCAGCCGGGCGAGAGCTACAAGATCACGATCCGCGGTATGGGTACCGCCGGCTCCAACACCCCGCTCTACGTCGTGGACGGCGTGCCGAACGGCTCCATCACCGCTCTCTCCCCCAATGACATCGAGTCCATCGACGTCCTCAAGGATGCAGCTTCCAGCGCCATCTACGGCGCCCGGGCCTCCAACGGCGTCATCCTCGTAACCACCAAGAAGGGTAAGGCCGGCAAGATCCAGGTCTCCTTCGACGGCTACTACGGCTGGCAGAACGCCAACACCAACGGCGTCACCCCGCTGAACGCCAAGCAGTACATGGAGATCAACGACAAGGCTTATGAGATCCAGGGCACCGCGACCTACGACTGGGCCAGCCTGATCCCCAAGCAGTACGCCCAGATCCAGAACGGCACCTGGAACGGTACCAACTGGCTGGAAGAGACCCTGGTCAAGAACGCCCCGATCAGCAACGCCTCCCTCAACATCACGGGCGGCAGCGACGTGTCCCGTTTCGCCATCGGCTTCAGCAAGTTCAACCAGACCGGTACGATCGGCTGGCCTGCCACCCCGCAGTACGACCGCAACACCTTCCGTCTGAACTCCGACTACTCCCTGATCCGCAAGAACAACCGCGACATCCTCAAGTTCGGCGAGAACATCACCTTCACCACCACCAACAAGAAGGGTCTCCAGATCGGTGGCATCTACGACAACAACATCCGTACGCTCCTGACCATGTCCCCGCTCCTTCCCGCCTACAACGACGAAGGCGGCTGGTATGAGTACAAGGACATCGTGGCCGACCACTGGGATTTCAGCGCCGAAATGGCCAACCCGCTCGCACAGATCGACTATACCCGCAACAACCGCTACAACAAGGGTTACCGCCTGCAGACCAACTTCTTCCTGGAGTTCGTCCCCATCAAGGGCCTCACCTTCCGCTCCAGCTTCGGCTGGCTGTACAACCACACCGAGAGCCGCAGCTACGTGCCCGTGTACGAGCTGAGCACCAAGACCTCCAACCCGCAGGATGATGTCCGCCAGGACCAGTCCTACAGCTTGCGCTGGTCCCTGGAGAACACCGCCAACTGGGTGAAGTCCTTCGGCGACCACAACCTCGACGTCCTCCTCGGACAGTCCCTCGAAAAATGGGGCTACGGCAGCAGCGTGGGTGTGGGCAACTCCAACTCCCTGTTCCCCGGCTCCTTCGACCACGCCTACATCACCAACGCGAACGTCGTCGATCCGGCCTACACCAGCATCAGCGGCAGTCCGAACAGCCAGGGGGCCCTGTCCTCCTTCTTCGGCCGTGTCAATTACAACTACAACGAGACCTACCTGCTGTCCGCCGTGCTCCGCGCCGACGGTTCCTCCAACTTCGCCCGCGGCAACCGCTGGGGTGTCTTCCCCTCCGTGTCCGCCGGCTGGGTGGTGAGCAACGAACCCTTCTTCGACTTCACGAAGGACTGGCTGAGCTTCTTCAAGATCCGCGGCAGCTGGGGACAGAACGGTAACTGCAACATCTCCGCATTCCAGTACCTGGCCACCATCTCCTTCAACGCCTCCTACTACTTCGACGACAAGAACAACCCGGGCATCGGCGCCTACCCTGACATCCTCCCCAACAAGGATGTGAAATGGGAGACCTCCCAGCAGCTCGACTTCGGTTTCGACGCCCGCTTCCTGGGCAGCCGCCTCGGTCTCACGTTCGACTGGTACCAGAAAGACACCAAGGACTGGCTCGTCCAGGCCCCGATGCTGCTTTCCTACGGTACCGGCGCCCCGTACGTCAACGGCGGTGACATCCGCAACTCCGGCTACGAGATCCTCCTCTCCTGGAACGACAGCGTCAACCGCGACTTCTCCTACGGCATCTCCACGACCTTCTCGCACAACAGCAATGTCGTCACCCGTCTGGCCAACTCCGAGGGCATCATCCACGGCGGATCCAACGCCATCGCGCAGAACACCGCCGAGCTCTACCGCATCCAGGTGGGCTACCCGATCGGCTACTTCTGGGGCTACGAGATGGACGGCATCATCCAGAACGAGCAGCAGAAGCAGGAGTACCTCGACAAGTACTTCGGCGGCGACGCCTCCAAGTCCTTCCAGGGCAAGGACATCCAGCCCGGCGACGTGATGTTCGTCGACCGCAACGGCGACGGCAAGATCGACGAGAGCGACAAGACCATGATCGGCGATCCGAATCCGGACTACACCGTGGGTCTGAGCATCAACCTCGAGTGGAAGGGCCTTGACTTCAGCCTCAACGGCTACGGCTCCTTCGGCCAGCAGGTCGCCAAGAGCTACCGCCAGTTCTCCGACCACCCGGACGACAACTACTGCACCGACGTGTACACCAAGTACTGGACGGGCGAGGGCACGACCAACCACTACCCGCGCTTCACCCACGGTAAGCACGTCAACATGTCCGAGCTCTCCCGCGTGTGGCTCGAGGATGCGGACTTCTTCAAGATTTCCAACATCTCCCTGGGCTACGACATCAAGCGCGTGGCGAAGTTCCTCCCCGTGCAGAAATGCCGCCTCTATGTGACTGCCACCAACATGTTCACCTTCACCGGTTACACCGGTATGGACCCGGAAGTCGGCTTCGGCAACGGCTCCAGTTGGGCATCCGGCATCGACAATGGTTACTACCCGTCCGCCCGCTCCTGGCAGGTTGGTCTGAACATCATCTTTTAATCCATGAATGCCATGAAAAAGAATATACTGTATCTCATTGCGGCTACGCTTTGCGTGATGTTCCTCGCGGGTTGCGACGACTTCCTTGACACGCAGAACCTCACCAAGAAGGATACCTCCAACTTCCCGATCAACGAGACGGACGCCATCCAGATGGTCAACGGTATCTACACCGTCATGAACCTCAACCTCGGCGACCCGGAGGAGGATCCCTTCTTCGTCTTCGACATCGCTTCTGACGACCGCCTCGGCGGCGGCAGCCAGAGCAACATCGGCGCCCAGGGCGTGGACCGTCTGCTGAACTCCTACACCGACTGGATGAAGCCGCTGTGGCAGTACCGCTATGCCGGTATCAACCGCGCCAACAGCGCCCTGGAGACCATCGACAACGTGACGACCTGGAGCAACGCCAACAAGAAGAACCAGCTCCTGTGCGAGATCTATTTCCTGCGCGCGTTCTATTATTTCAACCTGGCCCAGGTGTTCAACGGTGTGCCCCTCGTGACCACCACCGAGCCTCTTAACCTGCCGCGCAGCACTCCGGATGAGGTGTACGCCCAGATCGCTTCCGACCTCAAGAACGCCATCGAGCTGGGCCCGAACCAGCGCTATCCGGACTTCGGCATCGGCCGCGCCTCCAAATGGGCCGCCGAGGGCATGATGGCCCGCGTGTGGCTGTTCTACACCGGCTACTATGGCAAGTCCGAGCTTCCGCTCGCCGAGGGCGGCTCCATTTCCAAGTCCCAGGTGGCTGCCTGGCTCGAGGACTGCATCAAGAACAGCGGCTACGGCCTCGTGAGCGACCAGCGCAACCTCTGGCCGTACACCAACCCCTACACCGCCAAGGACTACGCCTACGATACCGACAACGGCCTGAACTGGGAGACCGACGAGAACATCGAGAGCATGTTCGCCATCAAGATGTCCAACTCCTCCGGCTACTCCGGCGGCCTGAGCGGCACCTACCGCCACAACCGTATCGTGGAGTACTACGGCCTGCGCAAGACCACGGCCGCGGCCTTCCCGTTCTCCGTGCAGGGCTACTCCAACGGCCCCGTCTGCGAGAAGCTGTGGACTGACTGGGCTGCGGATCCGGACTATAAAGACGATTACCGCCGCGTAGGCTCCATCTGCGACCGTCTCGTGGAGATTCCCGACTATCCGGGCGACAAGGCCAAGGAAGTAGAGAACACCAACCTCCTCGCGAAGAAGTACATCGGCTGCGAGGCATACAATGAGGACCACAGCAGCCGCTACCTCAGCTACGCCTACTACTACGGCAGCCCGAACAACCGCCAGACCGGTCTGACCCAGGCCATCATCTGGCTCCGCTTCGCCGACGTGCTTCTGATGCACTCCGAGCTGACCGACGGTGCCGTCGTCTACAATGGCAAGAGCGGCTTGAACGCCGTCCGCCAGCGTGCGAACCTGCCGGACATCGCCTACAGCCTGCAGGCCCTCAAGAAGGAGCGCCGCTACGAGCTCTGCTTCGAGGCCATCCGCTGGAACGACCTGCGCCGCTGGGGCGACGTCCAGGAGATCCAGAACAACCAGGCCGGCAACAAGGTCCTGAACGAGAAGTATGAAGGCGAGTTCCAGTGGACCGTCTCCTTCATGGACCGTTACAACGCCACCGGCGGCTTCTTCAAGATTCCCGAGGACCAGGTGACCCTGTCCGAAGGCGTCCTGGAGCAGAACCCCGGCTGGGGTGACGGCACCAACTTCGCCAAGGGTGACCTGCCTTACTTCAAGAAATAATCAGTTGGATTGAGTATTTCTGGGGAGGCGCTCCATTTCACGGGGCGCCTCCCTTTTTTGTTGCCGCAAAAAAGCGTATCTTCGCACTTGTATGATGAAAGAAATGACCCTTCCCGCATCCGCCGACGATCTGCAGCTGGCGATGCTCGTGAGCGTCCCGGAAGGCGCGCCCCGGGGCGTAGTGCAGCTCGTGCACGGCATGTGCGAGCACAAGGAGCGCTACATCTCCTTTATGGAATGGCTCACGGAGCAAGGCTTCGTGTGCGTCATCCACGACCATCGCGGCCACGGCGCGTCGGTCAAGAGTGCCGACGACCTCGGCTATTTCTATGACGGCGGCTGGCAGGCGATGATCGAAGACATCCGCGTGGTGTGCGACTGGGCGCGGGAGCAGTGGCCCGGACTGGACTACACCCTGTTCGGGCACAGCATGGGCTCCATGGCCGTTCGGTCCTTTGCCAAGCGCTACGACGACCGCATCGACCGGCTCTTTGTCTGCGGCTGCCCTTCAGATACCAGCGCCAAGAGCATCGGCAAGGCGCTCAACAGCCAGATCGGAGCGGTCCGCGGGCAGCGCTACCGCCCGGCCGTCATGCAGATTCTTTCGTTCGGCACGTACAACAGGCCCTTCGCCGCCGAGGGCTGGCGCAACGCCTGGATCTGTTCCAACAAGGAGATTCTCGAAGCCTACCACAACGATCCGCTCTGCAAATTCACCTTTACGACGAACGGCTTCGCCGCCCTGCTCGGCGTGATGAAGGACTGCTACGACACCAAGGGCTGGAAGGTCTCCAAGCCGGATCTTCCGATTTACTTCATCTCCGGCGGGGACGATCCCTGCCGCATCTCGGACAAGGCGCTGGAGAAGGCCGTGGAAAGCATGCGGAAGGTCGGTTACCGTCACGCGGACCTCAAGATCTATCCCGGCATGCGCCACGAGATCCTCAATGAGATCGGCTGCCAGCAGGTCTGGGACGACATCCTTGCCAAGCTGCCATGACGGACCTCGACGAGAAATACATGCGCGAGGCCCTGCGGGAAGCGCAGGCCGCCGGGGCCGAGGACGAGGTGCCCATCGGCGCCGTCGTCATGTGCCGCGGCCGCATCATCGCCCGCGGCCACAACATGACCGAGCGTCTGCACGACCCCACGGCCCATGCCGAAATGATTGCGCTGACCGCCGCCACGGAGTCCCTGGGCGGGAAATACCTGGACGAATGCACCCTCTACGTCACCGTGGAGCCCTGCCCGATGTGCGCCGCGGCGCTCTGCTGGGCGCAGCTCGGGCGCCTCGTCTGGGGTGCGCCCGACCCGCGCCGCGGCTACACCGGTTTCACCCCGTCCCTGCTTCACCCCCGCACCGAAGTGGCCTCCGGCCTGCTTGAGGACGAGTGCGCCGCCCTGGTGAAGGACTATTTCAAAAGCAAAAGATAATTTGCTATCTTTGCACCCGGATTTTGAGGTATGGTGTAATGGCAGCACTGCAGGTTTTGGTCCTGCCTGTTCTGGTTCGAATCCGGATACCTCAACAGAAAACGGCTGGCACGAATGCCAGCCGTTTTCTGTTGAGGTATCGCTACGCTTATTCATTGAGGGGGCGAACCCCCTCAAACTCCCCTGCGTCGCTTCGCTCCGAATTGTTACCCGGACCCGAAAAGGTCCAAAAACGGCGCCGACCCCGGTTTTGAAAGCAGGGTCGGCGCCAATAAACGTCATTTTCGACGCCGAGATCCCGGGTCTAGCCCGGGATGACGAAGATCCTTCGGCAGGCTCAGGATGACGGGCTAGAAGATCAGCAGGTACAGCAGGCCGGCGAGGGCGGCGCCGACCATCGGGCCGGCGACGGGGATCCAGCTGTAGCTCCAGCCGCTGTCGCGCTTGCCCGCGATGGGCAGCACGGCGTGGGCGCAGCGCGGGCTGAGGTCACGCGCCGGGTTGAGCGCGTAGCCCGTCGTTCCGCCGAGCGACATACCGATCGACATGATGACGCAGGTCACCGGGAAAGATCCCAGGGAGCCCGTGGAGGCGGCGGCACCGGCGAAGCTGAAGGCGTTGCCCTGCGTGCCGAGGGCCAGGATCACGAAGACCAGCAGGCAGGTGGCGATAACCTCGCAGAGGCAGTTGCGCCAGGCGTTGGGGATGGCCGGCATCGTGCAGAAGGTGCCGAGCATCGTGTCCGGCTGGTCGGCCGTGGCCTTGTAGTGGTCCTTGTAGAAGATCCAGACGAGCACGGCGCCCACGAAGCCGCCGAGCATCTGGCCGATGATGTAGCCCGGGACCGAAGCCCACGGGAAGGTCCCGGCAATGGCGAGGCCCAGGGAGACGGCGGGGTTGAGGTGTGCGCCGGACACGGGACCGGCGATCAGCACGCCCGTCATGACGGCGAAGCCCCAGCCCAGGGCGATGACCACCCAGCCGGCGCCTTTCGCCTTGGAATGATTGAGGGAGGTGGCGGCGCAGACGCCGTCGCCCAGCAGCACGAGCACCAGCGTGCCGATGAATTCGAAGATATACTGTTGCATAATCGGAATAGGTTTATCGGGTGAGGGTACGGGAGATGGCGTCGGCCCAGCCTTTCTTCAGCGGCTCGACATCCGCGCCGGAAGGGGTGAACGTGCGCTCTGCCTTCCACTGGCTGCGGATTTCGTCCAGCGAGCTCCAGTAGCCGACGGCGAGGCCGGCGAGGTAGCAGGCGCCCATGGCCGTGGTCTCGGTGACCTGCGGACGGATGACGGCGGTGCCGAGAATGTCGGCCTGGAACTGCATCATGAGGTTGTCGCGCGAAGCGCCGCCGTCCACCTTGAGCTCCGCCAGGCGCACGCCGGCGTCCTTCTCCATGGCGCCCACGATGTCCATGGTCTGGAAGGCGATGCCCTCCAGGGCGGCCCGGGCGATGTGGGCGGCCGTCGTTCCGCGGGTGATCCCGCAGATGACGCCGTGGGCGTACTGGTCCCAGTACGGCGCGCCCATGCCCGTGAGGGCGGGCACGAAATAGACGCCGCCGTTGTCCGGGACGGTCTCGGCTAGCGCCTCGATCTCCGACGAGGAGCGGATGATGCCGAGCCCGTCGCGCAGCCACTGCACGACGCTGCCGCCCACGAAGATGGAGCCCTCGAGGGCGTAATTGACCGTATCGCCGATCTTCCAGGCGATGGTGGTCAGGAGGTTGTTGCGGGAGAGGATGGGTTTCTCGCCCGTGTTCATCAGCAGGAAGCAGCCGGTGCCGTAGGTGTTCTTGACGGAGCCGGGGGCCGTGCACATCTGCCCGAACAGGGCGGCCTGCTGGTCGCCGGCGATGCCGGCAATGGGCACTTCATGCGCGAAGATGGTGGTCTTGGTGTAGCCGTAGACCTCCGACGAGGAGGCCACGCGCGGCATCATCGAGCGGGGCACGTCGAGCAGGTCCAGCAGCTCCTGGTCCCATTCCAGCGTGTTGATGTTGAACAACATTGTGCGCGAGGCGTTGGACACGTCCGTGACGTGGACCTCGCCGCGGGTCAGCTGCCAGACGAGCCAGCAGTCCACCGTGCCGAAGCGGAGCTTGCCCGCCTCGGCGCGCTCGCGGGCACCGGGGACGTTGTCCAGGATCCACTTGATCTTGGTGCCGGAGAAATAGGCGTCGATGATGAGGCCGGTCTTCTCGCGAATCCTGTCCACGAGGCCGCGCGCCTTAAGCTCGTCGCAGAACGCCGACGTGCGGCGGTCCTGCCAGACGATGGCGTTGCACACCGGCGCGCCCGTCTCGGCGTCCCACACGATGGTGGTCTCCCGCTGGTTGGTGATGCCGATGGCGGCGATGTCCTTGCCGTTGATGCCGATCTGGGAGATGGCCTGGGCAATCACCGCGGCCTCGGACGACCAGATCTCCATCGGGTCGTGCTCCACCCAGCCGGGCTGGGGGAAATGCTGGGTAAACTCTTGCTGGGCCGTCGAGCAGATGTTGCCGTCGTGGTCGAAAACAATAGCGCGGGAGGAGCTGGTGCCCTGGTCCAGCGCGAGGATGTATTTGCTCATATGTGGTTTATGGTTGGGTTGTAGCAGGACAAATATAGCAACAAAAAAGCAGTAAACAGGAAAAAATGCGTATATTTGTGAACTTTTGAACCACAATTATTGCGCAATGAAAAGACTGATCACCATCGCACTGCTCTTTGCGGCAGTCGTTTCCGCCTCCGCCCAGGAGATTGTCAAGACCGGCTTGAACTTCGGCCCCCTGCCCGCCATCGGCTATTCTTCCGACCTCGGCTGGCACTACGGCGTCTTATCCGACATCTACTGGTACGGCGACGGCTCCACCTATCCTGAATACATGTGGAAGGCCAACGTGGAGGTGTCCCGCTACTCCAAGGGCAACACCGTCCTGCACTCCTTCTTCGACAGCAAGTACCTGATCCCGGGTCTTCGCGTTTCCGCCGCCATTTCTTATTTCGGCAACAAGACCACCAACTTCTACGGCTTCAACGGCGCCTCCTCGCTGTATGTCCCCGAGCTGGACAGGATCACCGAGGACGGCATGGGCTTCTACCTGATGCGGCGCGACATCTTCCGCATCCAGACCTGCTTCCAGGGCACCTTCGGCGACAGCAACTGGGGTTGGGCCGGCGGCCTGACCTACTGGAACATCAAGACCGGCCACGCCGTCAACAAGGGTCTGAGCGGCGGCGCCAACGACGTCTCCCTGTATGACCTCTACGTCCTCAGCGGCGTCATCCCCGAGGCTGAGAAGAACGGCGGCCAGCATCTCGAGCTCAAGGCCGGCGTCGTCTACGACACCCGCGACTTCGAGAACAACCCGACCCGCGGCACCAACATCGAGGCCTACGTCTTCGGTTCCCCGGACATCATCTCCAAGCACAACAACAGCTACCTCAAGCTGGCCCTGCACTTCAAGCAGTTCTTCCCGCTGGGCGAGCGCCTCGTCTTCGGCGGCCACCTCGCCTTCCAGGGCCTGATCGCCGGCAACGCCCCGTTCTACATGCTGCAGACGATCCAGTCCATCAACATGAAGCAGATCAACACCGAAGGCCTCGGCTCCACCTGCACGCTCCGCGGTACCATCACCAACCGCCTGCAGGGCAACAGCTACGCCTGGATGAACACCGAGCTGCGCTGGACCTTCGCCAAGTTCCGCGCCGGCAACCAGAACTGGGCCCTCGTCCTGAATCCGTTCTTCGACATGGGTATGGTCGTGAGTCCGTACCGCCTCGAGCAGATGAAGGCGCTCTCCGGCACCCAGCTCATCACCGAGGGCGGCAAGTCCTACGCCGACTTCTACACCGGCCAGGCTGAGAAGCTCCACATGAGCGCCGGCGCCGGCCTCCATGTGATCATGAATCAGAACTTCAACATCAACTTCGAGTTCGGCAAGTGCTTCGATCCCAATGACGGCACCGGCCTCGGCATCAACATCGGCCTGAACTTCATCTTCTAGGAGATTTCTCGGCTGCGCTCGAAATGACAAAGATTCCGGGTCAAGCCCGGAATGACGATATCAAAAAACGGCTGGCATTCGTGCCAGCCGTTTTTATTACCAGGCAGCGTCCTACCGCCGCTCCTGCTTCAGGGTCAGGCCCATGAAGAAGATGGACAGGATACAGGCGAGGATGAGCAGGGCGAAGGTCCAGCTCCAGCCTGCGGTCTGCGCCACCCAGCCGATCACGGTGTTGGCGAGCAGGAAGGTGCCGAAGAAATAACCGAAGAAGCCGGTGAGGCCGGCGGCTGTGCCGGCGGCGTTCTTCGGCGCCAGGTCCAGCGCCTGGACCCCGATCAGCATCACCGGCCCGTAGATGAAGAAACCGATGCCGATCAGGCAGATGATGACCACGGTGAGGTTGTCGATATTGAGCCAGTACAGCACCACGAACACGAGCACCAGCGCCATGAAGAGCATGGTGGGCAAGGCCCGGCGGCCATGGAACAGCTTGTCCGACAGCCAGCCGCAGAGGAGCGTGCCGGGGATGGCCGCGAACTCATAGGCGAAATAGGCCCAGCCGGCGCTCTTGAGGTCAATCCCCTTCTCCGTCAGGATGGTCGGCGCCCAGTCCAGGCAGCCGTAGCGCACCATGTACACGAAAGCGTTGGACAGGGCGATGAACCACAGGAAGCGGTTGTTGAGCACATGCCCGAACAGGATCTCCTTCGTGGAGAGCGTCTGCTCGTGCTTCTCGGAATAATTCTTCGGATAGTCGTTGCGCCAGGCCTCGACCGACGGCAGGCCGCAGGACTGCGGCGTGTCGCGCAACAGGACGTAGGCCAGCAGGGCGATGAACAGAGCCGTCGCGGCCGGGAAGGCGAAGGTGCCGATCAGGAAATAGAGCTCCGTGTTGGCGCCGTAGAACCAGCTGCCGAACCATGCGGCGCCGTAGGTGGCCATCGGCCCCACGAGGGCGCCGCCCACATTGTGCGCGCAGTTCCAGATGCTCATCATCGTGCCCCGCTCGCCCGGCGAGAACCAGTGCGTGGCCAGCCCATGCCGTTGAACCAGCCCACGCAGGCGTTCAGCACGCCCATCACCAGGATGGCGAGGCCCTTGTGGGAGGCGCCGATAAACTGCACCGGCACGATCATGAAGCACATCGAAATCGCCGTCAGGATGAGCCCCAGCGGCAGGAAGGTCCGCGCGTTGGAGCGGTCGCTGACGCTGCCCATCAGGAATTTGGACAGGGCATAGGCGGCCGCGTTCAGGCCCAGCACGAAGCCCAGCTCCGTCTTCTGGAAGCCCAGCGGCGCCATGGCCGGGATGGCCATCGACAGGTTCTTGCGGACCAGGTAGAAGCCGGCATAGCCGATGAAGGCGCCCAGGAAGACCTGCAGGCGCAGGCGTTTGTATTTCGCATCGGCCTCGGGGCCGGTCTCCGCCGGCTTGTAGGCCGGCTGCTTGAGGAAGGGAAGCATACGCTATCTGACTGTTCTGATAAGGATATCGGGATAATTGGAAATGATGGCCTCCACGCCGCACTTTACCAGGCGGCGCATCTCCGCCGGGTCGTCCACGGTCCAGGGGACCACGCCGATGCCGCGCTCGTGGCACCAGGCGACGTTCTCCGGCGTCACCACGCTGGACTCCGGGCTCCACCACTGCGGCACGAAATCGAGATTACCCAGCAGCTGCTCGATGTCTCCCCCGTCATAGTCCTCGGTGAGGTAGGACAGGATGAGGTCCGGCCATTTCGCGTGCATATAATTCAGGGCGCGCGTGTCGAAGCACTGGACAATGAGCCGGTCTCCCAGGTTCTTGGAGAGCAGCAGCGGGATGCACGTGTCGCAGAACACATGATACTCCGGCCACAGGGTCCCCTCGCCCTCCCCCGGCCACGATTTGATCTCGATGTTGTAGCCCACGGGCTCCTTGGCATAGCCTTCGGCGAAATCGATCAGGTCGGAGGCCAGGGGCTTGCAGACGGCCATCTTCGCCTGCGTGGGCCAGCGGTCCACGGGGCGCAGGCCCACGTCGTAGCGGGCGATGCTGTCGTAGGGCATCGTGTAGAGGTATTCCTTCGGATCCTCCTCCTGGATAAGCGTGCCGTCCGGGCGCGTGGCGTAGCGCGGGTGGAAATAGTTGTCGTGCGAGACCACGACCTGCCCGTCGGCGGACAGCTGCAGGTCGAACTCGAGGGTATTGACCTTCAGGTCCAGGGCGTTCTTCATGGCGGGGATGGTGTTCTCCGGCATCAGGCCGGCGCCGCCGCGGTGGGCCTGGACGTCGATGAAGGGTTTGGGCTGGCAAGCTGCCAGAAGGAGCAGAAGAAATAACAGGCGTTTCATTAATATTGGTTTGAGATTCCGGATCAAGTCCGGAATGACGATTTGATGATTATTCTATTGCTTCAGCCAGGATGGATATGGGATTCATGACGGGATAGTCCGTGGACATCTCGATCTGCCATTTGCAGGTCTCGCAGTCGCAGGCCACGACGTCTGGATTGGCGGCGCGGATGCGGTTGAACAGGACCTCGCCGATGGCCTGCGAGGCTTCGTAGTTCTCCTTCTTGAAGCCGTAGGTACCCGCGATGCCGCAGCAGGCGGAGTCCAGCAGGGTGAACTCCACCCCGGGGATCATCCGGAGCAGCTTCTCGGAGAACACGCCCCAGCCCAGGCGCTCCATGTGGCAGGGGACGTGGTAGGCGATCTTCTTGCGGTAGCCGGCCTTGAAGCGCAGCTTCGCGCCCTGCTCCAGCTTCTCGAAGACGAAGCGCGTGGCAAGGGTCACGGCGTCGCGCACGTCGGCATTGTCCACGCCCAACAGCGCCGGATATTCGTTGCGAAGCGTCATGGTGCAGCTGGAGGAAGTGGACACCACCTTCAGGCCGCCGTCCACCGCCGCCTTGCGCAGCGCGGCGACGTTGTGGCGGGCGTTCTTCGCCGCCTGCTTCGACATGCCGTTGGTGATCAGGGCCACGCCGCAGCATTTCTCCCTGTCCAGCAGCTGTACGCCCACGCCCAGGGCATTGAGCACCTTCACGAGGTCCTTGCCCAGCTGCGGGTAGTTGTAGTTGACGTAGCAGCCGTGGAAATAGGCCACCTGCTCGGGGAATGCGGCCTGCGCACGCGCCTGCCGCTTCAGCCAGGCCTCGAAACTCTTCCCGCTGTACTTCGGGAAAGTCCGCCGGTGGTCGATCTTCAGCACCCCGTCCATCGCGGCCTTGGCAACGCCGAGGCCCGTGACGGTGTTGACAATCGGAGCGAAAGGACGGGCCACCGAACCCATGAAGTCGGTGGAAGCAAGCAGCCGGTCGCGGAGCTTGGGCGGCTTCTTGTCATATCGGATGCGCGCCGCCTGGATCAGGTCGGCCACCTCCACCCCGGAGGGACAGGCCACCTCGCAGCGCTTGCAGTTCATGCAGTATTTGAGGGCATAGTTGAAGAAGGCCGGATCCTTGAGGCGGAGCCGCTCCCCGTCCGGCCCGGCCTGCTTGGGGCCGGGATACAGGGGATTCACCTGCAGCACGGGGCAATAGACCGTGCACACGGTGCACTTCATGCATTCCTCAAAATGATGGGGGCTGACGGTATTCTCCTGCATTCTCATAAGGCATTCTCTTTAAGGATCTGGTCCACAGCCGCGAAGGCGCTCCGCACGGCGAGGCCGGCGCCGGAGCCGAATTCCGGGCGCGTGGCGCCCAGGATGGAGCCGATGGCATAGAGGTTGGCAAGCGGCCTGCCGTCCCGCAGGGCATGCAGGGCCGCATCCGTCCGGACGCCGAACTGCAGGTAAGGCTGGTCGGCGGCGAAATCGGGATCGTACCAGTCGCCGCGGTCGGCGGCCTGCTCGACATCCAGGCCGAAGACCGGCTCGGTGATGCCGAAAGGATTGGCCGTCAGGCCTTTGGAGAAATAGGCACCGGAAGCGAGAAGGAAACTCCCCGCCTCCAGGCGGTGGCTGTCCAGGTTGCGCGTCGCGACGCTGTGCACCACGCCCTCGTGGACGTGGGCCGAGACGACCTCGTCGCCCCCCAGGAACGTGCCGCCCAGCTCCTCGTAGCGCCGTTTCAAGAGCATCTGCGTGCGGATGCCCGGGACGGACGGCGGGAGCGTGCCCGCGAAGACCACGCGGGCGGGAATGCCCTCGCGAATATATTTCAGAACGGATGCGTCCTGCAGGCCGAAGACCTGCGGCAGCACCACGGCGTCTTCGTCTTCGAGCAGGCGCACCACCTCCCGGACGACCCTGCCCCAGCTGCGGTCCAGCGTGCGCGCGACCTGTACGGAGCGCACCTCGCTGGGGCTGAGGCGGATCTTCTCCAGCTCCGGCAGCTCCAGCTGCACGGTCCGGCACGCCATCCCCTGCTTCGCCAGGCCGTCGGCGAGGAAGCCGGGGAAGAAATCCTGGAAACCGGAGAATCCCACGACCAGCACCTTGCCGGCAAAGCACGGCGCCGGCAGCAGGTCGATGTCTTCGAGGGCGAGCGCCGCCGGCCGGAACGTACCCAGCGGCATCAGGCGCACGCCTTCCTCATAATGCACGCGGATGCCGGCCCCCGCGAAGAGGTCCAGCAGGCGCTGCGGCGGCTCCTGCAGGGACTCGAAGCAGCCGGAGAAGAAATGGAGGGCGTTCTGCCCCGTACTCACGATGGCGGTGCTGCGGCCCCCCTGCTGGAGGCTGATGCCGGCCGTGAGCCCGGCCAGGCCGCCGCCGATGATCACACTGTCGAATCTCATAGGCCCAGAACGTGTTTATAAACCCACTGCGTGTATTCCGCTTCGCGGAGCATGTCGCCCCAGCCGATGGGGTAATTGCCTTTCCAACGCTCCTGCATGAAATCCGCGAGGTCCGCACGCTCGCGCTCCACGCAGCCGTTCGCCTGTGCGAGCAGGTCCGCGGCGCGGCAGGCGCAGAGCCCGCCCTGGCAGGTCCCCATGCCCACGCGGGTGCGGCGGCGCAGGTCGGTCAGCGTGGACACCTCGAGCCGATCGAGGGCCTGGGCGATCTTGCCGGCCGTCACGTTTTCGCATTCGCAGATCAGGGCGCCCTTGCCGTTGGACGGCTCGATCAGGGCCGGCAGCGGCGTGGTCGCCGTGGCGCAGCGCTTGTCCACGCCGAGCTTGCGGCAGACCGCATCCGTGGCCATTTCCGCCATCAGGCGGTAGGTCATGAGCTTACCGCCCGTGATCGTGATGAAGCCCTTCAGGCCGTCGCGGCCCTCGTGGTCCAGGCAGACAATGCCGCGGGAGATGTTGCGCCCGGAAGGGTCGTCGTCCGCGCTCACCAGCGGCCGCACCCCGGCATACGCCCGCAGGATGCGGGTCGAGGCGAGCGCCGGGGAGAGCTTGGCGCCCTCGCTGATCAGCAGGTCCACCTCCTCGGGGGTCGCGGCCACGCGGTCGCATTCCTCGAAGGGGATGCGGGTGGAGGTGGTGCCGATCACGCAGACCGTCTCGCCCGGGACCAGGATGTCCGCATTCGCCGGCTTGCGGCAGCGGTTGATGACCATGTTGTTGATGCGGTGGGCGAAGATCAGCAGGGCCCCCTTGGACGGGAACATCCCGATGCTCACGCCCGCCAGCGAGGCGATGCGCTGCCCCCAGATGCCGCAGGCGTTGACCGTGACGGGGGCGTAGAAGTCTTCTTCCTGCCCCGTGCGGACGTTGCGCGTGTGTACGCCCCGGATGGCGTCGCCTTCGCGGATGAAGCCCGTCACCTCGGTCTGCAGGCGGACCTGGCCGCCATGGAGCTTGGCATCCAGCATGTTGGCCGCGCAGAGGCGGAACGGGTCCACGCTGCCGTCCGGCACGCGCACGGCGCCGATCAGGTCGGCATTGACGGAAGGCTCCAGCCGCCGGGCCAGGGCGGGGTCGATGACCTCCGCGTCGATGCCCGCGCGCCGGCAGGCTTCGACGAAGGTCTTCTGGTAGCCCAAGTCATCTTCGGGGAGGGTGATGAACAGGCCGTCCGTGGGCTCGACGCACTGGGCGGCGATCTGTCGCAGGATTTTGTTTTCGCGGATGCATTCCGCGGCGGATTCCGGATCGTTCACGGCGTAGCGCGCGCCCGAGTGGAGCAGGCCGTGGTTGCGGCCGGTCGCGCCGGTGGCGATGTCGGAGCGCTCGATCAGCAGCGTCCGGAGGCCCCGCATCGCGCAGTCGCGCTGGGTGCCTGCCCCGGTGATGCCGCCGCCGATGATGATGACATCAAATTCTTGTGTGTTCATTAGGTCGTGGTCAGTTCTGCAAATTTAACAAAAAGTTCGCTATCTTTGCAGATACGAAAACCACATAAGTATGACAAAATTGACCAAACTCTGTCTCCTCATCTGCACAGTGCTCGCCCTGAACGCCTGTATGGCAGGAAGGTATATGTCCAACTACGCCCTCACCCCCACCCCGCACGGGGTCGACGACATCGAGCGGACCCGCCACAAGGCCGACTCCCTGATGCCCGGCAGCACCGCCTGGTACGACGGCCTCAAGGCCCAGGGCATCCTCAAGGACACCGTCATCGTGGGCAACCGCGGTTTCAAGGTCCATGCCTGCTATGTTCCCGCGAAGGAACCCGCCACCGCCCAGGGCACCGCCATCGTGGTCCACGGCTACGGCGACAACCACCTCGTGTTCCTGTATCTGGTGCGGATGTACCGCGACGATTTCAACTACAACGTCCTCTTCCCGGACCTGCAGTACCACGGCTATTCCGAGGGCGACCACATCCAGATGGGCTGGTACGACCGCCTCGACATCGAGAAATGGATCCCCGTGGCGCATGATATCTTCCAGGATGACTTCATGGTCCTGCACGGCGTGTCCATGGGCGCCGCCACCGTCATGATGACCAGCGGCGACTTCCTGCCCGACTACGTCAAGGCCTTCGTCGAGGACTGCGGCTATGCTTCCGTGGTGCTTCAGTTCAACGCCAACCGCAAGCAGAGCTTCGCCTTCATCCCGCCGGATGTCCTGCAGAGCGCCAGCCTCGTGACCAAGAGCAAGTACGGCTGGGGCTTCTGGGAGGCCTCCTCGGTCAAGCAGCTGGAGAAATGCGACCGCCCGATGCTCTTCATCCACGGCGACGCCGACGACTTCGTGCCCTTCTCGCACCTGCAGAAGTGCTACGACGCCAAGACCCACGGCTACAAGGAGATGTGGGTCGCCCCCGGCGCCGTCCACGCCAACTCCTACGCCAAGTACCCCGAAGAGTACAAGCAGCACGTCCGCGACTTCCTCGCGAAGGTGAAGGCGATGTAGGTTTCTATTCCTGGGGAATCTCCTGGATCGCAAGCTGGTACTGCTTCCACTCCCAGTTCCAGTAGATCTGGGATACGATCTCCCGGATGCTGTCGCTGGACAGGATGGCGGCCATGCGGATGATGTCATCCTCGGCCTGGATGTGGTCCATGATGAAATCACGGTCCAGCTCCTCCTCAATCGCCTTGGTGAATAACTGCTGCCCCTCGTACACGGCTTCGGTATAGGCGCACTGGTTGTACTCGGCTTTCATGTCCGCCCGGGCGACGAATGCATCCAGGTATTCCTGCAGCTCCTTCATGTTGTCTTCGTCATCAACGGTTAATTCATATCCGATGGAGAGGGTATAGTTGTCGACGAAATCGAGGTCGCAGGAAGTCAGGCAGAAAATCAGGGCGGCCGCTGCCGCCAGCTTCATTAGGATCTTGCTCATAGTCGTAAAATTTTGGCAAATATACAAAAAATACGTATCTTTGCACCCGTGAACGAGATGGAAGGCCCCGAGACGAGGTCTTCCTTTTTATTGGAATATGGACAAAGCAGCATTCGAACAAGTGGTGGAGAAGGCCGTCGCGGAGCGCGGCTGCTCCCTCGTGGACATCATGTTCAACGACGACGACAATGTTTTTGAGGTCACGATCGACAAGGCCGGCGCCGATGTCGAACTCGCTGACTGTGAGTACGTCCACAGGGCCGTGCTCGCCGCCTTCGACCGAAACATCGAGGACTACGCCCTGACCGTCGGTTCCATGGGGATCGACGCCGCCGAGGCGGATGAAATGCTCAAGAATATAAACGAATAGACATACATACATGGAAAAGAAAGAAAAAGTCATTACGCTCATTGACGCCTTCAAGGATTTCAAGGAGGAGAAGAACATCGACCGTCCTGTGATGATGCAGGTCCTCAAGGACGTCTTCCTGACGCAGATCGCCAAGACCTACGGCTCGTCCGACAACTTCGACGTGATTGTCAACGTAGACAAGGGTACCTGCGAGATCTACCAGAACTTCGACGTGGTCGAAGAGGTGGAGAACCCGAACGCCGAGATCACCCTCGACGGCATCCGCGAGGACGGCGGCGACGCCGACGACTACGAGATCGGCGACCAGTACGCCAAGATCCTCCCGCTGGCAGCCTTCGGCCGCCGCGGCATCCTCAACATCCGCCAGAACCTCCAGGGCCGCATCATGGACATCGAGAAGGCCAACGTCTTCAAGAAGTACTCCGAGAAGGTGGGCGAGCTTTTCTATGGCGAAGTCTACCAGACCTGGTCCAAGGAAGTGCTGATCCTCGACGAGGACGGCAACGAGCTCCACATCCCCAAGAGCGAGCAGATCCCCGGCGAGCGCTTCAAGAAGAGCGACTCCGTCAGGGCCGTGATCAAGAGCGTGGAGATGAAGAACAACACCACGCCGTACATCACCCTCAGCCGCGTGTCCAACGAGTTCCTGGAGCGCCTCTTCGAGCAGGAGGTGCCCGAGATCTCCGACGGCCTCATCACGGTCAAGAAGGTGGTGCGCGTGCCCGGCGAGCGCGCCAAGGTGGCCGTCGAATCCTATGACGACAGGATCGACCCGATCGGCGCCTGCATCGGTGTCAAGGGCGGCCGCATCATGGGCATTGTCCGCGAGCTGCGCAACGAGAACATCGACGTGATCCAGTGGTCGCAGAACCCCAAGCTCATGATCCAGCGCGCGTTGAATCCCGCCGTGGTCTCCTACATCGAGATGGGCGAGGGCCCGGACGACAAGGTGAAGGTGTTCATGCAGCCCGACCAGGTCAGCAAGGGTATCGGCCGCCACGGCGTCAACATCCAGCTGGCCGGCATGCTGGTGGACCGCGAGATCGAGGTCTACCGCGAGCTCCCGAAGGGTGAGAGCAGCGAGGAGGAGGACGTGCTCCTGAGTGAGTTCGCCGACGTCATCGACCAGTGGATCATCGACCGCCTGGAGGCGATCGGCTGCGACACCGCCAAGGGTGTGCTTGCCCTCGATCCCGAGGACATCGCCAAGCGTGCCGACCTCGAGGACGAGACCGTGGAGGAAGTCCTCAATATCCTTAAAGCAGAATTCGAAGACTAGACAGAATGGCAGAAATCAGACTAAATAAACTACTCAGACAGTTCAACATCGGCCTCGACGACCTGGTGGAGTTCCTTCACAATCAGGGTGTCGAGGTGGATGCGAACCCCAACGCCAAGGTCTCCGACGAGCACTTGCCCGCCATCGCCAAGCAGTTCGGCAAGGACCTGGAGATGAAGCAGGCCGCCGACAAGGTGGAGGTCAAGATCACCGAGATCCTGGAGAAGAGCAGCCGCCGCCCGTCCCGCGAAGAGGCCGAGGAGGAGGAGCCCGAACAGGAGACCATCATCAAGTCCACCACCTTCATCAACGCCAAGAAGGATAATACCCAGCAGGAGAAGCCCGTGGTCGAGAAGAAGGCGGAGGAGCCCGTGACGGCCCCCAAGCCCGAGCCGAAGCCCGAACCCAAGCCGGAGCCGAAACCGGAGCCGAAACCGGCCCCCAAGCCGGAACCGGAGCCCGAACCGAAACCCGAGCCGGAGCCCGTTGTGGAGACCCCGGAACCGGAGCCTGTGGTGGAAACCCCGGAGCCCGTTGTCGAGACGGAGCCCGAGCCGGAGCCGGTCAAGGAAGCTGCCCCGGCGGCATCCGAGGCGGACGGCAACGCCCTCAAGGTGGTGGGCAAGATCGACCTGAGCCAGTTTGACCGCAAGCCCAAGAAGCGCGAGCGCATCAGCAAGGGGACGCAGAAGGTGGACGTGGCCAAGGCCGGCGCCAACATCGAGAAGAACCCCAAGAAGGAGCAGCGTCAGCAGCCCCAGCAGCAGTCGGCCGGCAAGGGCCGCAAGCGTGATCGCGACCGTTTCAAGCCGGCGCTCACCGAGGCCCAGCAGGAGGAGCTCCAGAAGGAGATCCAGAAGCAGGTCAAGGAGACCTACGCCAAGATGAACGAGGGCAAGAAAAACAACTTCGGCGCCAAGTACCGCAAGGAGAAGCGCGAAGCTGCCGCCCAGCGTACGCAGGAAGAGATGGAGCAGGCACTGGCCGAGAACAAGGTGCTGAAAGTCACCGAGTTCGTGACCGTCAACGACCTGGCCACCCTGATGAACAACACCCCGGTGGTGAAGGTCATCGGCGCCTGCATGAGCCTGGGCCTGATGGTATCCATCAACCAGCGCCTCGACGCGGAGACCCTCGTGCTCGTGGCCGAGGAATTCGGCTACCAGGTCGAATTCGTGACCGCCGAGATCTCCGAGGAGATCAACAGCAACGAAGAGGTCGACCGTCCCGAGGATCTGCTGCCCCGTCCACCAATCATCACGGTGATGGGTCACGTCGACCACGGCAAAACCTCCCTGCTCGACTATATCCGCAAGTCCAACGTCATCGCGGGCGAGGCGGGCGGCATCACGCAGCACATCGGCGCGTACAACGTCAAACTGCCCGACGGCCGCCACATCACCTTCCTCGACACCCCGGGCCACGAAGCCTTCACGGCCATGCGTGCCCGCGGTGCCAAGGTGA
>CAJOHX010000020.1:0-316 GCA_905234475.1 uncultured Bacteroidales bacterium | reverse complement strand
CGCGAACGTCCCGAGGGTGTTCGCCATCAACAAGATCGACAAGCCCGGCGCCAATCCCGACACCATCCGCCGCCAGCTCTCCGAGATGAACATCCTCGTGGAGGACTGGGGTGGCAAGTACCAGTGCCAGGAGATATCCGCCAAGCAGGGCATCAACGTCGACAAGCTCCTGGAGAAGGTCCTCCTCGAGACCGACCTGCTGGAGCTCAAGGCCAACCCGAACAAGAAGGCCGTGGGCGCCGTGATCGAATCTTCGCTGGACAAGGGCCGGGGCTACCTCGCCACCGTCCTCGTTCAGGAGGGCACCCTGCATCCG
>CAJOHX010000019.1 GCA_905234475.1 uncultured Bacteroidales bacterium | reverse complement strand
GTGATCCGGGAATATGAGTTCCCGGTGCCCATCGAGCGGGCCCGCACCTACGTGATGGAGCTCAATACCCGTTTCGCCAGCCGGGTCTATGACGAATACCGGGCGCAGGAATTCATCCTGCAGGTCACTCCGCCGGATGCACGGGTGATGATCAACGGCATGTCGGTCCCGGTGGACTCCACGGGCCGCGTCTCGCAGGTCCTCGCCTTCGGTCTCTACGACGTGCTGGTCCAGCGCGAGGACTATCACACGGTTACCTTCCAGCAGGAGATCAACAACGAACTGGAGGCCCACTACAAGGAGGTCGTCCTCCGGCAGGACTACGGCTGGCTCTACATCGTGGGGTACGGCGGGGAGTCGGTCTGGGTGGATGACGACAAGGTCAGCTACGAGACCGGAGACATGATGAAGGTGAAGAGCGGCCGGCATATGATCCGCCGCAAGAAGCCGCTGTACAAGCTGCACGAGATGCCCGTCGAGGTGCTCGACAGCGCCGTGTGCATGATCGATACGCCGGAATATGAGTTCTACGCCCGCCAGATGGAGATCGTGTCCGAGGATGCCGAATTGTGGGTGGATACGGTCCGGGTCGGATACGGCCGCTGGCAGGGAATGGTGGAGCTGGGCGTGCACACGTTCTCTTCGAGAAACCACGGCTGCCGTCCGTCCGTGCGGACCCTGGAAGTAACGGAGGCGGGTCCTGAATCCGTCTCGCTTTCCGCGCCCGTGCCTGCCTTCGGTACCCTGTCCGTGAGTGCGGATCCCGCGCCCGCCCAGGTGTACATGGACGGCAGTCTGCTGGGCGAAGCCCCGGGGATCTTCACGGTGCCCATCGGCGACCATGAAGTGGAGGTGCGCCGCGCCGGCATGGACACGGAGACCAACCGGATCAATGTGCCGGAAGGGGAGATCATTTCCCTGGATGTGCACCTCGTCACGACCCTGACTGTCAATGTGACCTCCTATGAGGACGGCGTGGACGTGTATATCGACGACATTTATGCTGGCAGGACGCCGTTTACCGTCAGGATCCCGGCCGGAACGCATGGCGTGCGGACGGCTTCACGGCAGTTCAAGACCTTTGACGACGATCTCGAATTCGCCAACCCGGGTACGATGCTCCTGCCCCTGAAGCCGCGCTACACGCACAAGAGGGCCTATTACGCTGACGTGCAGGTGGCCCTGCCGGGCTCCCTGTATCTGGGGACAGCCCTCGGGCTTTATCTGAAGAATTTCAACGTGGAGGTGACGGCGGCGATGGGTCTGACGACGAAGGAGATTTACTGGAGCTCCACCGATGCCAGCAAGGAGCCTATAGCCTTCAGGTACAGGCCGCTGATGGCCGGTGCCCGTCTCGGTTTCGAGATTCCGTTCTCCACCCGGATGAGCCTCACGCCGCGCGTGGGTGTCAATGTCGTCCAGGTGAGGGGCCAGGCTAAGGGGACGCCGGCGTACGACGCTTCGCGGGCGGGCGCGGTGTCTGCCGTGGCGGATGTCCGCTTTACCTGCATGCTGTCGGAATCGCTCTATGTCAAGGTCCAGCCTGAATTCGATTTTGCGGTCTCGAAGACGCCTTTGTTTGAGAGACTGGCGGGCGTCTCCCCGGCGATCAAGAGCTGGGCGGACGGGGTCAAGATCAGTGCCGGTGTAGGTTATATGTTCTGATGGAGGAAGTGTTATGAAGAAAGTTTGGTTCATCCTTCTGACCGGAATGGTCCTGCTGGGCGCCTGCCAGGACAGTGTTCAGGTGGACAACAAGTGGATGGCGGACGCGACGGCATACTATCTGAAGCCGGACAGGACCGAGATTGCCATTGACAACCCCGCCGGCGGGTATGCGACGTTCAATATCGAATCGCAGGGTACGCCCTGGGTCATCACGGAGATACCGGACTGGATCCGGCTCAGCGCCACGAAAGGAAATTCCTCGACTCCCATTACGGTTACGGCGGCTGCGTGCAAGGAATCGGGAACCCGTCTGGGCACGCTCAAACTGGCTTCTGACACGGAGAAATGGGATTTCTCGCAGTATATCACCGTGACTCAGGTGGGCTCGGGTCCGTATCTTGAGCTTGACAAGACGTATTTCTCTTTTGATGGAAAAGCGAACGAGGAGCTCGTGCCTGTCAAGAGCAATTTCAAGTGGCGTGTTTTGGCGGATAACAATTGGGTACACATTGAACAGAGAGAGGAGGATTGGATGGTCGTGTCCGTCCCCATCAACGATGGCGGGGGAGAACGGAGAGGCAATGCTTTCATTGTGGCAGAAGGCATTATTGAGATGGCCATTATTCATGTGTACCAGGCAGTTGCGAAGGCTTCTGTCACCGAGGATCCGCTTTCGTTTGACATGGCCGGCGGGTCCTGCAAGCTCACGGTGACGTCCGAAGCTCCCTGGAAGGTGGGCAATTCGTCCTCTTGGTGGAGCGTGACTCCGAACAGCGGAGATCCGGGCACGACGGAAGTGACCGTCGTGGCGGCATTTAACAACACGCCGGGCGACAGGTCTGACCGGATTGGTTTCCGTCTCGCACATTCGGGGGCTGATTTCGCTACCGTTCAGATTTCACAGGTCGGGGCTTATCTGGAGCTGGATGAGACCCAGCTTCGCGGCCTCTCCGCCATGGGCGGCGAGACACATGTCACGCTGAATACGAATATCCCGTGGGAAATCACGGAAGTGCCTGACTTCCTGACCGTTTCGCCTATGTCGGGCGAAGGGACGACCGAGCTGACCATATCTTTTTCTTCCAATCAGTCCTTTGATGAGAAGAATGGAGACTTGTTTATCGGTTGGGCGGGCCATTCCGCCCGCTGGTCATACTGGATCTGGCAGCGCTCAAGGACTCCACGATTTGAAACGGACTATGGCTCTTCGTATTTGTCGACTCGTCCCGTCGCCATTATGAGGTGTGATGCCTCCGCCCAGACCCTCACCGTAGATTTGGATACGGATGGTCCTTGGACGATTGTCTATGACCGCACCTTCTTTGACGTTACGCCCACGTCCTCAACGGGGAAGTGCACCCTCACGATCACCGTGGATGAGAACGATACGGAGCAGGGTCGTGAAGGCTATTTCAATATCCGACCGCGCGGTGTCCCGTCCTATGACGACAGTCAGCCTTCACCATGGTATTTATTGTTGTTCCAAGAGAAGCATGAATAACGTATTATGAACATGATCAAAAAGATATTACTGGCGGGGATCGCCCTGACGACCCTTGGGGCCGCGGCTTCCGCCCAGTCCTATGAAGAATTCAAGCGGCAGGCGCTGGCGGAGTACGCCAAGGCCGATTCCACCTGGCACAAGGAGTACCGCGATTTCCGCGATCAGGCGAATGCCGACTATGCGGAGAACATGAAGAAGGCCTGGGATGAGCTCCTGGGCAAGGAGCCGATCCCGGCTCCCGCGCCGGAGCCGGTCGTCCCGCCTACGGTGCTGCCCGAGATCGAGATCCCGGTCATTGTCGAGGACAATTACCTCCCCATCGAGGACATCGTCCTCCCGCCGGAGCCGCAGCCTGCGCCGGAGCCCGTCGCCCCCATCGTCAAGCCCAAGGGCCCTTCCGGCCCGCAGCATAAGTTCGCGGCCTTCGGGTCCACGTTCTCCGTGACCCTCGACACGGCGAAGCTGCCCAAGCTCGGCGGCGTGAACGAATCGGCCGTGTCCAAAATGTGGAAGGCGCTCTCCGCGCCGGAGTACGACGCGATGCTGGCCGACCTGCTCGCGCTCCGGGGGGATATGGACCTGTGCGACTGGGCCTACTACGAGCTGGTCAAGGCGCTCGCCGACGATGTCTATGCCTCCTCGCGCGACGCCGCGACGGTGTTCTGCGCCTTTGCGCTCTGCCAGTCGGGCTTCAAGCTCCGCATGGCCCGCGCCCCGCAGGACAGCTCGCTGCACATCATCATGGCCACGGACAACATGATTTACAACCATCCCTACTGGGAGCTGGACGGGGCGACCTACTATCTGGTGGACAACTCCCGCATGTCGATGCTCAAGGTCTACCGCAACGCCTTCCCGGGCGAGAAGGTGCTGCGCCTGGCGTTCACGCAGAAGAACAAGCTGCCCGTCAGGCTGGCGGAGAAGAAGGTCCGCGAGTCGGACAGATACCCCGAGGTGCACACCGTCACGCAGGTCAACCAGAACCTGCTGGATTTCTACGCGCGCTATCCGGAGTCCTTCATCAACAACGACACCAAGACCCGCTGGCGCTTCTATGCCGTGGACCTGAGCGACGAGGCCAAGTCGGCGCTCTATCCCGTCCTGCAGAAAGCCATCGCCGGCAAGTCGCAGCTGGATGCGGCCAACATCCTGCTGAACTATGTCCAGACGGGCTACGAGTATGAGTACGACGATATAGTCTGGGGCTACGACCGCGCCTTCTTCCCGGACGAGACGCTCCATTATCCGTATTGCGACTGCGAGGACCGCTCCATCTTCTTCTCCCGGCTCGTGCGTGACCTGCTGGGTCTCAAGGTGACGCTGGTCTACTACCCGGGCCACCTCGCGACCGCCGTCCGCTTCACCGATCAGGTGTCGGGCGACTATGTCCTCGTGGGCAAGGAGAAATACATCGTCTGCGACCCGACCTTCATCAATGCCCCCGTGGGCATGACGGCGCCGGACGAAGACAATTCCACAGCCTTCCTGATGCCGCTGTAGGGATAGCGTGTTTTCCCCGGAAAACCGCTATCTTTGCACGGCAATATGAAAAAAGTCTACATCGAAACATACGGCTGCCAGATGAACGTGGCGGACACGGAGGTCGTCTTCTCCCTGCTGGGAAAAGAGGGCTACGTCCGCACGGAGGATATGGCAGAGGCCGACGTGATCCTGGCCAATACCTGCTCCGTGCGCGACAACGCCGAGCAGCGCATCCATGGCCGGATTGAACAGTTCCAGTACTGGCGCAGGAAGCGCCCCGGCGTGCTCGTGGGCATCCTCGGCTGCATGGCCGAGCGCATGGGCGAAAGCCTGCTCGAGACGGGCAAGGTGGACATCGTGGCCGGACCGGACGCCTACCGGAGCCTCCCGCACCTGCTCGCCGCCGCCTCCCAGGGCCATCCGCAGATCGACGTCCTGCTGTCCCGCGAGGAGACCTACGGCGACATCGCCCCGGTCCGCGTGGACACCAACGGCGTCTCCGCCTTCATCTCCATCATGCGCGGCTGCAACAACGTCTGCTCCTACTGCGTCGTCCCCTATACCCGCGGGGCGGAGCGCAGCCGGGACGCGCATTCCATCGTACGCGAAGCCTGCGACTGCGCGCAGCGCGGCTATAAGGAAATCACCCTACTGGGGCAGAACGTGGACTCCTACCGCTGGGAGGAGCTCGATTTCGCGGGCCTGCTCGCGCTGGTCGCGGAGAGCGTGCCGGCGCTGCGCATCCGTTTCTCCACCTCCAACCCGCAGGACATCTCCGACGCCGTCCTGGAGACGATGGCGTCCCATGCCAACATCTGCCGCCACATCCACCTCCCGGTCCAGTCCGGCTCCGACCGCATGCTGGAGAAGATGCGCCGCCGCTACACGCGGGAGGGCTACCTGGAGCGCGTCGCGAAGATCCGCGCGCTGATGCCCGACTGCGCCATCACCACCGACGTGATCGCGGGCTTCTGCTCCGAGACCGAAGAAGACCACCGCGACACGCTGACCCTCTTTGAGGAGGTCGGCTTCGACGCGGCGTTCATGTTCCAGTATTCCGAGCGGCCGGGTACGCTGGCCGCGCGCAAATACCCCGACGACGTCCCGCCCGAGGTCAAGACGCGGCGCCTGGAGGAGATCATCGCGCTGCAGAACCGCCTCTCGCTCGAGAGCAACCGGCGCGACCTCGGCAAGACCTTCCGGGTGCTGGTCGAGGGCCCCTCGAAGCGCAATCCCGCCGAGCTCTGCGGGCGCACGGGCCAGAACAAGATGTGCGTCTGGCCGGACACGGTCCACAAGGCCGGAGACCTCGTGGACGTGGTGGTGAAAGATTGCACCCAGGCCACCTTGTTGTGCGAACTTTTTCCTATCTTTGTAGGATAGATAACGCATGAATCCCATGAAGAGAGTCTACATCCTGCTGCTGCTCGCACTGGCGCTGGTCCTGTCCGGATGCCAGGGCAGGAGCCTCAAGGATATCAAGGTCACCTCTGCGCGCATCGTCTCGATCGTGCCGGAGGGCCTGACCGACCTGAGTGCACTCGTCGAAGTGGGCGTCCACAATCCTTCCGTGGCCCTCGAGATCACGGACATGATCGGCATGGCGCGCTTCGAGGACATGGACATGCTGAGCGTCTCGGCGGACCAGCTGCTTGTGGAGGGCCGCTCCGACAAGCTGTACCAGGTCCCGCTGAAGGGCCACATCGAGGAGGGGTTCAATCCCTTCCGCCTGCTGCGGCTGCTCGGCACCGAATCCTCGCTGGACGACATCACGGTCTCGTTCAAGGCCCGGGTCGCGCTGCGCGGCGGGATTGGCAAGAATATTGAAATGGAGGATATCCCGTTAAGCAACCTCCTCAATCTGGCAGAACAACATGAAGAAGTACAACTATAAAAGCATTCTCCTTGCGCTCCTCGTGCTGGTCCTGACGGGCCCCGTCCTGCGGGCGCAGAACCTCGAAGAGGGGACGGGCGAGATCGAGCACACCGGGACCGAGGTCCAGGTCGATTCGGCCCTGCTGGGCCGCGACATTTTCTCGGCCCTGCCCGAGCAGGTGGTCGTGCGCCAGTCGCCGGCCGTGCGCTCGGCGCTGAACAGGCAGGTTGCCGCCAATGCCGGCAAGACCATCAACGGCTTCCGTATCCGCCTGTTTTTCGCAAGTAACCGTACGGCGCGCGACGAGTCCTCGTCGGTGATCCGCCGTTTCAGCGATATGTATCCCCATGTCCAGGCTTACCGGACCTACGCTTCCCCCAACTTCAAGGTGACGGTGGGCAACTTCCGCACGCGCCTCGAAGCCGAAGCGTTCCTGCGCCGGATCAAGGGGGATTTCCCGGACGCGTTCATCGTCCGGGAGCGATTCAAGTACCCGTCCGTCGGGGGAGCCGACCTCACGCCGGCTGAGCCCGAACTTGCCATAGAACAATAAATGATCAAACAAGGCCTCGAACTCAAGCAGCAGCAGAAACTCTCCCCGCTGCAGATCCAGACGATCAAGCTGATCGAGCTCCCGATCCAGGAGCTGGAGCAGCGGATCCGCACGGAGCTGGAGGAGAATCCGGTGCTGGACGACTCGCCCGATCCGGACAAGCCTGAGGAGGCCAAGGACGTGTCGCTGGACGAACTCACGGACGAGGGCGACATCCCCGCCTACAAGACCCGCGTCAACAACTGGGGCAAGGACCCCAGGCCCGAATACAACACCTTCTCGGTGCGCCAGAGCTTCACGCAGAGCCTGACGGACCAGTTGGGCTACCGCAACCTCGACCCGCGCCAGTACGAGATCGCCTCGTTCATCATTGGCTCGCTCGACACCGACGGCTACCTGCGCCGCGACATCGATTCGCTCGTGGACGACATGGCCTTCCGCGCCGGGATCCAGACCGACGCCGACGAGGTCCTGTCGCTGCTGCGCGTGATCCAGGACTTCGAGCCGGCCGGCGTGGGCGCCCGCGACCTGCGGGAGTGCCTGCTGATCCAGCTCCGCGGCCTCAAGCAGACCCCGGATGTGGTCAACGCCGAGCGCATCCTGGAGGATTATTTCCAGGAGTTCTCCAACAAGCATTTCCAGAAGATCCTGTCGCGGCTGACCCTGACCGAGGACGACCTCAAGCGGGCCATGGCGCGCATCGTCAAGCTCAATCCCGCCCCCGGCGGGGAAGTGGACTACACCTACACGGACCAGGCCCAGCAGATCGTGCCGGACTTCGTCCTGGAGGAGCACGACGGGGAGCTGTCGTTCACGATGCCGCGCTTCTCCGTGCCGGAGCTGCGCGTCAACAAGAAATACGCCGACCTGCTCCTCGAGGCCAAGGGCTCCTCGGAGCGGGCGCAGAAGGAAGCCGCGACCTTCGTGCGGCAGAAGCTCGATTCCGCCAAGTGGTTCGTGGAGGCGCTCAAGCAGCGCCAGAACACCCTCCGGCGGACCATGTCCGAGATCCTCGCCTACCAGCACGACTACTTCGCAACCGGCGACGAGGCGGACCTCAAGCCGATGGTCCTCAAGGACATCGCCGAGAGGACGGGCTTCGACATCTCCACCATCTCCCGCGTGGTCAACAGCAAGTACATCGAGACGCATTTCGGCATCTTCCCGCTCAAGTATTTCTTCTCCGAAGGCATGGAGAACAAGGAGGGGGAGGAGGTGTCCACCCGCGAGCTCAAGAAGGCCCTGCAGGAGTGCGTGGACGCCGAGAACAAGAAGAAACCGCTCACCGACGAGCAGCTGGTGGAGGAGATGGAACGCCGTGGCTACAAGGTCGCCCGGCGCACCATCGCCAAGTACCGCGGGCAGCTCGGCATCCCGCTGGCCCGCTGGCGCAAGGAGTTGTAGGGTATGAAGATCATGGGAAGGAGCGGGATTCCGGACATCCTGCATTTCAAACGCCTCCTCCGGGACAAGAACCTCAAGGCCACGCCGCAGCGCATGGCCGTGCACGAGGCGATGTCCGCGCTGGGGCATGCCACGGCGGAGGAAGTCTCGCAGTGGATCGCGGAGCAGGGCGAAGTCCCCGTGTCGCCCGCGTCGGTGTACAACATCCTCAGCCTCCTGGCGGACCTGGGCATCTACGCCCGCTGCTCCGGCCGGGGCGGCAAGAAGGTTTTCGACGTGCGGGCGAAGCAGCATTTCCACCTCTACGACACGCGCAATGAAGCGTGGCGCGACCTGGAGGACCCGACGCTGCTGTCCCTGCTGGAGGCCCAGCTGAAAGGGCGCCGCTTCCTCGGCTACCGGATCGAGGGTTTCGAGCTGCAGCTGCTCTGCCGGCCGACGCGCAAGCTGCTGCCCCCGAAATAGCTTATTTTTGTGTATCTTTGCATGTTCGTATGGATATGGAATCTGTCAAATGCCTGATCGTCGGCGGCGGCCCTGCGGGGTACACCGCCGCCATCTATGCCGCCCGTGCCGCCCTGGAGCCCGTGCTCTATGAGGGCGACGCCCCCGGCGGCCAGCTCACCACGACGACGGTCGTGGAGAACTATCCCGGTTTCCCGGGAGGGGTGGATGCCAACCAGCTGATGGCTGACATGCGCGAGCAGGCGGTCCGGCTGGGTGCGGACATCCGCCGCGGCAAGGTCACGGCGGCGGACCTGGGCGTGCGCCCGTTCCGCCTGACGGTGGACGGCGAGCGGCAGATCGAGGCGCAGGCGCTGATCATCGCGACCGGTGCCACGGCGCGCTACCTCGGGCTCCCTTCCGAAGAGAAGTTCAAGGGGCTTGGCGTGTCGGCCTGCGCCACCTGCGACGGCTTCTTCTACCGCCGCAAGGACGTGGCGGTGGTGGGCGGCGGCGACACGGCCTGCGAGGAGGCGACCTATCTGGCCGGCCTGTGCCGCAAGGTCTACATGATCGTGCGTCGCGATGTCCTGCGGGCTTCCGTGGCCATGCAGGAGAAGGTGAAGAATACCCCGAACATCGAGATCCTGTGGAACTGCAATACGCAGGAAGTGCTGGGCGACGCCTCGGGCGTGACCGGCGCGCGCCTGCTCCGCAAGGATGGCGAGGTTTTTGATATACAGGTGGACGGCTTCTTCCTGGCCATCGGACACCACCCGGCCTCGGAGCTCTTCGCTCCCTGGGTGGCGACCGACGCGGAAGGCTACATCCTGACGGAGGGCGGCAGCAGCCGCACCAGCGTGGAGGGTGTGTTCGCGGCCGGGGATGTCCAGGATCCGGTGTACCGGCAGGCGGTCAACGCCGCCGCGTCGGGCTGCCGGGCGGCGCTGGATGCCGAAAAATATTTGAAACGATGAAAAGATCCTCACTCTTCTGTCTTGCCGCCGGGCTGCTGATGCTCCTCGGTGTGGCGGCGTGCCGCTCGGAATACGAGCAGATCCTCGAGAGCAACGACATAGACGAGAAATACAACGCTGCGTTCACGTACTTCAACGCCGGCAAGTATACCCGCTCCACGCAGCTCTTCGAGTCGCTGACCATGCTCACCAACGGCACGGAGCGCCACGACACGGTGCTCTTCTACCTGGGCCTGAGCAACTATTCCTACCAGGACTACTACACGGCGGAGACCAATTTCGACCAGTACCTGAGCTTCTACCCGCAGGGCGCGTTCGCCGAGCAGGCCGACTTCCTCCGGATCGACTGCCTGTACCGCTCCACGCTGCGCTACGAGCTGGACCAGACCCCGACCTACACGGCAATCACCGCCATGGGCGAATATCTCCAGGACCACCCCGTGGGCGCCAATGCGGACATCATCCGCCACCGGATGGAGGAGCTGGGCGAGCGACTGGACCGCAAGGCCTTCGAGAACGCCCGCCTGTACTACAAGATGGAGGACTACAAGGCCGCCCGCGTGGCGCTCAAGAACATCCTCAAGGACGACGCCGACAATGTGTTCCGCGAGGAGATCCTCTACTATTCCGCGATGGCTTCCTACAAATTCGCCGAGAACAGCGTCCCGTCGAAGCGCAAGGAGCGCTACCTGGTGTTCCAGGACGACTACCTCAACTTCATCGGCGAGTACCCCGAATCCGACCACCGCAAGGAGCTCGACGGCCTGTATGAGAAGGTGAAAGAAAAATAATGAAACTTTCGCACACGCTTGTGCCGTACTCTGGATATGGAAAAGAAAATACCTACCAATACCATCACGCGGGACATCAAGGATCTCGCCGCCCCGACGGGCAACATCTACGAAACGGTCGTCATCCTCGCCAAGCGCGCCAACCAGATCGCCCTGGCCGAGAAGAAGGAGCTTGCCAAGAAGCTCGAGGATTTCCGCGGTGAGCGGGACACGATGGACGAAGTCTTTGAAAACAAGGAGCAGATCGAGATCTCCAAGTACTATGAGCGCCAGCCCAAGCCCGACCTCGTCGCCATTTCGGAATTCGAGGACGGCGAGCTTTATTACCGGGTAGCCAAGGAGGACGGTGCTGCATAGCCTACATATCCGCAACTACATACTGATAGACGCTCTGGATGTCACTTTTCCGGAGGGTCTTGTCATTATTACGGGCCAGACGGGCGCCGGCAAATCCATCCTGCTGGGCGCCCTGTCCCTGTTGTCCGGCGCCCGCGCCGACGCCTCTGCCATCGGGGAGGGCGCGGATTCGTGTGTGGTGGAGGCGGAGTTCTCCGGGGCGGATGCCGACCTCGTTGCGCTGCTGCGCGAGGCGGATGTGGAGGAGGACGGCGACCGGCTGCTGATCCGCCGCGTGGTGTCCCGTTCGGGACGCTCGCGGAGCTTCATCAACGACTGTCCCGTGCCGCTGTCCCTGCTGCAGGATGTGGCTGGGCGCCTGGTGGACATCCATTCCCAGCACAAGAGCCTGCTGCTGACGGACGCGCAGTTCCAGCTGTCGGTGCTTGACCGCTTCGCGGGCAACGCCGGGACGCTCGCCGACTGCCGGGAGGCCTGGCGCAGCTGGCAGGGGCTCCTGTCGGAGCTCGCCGCCGCCAGGGAGGAGCAGCGCCGGCTGGAGGCGGACCGCGACTTCAACGAGGCGCAGTGGCGCCAGCTGGACGAGGCGAAGCTCGTCTCCGGTGAGCTGGAAGCCCTGGAGGAGGAGCAGAAGGGCCTGGCGAATGCGGAGCAGATCAAGGAAGCCCTCGGGCGCTGCCTTGCGCTGCTGCTGCCGGAAGGGGAGTACCTGGGTGTGTCGGCCTCGCTCAAGGAGGCGGGCCGGCAGATGGAGCACATCGCCAGATACGTTCCCGCGGTCGCGGAATGGCAGTCGCGCCTGGAGTCCGCCCGGATCGATCTGGACGACATCGGCGCGGAGATCGCCGCGCTGGACGAGCGCATGGACCTGTCGCCCGCCCGCCTGGAGGCGGTGGAGGAGCGCATGTCGCTGCTGTATTCCCTTTTGAAAAAACACCGCTGCGCGGACATCGACGAGCTGATCGCCGTTCGCGAGCGTTATGCCGCCCTGCTGTCAGGCGCCATGGCTTCGGAAGACCGTATCCTCGAGCTGGAGACGGCCGCGGAGGCGGCCGGGCGGCGCTATGGCGCGCTGGCCGCTGCGCTCTCGCAGGCGCGCCGCGCCGCCGCGCCCGGCTTCGCCGCGGCTGTGACGGAGTCGCTTCGCTTCCTGGAGCTGGACCGCTCCGTCTTCGAGCTCGCGCTCAGCGAGGCCCCGCAGGGACCGTCCGGCGCCGACCGGGTCCAGTTTTTATTCTCCGCGACCGGGCGCAACCCCGTGGATGTGGCCAAGTGCGCCTCCGGGGGTGAGCTCTCGCGTATCATGCTGAGCCTCAAGGCCATGATGGCCAAGTATTTCGGCATGCCGACCCTGATCTTCGACGAGATTGACACGGGGGTGAGCGGCAGCGTGGCCGACAAGATGGGCCGGATGATCTGCGAGATGGGCCGCGACATGCAGGTGTTCTCGATCACGCACCTGCCGCAGGTGGCCGCCAAGGGCGACGCCCACTTCGTGGTGAGCAAGACCGTCCAGCCGGACGGCCGCACGGTCTCCACGATCAGCGAAGTGACAAAAGAAGAGCGCACGATGGAGATCGCGCGCCTTCTGTCCGGCTCGACGGTCACGCCGGCCGCCATTGCCAATGCCCGCGCCTTGCTCGCGGAGCGCTAATCCTTATTTCTTCCTCGCCTCGATGGCGGCGGTGATGCCTTCGCGCATCTTCTTGCCGACATTGGAGAACAGCTGCTTGGAGCCGTCCGCGAGCTCGAAGCCGAAGCCGAACAGGCCGTACTTCTTGCAGCCGGTGATCTCGGCGATATCGATGCATCTGCCGTTGATGCGCTCCTGATCCTCCGGGAAGCGCGGCAGCAGGTACACCTTGGTGGCGGTGATGAGCATGTCGGCGTTGTGGGATTCGATCCGGGACGTGTTGACGGCCGGGGTGAAGGAGGCCTCGATGGGCTCCTCGATGTTTTCCTTGCGGAAGGTCTTCTCAAGTGTTTGCATGACTATGTGGGTTTAAGGTTTGTCGTTAACCGACCGCCGGGGCGATGCGGATGACCTCGATCTTGGCGTTCGGGGTGAGCTTGCCGTTCTTGTAGTCCTTGAGGTTCACGCCGAGCATGTAGGGGTCGTCGTAGCCGGATAAGATCCAGGCCCTGCCGTCAAAGTCGCTCACGTAGGGCGTGGGGGCATCTTCGCCCATATAGGAATAATTTTCCTTGAGGATCTCCATCGCCTCGGAGGCGGGCATGCCGACATGGATCTTCTCCATGAGCTTGTACTTCGGGTAGAAGATGTCGATGGCATCGACCGTCAGCGGGCCTTCACCATACGAGAAAATGGTGAAGCGCGGCTCTGATTCATCCTCGCCTTCCTTGACATAATCCCAGGCGCGGACATACTCGTCGGCGGAGTTGGACCAGAGGCCGTAGTAGCCATGGATGTCGAAGGGGACGCGCTGGCCGAGTTCGATCTTGCCAATGCCGCCGCTGTAGACCAGCAGGGGGTTGTAGTCCCGGTCGCGGATGAATTTCGTGCCGTTCCAGACATAGCTCACGGGCGCGGCGCCGATGCCGTCCAGTATGAGCGTGATGCGGTCATCTTCCTCAAGCCAGGTAAACCTGCGGTCGCGCATGACCCAGTAGAGCTCGTTCTGGCCGTAGTAAAGCAGGCCGTCTTCGGTGATGTCCTCGTCGGTATAGGGGACGTCCAGCGGCAGGGCCGTGGGCGTGACCGTCTTTTTGGACACGGAGTACCAGTAGCCGTGCTCGCCCAGCAGGACCGTGCCGACCTCGGGGCGGAACTCGGTGACCTCCAGCAGGCCGAAGATCCGGTCCGGATCGGACCCGGGAAAGACCGAGAAAGTGAGGGAAGGCTCCGGTTCGTACCCCGCTCCCTCATCCACCTCATCCGCGTCCAAGCCGGGATCAAAAAACCCCGGGCTCCAGAAGACCTGGTTGGTGATCTGCTCGAGATAATCGCCATAGAACATGATTTCGTCGTCCTCTTCATCAATGAAGTCCGAGGGATTGACCATGTTGTCTTCATAGTCCTTGTGGAACTCTACGCGCAGCGTGCGGGAGTTGATGCCGTTGGGCATGTCGGCGTCGGGAAGTGCTTCGAAGAAGGCCCAGACGGTCTCGGGCGGAGGGGTCTGGAGGGCCGTCGCGGCGCGGGCCGGGACGGCGGCAGCCGCGGACACGACCAGTGCCACGGCGGCGAGCAGGATGTAAAGTTTTCTCATAACAGGTCAAAGTTAGGAATTTCCCGCGAAAAAAACGTAAATTTGTAAGACTAAAACCTACCAACCCATGTCTGAGAGAAAGAGAAAATGCGGCGACCGCTGGGACGGCTACCGCTTGCGCGGGCTGGATCCCGTCCATGTCATGATGCCGTATATCTTCGGCAAGCGCACGGAGAACGAAGCCGTGCTCGGCGAGGTCCTGGACCTCACGCAGGTGGACAAGTACCTCGCAGAAAAGAATGCCGGACAGCCTGAATTCAAGTACACCTGGTTCCATTTCATCTCCGCCGCGCTCGCGAAAGCGATCCTGCTGCGTCCCAAGATGAACTGGTTCATCGCCGGCGGCCATTTCTACGAGCGCAACCGGATCGAGGTGGCCTTCAACGTGAAGCGCCAGTTCTCCGACGAGGGCCAGGAATCCATGGCGAAATTCGTCCTGGACCCGGAGGGCGGGTCCCCCATGGAGCAGGTCCATGACTATGTCCACAAGTTCGTCACCAAGGTGCGCAAGGAGAATGCCGACGTGGGCGTGGACAACACGCTCAAGATCGTCAGCCACCTGCCGCGTCCGCTCTTCCGCCTGCTGGCCTGGGCGCTCCGCAAGCTCGAATACTACGGCATCTACCCCAAATCCCTGGCCGCGGACGACCCCACCTATTCCAGCGTCTACATCTCGAACCTGGGCTCCATCAAGATGAACGCCGACTACCACCACCTCTTCAACTGCGGGACGATCTCCTTCTTCGTGGTCATCGGCGAGAAGAAGCTTCGTCCGTTCTTCAAGGAGGACGGCAGCTATGAGCTCCGCAACACGATCAAGCTCGGCCTCACCGTCGACGAACGCATCGCCGACGGCTACTATTTCGCCAAGACGCTGCGCCTGGTGCGCAAGATCTTCGAGCACCCCGAGCTCCTGGACGAGCCGGCCGCCACTCCCATTGACTTCGAATAAACCTGACCGCTATGCAATACAGACTCGACAATGTCGCGACGCCGTGGATGGACAGCTACGGCGGCGTGGCGCCCAACCTGGACTACAGCGAAAAAACCATTTCCGAGGCCGTTCTGGAGACGGCCGCGAAAGAAAAGGATTTCCCCGCCCTCACCTTCATGGGCAAGGCCACTTCCTATACCCGGCTCGCCCGGGAAATGGACCGCGTGGCGCGCAGCTTCTACGCCCTCGGCGTGCGGCCCGGCACCCGCGTGCTGGTGTGCCTGCCGAACGTGCCCCAGGCCATTTTCTGCCTGTACGGCCTGAACCGCATCGGGGCCATCCCCACCATGGTGCATCCCCTGTCCGCAGTAGCGGAGCTCGCCTTCTACATGAACGAGGCCAGCTGCGAGATGGCGGTCACGCTCGACCAGTTCTACGGCAAGTTCCTGGAAGTGAAGGCACAGCGCCCCATCGCCAAACTCATCGTCTGCCGCGTCTCCGACGAACTGCCCTTCCCGCTCTCGCTGGGACAGAAGTTCATGACAGAACGGAAGTTCCCCAGGCTCCAGGGCGCGGACGACATCGCCTGGAAGGATTTCCTGGCCCTGGGAGAGACGGTCACGGGAGATTACGTGGCGAAGAAGGATTACCGCACGGAGGCCGTCGTGCTCTTCTCCGGCGGCACGACCGGCACCACCAAGGGCATCCTCCTGTCCGACCTGAATTTCAACGCCCTGGCCTGGCAGACGGCCAACATGGCCCACGAGGAAGTGCACCATTCGAAGATGCTGGCGGCGATGCCTGTCTTCCACGGCTTCGGCCTGGGCGTGTGCATCCACACCCTCATGTTCATCGGCGGCACGTCCATCCTCGTGCCCCGCTTCAACGTGAAGAGCTACGCCAAGCTGATCCGCAAGACGCAGCCGAACTACATCGCGGGCGTGCCCACGCTGTTCGAGGCCATCACGCGCAACCGCTACCTTGACGGGGCCGACCTGTCCTTCCTGCGGGGCGTCTTCTCCGGCGGCGATTCGCTGACCATCGAGCTCAAGAAGAAATTCGACAAGTTCCTCGCCGACCACCACGCCCGCGTCCGGGTCCGCGAGGGCTACGGCACCACGGAATGCGTGACCGCCTGCTGCCTCACCCCGTACAACAAGGAGAAGGAAGGCTCCATCGGCATTCCGTTCCCGGACACCTATTTCAAGATCTGCAAGCCGGGCACCTGCGACGAGATTCCCTATGGCGAGGAGGGCGAGATCTGCCTCACCGGCCCGTCCATGATGATCGGCTACATCGGCCATGAGGAGGAGAATGCCGACACGCTGCGCACGCACGCCGACGGCCACGTGTGGCTGCATACCGGCGACCTCGGCCTGATGGACGAAGAAGGCTTCATCTACTTCCGCCAGCGCATCAAGCGCATGATCGTGACCAGCGGCTACAACGTCTATCCATCCCAGGTGGAGAATGTCCTGGAGGGGCACCCGGCCGTGCAGCGCAGCTGCGTCATCGGCGTCCCCGACCCGCTCAAGATGCAGGTGGTCAAGGCGTTCATCGTGCTCAAGGACGGCTACGAACCGGGCGAGGCGATGAAGGAAGAGCTCCTGGAGCACTGCCGCAAGCACATTGCCCGCTACGCCCTGCCGAAGGAGATCGAGTTCCGCGACTCCCTTCCCACGACCCTGGTCGGCAAGGTCGCGTATACACAGTTGCAGTAAAGGACTAGCGGACCACGCTCGTCGAGAGGTCCTGATTGTAGACCACGCGGCGGACGGCCTGGTTGACCCGGCCGTCCGCTTCCGTATAGCGGAAGTCGGACTGGAGGCCCTTCTCGGCATATTCTGAGAGCTTCTTGTACCACTGGCGTCCGTAGACCGTACAGATGGTCACGAAGTAATGCATGGTGTCGTAGCCCTGGAAAGCAAAGGAGCCGGGATCGTTCTTGAAGAGGGCGCGGTAGGCGAGGATGAAGCGCCGCACGTCCGGATCGTCGTAGTCGATAAAGTAGGACAGGGCCAGGTGGGCCTGGGTGTTGTGCAGGTCGGTCTGGGCCGTGTTGTTGGTGCGCAGGGCGGAGGTCCCGTAGAGCGTGACGTTGCTGTTGCGGGCGCCTTCGATGCCGAGGCTCTTGACGGCGCTGGAGATGAAGCTGTCGCGGTCGGAGGCGATGATCACCCGGGTCATCGTGCCTTTCTTGAACGGAATCTGCGGGACGGAGAGCACGGTCTGGTAGCGGATCCCGCTGCTGGCCAGGTGCTCCATAAGGTATTCACGCTGCTCGGCGGGTTCTGCCGTGGAGGTGTCGCGGACCACATAGACTTCTTCGCCGATGGGCAGCTCCTCGCGCACCCAGAGGAGCATCTCGTTGACCTGTGCGGTCCAGGGCGAGGGCGACTGGACCACGGGATCGGTGGCGGCCAGGTCGGCTGCCTTGGGATCCAGCGGGGAGATGAGGACTTTGCCCTTGCCCACGAGCGGAAGGGTGCTGGCGATGTCCTGCACGGTCACGGGACCGAGGATGACGTCGCTGTCGTCGATGAGCGACTGCGGCAGGGTAGTCTTGCTGTCGGCCGTGTCATAGACCTCCAGGTCGACGCGGCGGCCGCTGTTGCCGAGGTCGCGCAGCGCCAGCAGGGCGCCGCTGTAGAAGTCCAGGAAATTGTCGCTGGGCTTGTCGCCGGAGGCCTGCAGCGGCAGGGCGAGGGCGACGTGGAAGACGGCGGGGATGTCCAGCTCGAAGATGTCGGGCAGCTCGACGGCGAGGGTGTCCACGGTCAGCAGCGAGTCGGGGCGCTCGAGCGCGAGGGTGTCGGGCCCGGGGCGCAGCAAGCTGCTGTCCGGCACGGCCTGCCGGACCGTGTCCGTCACGGTATTCTTGTCGTTCTTCTTTTTCCTGCCGGGGAACAGATACCATTGGGCACATGCCGTGGTGGACAACGTGCACAGGAGCAGGAGCAGGGCGCAGAGTCTTTTCATCTTCGTACTGTTATGATGTCAGGCTGCCGGCAAAGGCGGTCAAATCATGGGCAAAACGGCTCCAGGAGAGCCTCTCTTTCTCCGCCTGGATGCCCTCCTCCAGGCGCTGGCGCAGCTGCGCGTCGTCGAAATAACGGCCGATGGCCTCGGCGACGCACGCGGGCGTACCCTCCTTGCAGACAATTCCCGTGCCGCGACGGCCGACCGTCTCCTCGAGCCCGCCCACGTCGGTGACCACCATCGGCACGCCGAAATGGGTTGACACTGAGCTGATGCCGCTCTGGGTGGCGCTCCGGTAGGGGAGGACCGTCAGGTCCGCCGCCGAGAAGTAGCGCTTGACCTCGCTGTCGCGGATGTAGTCCGGAAACACGTGGACATCGGCGGGGGCGCGCCCGCCGTCGATGAGCCGCTGATATTTCTCGAATGAGCCATAGGGCTCCCCGGCGATGAGCAGCTGGTAGCGGTCGTCCAGCAGGTCGAAGGCGCGCAGGAGAATGTCCAGCCCCTTGTATTCGCGGATCAGCCCGAAGAAGAGCAGGGTCCTGCGTCCGGCGGGCAGGCCGAGCAGGCGTTCCGCCTCTTCGCGGGGTAGCCGGGGGCCGAAGTGGGTGTAGATGGGATGCGGGAGGACGGTGTGGGGGATGTCTTTCCGCAGGGCGAGCAGGTCCCGGGAGACCTCCTCGCAGAGGGTCACGGCGCCGTCCAGCTGGCGCAGGAACAGCCGCGTGAGCGGCGCGTCGAACCAGTGGCGCTCGTGGGGGATGACGTTGTCCAGGATGCCGATGACCTTGCAGCCCGGCGCCATGTGGCGGGCCACATGGCCCAGGGACGGGGCGAACCAGGACATCCAGTAGCGGACAAGCAGCAGGTCGGGGCCCCAGCGGCGGATCTGTCGCGCCGTGCGGCACCAGGTGAAAGGATTAGCCGTATCCAGCAAGGCTTGCGCCTCGATGGGTACGGCTTCATCTTCCGGGCTTACGTATTGGGTCTTGCCGGGGAAAAGGAAATCCGGATACTGCCGGCGGAAATTGAACGCGCGTACGTCGTGCTCTCTTCCCAGCTCTTCAAAAAGGTTGGCGTTGAACTGGGCGATCCCTCCGCGATAAGGGTAGAAGCAGGACAGTATGGCGATCTTCAATCCTTATTCGCTTTTACCCTTATCCTTGATGTAGGCGGCGTTCAGGCCCTCGATCAAGGCGTCGGTGATGTCGAGCGTCTCGTCGGCGTTCACGACCGGATAAGGGAAAATCTCCCCGGCGACTATAGGGGAAGAACCGGTGCAGACAATCATCGCATAGCCCATGGTGGCGTTGTAATCGTCCACGAAGGTCTTGATGGCGTCGTAGATCTGGTTCAGCACGACCTGCTGCTCTTCGAGGATCTCCTGCTGCTTCTGCTGGGCGTAGTTGTTGTAACTGGCCTCCTGCTCCTGGAGCTTCTGGTACTGCACCTGGGCGGTGGACTGGGTCATCAGGCCCTTGTTGAGCTTGTCCTGGAAGGAGTTGGCGTCCTTCTGGAGTTTATTCTGACGGCGGGTGACTTCCTGGTTGATGCTGTTTACTTTGGTCTCGACGACGCTGCGGAGGTCGTTGGCCATGTCATACTCCTCGAGCACGCGGTCCAGGTTGAAATAGACGATCTCGCCCTTGAGGGAATCGTCGTCGGCAGGCGCGGGTGCGGGCTTCTTGCTGCCCTGGGTGAGGTTGGCGATGGCGAGAGCGATCACGCCGCAGAGGGCGATGATGCTGAGGATAAGCGGTAACTTCTTCATTGTTATTGTTGTTGTATTATTTTCTTTCCGTCATTCCGGGGCAAGCCCGGAAACTCATCAAGTTTACAAAGATACTCAAAAATTCTGAATCTTCGACAAATATTCCCCGATCGTTGTCTCAAGGCCCAGGTAGAGGGCGTCGCAGACCAGGGCGTGGCCGATGCTCACTTCGTCGGTCCAGGGGATGGTCTGCACGAAGTATGCCAGGTTCTCCAGCGAGAGGTCGTGGCCGGCGTTGAGCCCGAGGCCGAGGTCGCGGGCAGCGCGGGCGGTCTCGAGGTAGGGGGCGATGGCCCGCTCGCGGTCCTGGGCGTAGAGGGCGGCATAGTCGGCGGTATAGAGCTCGACGCGGTCGGCGCCGCACTTGAATGCGCCTTCCGCCATGCGGGGGTCAGGGTTGATGAATATGGACGTGCGGATGCCGCGGGCCTTGAAGGAGGCGCACATGCGCTTCAGGAAGGCATGGTTGCGGACAGTGTCCCAGCCGGCGCTGGAGGTGAGGGCGTCCGGGGCGTCGGGGACCAGGGTGACCTGGTCGGGGACGACTTCGCAGACCAGGGCGGAGAAACTGCCGGTCGGGTTGCCCTCGATGTTGAATTCCGTCGTGACGGCCGGCCGGAGCGTGCGCACATCGCTGTAGCGGATGTGGCGCTCGTCGGGGCGGGGGTGGACGGTGATGCCGTCGGCGCCGAAACGCTCGCAGTCCAGCGCAACCTGCAGGACATCCGGCAGGTTGCCGCCGCGGGCGTTGCGCAGCAGGGCGATCTTGTTGATATTTACACTTAATCGGGTCATCTTGCCAAATACTTTAAATCGCACAAAAGTAAGCAATTCTATATAATAATTGTAAAGAAAGTGCTAAATTTGAGGCTCGAAATGAAATTGGCTTACTATATCAAGAAGGACCGGCTCAAGGGGGATTCCCGCGTGGAGTCGCTTCTCGGGGCCCTTCGCGCCGCCGGGCATCAGCTGTATGCCGTGTCGGCGCCGGCCGAATTCCAGGCCGGGACGGACGTCCTGCTGAGCCTGGGCGGAGACGGCACTTTCCTGCTGGCGGCCCGCATGGCCGTGGGCGCCGGGATCCCGGTGCTCGGAGTCAATTTCGGACGCCTCGGTTTCCTGTCGGAAAACGATCCCCAGCGGGTCGTGGAGGCGCTGGACCGCGGGGACTATGTGGTCGAGGAGCGGGAGATGCTTCAGGTCTCCTGCCCGGACCTGCCCGCCTCTGAGTCCTGGCCGTATGCCCTCAACGAAGTGAGCGTGTCACGGGTCAGCCCGTCCATGCTCGGGGTGGATGTGGACGTGGACGGCGCCGTGCTGCCGACCTACTGGGCGGACGGGCTGCTGGTGGCCACGAGCTCCGGCTCCACCGCCTACTGCCTGAGCGTGGGCGGTCCCATCTGCCTGCCGGAGACCAAGGTCTTCATCGTGGCGCCGATCTCGCCGCACAACCTGAATGTCCGTCCGCTGATCGTCCCGGAGACCTCGCACCTGCGCATCACCCTGCGCTCGCGCGACGAACGTGCGGTCCTGACGATGGACAACCGCAACTATACCGTCCCTGCCGGGACCCGGATCGAGGTGAGCGCCGCGCCGGTGCGCCTGCGCCGCCTGCGGCTCGGCCGGTCCAACTTCATCAATGCGCTGCGCACCCGCCTGCTCTGGGGCGAGGACATCCGCAACGGCGGCAGCCAAGAGTAAGAGCTTATGCAACTTCCAAAGACACTACCGACGCACGTGTCCATCATCATGGACGGCAACGGCCGCTGGGCCAGGGAACGGGGGAAAGAACGGGTTTACGGTCATTTCGAGGGCGTCGAGAGCGTCCGCGCCGTCATGGAGGCGGCCGTGGAGTGGGGGATTCCCTATATTTCCTTCTTTGCCTTTTCCGAAGAGAACTGGGGCCGTCCGGAAGCGGAGGTGAGCACCCTGATGGAGCTGATGGGCAGCGCGATGCTGCGGGAGATGGACAATTTCATGCAGCACGACATCCGTTTCATCGTCCTGGGCAACCTCTCCCGCCTGTCGGAGAAGCTCCGTTCGGATATCGACCGGGCAATGGCGAAGACGGCCGGCAACAAGGGGCTCACGATGATCCTTTTCCTGAGCTACAGCGGCCAGTGGGATATTCTGCAGGCCGCGGAAAAGATGGCACACGATTTGATTGACAATCCCGGGCACGAAGTGCGGCCGGAAGACCTGAGCCGGCACCTCGTGACCGCGGGCATCCCGGACCCGGACCTGCTGATCCGGACTTCGGGCGAACAGAGAATAAGCAATTACCTGCTTTGGCAGATGGCATACACTGAATTTGTATTTACCGACACGCTATGGCCGGATTTCCGCAGGGAGGCCTTCCTGCAGGCGCTCCAGGAGTACGCATCGCGGGACCGGCGTTTCGGAAAAATCAAATAAATGGGTATATTTGCACATTTATCGAATGAAGATGAGAATTGGTAGGATTTTGACCCTTCTGGCCTTGCTGCTTGTGCCGGTCCTGTGCCGGGCGCAAGGGACGGGGGTCGAAGTGGATTATACCCATCCGAGAGCATACTATATCGGCGGATTGTCCGTGACGGGCAATACGTATTTCAACGCCCAGCAGATCATTTCCCAGACCGGCCTGCGTGTGGGCATGGCGGTCGAGGTGCCGGGCGAGGATATCTCCGGGGCGGTCCGCCGCCTGTGGCTGCAGCGCTATTTCGAGGATGTCGAGATCGTCCTCGACAGCCTCAACGCCACCCGCGACTCCGCCTGGTTCTCCATCAACATCAAGGAGCGTCCGCGTGTGTCCCGCTGGTCCTTCAGCGGGGTCAAGTCCAACGAGCGCAAGGATATCGAGGAGCGCCTCAACCTGCGCCGCGGCGGCGAGTTCTCCGAATACGTGGAGAAGACTTCCGCCGACATCATCAAGCGCTATTTCGCGGAGAAGGGCTTCCTGCTCTGCGACGTGAAGGCCGAAGTCCAGCGCGACACCGTCGTCAAGAACGCCATCCGGGTCAATTTCGCCATCGACAAGGGCGAGAAGATTCGCATCAAGGAGATCAATTTCATCGGCAACGAGCATGTCAAGGAGTACAAGCTCGCCCGTTCGATGAAGAAGACCAAGTCCAACAAATTCTACAACTTCTTCCACAGCAAGAAGTTCAACGAAAAGGAATACCTCAACGACAAGAAGCTTGCGGTGAGCGCCTTCAACGAGGCGGGCTTCCGCGACGCGCGGCTTGTCCGCGACTCCATCTACTACGTCGAGCCCGGCAAGCTGGGCATCGACCTGGTGTTCGACGAGGGCGACCGCTACTACTTCCGCGACGTGACCTGGACCGGCAACTCGGTCTACGCCAGCGACGCGCTCAACTCCGTGCTGGGCATCAGCAAGGGAGACATCTATGACGTCGTCACGATGGAGAAGCGCCTCTACGGCGGCGGCAAGCAGAACGAGCTGGACATCACCAAGCTCTACCGCGACAACGGCTACCTCTTCTTCGGCATCACGCCGGTCGAGACCAACATCCAGAACGACTCCGTGGACGTGGAGCTGCGCATCACCGAAGGCAAGCAGGCCACGCTCAACAATATCATCATCAACGGCAACGACCTGACCAACGAGAAGGTCGTCCGCCGCCAGCTCTTCACCCGTCCGGGCTATCTGTTCAGCCAGACGGACTTCGAGCGCTCCGTGCGTGAAATCGCGTCCCTGGGCCAGTTCGACCCGGAAGCGATCATGAAGGAGGGTGGCTACTCGGTCATCCCCAACGCCCTCGACAACACCGTGGACCTCGTGTTCAACGTAACGGAGAAGCCGTCCTCCCAGCTGGAGGTGAGCGGCGGCTGGGGCGGCCGGACCTTCGTGGCCACCGTGGGCGTGAGCTTCAACAATTTCTCCACCCACCGGATGTTCGAGAAGGGCGCCTGGCGGCCGGTGCCGCTGGGTGACGCGCAGAACCTTGCGTTCCGCTTCCAGACCAACGGCGGCTACTACACCGCCCTCACGGCCAGCTTCACGGAGCCCTGGCTCTTCGGCAAGAAACCGACGTCGCTGAACCTCAGCGCCTACTATACCCGTCAGACCAACTCCATCCTCGCGATGAACCTCCTGCGCAACGACAAGCAGATGGAGGTGTTCGGCTTCTCCGCGTCGCTGGGTACGCGCCTGAAATGGCCGGACAACTATTTCGTCCTGTACAACGGTCTCAACTGGCAGTCCTACCGGCTGACCAACTGGTACTCGGGCTATTTCATCTTCGACGACGGTATCGCGCACAACATCAACTACACGATCAATCTGTCGCGCAACTCCACCGACCAGCAGATTTATCCGCGCCAGGGTTCGGAATTCTCCCTCTCGCTGCAGCTGACCCCGCCGTTCTCGCTCTTCCGCAAGCATGACCTGGATGCCGACGGCAACAAGGTGCCCGTGGCCAGCTGGCGCGACATCAACTACGACAACTGGTCCGGCAAGGACCGCTTCAAGTGGATCGAGTACAACAAGTGGAAGTTCTCTGGCGCCGTCTATTCCAAGCTGATCGGCGACCTTGTCCTGATGACGCGTGCGCAGTTCGGCTACCTGGGCTACTACAACCGCAACTGGGGTTATTCCCCGTTCGAGGGCTTCCTCGTGGGTGGCGACGGCATGTCGGGCTATTATTCCTACGGCACGGAGGTGATCTCCCTGCGCGGCTACGAGAACTACTCGCTGACGCCGCAGGAGCCGTCGAAGTACAATACCTCCGGCTACTCCTACGCCGGCAACGTCTACGACAAGTTCACGGTCGAGCTGCGTTACCCGGTGATCCTGCAGCCGCAGTCTACCATCTACGCCCTGGCTTTCCTGGAGGGTGGCAACTGCTGGTCTGACATCAAAAATTTCAATCCTTTCGAGATCAAACGCAGCGCCGGCGTCGGCGTTCGCATCTTCTTACCGATGGTGGGTCTGCTCGGTGTTGACTGGGGCTACGGTTTCGACGGCCCCGCCGGACAGAAGAGCCAGTTCCACTTCGTCATTGGACAACAGTTTTAACGGATAACAATTTAAAATTTTGTGTGATATGAAAAAGATTCTTTTGATTGCCGCGACCGCACTTGTTGCCGTGTCCGCTTTCGCTCAGCCGAAATTTGCCCACGTGAATTTCTCCGAGCTGGTCCAGCTCTGCCCCGAGGCAGACAAGGCCCGCGAGACGATGACCGCCGCCAGCAATGAGGCCCAGGAGACCTTCAACGATATGCAGGCGGAATTCAATTCCAAGTATCAGACCTATCAGTCCAAGGGCAGCACCTGGACCGCCGCCGTGCGCGAGAGCAAGGAGAAGGAGCTGGCCGACATCCAGCAGCGCCTTCAGGAGTTTGCCCAGACCGTGCAGGCTGAGCTCCAGGCCCAGCAGGAGCAGCTGATGGCCCCGATCTACGAGAAGGCCAACAACACGATCCAGGACCTCGCCAAGAAGGGTGGCTACGTCTATGTCTTTGACATCAGCACCCTGCTGTACGTCGACGACAGCCAGAGCTACGACCTCACCCCGGACGCCCGCAAGGCCCTGAACATCCCGGCCGACCGGACCATCGAGAGCCTGCAGGCCGAGCTGATGGCCCAGCAGCAGGCCGCCGCCCAGTAGCAGCTGAGTTTAAGACCGGCCGGCACGTACCGCCGGCCGGTCTTGATCTTTCTGACCTGAACCACAATTAACCACACTAAACATAACGATGCAACACAAAGTCATTGACGCCAAAGATGTTGTAATCAGATTCGCAGGAGATTCGGGTGATGGCATGCAGCTCACCGGATCTCTTTTTGCGGATATGTCAGCCATCTATGGCAATGGTCTTTCCACTTTCCCGGACTATCCGGCCGAGATCCGCGCCCCGCACGGGACGGTCTCGGGCGTGTCCGGTTTCCAGGTCCACATCGGCAGCGGGAAGGTATCCACCCCCGGTGATTTCTGCGACCTGCTCGTCGCGATGAACCCCGCCGCACTCAAGGCCAACGCCAAGTGGTGCAAGCGCCACGCGATGATCCTCGTGGACGAGGACGCCTTCGACGAGGCCGGCATGAAGAAGGCCGGTTTCACGACGGACAACCCCTTCGTCGAACTCGGGGTCGAAGACAGGACCCTGATTGTCGCCCCGATCACCACGCTCACCCAGGAGAGTCTCAAGGACAGCGGGATGGACAACAAGGCCATCCTCAAGTGCAAGAACATGTTCACCCTCGGCATGGCCTGCTACATCTACAGCCGTCCGCTGGAGTACATCTACGAGTACCTGGAGAAGAAATTCACCAAGAAGCACCCGGAGGTGATCGCCCCCAACAAGAAGGTGCTCTTCGACGGATTCAACTACGCCGCGAACATCCAGGCCATCCCCAACACCTACACGGTCGCTCCCGCCGAGCACCTGGAGAAGGGGACCTACCGCAATATCACGGGCAACCAGGCCACGGCCTGGGGCCTGCTCGCCGCTTCCGAGAAGTCGGGCCTGTCCCTCTTCTGCGGCTCCTATCCCATCACGCCCGCCACGGCCATCCTCGAGGAGCTGGCCATCCACAAGAGCCTCGGCGCCAAGACGCTGCAGGCTGAGGACGAGATCGCAGGCATCTGCACGGCCATCGGCGCCGCCTACGCGGGCAATCTCGCCGTGACGACCACTTCCGGCCCGGGCCTCTCGCTGAAGAGCGAGGCGATGGGCCTCGCGGTCATGGCCGAGCTGCCGCTGGTCGTCGTGGACGTCCAGCGCGGCGGCCCCTCGACGGGCCTGCCGACCAAGACGGAGCAGTCCGACCTCAACCAGGCCCTGTACGGGCGCAACGGCGAATGCCCGATGGCGGTCGTCGCCGCCCATTCGCCGGCCCACTGCTTCGACGCCGCCTTCCAGGCGGCAAAGATCGCCCTGGAGCACATGACCCCGGTCCTGCTCCTTTCGGAAGGGTTCCTCGGCAACGGCTCCGAGCCGTGGAAGATCCCTTCGATGAAGGATTATCCCGAGATTAAGCCCCCCTTCGTGCAGGGACTCCTGCCGGAAGGGGAGCGGTTCAAACCGTTTGAGCGCGACCCTGAGACGCTGGTGCGCCGCTGGGCGGTGCCCGGCCAGAAAGGCTTCGAGCACCGCGTCGGCGGCCTGGAGAAGAACCATGCCGGCGTGCTCTCGACCGATCCCGCCAACCACGCCATGATGGTCGCGGAGCGCGCGGAGAAGGTGGAGCGCATTGCCCGGGACCTCCCGGCCCTGGAGCTGATCAACGGCCCCGCCTCCGGCAAGCTGCTGGTGGTCGGCTGGGGCGGCACCTACGGCCACATCCTCACGGCGGTCCGCGAGATCGGCGAGGGCGTGTCCTATGTCCATTTCGACTACATCAACCCGCTGCCCGCGAATACGGCGGAGGTCTTCTCGCACTTTGAGAAGATCCTCGTCTGCGAGCTTAATACCGGGCAGTTCGCCGACTACCTGCGGGCGAAGTTCCCCGGCAGGGATATCCGCAAGTTCAACAAGGTCCAGGGCCAGCCGTTCCTCGTGAGCGAGCTTGTCGAGGCCATTCAGAAGGAGATGTAGCACCATGGCGACACTTACATTCAAGGATTTCAAGAGCGACCAGGAGGTCCGCTGGTGCCCCGGATGCGGCGACCACGCGGTGCTGGCCGCCCTGCAGCGCGCGCTCCCCAAGGTGAGCCAGGCGCTCAATTATGACAAGGAACGCTACGTGGTGGTGTCCGGCATCGGCTGCTCCTCGCGCCTTCCTTACTATATGGACACCTACGGGTTCCACAGCATCCACGGCCGCGCCACGGCGGTGTCCACCGGCATCAAGGTGGCGAACCCCTGGCTGACGGTCTGGCAGGCCTGCGGCGACGGCGACGCCCTCGCCATCGGCGGCAACCATTTCATCCACGCCATCCGGCGCAACATCGACATCAATATCATTCTCTTCAACAACCGCATCTACGGCCTGACCAAGGGACAGTATTCCCCGACCTCCAAGTTCGGCGCGATCACCAAGACCTCGCCCTACGGGACGGTGGAGCATCCTTTCAACCCCGGTTCGCTCGTGCTGGGCGCCAAGGGCACCTTCTTCTCCCGCTCCCTGGACGTGGAACTCAAGCTCAACGAGGAGATCATGACGGCGGCGGCCCTGCACGACGGCTGCTCGGTGATGGAGATGCTGACCAACTGCGTGATCTTCAACGACGGAGCCCACAAGACCCTGTCCGACCCGGCCGTCAAGGCCGACCACACGATCGTCCTGCGCCACGGCGAGAAGATGATCTTCGGCAAGGACCGCGACCGCGGACTCATCTACGACGGCAAGAAGATCCGTGCCGTGCGCATCGGTGAAGGCGGTTTCACTGAGGACGACATCCTCGTGCACGACGCCCATACCGACAACATCGGCATCCACATGGCCCTCGCCGACATGAAGGGGCCGGACTACCCGGTAGCCCTCGGCGTGATCCGCGACGTCAAGGACATCACCTACGACGACGGCGTGCGCGACCAGGTCAAGGAAGTGATGACCAAGTCCAAGATCCACTGCGTGGACGACCTGCTGCACAGCGGCTCCACCTGGGAGGTAGAATAACCACAAAACAATTAAGGATAAATAATATGGCGTTTTTGTAGTATGAATCAGCAAATAATGGTGTCGTATAAGCCACAAAACTGTTACAGCAAACGACGTAATTAATATGGAAGAGTACAAAACCAGTCTTGACAATCCTCGAGCTTCTTCATCCTCTTTTGGCAACATAAATACAGTGAGCATTCCCAAACAAGCAACCGCCGAAACGACGTTTGAATTACCTACGATTAGTGTAAAATCCCCTATAACATCTGGAGAATATATCCTTCCTATAAAAGGCATGCCTATAAAATTAATCCCCTGTCCTATAACTGCACCTGATGAAAGTGTTAGCACACTTTTTATAAAACCACTTTTTCGGATTTTATTTACTAATTCTTTTAATCTTATCCCCATTTTTCAATCTCTTTAAATATTCAATAATAGATATATATAGCTTTTTATAATATGACATATCTATAGTATTATGCCATAATAAAACTAATTCTCCGTTATATTCATACACCTTATTAATAATATCTGTACATATTTCATATGCTTTGGAGTAATCCAAATTCATATAGTTTTCTCTATCTAAAGAACATTCCATTATTTCCAGAGGATGAATAATTAACCCAGTCGGGCGCCTATCTACCGGATTTACATATTCATAAGGAATGCATGTTCCGACTCTAAATCCAATACTATCAGCATACCCAAGAGTAAAATCATCAGTTATGCCTACTCTTCTCATTATTATAGAATCTTCCGGCTCCATCCAACGCAAATAATGATTTCTACTATATACTTTATTTGAATTCGTATAACCTTCTACCAATAAACGATTAAATTCTTTTTTTAATTGTTTCTCATTCTCTGCACCCAAATAACTCACATGCAATCCCATTACTGCACCATTTCTCAATAATCTATTCATCTCCAACCTATACTTATCAGAATATATATTGCAATACTCTTTAGTGTTCTTGTCCCCTGCTGTAATCAAAAAATAAACGGATTCCACAATACCATCTGAATATACTTCTTTCAATCTATTATCTATTTGTTCGATTTCTCTAAATGTATTATTAGGATCTCCTTTTCCAGTCATATATACCTTTAGCGGATTTTTTACATAATTTCCTCTTCTTATACAGTTTTTTATATATTGTTTTAGAACATCCCTATATTGATTTATTTTAAATGGTATATCGACATCATGTGACAAATATATTTTTGTAAAACCCTTTTTTTCAACAATATTTATTTTTTTACTTTTTAAAATATCCTTTAAAAACTTCCCATATTCATTAACCAGCGGTCGATTTCCATATCCTAATTTAAAAATAATTGATTCTTTAGCAGTATACCTTCCGTGAGCATCTCGTCTATTTCTGAATAATATCTCTTCGTATCTAAACATCATATAATATGATGAAGCTATGATATCTGGATAAA
>CAJOHX010000018.1 GCA_905234475.1 uncultured Bacteroidales bacterium | reverse complement strand
GATACTCCTCCTGCTTGCCGGGCTCCTGTCGGCTTGTTCGGGGCGGTTATCCAAGACGGTCATCGAAGGTCGCGCCGATGGCATTTCCGGTTCTGATCCCGTTATTGCCGTTCTTTTTCATTATGAAGGAGACGTTGGCAAGCAGTGGGCGGTGGACACGCTGCGTGAAGGCCGGTTCCGTTTCGAGCTCGACTCCCTTTCGGAATCGGGGAACCATTATGGGATTATGTTGAGAAGGGTACATTATCCCCCGGAGGAAAAGCGCGCTTACGTCCCGGAGATGTTGTGCTATCCTCCGGAGATTTATCTTGAACCGGGCGCCCGCGTTCGCATCAAGGGTCTTGCGCGGCATTTCCAAACAGCCAAAATCTCCAGCCCAGTCAAGGACCAGAAAATGCGCCAGCGTTTCCTAAGCAAGATGTCCCGGCCTGTCTGGGACCTTTACCAGGATTTATATGCTGACCGGAATTCGGTCGTCTCCCGTCTCTCCATTGACACAACGCTCACTGATAGAGAGCGGGACTCCTTGCGTACTCTGTCCGGGGACCTTATGGCGCAGAGGGACTCAATCGGCAACATCCTTGTCTCGCAACAGATCCAATTGATGGCCACGGAACCCATTGGACAATACTGGATGTACGAGTTGACACGCCTCGCTAGAGCGGTTGCGAACGGTTTTTATCTGGATTTCAGGCAAGAGATAGAGCGTCTTTTCGACGGTTTGTCCCCGGAGATGAAAGCTTCCCCGGAGGGGCGGGAAATTGAAGACTACCTATCCCCGGTCAAGATTGTCCGCATCGGGGACACGCTGCCGGACTATGAATATATCGACCGCTCCGGGAGAGCGCGCCGGCTATCCGAGTTCCTGGGCAAGATGGTACTGCTGGACTTCTGGAGCCTGGGCTGCGGCCCCTGCATCAAATCCATGCCGGTCCTGCAGCAACTGCATGAAAAGGCAGGGGACCGCCTGGAAATTGTAAGCATCAGCCTGGACAAGGACGCCGTCTGGCAACGCGGGCACGAAGAGCACCCGGTAACCTGGGCGGACTGGCGCGACCCTTCCGGCAGTTCCGGAAGCATTCGTTCTTTCAAGAGCCGCGGCATCCCGACATTCGTGCTCATTTCCCCGCAGGGTGTTGTTCAGGATATCCGCGAAGGGTTCTCCGAGCGCTGGTTGCTGGAGTTAGGTGGTTCGAATAATCAAAAACAGTGATATGAAAAAGGCTTTATTGTTTGTTTTCATAGCTGTCACCATTTGTGCATGCAGGCCTGGCGTGTGCACCATCCATGGTGTCGTTACATCGCAACTGGACAGCCTCTGGCTGATTGATGAGGAAGAGAATCTGATCGATTCCTGCGCCGTGCAGGACGGGGCGTTCACTTTCACGACCAACCAGAGTACCACTTTGGTCTGCGGAATCATGTCTCAGGATAAGTCGATCGGTGACGATCGGCGACGGTCCGGCTACCGTGACCGGCAGCCCCCTCACAGAAGAATATATATCACTCCAGCAGTGGCTGTTACAACAGTTCAATGACGCTACCGGGAAAGCCATGGGACTCATCGCGGACGGGAAGTCCGAAGAGGGCGCCGCTGTCATGGAAGAAATGCACAAGACTTTGGCCGACCACTGCAAGGAGGTCTACCTCAATCACTTGGAAGACCCTGTCGGCAACCAGGCAATGACCTTCCTGATTGACGACGCCATTCCGGATGAGGAGTTCATCGACCTGTACCAAATGGGCGGCGACCTGATTAAAAACGACGCCAGCCTCGGCGGATACTATGAATCCCTGATTCTGTCCGGTACCACCATCATCCAGCTCCAGGCCGACGGCACCTTCACCGAGAAAGAAGGCACACTGGATGACTTCATCGGCCAGGGCAAGTATATCCTGGTCGAATTCTGGGCTTCCTGGTGTAGTCCCTGCAAGAAAGAAACGCCGTTTGTAGTGAAAGCGTACAACGACTACAAGGACAAGGGCCTGATTGTGCTGGGCATCCCCGTGCGGGACAAGATAGACGGCACCAAGAAGGCCATGGCCGATCTGGGCATCTACTACCCCCAGATCCTCGATCCGAAGCAGGTACTGTTCAATCGGTTTGACTTCCATAGCATTCCGCACCTCTATCTCCTCGACCCCGACGGCCGGATTGTTAAGCAGGGCATGCGCTGCGAGCAAATCGGTGAGGCCGTGAAGGAGGCGCTTGGGAAGTAGTTAATATGTACTGTTACAGAGTTTCGATATATGAAAAGAACAAAGATTGAGGTTATTATTTTAGCTCTCGCCTGGATTGGCCTTGTCGGGGGCATTCTGTTCAGTATCCTTGTCAGTAAGGGCGTCATGGAGTCTGGAGCCGAGATGTGTGTGCCCCGAGGCTTGGCGATACTGGTTTCCGGTGTTTTCTTGTCGATTGCCTGCTGGGCTGTGTTGATGGAAATCATCGCTATTTCCGACAGGATCAGAAAACTGGAGGACAAATGCTCCTGACGGGACAGTCTATGGGACGCGGGGAGCGTCTGCGCACGGTAGCCTGAGGAAAGGCGTGCGAAGCGAAGTAGCTGTAGTTGCATTTCCCATGGGAATTTCGTAAATTCGCGAGATTTACGAAATCTCAAATCAGTTAGTATTATACATCCATGAAAGATTCCATCATCATCCTTTGCGGTGGCGGCCCGGCGCCGGGCATGAACACCGTCGTAATGTCTGTTGCCAAGACCTTCCTGTCTGGCGGTTATCGTGTCATCGGCCTGCATGGCGGCTACAGCGGCCTGTTCAGCCCGACCCCGCGCACGGAGGACATCGATTTCTTCAAGGCGGACGCCTACTTCAACCGGGGCGGCAGCTATCTGCAGATGAGCCGTTTTAAACCCACCCAGGAGGATTTTGACAAGAACTTCAACCTCTCCCTGTTCCAGGACAACAACATCAAGCTCCTCGTGACCGTCGGCGGCGACGACACCGCCTCCACGGCCAACCGCATCGCGAAGTTCCTCGAGGCCAAGCAGTACCCGATCAAGAACATCCACATCCCGAAGACGATCGACAACGACCTCCCGCTGCCCAACAACACCCCGACCTTCGGCTTCAACTCCGCCAAGGATGAGGGCGCGCACCTGGCCCGCACCGTCTACGAGGATGCCCGCACCAGCGGCAACTGGCTCATCATCAGCGCTATGGGCCGCAGCGCCGGCCACCTTGCCCTCGGTATCGGCGAGGCTACGCACTGCCCGATGACCATCATTCCGGAGATGTTCAACAAGACCGGCATCACCCTCGACAAGATCGTGAACCTGGCCCTCTCCGCCATCCTCAAGCGCACCATCCTGGGCATCCACTACGGCACCGTCGTGGTGGCGGAGGGCGTCTTCCATGACCTGGATCCGCAGGAGATCAAGAACGCCGGCGTGTCCATGACCTACGACGAGCACGGCCATCCCGAACTCGGCAAGATCAGCAAGGCCGTCCTGTTCAACGACATCCTCGAGAAGAAGTTCAAGGAGATCGGCGGCCTCAAAGTGAAGACCCGTCCCGTGGAGATCGGCTACGATGTCCGCTGCCAGGATCCGATTGGCTACGACCTGACGTACTGCACCGAGCTCGCCATGGGCGCCTACGAGCTCTTCACCAAGGGCGAGACCGGCTGCATGGTGTACGTGGACGCCTTCGGCGAAGCGCATCCGCTGTACCTCAAGGACCTGCAGAACGCAGAGGGCAAGATCCCGCCGCGCCGCGTGGCCATCGAGGGCGGCACCGCCCAGAACTACTACAACAACATCTGCCACTTCATCACCCCGGCCGACTACGAGGCCGCGAAGAAGTACGTCGCCGATCCGGAGGCGTACGACTTCAAAAAGATCCTGAACTGGTAATGAGATCCCGGGTCAAGCCCGGGATGACGATAAATGAAAAAGGCCCCGCGGTTGCGGGGCCCTTTTCGTCATTCGCCGACTTGATCGGCGAATCTCCTATTTCTTCGAGACCGTCTGGAACACGTTGCAGACGCCTGTGTAGTCGATCTTGCCCTGGTGCTCCAGGTACTCCTGGATGATGGAGGCGGTGGTGCGGTTGAGGTTGCGGCCCTGGTCCTTGCGCGGGGAGTCCGCGATGGCGGCGGAGTAGCTGTTGGTCACGACCTTGTAGGTCTTTTTTAGGTCGAACTTGCTGCCGTCGGGCCAGGTGATCTTGACATCCTTGACCTTCTCGGGATCCTTCTTGTCCATGGTCACGTTGCAGATGATGCCGCTCACCTTCGGGAAACCGTAGGTGTCGTTGCGGCTGATGGAGATGAGGAAATCCTTGAGCTCCTGGCCGGTCAGCTCCATCTGGACGGTGTCGTTGCCGAACGGATCGAGCCTCAGCACGTCGCTGACCGTGAACGGTCCGGCGGGGAGGTAGTCGTAGCGGACGCCGCCGGTGTTGGTCACGCCGATGTCGGAGCCGGTCTCCACACGCCAGGCGTCGGTCATCATGCAGCCGAGCTGCTCGTAGCTGGTCATCGGGGCCGTGAGCGTGGCGAGCACGCGCTGGAAGGCCGGGTTGTTGCTGAAGTAGTCGACCACTTCCTGGACGACCGCATTCTTCTTGGGATAGTCAGCGACGTTGATGATCTCGGCCTTGCGGCCCACGACCTTGCCGTTGTCAACGGTGATGGTGGTGTGGGTGCAGTTGACGAGGCGGTTGACGACCTGGGTGATCATCACGTTGTTGTGCATCTCGCCGCCGTCGATCGCGGTGTGGGAGTGGCCGCCGATGATGACGTCCACCCAGGGGAGGTCCTTGGAGATCTCCACGTCGGCGTCATAGCCGATGTGGGAGAGGTAGATGACCACGTCGCACACATCGCGCAGCCACTTGTACTGCTGGAGGGTCTCGAGGACGGGCTTGAAGCTGAGGCCCTTGACGTTGTCCGGATGGGTGTCCGGCGTCATGCGGTCGTTGACCTCAACGGCACCGACAAAGCCCACCTTGACGCCGTTCACGTCGAAGATCTCCGTGGCGCGGGGATAGATGCCGAATTCGGGTGCGGGATTCAGGTTGGCACAGATGTAGTCGAAGCCGGACATGTGCATCAGCTTGCCCAGACCCTCGGCGCCGGAGTCGAACTCATGGTTGCCCATGGTGGTGGCGTCGAAGCCGATCATGTTCATCAGGATGACCATCGGGTAGGCCGGGATCTCATAGAGGTCGTTGAGGGGCTCGCCGGTGCGGTTGTCACCGGCGGAGATGACGAGCAGGTCGGGGTACAGGCCGCGCAGGCTGTCCGCGATGGCGGCGAGCTGCGGCATGTTTTCGATCTTGGCGTGCATGTCGTTGACGGACAGGATGTGCACTTCCTTCCGTTCTGCACTGGCCGCGGCGCCCAACAGACAGACGGCGGCGAGAGTCAGCAAAAGTTTTTTCATTTCGTTATCCTGAATTTGATGATTTGTCCTTCGCGGAGGGGGGCGTCCAGGCCGATTTCGTGGCCGTAGGCGTCATAGATGCGGCCCTGATGGAGCTTCGCGGCGCCCAGGCGCCGGTGGACGAGGTAGCGCAGCACGGCGTGTTGCGAACGGGCTCCTTCGAAGAGCTCCACGGTCGTCCGGTTGACAGTAACTTTCATAATCGTCTGGTAAAAATCTTTCAAATATACAAAAATAGGCTGGAAATGCAAAAAGGAGATCCCGGGTCAAGCCCGGGATGACGGAAAGGAAGCCGGCGAATGACGGAAAGGGACGAAAAAAAACCGACCCTTGGGGGCCGGTTTTTAAAACAGGATGCTGCGTCCGGATTATTCGCCGGTGTTGGCCATGGTGCCGGAGATGTACTGGTCGTAGGCGCTCATGTCCACGAGGCCGTGGCCGGAGAGGTTGAAGAGGATGACCTTCTCCTCGCCGGTCTCCTTGCACTTGTTGGCCTCGGTGATGGCCGCGGCGATGGCGTGGCAGGACTCCGGAGCCGGGATGATGCCTTCCGCCTCGGCGAAGAGCTTGCCGGCGGCGAAGGAATCGAGCTGGCGGATGTCCACCGCCTCCATGTAGCCGTCCTTGATGAGCTGCGAGATGATCGCACCGGCGCCGTGGTAGCGCAGGCCGCCTGCGTGGATGTTGGCGGGACGGAAGTCGTGGCCCAGGGAGAACATCGGGATCAGCGGGGTGTAGCCGCTCTCGTCACCGAAGTCATACATGAACTTGCCCTTGGTCAGCTTCGGGCAGGAAGCCGGCTCCGCGGCGATGTAGCGGGTCTTCTTGCCCTCGAGCAGCGTGTGGCGCATGAAGGGGAAGGAGATGCCGCTGAAGTTGGAGCCGCCGCCGAAGCAGCCGATGATGATGTCGGGGTATTCGCCCGCCATCTTCATCTGTTTCTCGGCCTCCAGGCCGATGACGGTCTGGTGCAGGCAGACATGGTTCAGCACGGACCCAAGCAGGTACTTGCAGTTCGGCGTGCTCATGGCGAGTTCGACCGCCTCGGAGATGGCAGTGCCGAGCGATCCCTGGTGGTTCGGGTCGGCGGTGAGGATGTCCTTGCCGGCGCGGGTGGACATGGACGGCGACGGGGTCACCAGCGCGTCGAAGACCTGCATGATGCTGCGGCGGTAGGGCTTCTGCTCATAGCTGATCTTGACCTGGTAGACCGCGCAGTCCAAGCCGTAGAGTTTGGCGGCGTAGGAGAGGGCCGCGCCCCACTGGCCGGCGCCCGTCTCGGTGGTGACGTTGGTCACGCCCTGCTGCTTGCAGTAGTAGGCCTGCGGGATGGCGGAGTTGAGCTTGTGGGAACCCAGCGGGTTCACGCTCTCGTTCTTGAAATAGATGTGGGCCGGGGTGCCGAGCGCCTCTTCGAGGCCGTAGGCACGCACGAGCGGGGTGCAGCGGTAGTACGCATACTTCTCACGCACTTCCTCGGGGATGTCAATCCAGCGGTCGGTCTGGTTGACCTCCTGGTTGGCGCACTCTTCAGCAAAGAGGGGATAGAGGTCTTCTGCTTTGATGGGCTCCTTGGTGCCGGGATTGAGCATCGGCTGGGGCTTGTTGACCATATCGGCCTGGATGTTATACCATTGGGTAGGGATCTCCGACTCGGGGAGGATGTATCTTTTCTGTTTCATAACTATTTGATTTCGTGTGTTTTTAGTTTATAATTTGAATTCGATATAGGCTTCCAGCGCCTCTACGGCGCTCTCGGCCGTGGCCCAGCCCGTGCAGAAGCGCACGGCTGCGCGCTCCGTATCCACCTGCTGCCATCGCTCGACGCCAAACTCGGCCGCGAGACGGTCGATGGCGTCGATCTCGAGGATGGGGAAGATTTGGTTGGTTGTGTTCTCTACAAGGAAGGGGATGCGCTTGCGCGCAAACGCGGCCCGGATGCGGTCGGCCAGACGGTCGGCGCGGCGGGCCAGCTGGAAATACAACCCGTTGTTCATCAGGGTCTCGAACTGGATGCCCAGCAGGCGGCCCTTGGCGAGCATCCCGCCGTGCTGCTTCTCGATGTAGCGGAAGTCCTCGGCGAGACGGGGGTTGGAGAAGACGACGGCTTCGCCGAAAAGCGCACCCTGCTTCGTGCCGCCCACATAGAATACATCGCACAGGCGCGCGATATCTTTGGGCAGGACGTTGCAGCCGGAGGCCTCCAGGCCGTAGCCGAGGCGGGCGCCGTCGATAAAGAGGGGAATCTCCCAATCCTGGCAGACCTGGTACAGGTCGGTCAGTTCCTGCTTGGTGTAAATGGTACCGAGCTCGGTGGGGAAGGAGATATAGACCATGCCGGGCTGCGCCATGTGCTCGTGGCTGAAGTCCGCGTAGTGCGCCTGGAGGGCGTCGCGGACCTGCGCCGCACTGATCTTGCCCTGGGGGGCGGGGAGGGCGAGCACCTTGTGCCCGCCGTGCTCCACGGCGCCAGTCTCATGGACGTTGATGTGGCCGCTGTCCGCGCAGATCACACCCTGGTGCGGGCGGAGCAGGGCATCGATGACGGTGGCGTTGGTCTGGGTGCCGCCCACGAGGAAATGAACTTCCGCGTCGGGGCAGTCGAAGACGAAACGGATCATTTCGGCGGCTTTCGCACAATGCGGATCCTCTCCGTAGCCCAGGGTCTGCTCCAGGTTCGTAGCCTGAAGCGCCTCCAGAATCTGCGGAGCGCATCCTTCCAGATAGTCGCTTTCGAAATGGATCATACTAACCAACCGTTGAATCCGGATTGCAAGGTCAGAAAAAAAATCCAAACAAGCAAGTATAAACGAAAAAAACCTCGATTCTCATCGAGGCTTTTTCTCAATCCTAACCAAATTATTAACCAATGAAATCAGTTTTGACTCTACTATAACAAGGTCCGTGCCAAAACTACAGGGGCTTGTATTCAAAGCTTAATAATTCTGCTCCGCCGCCGAGCAGGTAGGCCGGGCGCAGGGCGAAGAAGCCGTTGTAGGTATTGTGGTGATACTTAGACACATCGATGCCTTCCTCGACGAGCTCCCAGTCATATCCTTCGACCTTTTTCCAGGTGCTGACGACGTTGCGCTCATTGCGGATGCGCAGGGTGTAGTGCGGATCGCCGCCGCCCAGCCCGACGTTGGCGGCCTCGTTGTAGAAGAGGAAGAGCCCGGCCGTGCCGTCCGCCGGCACGGAGAACTCCGCCGTGATCTCGTAGGATTCGTCCACGGCGGTCGCCAGGTACAGCGTGCCGCCCGGATAGCCCGGCTGCCACTTCGACCAGAGGAGCGGGTTGGAGAAATCGCGCAGGGCGCTGTAGTCGCCCTGCAGGCCGCGCTGCTCCCACTTCGCGCCGTCCTTCTCCGCGAGGACGGGCCAGCCGTCCGGGGTCCATTCCACGCTCTCGATCAGCGTGTTGCGCCCCAGGGTATAGAAGCCGTTGCGGTAGGCGTGGTAGACGATGTACCAGTTGCCGTCGGCATCGTCGAAAATGGTACCGTGGCCCTTGGACCACCAGGTCTCGTCGGCGCTGTAGGTGTGGACCATCGGGTTGTAGGGGCTGTCCTCCCAGGGGCCCAGGGCGGACTTGCTGCGGGCCACCACGACCATGTGGCTGGTGGGCGGGCCGGCGGTACCGCCTTCGGCGCTTACGAGGTAGTACCAGTCGCCGCGCTTGAAGAGCTTGGGCGATTCGAGCCACATCCCCTCGGTCTCCCATTCGGCGGGGTAGGTCCAGCCGTTGTAGACCTTGCGGCGCGGGCCGTCCGCGGCCAGGCCGTCGGCGGTCAGGGGCGTGACGAAGCCGTTGTTGGTGTAGAGGTAGCGGCGCCCGTCCTCAGCCACGACGTGGCCCGGGTCGATGCCGCCCACGTCGAGCTTGACCGGGGCACTCCAGGGGCCTTCCGGCCGGTCGGCCGTGACCACGAAGTTCTCCCCGCGGCTCGAAGGATAATAGATATAGAACTTGCCGTCCACCTTGCAGATCTCGGGGGCGTAGATGGAATAATCCCCATCCTCGACGGCGCGGGCAATGGGCTCCCAGTGCAGCAGGTCGGTGGAATGCCAGACCAGCAGGCCGGGGAAATAGGTGAACGACGAATGCGTCATGTAGAAGTCCCTGCCGTCGCGGACGATGCTCGGGTCCGGGTAGTCGCCCGGGAAGATGCAGGTCTTGAGCGGCGCCGCCTTCGGCGCGCAGCCCGCCAGCAGCGCGACGGCCGCCAGGGTGGTGAGAAGAAAACGTACTTTCATGGTCAGGATTGTATATTTGTCCAAAAACAAAGATAATCCTTTTTCTGTCATTTCGAGCCTAGTCGAGAAATCTGGGAAATATTATGAAGTTATGAAATAAATCACCACCTTTGAGGAAAATAGAGTAACATGTTGGACGTAATTAAAGTAGCATCTTACATTTGTAGTCGGTACGAATCGGAATATGGTTCGCGTATCGACGAGATGAAGTTGCATAAACTCCTGTACTTTGCCCAGCGTGAATCACTCATTCAATTGGATGAGCCCTTGTTCGCGACTCCGTTTCAAGCCTGGAAGTATGGCCCTGTCCTTGTTGAAATAAGGTGCCTGTATAGACAGGACAAACTGTCTGTCCCTTTAAGCAGCTCAGAATTAGCACCCTACAAATCTGTTTTTGATAAGATTTTTGAACAGTATGCGCCCAAAGACGCATGGAGTTTAAGTTCGATTTCCCACGGAGAGTTTTCCTGGCAGAAAGCCAGAGAGGGCGTGCCGGCTGGTGAGAATAGTGATGCTCTATTGGATTTGGAGGACATCCGAAAAGATGCGCATCATATTAAAATGCGAAGGTATTATTTGAGTTTGCTTCAGCATGCCCGTTAGCCTATGTCACGGATTACAAAAGAGCAATTAGCGGATAAAACAGTTTTTATAATGTGTCCGCCGTGTTCTAATTTACTTTGCTCAGTATCTGGGACCGATTAAACTATTTCGTTCATTCTTTCTCCTCATGGTATAAACATAGCATGGTTGCTTTCGATTAATTGGCCACTATAATAACCGCCCGCCTTTGTAGAATTAATAGCGTCTTGACGAATCAATCCGGATACAAAATATTTGACCATTGTCTCCGATTAACTTTACTCTTCAAAAAAAAGGTTTTGAAGAGACTGGATTGTTTCCCTTGAATTCAATCCGATTAACAGGATATCCAAAACAATACGTCGAAGGCCCTATCCTATAGTACTTCTCCGCCGTCGGATCCGCGCTTAATTAGGTGGCGGTGCCGGCGCCGTCCTTGACGACGCGGACGCTGCCGAGGTGGTCGGTGACGTAGTAGAGGACATTGCTCGTACCGCTGCGGGCGAAGCTTCGATCATCTTCGTCTCCGTCGGGGCGAAGCGCAGGTCCACCGTCGCGCGCGTCCCTCCGTCGTCCGGATTGGGGGCGTACCATGGGATCCAGTTCCCTTCCTTGTCCCTGTGCGGCACCTCGTCCGCGTCCTGGGCGCAAAGGTTCAGCGGCGATGCGCAGAGGATTGCCAGTATGCCCAGGATTGTGTTATTGTGTTTCATGGTAGAAATATTATAAGCATTTTATGCAGGCCATCCAGAAGCTAAAGATATGAATAAAGAAATCTAATAATTTAAGAACATGGCAATGAAAATATTACATGGCCGCGCTATAACATATTGATTGTTAATAAAATAGGATGATGTAATAATTTCGTTTATTGTTCTTATTTCACTAATTGATTTTCAATGCATTATATGGCCATTCTGTAAGAATTTTCCTATGGATAAAAATGATTGCAAGGGTCTATCAGGAGCGTGCTGGCTTAATATTCGGTTCGCCCTCAAAGGTAACGGACAGCATGGTTTTATATTGCTTTATTTTGACGCAATCGTTTCGACGAGAAATAGGTGATTTTTTTACCTTTGTAAAACTGTATTATGTAACATACCATGTTTTTTCCCTTTTCCGAGCATTCCTGGCCGCGGGTTGTACCGCAAAAGTCCTAACATATGAATATAATAAGAATACACTCCCTTTTGCTGATAATAGTAGTAATCTCCATAATTGCATGCAGCCCCGATCATCGATATCGTTCCGTTGCAATGATGGATGACGTTGAATCCTATATCAACGAACGACCGGACAGCGCCCTGGCGGTGCTGCAAAGGGTAGACTCTGCGGCCCTGACTTCCCGCGCCCTGCGGGCCCAGTATTCGCTGCTGCGCACGATGGCGCAGGCGAAGAACTATCTTGACTTGACCGTTCCCGGGTTGATCAATGACGCTGCGGCGTGGTACGACCGTCACGGTTCCGCGGATGACAGGATGAAGACGCTCTATTATCAAGGGTGTATTGCACAGGCAAGCAAGAATCTCAATGCTGCGGCAGTTTATTTCGCCCAGGCGGAACAATGGGTTGCGCTTGCGAAGGATTCGCATGCTGTCGGATTGCTCTACGAGGCAATAGCCAGTCTATACAATTCGGTATACAATACTGATAAAGAAGAGGAATACCGGAAGAAAGAGCTGGCGATTCTTGAACAGACCCACGACTCAATGTATGGGTCTGCATTAGGTGGATTGGCCCTTGTCTATCATAGCCGAAAGGATTGGCTTGGGGCTGATTCGCTGTACCGGGAAGCGATAGAATGCTCTGACACATATCCGAAGGCAAAGTCTATATATCTCTCCAACTACGCTCGGATGAAACTCCAGCAGCCGGACAAGGATCCGGCCAACGCAATTGAACTGCTGGACGAGAAGCGAGAATTGTCAAATGGAGCCTTGACTCCGAAAGAGGCGGGGGCATATGCCTATGCACTGCTCCTCACAGGGAAAGTGGATGCAGCAGAATCCCTCCGAAAACGTTTGGACGCTTTGACCGGTCAGTCCCGATATGATGTCCTTCCGTGGCTGAAACGAATAGCGGTATTCTATGGCGATTATGCTGAAGCATACCGGTTACAAACGGAGGCTCATGCTGAAGAAGACGCTCTCATTTCAGAAATCATGTCAGATTCTGTAACACAGACCCTTCAGGAGTATTACGAACAGTCTGCGCAGCAGGAAAAGGAGAGGCGGCTCCGTCTAGGAATCATGGCATTGTCAGTGACGGTGTTACTCTTGTTCCTGGTTGTAGTACTGCTTCTTCGGGAAAGGCGGGTGCGTGCGGAACGGGATCGGTTGGAGGCTATCCGGGCGGAATTGGAACATGACCTGCAAAAGCAGGAGTCCCGCACGACCCAACTGTCCGACGATTTCTCTTCCCGTCTGGCACAGTTGCGCCGACAACTGCAGCAAGAGCGTCTGGAACGACTTCGCAAGAGCGGGCGTTATGGATATTGGATGTGGATGGGACAGAATGGACGCTCTTCGGATGCGGATGTCATTAAAACTTTGCGGAAAGATATACGTGAAGTGTGCGCCCTGGAAAAGGATTACCATGCGCTGGAGAACAGATTAAACAAGGATCTTGACAACATAGTACTACATTTGAAGACTGACCTAGGTATTGTTGGTCGGCCGAATGAGGAGCGTTTCCTATGCTTTTGGCTGATAGATCTGAAGCCGGATATGATAGCAGAGCTATTGGGTATTTCGATCAATAATGTGTACGTCAAGACGCATCGTTTGGAAGACCGCATCCAAAGGCTCGGAAAAGCGGAGTATGCTTCTTTGGTAAAGAAATAGCCTTACAAACCTTTTATTTCGATGCCCCTTCGTGCTAGCGGCGGGGCGTCGGTAATTTGTTGATAGTCAGCGAATCCCGCTGTTTCCCGGCTGATGTGTCGTTGCTCGTAAGATTTAACGATTCCTCCATTTCCTAATCGTCTGAAATACAAATGTTTGGAGTGGGCCCATGTAAGATTTTCGTCGGGGGAAAATAACAGGAAATACATAAAGATTGTGTAGTTTTGCCACAAGCAAAACCAGTGCATACGCATAAAATGATGAATAACAAGATTCGAATTGCCTTATTTGCATTGCTGTTTATTCTTGCCCAACCCACAGTCGCAGGGGCGCAGACGGTGTTCCGCGGCGGGGAACGCTGCGGCGCAGCTGCCGGCCCCGTTTGCGGAGAAATACACCAGGGCGCTCGCGACGGAGAAAGTCGGATCCATCATTGCCTATACCGGCGGGGGTGTGGCCTTGGTTTCCGGCGCGGTGTGGGCCATATCCGACGCCGTTAGGCGCAATAGGGACACGTGTGACGTGCCAGCCGGGTGGGGCCTCGGGATTGAGGGCATGGTCATCGGCGCAGCCATCACGGCCGGAGGTCTGGTGACGTACCTGGTGGGCCGCAATCAAGTGCGGCTGATTGGCGAGCGGGCCTCCGCCTCGTCTCAAATTGAACTGGATCTTGGCTTCACCCCTTCCGGCCTTGGCCTGGCGCTGAATTTCTGATTGACAAGTAATAAGAAACACACGAGTTATGAAGAAGAGTATAATTCCCGTTATTCTATTGGTGTTCCTTCTCCTCCTTTGCCTGCCGGCCAAGGCGGGAGACCGCTGGACGGTGGGGCTGAATGGGAGTGTCCCCCTGAACAAGTGGGCGCCGGATTATTCAGCCGGTGTGGAGATGTCCTGTTTTCTGCTGGATGCCGGACCTTTTCGTTTCGGTCCGGGAATCGGGCTTTTCCTGGCAGAACCCGTATATCGCCCGTGGGATTTTAGTGATGACAGATCCCTGTATCTGCCGGTATTTGTCCGGGGCGTCTATATTCCCGAGTTGGGCGGCCGCCTCAAACCATTCGTCGCTTTGGATGCCGGATACACTTTCGACTTGATTCCGCCAGGTGAAATAGAATACAACGGGAGAATTAACGCTATGTTCTTTACGCCGCAGGCCGGACTGAATCTTGGCAAGCGATTTTATGCTGCACTTGGCGTCTGGTGCCAGTGGATAGCGTTGCATTACATAGAAAACGGTGGAGAACAGATATCGACACGATACGAACTGCTCCCGTCACTAAGCATGAAACTGGGCGTTCGCTTCTGAAACACGTTGGACGAATAACGAAGAGAAATCCAGCTAAACGCCAATTCAGTGGCGCGCAGCTGGATTTCTCTTTGGGTTGAGATTTCTCGACTCGCTGCGCTCGCTCGAAATGACAGCCGATTGTGGCCGGCGAATGACGGAAAAAGTGTATATTTGTGGAAAACAGATGCAGTATGAAACCTAATCCCGAAAATGCCGTCATCGCGCAGCAGTTCCTGAAAAAGTGCGGCACCTATTTCCTTGCGACGGCCGAGGGCGACCAGCCGCGCGTGCGCCCGTTCGGCACAGCCGAGATCTTTGAGGGCAAACTCTATATCCAGACCGGCAAGGTCAAGGACGTGTATAAGCAGCTGATCGCCAATCCGAAGGCGGAGATCAGCGGCTTCGTGGACGGGGAGTGGATCCGCATCGCGTGCGAGCTGGTCCCGGACGACCGGCTGGAGGCGAAGCAGGACATGCTGGACAAGAATCCCATGCTCCAGCGGATGTACAAGGCCGACGACGGCAACACCATCGTCTTCTGGTGCCGCAATGCCAAGGCGACGATCTCGTCGTTTACGGCGCCGCCGAAGGTTTTCGAATTCTAGGAGATTCGCCGGTCGGGGCCGGCGAATGACGGAATAATGGGAGCTAGGATGACAGACAACTAACTAATAATCAATACCAAATGAAGAAGACTTTTATCGAGAGAATCAGCGACATCACCCACATCCACAGGCGGGCGGCGTTCGCGGACCTGCCGGAGCGCATCGCCGCGAAGGAGACAGCCTTCCACGCCCTGGTCAAAGAACGTTATTCCTGCCGTGCCTACAAGGACACGCCCCTGACGGACGCCCAGATCGGCCAGATCCTGGAGGCGGCCCGGCTGGCCCCTACGGCAGCCAACAGGCAGCCGGTCCACGTGTGGGTGGTCAAGAGCCCGGAAGGGCTGGAGAAGCTGGGCGGCGCCACGAACTACATCTACGGGGCTCCCGCGGTGTTCATGGTGGGCGCCAGGGCCGACGCCGCCTGGGTGCGCAAGTATGATGGCAAGAACGGCGCCGAGATCGACGCCGCCATCGTCGGCACGCACATCATGCTGGAAGCCTCGGCCCTGGGGCTTGGCAACGTGTGGGTTGGATCTTTCGATCCCGCGAAGATCAAGGCCGACTTCCCGGAGACGGAAGGCTACGAGATCGTCGCGCTCTTCCCGGTGGGTGTGCCCGACGCAGGCGCCGGCCCGAAGCACGAGGAGCGGGTGCCGATGGAGCAGTTCGCTTCGGAAATCTGAGTTTATCTGCTGAAATTGAATCTGATATCGGCCGGGATCTTCTCAAGTCCCAGGCTCATCTTGTCGGCGTCGTAATTCGCGCTGCGCCTGGCATACCGGTTCTCGAATTCCTCCGCAAATGCGCGGTCGCCGGTGGCCTGCGTCTTCAGCACGAGGGCGGTGAGATCCGACAGGGCCGCCTCCATCTTGTCCAGGTCCAGTGAATACTGCCCGGAGGCTTTGCGTTGGAAGGCGCCTGCCTCCTGGAGGTAGTTGTAGATGATGATGTTGGCGCGGCCGAGCGACGAGCCTTCCCCGAAGCGCTCGGAGCGGAGCAGGGAGGCAAAATAGGTCGTCAGGGCGTCTTCCCGGGTGAAGATCTGGTGGATGTCGAAATGCTGCTGGAGCTTGCTGACCAGCAGCACGCCTGCGGCGTTGGCCTTGATCTCCTCAAAGGTCGGAGCCGCATTGCCCAGCGCTTCCTCCACGCTGACATGGCTGTCCACCGTCTCCTTCACGCCCAGGCCGTGCGCCACCTCGCGGAAAACGATGTTCCAGAAAAAGGCCTCGGAGGACAGGTGCTCGGCATACTCGGACGTCAGCAGGACGACGCCGGCAGGGTTGACGATGTGGTTGTATTTGGCCTTGATGATATTCTCCAGCAGGATGGTGCGCGTGCCGCGGTCGCGCTGCACGTCGGCGTCGAAAGGCAGGTTCAGGGCGATGACCTTGATGCCCGCATTGGCCTTGCCGGCATAGTACAGGGCATCGCAGGAGAAGATGTTGGAACCGGTGCCGGGCTGGAAAGCCTTGTAGGCCGGGTCGCCGGGGAGATCCTGCTGGAACTCGCCGAGGCGCGACACATATTCCATCAGCTCATTCGTCCGGGCTTCGCTCTTGAGCAGGACGAAGGCCTCGTAGGAACGCTTGATGCCCAGCAGCTGGTCGTCGGCCGCTTCATTGGGACCGATCACGAGATCCATCTTGCTGTCGTCCATGTCCAGCCACGCCAGCCCGCTCTCGTAGTACCGGTCCGTCCGGAGGGCATCGGCCTTGCTCAGCAGGTAGTTCTTGACGCTGGGCTTGATGGTGATGTCCGCTGCGGCGGTGAGGTAGTTCGCGATCTTGTCGATATGGGTCTTGTAGGCGTCATGGTACCAGACGGTCTGCAGGGAGCCGTCGGCGTCGCGGCGGACCAGCGTGTAGGGGCTGTTTTTGTCGGGATTGTCCCAGGCGTCGAACTCTTCCACCGACATGTCGGCGGGGTAGAATCCTGCGCCGGGGAGCGCGTCAGCGTAGCCTTCTACGAACGATTTGCCGTCCATGCGGTCCCAGGGGCCATAGTTGATCTCGGCAAAGGTCCGCTGGACGGGGTCTGAAATGCTGTCCAGCAGGGCTTGCCTGTCGCCGAAATACTGCTCCCAGTAGATGGCATCCACCTCGTCGGCCGCGAAACGGTAGAGGTTGAGCACTTCCTTGCCGTTGTCAGTAATGCCGCTCAGGTCGGGCACCTCGATGTTCACGACGGCGTAATCGGCCACCCTGCGGGTAAAGGGAGAGGAGGGAGTCTGTTTGCAAGATATTGCTGCCACAAGCATGAGGGCGGCAAAGAGTACGTTCTTTTTCATATTGTCAGAGCATGATCATAATCATAACCTGGGCGGCCACCACCCGCAGGAACATCGTCAGGGGGTAGACCGTGGCGTAATTGACGGCAATCCGTCCGCTGCCGTACATCTGTTCGGCGAAGGAGAGCAGGGCCGGGTCCGTGGTCCCTCCGGAGAGCAGGCCGCAGACCTTGAAGAAATCCATTTTCATGACCAGGCGCGCCACGAGGGCGATGACGGTCATAGGAATCAGGGTGATGAGCGCGCCGTAGAGCACCCACATGTATCCGCCACCAACGAGGGATGCCACGAAGGTCTTTCCGGCTCCGAGGCCGACGGCGGCCATAAACAGGGAAATGCCGATCTCGCGGATCATCAGGTTGGCGCTGAGGGCCGTGTACGTGGTAATCCGGAGCTTGGGGCCGAAGTGCCCGAGCAGGATGGCCACGATGAGCGGGCCGCCCGCGAGGCCGAGTTTCAGCGGCTGGGGCATGGACGGGAAACGGATGGGAAGCGTCCCCAGGACGACGCCCAGGGCGATGCCGAAGAAAATGGGCACCAGGTTGGGCTTGTGGAGGGTCTCCGGCTCGTTGCCCACGAGCTTTGCCAGGCGTTCGATGCCTTCTTCGGAGCCCACCACCTTCATGCTGTCGCCAACCTGGAGGATCAGGTCCGCATCGGCCTGCAGATCCACGCCGGCGCGGAGGATGCGGGTGACCGTGACCCCGTACTTGCGGCGGATATCGAGTTTGCGCAGGCTCATGCCCGTGATGGACGATTTGGTGATGGAAAGGCGCCCGGCCACCAGCTTGGTCCCGTCCTGTCGCCATTCATTCATATCCACGGGGAAATCTTTGCCGAAGATGATGCGCACCTTGTCCTTGTGCTGTATGTCGGTGACGATGAGCAGTTTGTCTCCTTCTTCCAGCGGCAGGTCCAGGTCCGGGAAGAAGACTTTGTCGCCCCGCTTCATCCGCGCGATGACCATGTGGTCCGGGTTCTCGTCGCCCACGATGTCGTGGACGGTCTTCCCGAACAGGGCCGGGTTCTCTACGCGGCAGGCCAGGCGGTAGGCGCTGCCTTCGTCGCGTTCGCCCTTGGATGCCCGCTCTTTCTCTTTCTCGATATTGACCTTGAACAGGGCCTTGGAGAGCAGCAGGACGGCGATGGCGCCCAGCACGCCCAGCGGATAGGCCACGGCGTAGGCCGAGGCGATGCCGGTGGACGCGGCGGTGACCTCGTCCGATGCCACGGCGGCATCTGTCAGCGTCTGCTGCGCGGCGCCGAGTCCGGGCGTGTTGGTCACGGCGCCGGACATGATGCCGGTCATGATGCCCAGGTTCTCCCCGCTGATCAAGTGGATGACATAGGTGGTGATGACGGCCAGCAGCACGAGGCCCAGCGCGAGCAGGTTCATCGGCAGCCCGTCCTTCCGGAAGGAATGGAAGAATCCCGGCCCCACCTGCAGGCCGATGGCAAACACGAACAGGATCAGGCCGAAATCCTTGATGAAAGACAGCATGACCGGGTTGATTCGGAGGCCGAAATGCCCCAGGAGGATGCCCATGAAAAGGATCCAGGTGGTCCCGAGGGAGACACCCTTGACCTTGAATTTGCCAAGGTACAGGCCCGAAGCGATGACGATGGCCAGAATGAAGATGGCCCCGGCAGTATCTCTTTGTGTTAGCAGGTTCAACATAACAATGGCAAAGGTACGCAGATAATCACCTTCTTCTTATTGATGAATAAGGTTTGTTTCGATAGAATTATTAGGTAATATCGATAAATATGGCTAACTTTGATGCGAGTTATCCGATGAATCATGGAATTGCGCCAACTGAAATATTTCGTGGAGGTCGCGCGGCTCAAGAGCTATTCCCTGGCTTCCAAGTCGCTGTTTATCACGCAGAGTACCATCTCCCAGCAGATCCGTAAGCTGGAAGAAGAACTGGGCGTCGAACTGCTGACGCGGGATACCCGCCACGTGTCCCTGAGCGACTATGGGGAGCAGTTTTATCCATGCGCCGTCCAGGTCCTGGAGGATGCGAGGGCGGGCACGGACCGCATCCGGGACGTGAAAGGCCTGCAGGTGGGCTCCCTTAGCGTGGGCTCCACGCACTCGTTCGGCCCCCTGATGATGCAGACGGTCCTGGCGTTCTACCGGGCGTATCCCCACATCCGGCTGAACCTGGTGAGCACATCCCAGGAAGAGCTCTGGCAGAAACTGCTGAACCGGGAGCTGGACCTGGCGCTAACCTACAAGTCTCCCATCGGGGACGAACGGATCGAATCGCGGCTGCTTTTCCGCAGCCGCCTGTGCCTGATCGGACACGCCGAAGAACTCTCAGGCTGCGGCCCGAAGGTCTCCGTGCAGGATCTTGCCAAATACCCGCTCGCCTTGCCCGCCAAGGGTCTGCAGGCGCGCGACACGCTCGAATCCATCCTCCTCACGGAAAATGTCAATCTGGACATCCGCGTGGAGATCAACAGCATCCGGGCCCTGCTGGACCTGGTGGGCAGCAGCCCGCTGGTGACGACGCTCTCCGAGGAAGCCATCCACTATGTAAAAGGATTTACAGCCGTCCCCATTGACCATGCAGATGGCCGGATGGACGGCTGTTACCATTATTTGAACGGGTCGTACCTCAAGAAGGCTGCCCAGAAGTTTGTCGAAATGCTGCAGGAGAACAACTCCTTCAACCAGGCGTTTGCATAAAAGAAAAGCCCGACGACCGTCGGGCTTTTCTTTTAGTGCTGGATTGACATCAACCTGATGTATTTCAGGACGAAGTCCGACCAGCCCTTGTCGCCGGGGAGCTGGTAGCGGGCGTTGCCGTTGGGGTCCTCCTTGAAGATGGTCTCGCCCGTGGGGGTGAGGGTCACGAAACCGCGCGGGGAGAGCTGGTAGAAGATGTCGTCGCCCTCTACGGCGTTGATGACCGCGAGGGGATCCCACATCTTCTGGAACTTGTCCTCGGTCAGGTACTCATAGATCCACTTGATGGGATGGGCATCCGTCCAGTCCATGTCCTCGATGATCTGCGCGGCGCTGTAGTAGAGCGGGTCGCCCACCTCGCCGGGGGAGAACACGATGTCGATGTCCTTCGGCCACAACTCAAAGAATTTCAGCGAGAAATCAATCGCCGCCGTGAAATTGTAGTCGTGCTCGAAGGAGTCGCCGAACACGCCGCCCATGCAGTAGATGTTCTTGACCTTGCGCTTGACGAGCTCCACGCCGCTCAGCGGCGAATACTCGTCCGGACCGGACTGCAGCAGGCGGGCCAGGCAGGTGACGAAGCCGATGGAGGCGATGGTCACGGACTTGTCCGGCTGCGCTGCAAGGAGCTTGCGGTAGAGCTTGTAGCCGTCCATGTACTCGCCCTTGTCGCCGACGCTGCGCTTGAAGAGGACGTTGCCGTCAACGTCGCGGGCATAGGCCATGTTATGGTAGGGGATGTACACGTGCGGATCCTTCACGCCGGCGCGCTCCAGGCCGATGGGGATGTCGGGATAGCCGTAGTAGTTGTTCATCACGTCCACGGCATCCGCATTGGCGCGGGCCATGCGGTCCACGACCACGCCCAGCAGCGTGCAGCGCTTCATGTCCATGTAGCGGTACAGCATCATCAGGGCGAAGAGGTCGTCGGTGGACGAGCCCATGTCGCAGTCGAGGATCACGCGGATGTCCTCCTGCTCGTAGTTGGACTTGACGTTGATGTCGGTGGAGGCCACGTACACGGTGTGCTGCCCGTTCTCACGGGCAAAGGCGAGCGCCGCCGCGAGGCTGTCCTCCGGGAAGGCGCGGGTGCTGTCGAAGTAGTACAGCCCGGTGTCGGGGTCGCGCCAGCCGCCCACGATGTTCTCGTGGGCATGGGCGTGCTTGATGACGGACGGCAGGCTCTTGCGGTCGAAGTGGTCCTGCGTGGCCTTGTAGGAGACCATCAGGCCCTCCTTGGGGTAGCTCATCGTATTGAGGTCCAGCGTAAAGCCCTCGGGCATCGTCTGCCCAATCACCCACAGCGCCGTCGCCAGGTCCTTGTCAGAAACCGTCTGCTGGCTGAACCCTGTCAGCGACAGGGTCAGCAGCGCGGTGATTATCAGTAGAAAACGTTTCATCTTTCTTGGTTTGATATTTCGGAGCGTCAGCGACGCAGGGGAGTTTGAGGGGGAACGCCCCCTCAATCATAAGGCACTGACAGCACGTCAGTGCTGAATGGCCATGAGGCGGATATACTTGAGGACAAGGTCACACCAGACCGGATCGCCGGGATACTGGTAGCGGGCGTTGCCCTTCGGGTCCTCCTTGAAGAGGGTCTCGCCGTTGGGGGTGAGGGTCACCCAGCCGCGCGGGGAGAGCTTGTAGAGGGCGTCGCCCTCCACGGCGTTGATCACCGCCTGCGGATCCCACATCTTCTGGCCGGTGTCGCAGTTCAGGTACTGGTAGGCCCACTTGATCGGATGCAGGTCGGTCCAGTCCATATCGGAAATGACGGTCTCGGGACGGTAGTCCAGCGGGTCGCCCACCTCACCGGGAGAGAAGACGATGTCAACCTCCTTCGGCCAGAGCTCGAAGAACTTCAGCGAGAAATCGATGGCCGCCTTGAAATTGTAGTCGGGCTCGACCGCGTCGCCGAACACGCCGCCCATCGCATAGATCTCCTTGACCTTGCGGCGCACGAGCTCCACGCCGTTCAGCGGGGAATACTCGTCCGGACCGGACTGCAGCAGGCGCGACAGGGAGGTCACGAAGCCGATGGAGGCGATGGTGACGGACTTGTCGGGCGACTCGGCGAGGAGCTTGCGGTAGAGCTTGTAGCTCTCCATGTAGGTGCCGTTGTCGCCGACGCTGCGCTTGAACATGGGCTGGGCGTTGACGTCGCGGGCGTACGGGAGATTATGGTAGTTGATGAACACGTGCGGGTTCGGGATGCCGGCGGTCTCCAGGCCGATGGGGATGTCGGGATAGCCGTAGAAGTTGTTGAGCACGTCCACGATGTCGGCGTTGGCCTTGCCCATGCGGTCCACGATCACGCCGATGAGGTTGCAGCGCTTCATGTCCATGTAGCGGTAGAGCATCATCAGGGCGAAAAGGTCGTCCGTGGAGGAGCCCATGTCGCAGTCGAGGATCACGCGGATGTCCTTCTGCTCATAGTTCGTCCAGATGTTGATGTCCTTGGAGGCCACGTAGACCGTGTGCTGGTCGTTGGCGCGGGCGAAGGCCACGGCGGCCGCCAGGCTGTCCTCCGGGAAGGCGCGGGTGCTGTCGAAGTAGTACTTGTCCTCCTCGGCGTTGTACCATCCGCCCACCAGGTTCTCATGGGCGCGGGCATGCTTGATCACGGCCGGCAGGCTCTTGCGGTCGAAACTGTTCTGCGTCTCCTTGTAGGAGACCATCAGCCCTTCCGTGGGCTGGCGCATGGTGTTGAGGTCGAGGGTGAAGCCGTCGGGGAACATCTGGCCCATGGCGTAGATGACGTTGACGAGCTCCTTGTCCGTGAGCTTCTCCTGCGCATAGACGGCGGAGAAGCAGGTGCACAACGCGAGTGCGAGCAGTATTTTTTTCATTTTATTATAGGTTGTTGGTTTTCGCAATGAATGCGAATTTACTCCTTTTTGCGGAGAATGCCAAAAATCCTCCGATTTTATGTATATTTGTAGAAACCGATTCACACCACATGTACGATCTAGCCATCATCGGAGGGGGCCCCGGCGGCTACGTGGCCGCGGGGCGGGCCGGCGCCGCCGGACTCTCCGTCATCCTTTTCGAAAAGAACAGCCTGGGAGGCGTGTGCCTCAACGAAGGCTGCATCCCCACCAAGACGCTCCTGTACAGCGCAAAGGTCTATGACTACACCCGCCACGCCGACCGCTACGGCGTCAACGTGGACGCCTCGTCCGTCGACTTCGGCGCGGTCTTTAAGCGCAAGGAGAAAGTCGTGAAAAAGCTGGTCGGCGGCGTGAAGGCGCAGATGCGGGGCGCCGGCGTGGAGGTGGTTGCCGAGGAGGCGGTCATCAGCGGCCGGAGTGGGGAGGGATTTGCGGTCGCCGCAGGCGACGTCGAATACCAGGCCCGCAACTTGCTGATCTGCAGCGGGTCGGAGGCAGTGGTGCCGCCGATTCCCGGCCTGCGCGAGGGCCTTGGCTCGACGGTGCTCACCAACCGGGAGATCCTGTCCCTGACCGAGCAGCCCGCAGAGCTGGTGGTCATCGGCGGCGGGGTGATCGGGATGGAGTTCGCGAGCTTCTTCAACTCGATTGGCACGCAGGTGACGGTCGTGGAGATGCTCCCCAAGATCCTCGGTCCGATGGACGACGAGATCAGCGCGATGCTCCAGGCGCAGTATGCGAAGAAGGGTGTGACCTTCCACCTGAGCTGCAAGGTCGTGGCCGTCGAGGGCGACACCGTGGTCTACGAGACCCCGGAAGGGGAGACCTGCCGCGTGCGCGGCGACAGGATCCTCGTGTCGGTGGGCCGCCGGGCCAGGCTCCAGGACATCGGTCTGGAGAGCATCGGGGTGGAGCCGGCGCTGAATCCTGCCGGACGCCCTTACGGCATCAAGGTGGACGAACACATGCGCACGAATGTCCCGGGCGTGTACGCCGCGGGCGACGTAACGGGCTTCTCGATGTTGGCGCACACCGCTTCCCGCGAGGGGGAGGTGGCCGTGAACGATATCCTCGGCAAACCCGACCGGATGCGCTACGACGCCATTCCGGGCGTGGTCTACACCAATCCGGAAGTGGCGGGCACGGGCCTGACCGAGGCGGAGGCCGCCCGCAAGGGCCTGGACGTCGCGGTGCTGCGGCTCCCCATGGCCTTCTCCGGCCGCTTCGTGGCCGAAAACGAGCGGGGCGAGGGCCTGTGCAAGGTCGTCGCGGACCGCGCCAGCCGTCGCGTGCTCGGCGTCCACATGCTGGGCAATCCTTGCTCGGAGATTATCCAGGGCGCCTGCATCGCCATCGAGCAGGGGATGACCGTGGAGCAGCTCCAGCAGGTGGTGTTCCCGCACCCGACCGTCTCGGAGATCCTGAAAGAAACCGTATTTCAATCAATAAATTAACATACGAATCATGGACAAGAAGATTTCCCGGCGTGAAGCCCTCAAGGGCTTGTTCTATGGAGGCATCGGCCTCGCCGCCAGCGGACCGATCCTGCAGGGGCTCAGCGTGAGCGCCGACGCCGCCAACGTTCCGGCCGAGTCGCCCTGGAAGGAAGCCCCGGCGGGCTCGAAGATCGACACGCGCACCTGGAGCAAAATGGGGGAGACCCTGGGCATGCTCGGTCTGGGCTGCATGCGCCTGCCCACGAAGGGCGGCGGCGGAGGCGGCTTCGGCCGCAACCAACCCCTGGACCAGGAAGCCGTCAACGCGATGGTCGATTATGCCATCGCCCACGGTATCAATTACTTCGACACCGCACCGGCCTATGGCCAGTCCGAGGTGGTGACCGGCAATGCGCTGAGCCGCCACCCGCGCGAATCCTTCAAGATCGCGACCAAGATCTCCAACATGAACGGACCTGCCACGCTGGAAGCGGGCAAGCAGATGTTCGAGACCTCCCTGAAGAACCTCCAGGTGGACTACGTGGACTTCCTGCTGCTGCACAACATCCAGAACATGTCCGGCTATGTCAACCGTTTCAAGAACAACGGCCTGTTCGACTGGCTGCTGGAGCAGAAAAAGAAGGGCCGCATCAAGCACCTGGGCTTCTCGTTCCACGGCACCAACGCGGACTTCCCGGGTCTGGTGGACCTGTACGACTGGGATTTCGTGCAGATCCAGCTCAACTATGCCGACTGGAAGGAGATGTCCGCCGGCTGGGGCGGCAATTCAGGCACGACGAGCTCGGAGTACCTCTATAATTATCTGGTGGGCAAGGGCATCCCCGTGCTGGTGATGGAGCCGGTCAAGGGCGGCGCCCTGGCGAGCGTGAGCGACGGCATCGCCGCCGTGATGCGCGAGCGCCATCCCGACCTGACGCCGGCCGCGAACGCCCTGTCCTTCGTGGGCTCGCTCCCCGGGGTGATGGTGACGCTCAGCGGCATGTCCAACATGGAGCAGCTCAAGGAGAACGTCTCCCTGTTCACGGGCTTCAAGGCCTTCGACCAAGGCGAGATGGACTTCATGCTGACGGTCGCCGACCTCTACAAGTCCAAGGGCCAGATCCCCTGCACGGCCTGCAAGTACTGCATGCCCTGCCCGCGGGGCGTGGACATTCCCGGCAACTTCAAGATCTTCAACACGGCCAGCGACGTCCTCCTGCTCGACGCAGCCGGGGACAAGAAGAGCGTCGCGTCCAAGCAGCGCGCCTTCCTGAAGCTCTACCGGGCCCAGGACAAGGGCGTGCGCGCCGACGCCTGCATCGCCTGCAACGCCTGCCTGCCGAAGTGCCCGCAGCACATCAGCATTCCGCAGCACATGCACCGCATCAGCGAGATCGTTGCGAAGTTATGACGTCATTTTGAACATTCAGATTAACATTTTAACAATCTACAACATTCGGTTTGGTTTTGTTTGCTTACTTTTGTAGGACACGAAACCAAACCATTTTTATCTGATATGAAGAGATTTTTCCTTCTTGCCGCCACCGGACTGCTGACCCTGTCCGCGATGGCACAACCCCAGCTCCGCAAGGACAACATCGATGAGGTCCTGAAGGCCATGACCCTGGAAGAGAAAGCCACCCTGCTGGTCGGCGGCGCCCGCGCCGCGACGGTGAACGGCGTGACTTCCGGCGTGGCGCACCAGGTGCCCGGCGCTGCGGGCAACACGCGCCCGGTCGAGCGCCTCGGCATCCCGGGGACCGTGCTCGCCGACGGCCCTGCCGGCCTCCGCATCCAGCCCACCCGCCAGGGGACCAATGACACGTTCTACTGCACCGGCTTCCCGGTGGGCACGCTCCTCGCGAGCTCCTGGGACCTCGACCTGGTCCGCAAGGTGACCGCCGCCATGGGCAATGAGGTCCACGAGTATGGCGTGGACGTCCTCCTCGCCCCGGGCATGAACATCCACCGCAACCCGCTGAACGGCCGCAACTTCGAGTATTTCTCGGAGGATCCCGTCCTGTCCGGCTGGATGGCCGCAGCCTATGTGCAGGGCATCCAGAGCAACGACGTGGGCGTGTCCGTCAAGCACTACGCGCTCAACAACCAGGAGACCAACCGCAACGAGAACGACGCCCGTGTGAGCGAGCGGGCGCTTCGCGAAATCTACCTCAAGAATTTCGAGATCGCCGTCAAGGAAGCCGAGCCCTGGACCGTGATGTCCTCCTACAACAAGCTCAACGGCGAGTACACCCAGCAGAAGTACGACCTGCTCACCGCCATCCTTCGCGACGAGTGGGGCTACAAGGGCATCGTGATGACCGACTGGGGCAACAAGGCCGGTACGGTCAAGGCTGTCTGGGCCGGCAACGACCTCATGGAGCCCGGCAACCAGAACGAGATCGACCGCATCATCGCCGGTGTCAAGGAAGGCACCCTCGACATCAAGGATGTGGACAGGAACGTGCGCAACATGCTGGAATACATCGTGAAGACCCCTTCCTTCAAGAACTACAAGTTCTCCAACAAGCCTGACCTGAAGGCCCATGCTGAGGTGGCCCGCCAGGCCGCCGGCGAGGCCATCGTGCTCCTGCGCAACGAAGACAACACCCTGCCCGTCGCTCCCGGCAAGAAGGTTGCCCTGTACGGCATCTCCGCCCTTGACTTCGTGGCCGGCGGCACCGGCTCCGGCGACGTCAACAAGGCCTATGTCGTCAATATGGAGGAGGCCCTGACCAAGGCCGGCTTCACCCTGGACAAGGGCCTGGTCGACTACTACAAGGCCTATGTCGAGTACGACAAGGCGCAGCAGGCGCTTGCCGGTGCGACGAACAACTGGTTCAGCCGCCGCAAGCTCGCCGAGATCGCCGTCCCCGAGAACGCCATCAACAACGAGGCCCGCGCCAACGACTTCGCCGTCATCGTGATCGGCCGCAACGCCGGTGAGGGCGCCGACCGCCGCATGGTGGACGACTTCGACCTCACGACCGTCGAGCGCGAGCTCATCCGCAACGTCTCCACCGCTTTCCACACGCAGGGCAAGAAGGTCGTCGTCGTGCTGAACGTCGGCGGCGTGATCGAGACCAACTCCTGGAAGAACAGCGTGGATGCGATCCTGCTGCCCTGGTCTCCGGGCCAGGAAGGCGCCAACGCCGTCGCTGACATCATGACCGGCAAGGTCAACCCGAGCGGCAAGCTCCCGATGACCTTCCCGCTGGGCTTCATGGATCACCCGTCCTCCGCCAATTTCCCGTTCGACTACAACCGCAACGCTGGCCAGCAGAACATGGGCTTCGGCGGCTATGGCCAGCAGCAACGCCAGCTCCAGAAGGATGTCGACTACACCAACTACGAGGAAGGCATCTGGGTCGGCTACCGCTACTTCAGCACTGTCGGAAAGGAGGTCTCCTATCCGTTCGGCTTCGGCCTGAGCTACACCAGTTTCGCTTACAGCAAGCCGACGGTGAAGGCCACCGCGAACGGCTTCGAGGCCAGCGTGACCGTGACCAACACCGGCAAGGTCGCCGGCAAGGAGGTCGTCGAGCTCTACGTGACCGCTCCTGCGGGCGGTCTGGACAAGCCGGCCTGCGAGCTCAAGGCATTCGCCAAGACCCGCGAGCTGCGTCCGGGCGAGAGCCAGACCGTGACCATGAAGGTGGACAACTACGGCATCGCCTCCTTCAATGACGCCAACTCCGCCTGGGAGGCCCCTGCCGGGACCTACAAGGTGCAGTTCGGTGCCAGCGTGGCCGACATCCGCGCCACGGCCGACTACAAGCTCAAAAAGGCCCAGAGCTGGAAAGTGGCGGACCTGTTCGCCCTTGAGCAGCCCCTCAATGAAATCAAGGTAACGCGCAAATAATGAAAAGATTTTTTATGATTGCTGCCTCCGCCGTGCTGGTCGCCGCCTGCGGCGCGCCGCAGCTGGGCAAGGCCCCCATCGACAAAGTTCTCGGGGCCATGACCCTTGAGGAGAAGGTTCATTTCGTCATCGGCACCGGCATGGCCGGTTTCGGCGACGATGCGGAGGTGTCCGCCACCATCGGCGCCACTAAGAAGATCGTGCCCGGCGCCGCCGGCACGACCTATCCCATCGAGCGCCTGGGCATCCCGTCCATCGTGCTGGCCGACGGCCCCGCCGGCCTGCGCATCGACCCGACCCGCGAGGGCGAGACCCGCACCTATTACTGTACGCATTTCCCGATCGGGACCCTGCTCGCGTCGACCTGGAACCAGGAGCTCGTGGAGCAGGTGGGTACCGCGATGGGGCAGGAGGTGCATGAGTACGGCGCCGACGTCTACCTGGCTCCGGCCCTGAATATCCACCGCAACCCGCTGAACGGACGCAACTTCGAGTATTATTCCGAAGACCCCGTGGTGGCCGGCAAGACCGCTGCCGCTTATGTACGCGGCGTCCAGAGCAACGACGTGGGTACCTCCATCAAGCACTTCGCCTACAACAACCAGGAGACCAACCGCACGGGCAACGACGCCGTGATCAGCCAGCGCGCCCAGCGTGAGATCTACCTCAAGGGCTTCGAGATCACCATCAAGGAGGCCGATCCCTGGACGGTCATGACCTCCTACAACAAGATCAACGGCACCTACACCTCCCAGAGCCGCGAGCTCGTGACCACCGTCCTGCGTGACGAGTGGGGCTACAAGGGCACGGTGATGACCGACTGGTACGGCGGTGACGACGGTGCCGCGCAGATGCGCGCCGGCAACGACATGCTCCAGCCGGGCACCGGCCTGCAGTACGAGCAGATCATGGCCGCCATCAAGGACGGCTCGCTCAGCGAGGCCGAACTGGACGTCTGCGTGCGCCGTTGCCTCGAGCTTGTGGCCCGCAGCCCCAAGGCGAAGGGCTATGCCTACAGCAACGAACCCGAACTCACCGCCCACGCCGCCGTGACGCGCCAGAGCGCGCTCGAGGGCATGGTCCTGCTGGAGAACAAGGGTGGCGTGCTGCCGCTTAAGAATGTCAGGAACGTGGCTGTATTCGGCTGCACCTCCTACGACTTCGTCGCGGGCGGCACCGGTTCCGGCAACGTCAACCGCGCCTACACCGTGTCCCTGCTGGACGGTCTCAAGAACGCCGGCTTCACGGTGGACGACAGCAAGAAGGACATGTATCTCAAGCACATCGCCGACGAGCTGGCGGCCTTCCAGGCCTCCCTGCCGGACGACGGCACCTCCGCCTTCTATCCGACCCCGCGCCCGTCCGAGCTGATCCCTTCTGCCGCCGAGCTGGCCGCTTCGGCCAAGGCCAACGATATCGCCATCATCACTTTCGGCCGCAATTCCGGCGAGTTCTTCGACCGCTCGGAGGCCGACTTCTCCCTCTCCGCCAAGGAGCGCCAGCTGCTGGACAATGTGACCCGGGCGTTCCACGCGAAGGGCAAGAAGGTGGTCGTCGTGCTGAACATCGGCGGCGTGATCGAGACCGCTTCCTGGAAGAACGTCCCCGACGCCATTCTGCTGGCCTGGCAGGCCGGACAGGAAGGCGGCAATTCCGTGACCGACATCCTCACCGGCAAGCAGAGCCCGTCGGGCCGCCTGCCGATGACCTTCCCGGTCAAGCTGCGCGATGCCGGCTCCTCCGCCAACTTCCCGATCGATGCCGATACGGGCGTGTACTTCATCAACCGCCGCGAGGACATCGGCCAGAAGGACGTGGACCGCACGGTCTATGCCGAGGACATCTACGTGGGCTACCGCTGGTTTGACAAGAAGGGCATGGCCGTGTCCTATCCCTTTGGCTATGGCCTGAGCTACACGACCTTCGCCTATGCCGAGCCTTCCGTGAAGGCTGCCGGCGACGGCTTCGAGGCCTCCGTGAAGGTGACCAATACCGGCAAGGTGGCCGGCAAGGAAGTCGTCCAGCTCTATGTCTCCGCCCCTGCGGGCGGTCTGGACAAGCCGGTGCGCGAGCTCAAGGCCTACGCCAAGACGCGCGAGCTCCAGCCGGGCGAGAGCCAGGTCGTCACGATGAAGGTCGACGCCTACGGCCTCGCTTCCTTCAACGAGGCCACGAGTGCCTGGGAGGCCGCTGCGGGCGACTACACCGTCGCCTTCGGCGCCAGTTCCCGCGATCTGCGCTGCACGGCCCCGTTCGCCCTTGGCGCCGCCAAATCCTGGCCCGCCAACAACGTCCTGGCCCCGCAGCAGCCGATTCAGAAGCTGCTTTAAGAGAAAGGCTCTTTTACAATCTCATACGCCGGCAAGTCCAGCGTAATGTCCGAGGCGGACGCGACCGTGACCAGGCCGAGTCCGCCTTCGACGTTGGATGGATAGGAGATGGGTTCCGTCAGGGCATACCATTGATAGTCGTACGTGCTGCCCCGGTTGAGGGCGGCGATGTAGCTGAACTCTTCCTGCGAGAGCGTCAGGAAGCGGAACGTGAGACGGGGCCGGACGGATATGACTCTGGTGAGACTGGAGGAATGCTCATAGCCGATTCCAAGATAGGCAGACTGCCGGAGTGGGTAATGGATTTCCACCGAGGCTTCGCCGTCGGAGAAACGGATGTCCCGGAAGGAGCAATAAAGATTGTACACGGCATTGAGCAGGCTGACGTTCTGGATGTGCAGGCTGCTTGCCTGGTCCTGGTAGCCGTCGTTCAAGATGGGATCCTGGTCGAAGTAGAACTCGCTGGTACGCACGTTCCGGGTCTCGTCGAGGGTAGGATCCTCGACGAAATGGACGTACTTCTCCTCGTCCTTCAGGACGCTGAGGCGGTACCAGTTGGTCTCACCGGGGCGGTCCCGGAGCTGCAATTTGCAGGACAGGATGCGATCCGGACTGCCCATGTACCTGTAGGATGCGTAGGGCGAATCCTGCACGGCTGCCGTGTCGACGGCGACAAGGGTTGCGGGCTGCGGCGCCACGGCGGTGGCGCTTGCGCGGAGTCCGCCGATCACGGCCTCCAGCCGGACCTCGTCGCCGGGATGGATCTCGGCGTTGAACGTGTAGGCGCTGCTGTTTCTGTATGCGGACACCGAATTCTTTTCGAGAACTGCGCTGGCAATCGGCTCGCCGTTGATGAAGCAGCGCACCTTCGCCTCGTCCAGAAGCCCGATGGCGTTGATGTACCCGCGGTTGAGCCAAACAGTGTGATGGGTCTCGTCCGTGCGCAACTGGGCGTTCATGATGATGACCAGGGCATTCTGCCCGCTCTGATAGTCAAGCGGGTTGGTGCAGGCGCAGAGCAGTATGACGGCGGAAGATATGGAAAGGAGATGTCTCATGGCGGATCAGAAATTGAGCGTGTAGCTGAAGGCGGGCAGGATGGGCAGGATGGTGAGTTTGTAAAGGGAGAGTTTGTCGTCGTCGCCTTCGATGCCCCAGTCATTTTCTATTCCGTAAATGATAAACTGGGGATTCATGGCATTGTAGGCGTTGTAGAGGCTGAAATTCCAGACCACCTCGTTGCCCCGTTTCGTGAGGTGGCGCAGGTTGACGCCGAGGTTGAGCCGGTGGGTGGGCGGCAGGCGGTAGTTGTTGCGGTTCGTGACATAATCGGCGGCATTCAGCTGGCCGTTGTCGGAGTCGGGCGTCAGCAGGGCAGTCTTGCGCAGCGGCAGGGTCATATAGTTGCCGGTCATGAAGACCCAGGAGGCTGACACGTCCACCTTGTCCGAGAACTTATGGTTCAGGGTGAGGTTGACGCTGTGGCGGCGGTCGTAGCGGTAGGGGAAAGGACGGCCCATGTTGATGGAACCGTCCGGGAACCAGCGGTCGCTCTTCGCCAGGGTGTAGGACAGCCAGCCCGTGGTCTTGCCGCCGGTCTTCTGGACAAAGAGTTCCAGACCGCGGGAGCGGCCGCGGCCCATCTCGACCTGCTTTTCCCAGCCGTCGGAAGTGCCCAGGAAGGCGACGCCCTCCTTGTATTCCAGCAGGTTGTACATGTCTTTCCAGTAGCCTTCCAGGGAGAATTCCCAGCCGGGCAGGCCGTCGAAATAGATCCCGGCCGTGTATTGGTCGGAGGTCACGGGACGGATCTCTTTGGTGATGGGGACCCAAAGGTCCAGCGGCATGGCGAAGGAGGTGGAGGACAACAGGTGGACATACTGCGCCATCCGGGAGTAGCCGGCCTTGAAGGCGAGACCGCCGCCCAGGCTGGCTTTTGCCGACAGGCGCGGCTGAGCCGACAGATAGTTGCGGCCCTGCGTGTTAAACCAGGACAGCCGCAGGCCCGGGTTGAGGCTGACGTGCGTGCCCAGCGTGATATTGTCCTCGATATAGAGCGAGGTGTCGTGGCCCGGATATTTGTGCCCCAGCAGGAAATCCTTCCTTTTCTTGCGGTTGATGTCCTGCGTGAAGGAGGTCAGGGTCTCCGGCCGGAAATCGTGATGGAGGTATTCCGCGCCGAACTTCACGAGATGGGACGGCGCTGGCGTCCAGTCGAAGTCGAAGCGGACGCCCAGGTCCATGATGCCGGAGCGGTAGCTGGCTAAGGAGGCGTTCAGGAAGGGTGTGAGATCCTGAATTCCCTTATCCTCGGTGGCGAAGTCGATGACCATCCTGTAACGGTTGAAGGAGAGGGTGGTATTGGAGAAGAGGCGGCTGCCGAAGACATGGTTCCATCGCAGGGCGCCCACGGTGCTGCCCCATCCGATTCCGAGTTCTCCCTTGCGGGTCCCGGAGCGCTCATGCAGGTTCTCGGGATCGCCCGAATTAAAAGTGTATTTGTAGGTCTGGTTCTGCGCGTAACCGCCTTTGTCCGCCCCCTGGTAGAGGCTGAGGCTGAAGCGGTCCCGGGGCGTGGCGTTCCATGTCAGTTTGCCGTTGAGGTCGTAGAAATAGTAGTTGTAGTAGGTGTTCTTCAGGAACATGCGGAGGAGGGGCTCCGCGATGACGGAATGCAGGCCGCGGGCGCTGACCGAATAGCTGAGCCTGTCTTTCAGGATGGGGCCCTCGAGGTGGATGCGGTCGTTGAGCAGGCCGACGGTCAGCGATCCGTGGGTCTCCTTCATGTTGCCGTCGTTGGTGCGGATGTCGATGATGCTGGAGATGCGGCCGCCGTAGCGGGCGGGGAAGGAACCCTTGTAGAGGGTGACGTTCTTGACCGCCTCCGGCTGGAAAATGGAGAAGAGCCCGAGCGTGTGGTCCATGCTGTAGACGGGCACGCCGTCCAGCAGGACAAGGTTCTCTTCCGGCCCGCCGCCGCGCACGTGCAGGCCAGAAAAGCCCTCCTGGCCGCTCTGCACGCCGGGAAGCAGCTGCAGGGTCTTGATCACGTCGGCCTCGCCGAAGAGCATCGGGGTATTCTTGATTTGCGTGAGCGGGACTTCCATGGAGCCGAGGTAGGCGGACTGCAGGCCGGCGTCCTTGCGCGCTACGATGCGCGCGGCGTCCAGCTCGGCGTTGCCCCGCAGGGCGAAGTCGAGGGTGGTGTCGCGCTGCACGTCGAGCTCGAGCATCTGCTGGTCGTAGCCGATGTAGGCGACCTGCAGGCGGTGGATGCCAGCGGGGAGGGTAAGAGTATAGAATCCGAATTCGTTGGTGACGGCGCCGGTGCGGTCGGACAGGATGCCGGCGCCGATGAGCGTCTCGCCCGAGGCGGCGTCGGTGATGTGGCCGCTGAGGGTTACGCGGCTCGGCACGGCGGCTTTGGGTGCGGGCGGAGCAGGCCGGAGGACGACGCTGCGGCCGCGCAGCTCCCAGTTCACGCCGCTGCCCCGGAAGCTTTGCCGGAGGGCTTCTTCCACGTCCGGCGCCTCACTGAGCGGCGCTATTTCCCGGCTTTGCGACAGGGCGCCCCGGAGCGCGGCGTCATACACGAAGCGGATGTCGTACTGCTCCCGGAGCAGTGCCATGCGCTGCAGCAGCGTCGTCTGCGAATAGGCGGGCAGGAGGCTGCACAGCAGAAGGATCAAGGAGAGGAAACGCTGCTTCATGGCTGGATGTCGATTTGGATGCCGAGCGCTGCCTCGACCAGCGAGACGATCTCCGTCAGGCTGTCGCTTTCGAATTCACCCGTCAGGTGCCGGTCGCGGGCGTCGGTGCCGAGCGTGCGTCCGAAATGGGCGGAGAGCTCGCGCAGGACGTCTTCCAGCGGGGTGTCCTCATAGATAAAGGTATGCGTGGCCCAGGCGGCGGGGTTGGGCGTTGCCGCTACGGCCAGGACGGGCTTCGCCGCCCCGGCGGGGAGTTCGGCATGCATGCCCCGCGTCAGGATCAACCCGTCTTCGGCCTGGAGGGCGGCGAAAAGCACGCGCCCGTCCACGACGTCCACGGCAGTCCCGCTTCCGTCGGCATCCACCTGGAAGCGTGTGCCGAGCACACGCACGAAACCATTGTCCGTCGTGATCTCCAGGGGTAGCGCATCATTGTGCGCCGCCGCGAAAAAGACCTTGCCCGTCATGCGGGCGGCGCGGTCGCGGGTGCCGAAGCCGTGGCGGTGGAAGGACAGGGTGGCTCCGGCTGCGAGGGTGGCCTGCGTGCCGTCCGGCAGGACGACGGCCCGGGCGCCCGCTGCAGCCGGGATGGTGGTCATGGCATTGCGGCTGAAAAGGAACAGGCCCACTGCCACAACCGCGAGGGCCGTGGCCAGGGCCCAGCCCCAGACTGGCCGGCCGGGGCGGCGGATGCGTCCGCCTGCCTGCGCCGTTACGCTGGCGCGGAGACGCCGCCAGGCCCGCTTCGGATCGAAGCGCCCGGCCTGCCAGCGCTGCGCGACGAAGCGCAGGTGTTCGTCTTGGATTTCTCTCATTTCCTGAATGCTTCTGTCCCTAAGACGAAGCAAATCCGAAAAAGTACCATCGCCCTCAGGCGAAAGGAATGGCGGGAAGGAGCAGGATGAAGTCGAGGATGCTGTCGGCGCCGTCGCGCAGGGTGCGGAGCGCGCGGCTGATCTGGTTGCGTACCGTGTTGACGGACAGGCTGGTGGCTGTCGCGATCTGTTCGTAGGTTAGGCCGTCCCGCTTGCTCATCAGCAGGAGCTCGCGGCGCCGGGCGGGAAGCCGGTCCACGGCTTCCCAGAGGCGGGCCTCCAGGGCGGAGCGCTCCTGCGCCTGCTCGTCCGTGATGACGCCTGCCGCATCCTCGGGCTGCAGGCGCTCCGCCTCCCGGCCCTGCCGCCGGAGCAGGTCGATGCAGCGGTTGCGGACCATGGTATAGAGGTAGGAGCGGACGTTCCCGACCTGGGTATCGGCGTCTTTTTGCCACCAGGCGGTGAAGGCCTCCTGCACGACATCCTCCGCCGCGTCTGCATCCTTGAGATAATGCAGCGCGTACAGGCAGAGTGGCCGGTAGTACTTGAGGAAGAGTTCGCGGATGTCGGCTTGCGGAGTCATGACGGGCAAAGGGCCGGCAAATAACGAGCCAAAATGAGCCGGCCGGAAAAAGATTCGTCGATTGGGCCGGCGATTGACGAATATTTTTTGTATCTTGCGGGAAATAACCCTTTGCGATATGAGAAAGTGGATCCACCGCATCCTGAAGGGTGCATCGCTCACGACGGCGCTGTTCGTGTTCCAGGCCTGCTACGGCACGCCGGTCCCTGCTCCGCAGGATCAGCTCAGTTTCGAGGAAGAGACGGAGCTGGTCGAAGGTCAGGTGGTCGAGGACGCTGAAATGCTTCCGGAAGAGGAAGCGTCCGTGCTCGAATGATCGGTCGGCTGCTACACCGGGCGTTCCGCGCGAACGAGACGGCGGTGCACGAGCTCAACTACCTGTTCTGGGAGTGCACTACCCGTTGCAATCTTCACTGCCGCCACTGCGGCAGTGATTGTTTTGCGGCGAGCCGCGACGTGGACATGCCCCTGGAGGATTTTCTGCGCGCCTTCGACACCATTCCGGTGAAGGGGCGCGCGAATCCCTTCACGGTCGTGCTGACCGGAGGGGAGCCGCTGCTGCGTCCCGATATCGAGGACATCGGGCGGGCGCTGCGCGGCCGCGGGGTGGGGTGGAGCATCGTGTCCAACGGGTGGTTCTACGACGAGGCGATGCACCGCAAACTGATGGATGCCGGCATGGGGGCGCTGACGATCAGCCTGGACGGGCTGGAGGAGGCGCACGACTGGATGCGCGGGCGGGCCGGCAGCTTCACGCGCGCCGAGCGCGCCATTGCGCTCGCTGCCGCAGACCCGCGCCTCACCTTCGATGTGGTGACCTGCGTGAACAGGCGCAATTTCGCGGAGCTGGAGGCGCTGTATGACCGCCTGGAGGCGCTGGGCGTGAAGCAGTGGCGCATTTTCACCGTCATCCCCATCGGCCGCGCGGCCGACGATCCGGATATGCAGCTCACGGATGCGGAGTTCACGGCCCTGATGGACTTCATAGCAGCCAAGCGGAAGGGGACTTCCGGTATGACGGTGACTTTCTCCTGCGAGGGATACCTCGGGCGCTACGAGAACAAGGTCCGGGACGTGCCGTATTTCTGCCATGCGGGTGTTAACATCGCTTCCATCCTGATCGACGGGCGCATCTGCGCCTGCCCCAACATCGACCGCGACGCCTTCAGCCAGGGGAACATCTACGAAGACGACTTCTTCGACGTCTGGGAGCACCGCTTCCAGCCTTTCCGGGACCGCCGCTGGACGCGGAAAGGCCGCTGCGCCGACTGTCCGGTCTGGCGCGACTGCCTCGGAAACGGCATGCACAACTGGCATGGCGACTGCGCCGAGGTCCTTAACTGCCACTACGCTAAAATATTACCCAAGATATGAAACGTTTCGCCATCCTGACCGGCCTGCTTCTTGCCCTGCTGCCGGCGCTCGCCCAGAAGCCCGACGGGCTGCGTTCATTTGAGGTCTACGGCCCTTACGATGAGGTCGTCCAGGGAGACCGCATCGAGATCGTGTATATCCTGGAAGCGAACCAGTACCGGCTCACCAATTTCGACGGCGGCATGGACCGCGCCGTGCTGGAGAAGCTGGAGCTGGTCAAGCCGGACGGCTACGAGGAGGAGGATTATTACCACGTGGAGGTCCATACCCAGTTCCGGGTGCTGGGCTCCGGGCGTCTGCGGGTGCACGCGATGACCGCGCAGATCGGCGAGCAGACCGTGAAGTCCGACTCGCTGCTGATCAACGTGAAGCCCAATCCCGACTACGGGCAGGAGTGGGAGATCGCCCGCCGTTTCCTGCTGTCGCGCGGCACCTCGAACGAGAAGGAACGCCTGGAGTACAAATACGGCACCAAGACGCTGTGCGCCTTCTCGGATGCGGCCAACCACAGCTTCGCCATCGTGGTGCGGCAGGAATACCAGCCCTTCATCGACAATCCCGTGCTGGCCTACGGCATCGGCAACAACATGTGGAGCGGCGACGACACGGCGAAGGACAACTCCATCTACCACATCCTCAACCGCTACGGGGAACAGCTCGAGGGCCTCAAAAACCGGCGCCAGGTGTACCGGGCGCTGCCCGCTACCTCTTATTCCCCGCGTGGGGACGGCGTCAGGCCGCTGCTGGCGGGGATCGAATTCGCCCAGGGCGGTCCGTACAACGCCCTGCTGCCCACGGACAAGTACGGATCCAAGGACTCCACCTGCCTGGCCGGCTGCGGCCCGGTGGCGCTGGCCCAGGTCCTGGCTTACTACCGCCATCCCGTGCAGCCGTCGGGGACGGGGATGTTCTCGCTGCAGAGCGGAAAGGAGTTCAAGGTCAACATGCAGGAGCATCCCGTGAAATGGGACGGCTCGGACGCGGACCACGCCGCGCTCATGCTGGACTGCGTGGGGAGCGTGATGGCCAGGCTCTCTCCGACGGGGACCGTCAGCTCGCTGATCAATTTCAAGGCGGGCCTGCTCGACCACTGGGGCTACAGCCCCCGGTGCACCTGGGTGGACGATTACGGCGACATCGAGATGCTGGAGACGCTCTACCGTGAGATGGACCAGAGCCGTCCCGTCATTGTGGCGGACGACAACCACCTGTTCGTCGTGGATGGCTACGACGGGGAATTCTTCCACCTGAACCTGGGCTGGAAGGGCTATTGCAACGGCTACTACCGGGCCTTGGTCGTGCCCGGCGTGAGCGAGCGGCAGCTGCCGTTCCGGGAGATGCTGATCGGGATCCAGCCCATGCGCAAGGGCGACAACTTCCCGGCGAAGATCAATGTCAAGAAGCCGGGCACCCTGTCGAAGCTCCTGTCGAAGAACATGCAGGAGCGGGTCACGAAACTGACCGTGACGGGCAACCTGGACGGCGACGACATCAAGCTCCTCCGGGTTATGGCGGGCGCCGTCGACCGCCTGGACGGCGGATCTGCCGAGCTGCACGGCTCCCTGATGGAGCTGGACCTGTCCAAGGCCACGCTTGTGGAAGGGAAACCCTATGCCCGCGTGTCGGGGCAGGGGCAGACCCTGTCGGGATCCGTGACAAAGAACGGCAAGCGTACCGACTACCGCTACGTGCTCTCCGAGATGTCGGACAAAGACTGGCAGGATCTCTATGCGTCGGGGCTCAACGACGCCGGGAATCTCCGCGTAGGCCGAACGGAAAGCGGGGTCCCTTATCTGGAATTCCTCGCCCCCAAGGGGGTCGTCGGCGCCCAGATGTTCGGCGGCTGCAGCAATCTCCGGACGCTATGGCTGCCCAAGTCCACCACGATGGTGGATTACGATGCATTCTACAACTGCCGTGCGCTGGAGAAGGTGTACAACCTGCCCCGCAACAAGGTGGACGAAAACGCCTTCCGCTACACCCTGCACTATCAGAAATAACCTCAGGCTCCTTCGAACTGACGGTTGCGGACCATGCCGCTGACCAGGAACCATTCGGCTGCCAGGTAGGTCGCCATGACCAGGGCGTGCCGGGTGGGGAAGTCGACATCCATGAAGACATTCAGCGCCAGCAGGGCGTCGGAGATCAGGAACAGGATGGCGCCCAGCAGGATGCGGAGGCCCATCGGGCGCTTCCGCAGCATCCACAGGATGCCGGTCGCGATCTCGAACAGCAGGGTGAAGGCATAGGCATTGACAGCATAACGCATGACGCCTTCCGCACCGATGAGTCCGGCGGTCACTATGGAAATCGGCAGGGGGAGTACACAGCACAGGATCTCTTTCCAGCCCTTCAGGCCGCCGATGCCGGTCAGCATGACCCAGAGATAGCAGAAATGGCCGAGCAGGAAGGCTCCCAAGCCCGCCGCAAAGAAGGCAAAACCGTGGATGTCGAGCAGCAGCAGGATGTCCCCGGCCGCATGCAGGGCCAGGCCGATGGCCAGCAGGACGGTCTTCTTGCCCTTATACTCCGGCAGCAGGGCGCAGAGGGCCGCCACGGCCAGCGAGGGGATCAGCAGGGGTTTGAGCCAGGGATGGAGGGTTTCGACGCCAAAGGCCATCGGGATGACCTCAAGAAGGGACAGGACCAGGAAGACGATGCCTGCAATGCGGACGGAATTTTTCATAACTCAGTAAAGATAGCAAATTATTACGTATTTTTGTGATTGGCATAACGATTTGAAACAAGAATGAACGATATGAAGAAGTTTTTGATTGCCGGTGCGCTGGCGCTGCTGGCGGCCTTCCAGCCGCTCCGGGCGGACGAGGGGATGTGGCTGCCGCTGTTGATCTCGCAGCGCATCGAGGACATGCAGGCCCATGGATTCCGGCTGACGGCCGAGGATGTGTACAGCGTCAACCAGGCGTCGCTCAAGGACGCCGTGGTGCTGTTCGGCTCCGGCTGCACCGGTGAGGTGGTCTCGCGCGACGGCCTGCTCTTCACCAACCATCACTGCGGCTACAGCCAGATCCAGCAGCACAGCAGCGTGGAGCACGACTATCTCAAGGACGGCTTCTGGGCGATGAACCGCAGCGAGGAGCTGCCCAACCGGGGGCTGACCGTCAGCTTCCTGGAGCGAATGGACGAGGTCACCGGCACCATCCTGAAGGGTTATGTGCCGGGCATGACCGAGACGCAGCGCGACTCCGTGGTCAAGGCCAATTCGGACGCGCTCGTCCGCCAGGTGGCCAATCCGTCCAAGGGGGTGCGCGCCAGCGTGGAGGCGCTCTACTATGCCAACCAGTATTTCCTCTTCGTATACAAGGTCTACCGGGACGTGCGCCTGGTGGGCGCCCCGCCGTCGTCCATCGGCAAGTTCGGCGGCGACACCGACAACTGGATGTGGCCCCGCCACACGGGGGATTTCTCCGTCTTCCGCATCTATGCAGGTAAGGACAATGAACCGGCTGATTATTCAGAAGATAACATTCCGTATACGCCGAAGCGTTTCTTCACGATTTCCCGTGCTGGCGTGAAGGAGGGGGACTTTACCTTCGTGTACGGCTGCCCGGGCAGCACCAAGGAATATGTGGTCTCGGACGAGGTCCGCTATGTCGGTGAGGTGTCCGATCCGGAGAAGATCGCCCTGCGCACGCAGCGCCTGGACATCCAGAAGAAATACATGTCGCAGGACCAGGCGGTCCGCATCCAGTATTCCTCCAAGAACGCCAATGTCTCCAACGCCTGGAAGAAGTGGCAGGGGGAGGCGAAAGGCATCGCCCGCCTGAAGACCGTGGCCGCCAAGCAGGACTACGAGCGCCGTTTCGCCGCCTGGGCGAAGGGGACGCGCTACGAGGGCCTGGTGGAGCGGCTGCATGCGCTGTATGCCCAGCGCGAGCCGGTCTACCGCGCTTATGAGTATTATACGGAGACGGTCCGCACGGTCGAGCTGCTGCAGTTCGCGAACAACGTGGTGAGCGCCCTGCAGGGCGGCCGGTCGGTGGAGGTCCTCGCGGAGGACTTCTTCAAGGACTACTACCAGCCCATTGACGAGGAGATCTTCGTGGCCATGCTGGAGGCCTATGACATGCAGATGAATCCGGGCTACAAGCCCGGCTTCTTCCGGGAGAAACTGGCTGCATACGGCAGCGTGGCGGCCTGGCGGGACGACCTCTTCGCGAAGTCCCTGTTCACGGACCGTGCGAAGGTCCTGGCCCTGAAGGAGAGCGACCTGGAGGCCGTCAAGGCGGATCCCGCCTATGCGCTCTACGACGCTTTCTATCAGTGGTACCGGCAGGACATCCAGCCCGTGATCACCCGGCTGGACCAGCAGATCCGCCTGGCGTACCGCGACTACATGCAGGGGCAGATGGAGTTCGAGCCGGACAAGGCCTTCTATCCCGACGCCAACCTGACGCTGCGCGTCGCCTATGGCCACGTGGCGGGCTACAGCCCTTCGGACGCGGTCTACTACGCGCCTGTGTCCACGCTCACGGGCATTATGGAGAAAGACAATCCCGACATCTTCGACTACAACATCCCGCAGGTGCTGCGCGACATCTATGCCGCCGGCGGCCACGACGACCAGCCGGTCTGCTTCCTGGCCACGAACCACACCTCCGGCGGCAATTCCGGCAGCCCGGTGATCAACGCCGACGGCAACCTCATCGGCATCAACTTCGACCGCGTGTGGGAAGGGACGATGAGCGACCTGGTCTTCGACCCGGACTACTGCCGCAATATTTCCCTGGATATCCGCTACCTGCTCTTCGTCATGAAGGAGATCGGCCACGCCGATTGGCTCTTCGACGAGATGGTCTTCGCGGATTGATAGGAATTCAAAAAAAATGTTTACCTTTGCATCCGCTTTCGGGGTATTAGCTCAGTTGGTAGAGCGATAGGTTCGCAATCTATAGGTCAGGGGTTCGAATCCCCTATGCTCCACAAAATCCCTCTCAGACTCCTCTGAGAGGGATTTTTCGTATGACCGAATGGTTGATTTTTAGATTAGGTTTTGTCGTTGCTATTCTACAAGGAATCCATAGACGTTTGACGGATTGATCGTCTTGAACGTGGCTTCCGGATAAGCCTCAGCGAATGATTTTGGACAGGATACGTTCTCTTCCGGATTCCACTTGAATTCGTAAGCGGTAATCTTTCCATCTTCCTCTTCTATTAAATCAATCTCTTTCTTGGCGGTGGTTCTCCAAAAGTATTTGCCCGCAAATGAACGGTCATATTCGAGCTTTTTCATTCGCTCAGCCACCAACCAGTTCTCCCACATATGGCCTACTTCCCGATGATCCCGCAGTTCGATGGGCGCAAAGTTCCCGATGATGGCATTGCGGATACCCATGTCCCAGAAATAGACTTTCTTATCGAATTTGAGTTCGTTCCGGAGGTTACGGGCAAAGGATGGAAGACGGAAGATAATGTAACACTTCTCCAGGATATCGATATACTTCTCGACGGTCTTGGAGTCAATGTGAATCAAATTGGCAATCTCGCTATAACTGACTTGGGAACCTATCTGGAAAGCCAAGGCGCGAAGGAGGGATTCAAGTTTATCCTGTTTAGCGATTCCCTTGATATTAAGGACATCTTTGTAAAGATAACTATCCATCAGTTCTTTGAGCACAACCCGCTCTTCCCCGGGAGAGGTAACCACTTCCGGATAGTTACCGTATAAAAGACGTTGAGGCAGGAGGCGTGTTTGCTCCAACAGACTGGAATCCTCCACCAACTCTTTGAATGAAAGTGGGAAGAGCTTGAATTCTCGCTTACGACCGGAGAGGGATTCGTTAACGTCTTCGGCCAACTCGAAAGCAGAGCTTCCCGTAGCAACAAGCCGGATATCCTTCATCTTGTCAGTCACTAATTTCAGGACATTGCCGATATCGTCTATCTTTTGGGCCTCGTCAATGACCACAGTGGTGGCTTTGCCGAAAATAGCGCGAAGGCGGGTTGAAGTAGCGTCTTTCAGGATAGCGCGGACATCGGCTTCATCACCGTCAAGAAATAAGACATTATCCTCCCCGGAGAAGAGAGCCTCGGTGAGGGTGGATTTACCCACCTGACGTGCTCCCATGATGGTGACGGCCTTCTTGCTGACAAGGGCTTTTCGGATATTCTCTTCGATGCTTCTATGGATCATAGTAGGCTTCTTTTTTGTGCGAAGATATAGAATTTCGGACAAAAATCCAAGAATATCATAAAATTCTCGGAATTAAATCCAAGAATAATGCAAGATTCTCGGAAACATATAACAATCCGTTGAACTTTTCCATCGCGCTATCGCTTCTATCGGACCATTTCATGGGACGCGGGGAGCGCTCCTTAAGATGGAATTTGTATATTTGTATGATGAGTTTTTGGAAAAACTACGGGTTTACGCTGGCGCTGCTGGCGGGGGTGATCCTCGGCGGGGTGTGCGGGCTGGTCTGGGGAGAGGGGACGGCCGTGGTGCGGCCCGTGGGGGAGGTGTTCCTGGATGCGGTGTTCGTGCTGATCGTGCCGCTGGTGGCGTTCAGCATGTCGTCGGCGACCTGCAAGGTGTGCCGCAGCGGCGTCGCGTGGCGGCTGCTGGGCACGACCTTTGGGACGTTCCTGCTGCTGTCGGCCGTCGCCGGGGCCCTGGCCTTTGCCGTGTTCATGATCTGGAATCCTTTCCCGGCGGCCAGCCCGGAGGCCTTCCTCGCGGACATGCAGGAGGCGGCTGGCGGCGGGGGCGTGCTGTCGCTGAAATCGGCCATCGCCGGGTCCCTTCTGCCGCTCATCGGCGTGTCGATGGCGGCGGGCATCGTCATCGCCCTGCTGCGTGACAAGGGGCGCAGGGCCGCGGATTTCCTGGAATCGTCCATGAACTTGACCGTCAAGCTGATGCGATATGTCATGTATGCTGCGCCTTTAGGTATTGGCTGCTATTTCGCCTGGACGGTGGGAAGCCTGGGCGGGGAGATCCTGGGCGGCTATGCCGATGCCCTGCTGGTGTACTTGATTGCGGCGCTCGTGCTCTTCTTCGCGGTGAACTCCGCCTGGGTGGCGGCGGCCGGCGGGAAAGGCATGCTGGGGCGCTACTGGCGCGGGATGGTGCCGCCGTCGCTGACGGCGGTGGCGACCTCGTCCAGCGCCGTGTGCATTCCCCTGGCCATGGAGGCCGCAGCCGGCATGGGCGTCCGGCCGCTGATTGCCGACAGCGTCATCCCGCTCGGGACCAACATCCACAAGGACGGGTCCGCCATCGGCGGGGTGGTGAAGGTGGTCTTCCTGCTGACCATTTTCGGCGGAGCCGCGCCGTCCTGGAGCGGGATCTTCCTGGTGGTGGGCCTCGGCATCCTGGTGGGCACGGTCATGGGCGCCGTGCCGACGGGCGGGATGACGGGGGAGCTGCTGATCTGCTCCGTGCTGGGCTATCCGCCTGAGATGGCGGCTGTTCTGGTGGTCGTCAGCACACTAATAGACATCCCGGCCACGCTGCTGAACGTGTCCGGGAATGTCGTCGCTGCCGTGGTGGTGAACCGCCTGTCTAGCGGGTATACCGGATGTACGACAGAATGAGCTGGACGGCGTCGTCCTCGGAGAGCCGGTCCATGTTGAGGACCAGGTCGTAGTTGCGGGCGTCGTTGCGGCTCGTGCCGGTGTAGCGCTGCACGTAATTGTCCCGCGCCTCGTCCACGCTCTTGATTACGGTCTCCGCCTGCTCCCGCGTGAGCTGCTGCTTGCGCATGACGCGCTCGATGCGGTGCTCCATGGGGGCGGTGATGAAGATGCTGAGCTTGTTCGGATGGTCCTTGAGCACGAAGAATCCGGAACGGCCGGCGATGACGCAGGAACCCTCGTCCGCAATGCCCTTGAGGATCTCCGTCTCCGCTTTGTATATGTCGTCCGTGGTGATGTCCGGGCGGAACTCCTGGATATAGCGGGAGTCGGTGTCCACCAGCATGCTGACCTTGGGCATGGGCGCCACGAACTGGATGAAGTCGGCAAACCAGTTCTTTTTCTTTCCTTTCAGCTGCTCGATGCCGCTGGCGGTGAGGTTGAACTCCTTCATGAGCTGCTTGATCAGCTCCTTGTCGCAATAGCGGACATCCAGCGCCTCGGCGAGTTTGCGGCCGACGGTGTGTCCGCCGGAGCCGACCTCGCGGCTGATGGTGATGATGAATCTTTCGTCGGTATTCATACTTTAGATGGATAGAATGCTTAACACGTTGATGAGCTCCTTGTCGATGGGCTTGTCGATCTTGATGGCGCGGGAGATGGGGACGTAGACGATCTGGTCGTTCTTGATGCCGACCATGATGTTGCGCTGGCCCTCCTTGAGCGCCTCGATGGAGGCGACGCCCAGCCGGCTCGCGAGGATACGGTCGTAGGCGGTGGGGGAGCCGCCGCGCTGCAGGTGCCCGAGGATGGAGACCTTCACGTTGTATTCCGGATACTCCTGCCGGACGCGCTCCGCGTAGTGCATGGCGCCGCCGTCCTTCTCGGACACGAGCACGATGCTGCTGTTCTTGCTCTTGCGGATGCCGCGGCCGATGAAGTTGGCGAGCTGGTCGATGTCGGTCTGGTCCTCCGGGATGATGGCGGCCTCGGCGCCGGCGGCGATGGCGCTGTTCTGCGCCAGGAAGCCNNNCTCGACGAAGAAGATGCGGTCGTGGCTGTTGGCCGTGTCGCGGATCTTGTCCACGCACTCCATGATGGTGTTGAGGGCCGTGTCGTAGCCGATGGTGGAGTCCGTGCCGTAAAGGTCGTTGTCGATGGTGCCGGGCAGGCCGATCACCGGGATGTCGTATTCGCTGGCGAGGGCCTGCGCCCCGGCGAGGGAGCCGTTGCCGCCGATGACCACCAGGGCGTCGATGCCGAACTTCTGGATGTTCTGGTAGGCCTTGGCCCGGCCTTCGGGCGTGCGGAACTCGTCGCTGCGGGCCGTCTTGAGGATCGTGCCGCCGCGCTGGATGGTGTTGCTGACGCTGGCGCTGTTGAACTCCTTGATGTCGCCCATGATGAGGCCTTCCCAGCCCCGGTACACGCCGAAGACCCGCCAGCCCTCGAAGATGGCGGCGCGGGTCACGGCACGGATACAGGCGTTCATCCCAGGTGCATCGCCACCTGAGGTAAGTACGCCTATTGAGTTGATTTTCATCTATTTGAAGAATTTGTTCGGAATGTGGACTGCGTCTGCCTCCCGGAAGGCGAGGATCTCCTTGACGATGTCGTCGGGGTAGTCCGAGATGGAGAGCAGCAGGTCGTGGTATTTGCCCCGCGCCATCATGTCCTGGAGGAAAGGATAGACCGGGACTTCCTTCGTGAAGAACTCCACGCCCATGAAGGCCATCGGGCTGGAGACGTCGCAGGTCTTGTAGTGGTCCTGGGCGGCCTCCTGGAAGATCTCCTGGATCGTGCCGGCGGAGCCGGGGGTGAAGATGATGCCGCCCACGGAGACGGTGAGGATGGTATCCTCACGGATGCTGTTGTCGTAGTATTTGGCGATGTGCGTGGCGAACGGGGTGGAGGGCTCGTGGCCGTATAGCCAGGTGGGGATGCCCAGGCTCTTGAACTCCGTCTGCGGGAAACGCTCCATCACGCGGAACGCGGAGGAGAGCCAGCCCGGTTCGCGGAAGGAGCCGGCGACCAGCAGCATGTGCCAGGCCTCTTCGAACTCGGCGTCCGAGCGGCCGGCCATCCATGCGCCGAAGTGGGTCGCCTCCATGGCACCGGGACCGCCGCCCGAGACCATGAGCTTGCCGTGCTCGGTCAAGGTCTTGCTGATGTAGGCGACGCTGCGGAAAGAGGTGTCCGAACGGAGCATCGCGTGGCCGCCCATCACGCCCACGACATTGAAGGGATCGTAGCCGCCGAGGAAGCGGTACAGCGCGTCGCTGATGGAGTGGTCGTGCAGGGTGCGGGGGAGGGTGACCGCGAGGTCGCGGCTGCGCTTGCCGCTGGCGACGAAGTCGGAATAGACATGGCCGTCGTAGCAGGTAGCGTAGGTACTCTCATCGGCGGGATCGAAGCCGGCATACAGCGAAGCGGCGTCGTAAAGCTCTTTTCTGATCTGGTAGTTGTCCATGGTGTCGGTTATTTTTTGCGAATATACGAAAAAAAAGCGGTTTTTGGATGGGATGCCGTTCAGTTGGCTAAAAATCATTTAATTTATTGATATATAATTCGAGAAACATTTTTGTAAAATACGATAACATTTTTGTTATACCTTAAGAATCCCAATTTTTTATCAATAATGGGGTGCAAGGGAAAATAAATTTGCTATATTTGTAAAAGCGACTTTTCATCAACACTTAAAACAATAAGACAATGGGAAAATTTGTTGTAACCGTCCGTAAGAACGGAGAGTTCCAGTTCAACCTGAAGGCCACCAACGGCCAGGTCATCCTCACGAGCGAGGGCTACACCACCAAGGCTGCCTGCCTCAATGGCATCGAGTCCGTCCGCAAGAACGGCCCCATCGAGGAGCGCTACGAAGTCAAGGAAGCCAAGAACGGCAAGCCCTTCTTCAACCTGAAGGCCACCAACGGCCAGGTGATCGGCTCCAGCCAGATGTATGCCTCCGAGCGTACGATGAAGGCAGGCATCGCTTCCGTCATGCGCAACGCTGTCGATTCTCCGGTCGTGGAGGAGTAAGGCGAATTCCTTTCCGTTTTAAGATTAAAACCGGGCTTCCGAGGGGAGCCCGGTTTTTTCTTTGCCAACTCTTTTGTATATTTGTGGGATATGAGCATCACCCAGGCCGAGATCAAACGCATCCGCTCGCTGCGCGAGAAGAAATTCCGCGACGCGTATGGCCTGTTTGTCGTGGAGGGGGAGAAGCTGGTGCAGGAGGCGCTGCGCTCGGATTTTCGGGTGGAGGGCGTCTGGCGTCGGGAGGAGATCGGGGATGCTGCCATGGAGCGCATCAGCCAGCTTTCCTCGCCCTCGCCCGTGCTGGCCGTCGTGGCCCGTCCGGAGGCGGCCGGGCCGGTCCTGGAGCGCGGCCTGTGCCTGGCGCTGGACGGTATCCGGGATCCCGGCAACCTGGGGACCATCATCCGGACCGCGGACTGGTTCGGCGTGCGGACGGTGTACCTGTCTGATGACTGCGCGGACCTGTACAACCCGAAGGTCATCCAGGCCTCGATGGGCTCGATCTTCCGGGTCCGGGCGGCCGAAGCGGACCTTCCGGAACTGTGCCGGCGCGTGCGCGAGGCGGGTATGCCCGTGTACGGGACCTTCCTGGACGGGCGGGACCTGTACCGCGAGGCGCTGTCCGCGGAGGGGCTGGTGGTCATGGGCAACGAAGCGTCCGGCATCCGGCCGGAGGTGGCCGCGCAGGTGGACCGGCGGCTGCTGATCCCGGCTGCGCCCGGCTCCGGCGCCGAATCGCTCAATGTGGCTACCGCAACGGCGGTGGTATTATCGGAATTCAGAAGAAGATGAGACGCAATATATTGCTGGTCATATTTTTACTTATTGTTACCTCATGCAGCACTACAAAGCTGCTGCCCGAGGGGACCTACCGGCTTGCGTCCCAGAAGGTGGAGCTCACCACACGCGAGAAGAATCTCTCTTCGAGCGGGTTCACGCAGTATATCCGCCAGCAGCCCAATTCGTCCATCATCTTTAACTGGAGTCCGGGCCTGAGCATGTACAACTGGTCGAACGGCAGCGGCCGGGGGATCAACGGCTTCTGGGAAAAGATGGGACAGGCGCCGGTCGTCTTCGACCCCACGCTGATCCCCGGCTCCCAGGAGAACATCATCAAGCGCCTGGAGACCCTGGGCTATTATGATTCCAAGGTGCATACGGACGTGGAATACAAGGGGCGGCTTGCGCTGGTGGACTACCGCATCACGCCGGGCAAGCGCTACCGCATCGACGAGATCGTCTATGAGGTGCCGGGCGGGGAGTTCGGCGAGGCGTTCCGCGCGGACAGCGCCAACATGACCATCCACGTGGGGGACTATCTCTCGGAGGAGAGCCTCGAGGCGGAGACGGTGCGCGGTGCCGGGGTGTTCCGCGAGCAGGGCTTCTACGATTTCAACAAGAACCATTATTTCTTCGAGGCGGACACGCTCACGGCGGACCGAACGAAACTCTACTACCGCATCAAGACGTACAGCCGCGGCGAGGTGCCGACGGCGGACAGCACGATCCGCAAATACCGCATCGGGCGGGTGACCATCTCCCATCCGCAGGATATCCGCTTCCGCGAATCCCTGCTTCGCAACACCAACACCATCCGTTCCGGCGCCTGGTACAGCGAGCAGATGGTCAACAAGGCCTACAACCGCTTCTCGGCCCTGAAGGTGTTCAACAGCGTGAACATCGAAATGAGCCCGGTCGACAGCGCCACGGTGGACTGCAACATCAAGCTCAGCGGCACTGACCTGACGGGCTTCAAGGCGAACATCGAGGCTTCTTCCAATGCCTCCGGCCTGCTGGGCTTCTCGCCCCAGCTGAGCTTCTTCCACAAGAATGTCTTCCATGGCGGGGAATGGCTCGACCTCGGCTTCACCGGCAACTGGCAGTATCACCCGCAGACCAAGGCCGGCTCGTCGGAATTCGGCGTTTCGGCCACCCTGAGCTTCCCCCGTCCGCTCGGCATTCCGCTGGAGCGGGTGCGCAGCACGTTCCTTCCCCGGACCGAAGTGAAGACGTCGTTCAACTACCACAACCGTCCGGAATACCGCCGGACCCTGGCGTCGCTGAGCTTCGGTTATTCCGGGCAGACGACCGGCGGGTACTACTACCAGCTCTATCCGTTGCGCGTCAATCTGGTGAAGCTCTTCTCCGTGAGCACGGCCTTCGTGCACACACTGGTCGCCTATCCCTACCTCTGGGACATGTTCGAGGACCAGCTCGACCTGGGCCTGAGCGGCATGCTCTACCATACGACCGACGCCTCCGTGGTGCCGAAGACGGCCTACCATTCCGAGCGGATCAGCCTGGACCTGTCCGGCAATGCGCTGTCCCTGCTGAATTCGGTCCTGCCGGTCTATGAGCACCCGGCGCTGGTCCAGCACATGGTCTTCGGCCTGCCGTACAAGCAGTATGTCCGGGCGGAGCTGGACCTTGCCCGCGTGTTCCGTTTCGGCAAGGACGACAGCCAGGCGCTCGCCCTGCACCTGGACATCGGCGCCGGGTTCGCCTACGGCAATTCCGTCTCGCTGCCGTTCGAGAAGCAGTTCTACTGCGGCGGTGCCAACAGCATGCGCGGCTGGCAGGCCCGTACGCTGGGCCCGGGCACGGAGATGATGAACCCGGGCTTCATGCTGCCCAGCCAGACCGGCAACCTCAAGCTGGAGGCGGATCTGGAGTATCGTTTCCCGCTGTTCTGGAAGGTGGAGCCGGCGCTTTTCGCCGAGGTGGGCAATGTGTGGAAGACGGTGGCGGACGAAGGGGAGGAGCCTTTCGAAATCAAGAATATTCCTTCGCAGCTGGCTGCGGACTGGGGGCTCGGCCTGCGGGTCAATCTGGACTTTATCCTGGTGCGGCTGGATGTCGGTTTCAAGGTCTACGATCCCTGCAGTACCGCCGATGTGCACTGGCTCGGTCCCCGCGACTGGATCAAGCGTGACGGCTTCGCCATCCACTTCGGCGTCGGATATCCTTTCTAAACCAATTGAATGACAGTCGCGTCGAAGGACGCGACTTTTGTTTCCGCCATGGCCGGAAGGCCAGGGCAGCGGGAGCGGAGGTCCGGGGGGAGGGTGAGGCGGACGGACGCGGGGTCGGGAGAGAAGTTGCAGACGACCAGCCAGGCTTCGGAGGCGTCGAAGCGCACGAAGGCGAAATGGCGGTTGGGGTCGTAACCGGGCGCGTCCTCGTTGCAATAGGTGAGGTCCCAGGTGCCGCCGTCGGCGAAGGCGGGGCGCCTGGCATAGCGCAGCAGCTCGCGGTAGCGCTCCAGTACGGCGGCTTCGGCGGGAGCGAGGGCGCCGCCGTGCAGCGAGCGGAAGAGCTCGCGCAGCTCCGGCGGATCGCTCCAGTTGAAGATGGACGTGCGCCCGTCGGCGCCTTCGATGCCGTCTTCACCGACTTCCTGGCCGAAATAGAGCATGAAGGAGGCGGTGTTGAAAAGGAGGCTGCAGGCCAGCGGGGCGAAGCCTTTGGCGGCGCTGCCGAGGAACTCCGGGGAGGCGAGGCGCTGCTCGTCATGGTTCTCCAGGAAATTAAGCATGCGGGGCTGCATGTCGCCGAGCCACTGCCAGTTCCAGGTGATGCCGCGCGCCGTGGCGCCGCTGCAGCAGACCGCCCGCAGGCAGTCGTAGAGTCCGGACTTGTCGTAGAGCAGGTCGAAGCCTACGTCGTCCAGGTAGCGGCGGTAGTTTTCCCTGCCGTACACCTCGGCCACGAACAGAAGATGCGGATAATCGGCCTTTACGGCCGAAATCAGGGCCTTAAGGCATTCCGGGGGGACCAGCTCCACCATGTCGCAGCGGAAGCCGTCAACGCCCCGGGAAGCCCAGAAACGGAGGATTCCGAGCATCTCCGCCTGCGTCTCGGGGGCGGACCAGTCGTTTTTGCGCGTGTCGGTCCAGTCGCCGTCGCACCAGTCGTAGTGGCGGATGGGGCCTTCGTAGTCCGGGGCCACGTGGTTGGGGATGTAGTCGATGAGCACGCGCAGCCCGGCCGCGTGCGTGCGGGCAAGCAGCGCATCGAACTCCTCCATACGCCGTGCGGGGTCGTCGGCCAGGTAGGCATTGACGTCCCGCCAGTCGGTGATGGCATAGGGCGAGCCGGGATTTCCCTTCACGAACGGCTGTCCCGTGGCATGGCGCGGCACGCCCGTATACCACACGTAATCCACCCCGAGCGAGCGCAGATATGCCAGGGACGCTTCATCCCAGTCGGAGAAGCGTCCCTGGCCCCATAGCCGGGGTAATGTCTGATAGATAATCTGTTTGCTCAGGGTCTTAGACCATCAGGGCGCCGACCAGACCGAGGATCGCGTAGAATTCCGGCAGAGCGGCGTAGATCAGGGTGTTGGTGAACACGTTGTGGCCCTGGCTGATACCGACGATACCGTTGGCGCAGACCTGGCCCTGACGGATGGCAGAGAGGAGGCAGACGAGGCCGACGCAGGCGCCGATCGCAAAGACAATCAGGCCGTTGGCCTCCGGATCGGAGGTCATCTTGCCCAGCATGAGGAAGAAGGCCACGAAGCCGTAGATGCCCTGGGTCGCCGGGAGGGCGGAAAGCACAAGGTAGTTACCGGATCCTTCCGGTTTGAGTTTCAGCGCACCTTCCGCGGCGTTGCCAGCCGTAGTCGTGCCGATGACACTGCCGATACCGCCCAGGATCAACACCAGACCCAGGCCGAGATAACCAAGTAAAATGTTAAGCATGATAAAAAGGTTTATTGATTATTGTTTGTTTTCTGTAAGGGGGTGTAGTTCCGCGGGCTGGTCTCGTAGCCGGAATTCTTGAAGAACTCCAGGAAGTTGAGTCGGAGCGGGTGGACGAAGGCGCCCAGGGCGCACATCGCGAGGTTGAGGGTATGCCCGATCAGCACGATGAGGATGAAGCCGATCCAGCCGCCGATGCTGCTGCCGTCGCCCAGGGCCATCTGTCCGATGGAGTTGAAGGCGAAGCCGAGCATGGCGCCGGCCAGGCCGAGGGCGTAGAGGCGCAGGTAGCTCAGCAGGTCGCCCAGCAGGCCGGTGACCGTCTGGTAGGTGTCCCAGAGGCCGAGGCCCGTGTTGGCCAGCGGATTGCGCTTCAGGTTGTTGAACGGGAAGATGGCGAGGGCGGACAGGATGCCCAGGACGATCAGGACCCATTTCGTGACCTCCTTGTCGAGGACGCCGGCCAGGGCGATGCCGCCCACGATGGCGCCGCCGACGATCAGCAGGGTCCAGCCCCAGGTGCCGACGGTCTTCGCGATACCGTTGTTCTTCGTGGCGTAGATGGCCTTTACGACCATGGCGATGCTCAGGTGGACGATACCCACGATCAGGGCAAGGACCATGGTGCCGTCGTAGCCGGCGATCTTGGAAGGCAGCATGAACTTCTTGACGCCGTCCGGGATCCAGGCCACGTTGAGCAGGTCGATGGAGAAGAAGGTGTGGAAGATCAGGCCGATCACCGTCGTGCCGACACCCAGGGTGACGACGAGCGGGGCGAGGCTGGCGAAGCTCTTGACCTTCTTCAGCAGGAGGCCCACGATGACCAGGACGATGCCGTAGCCGGCGTCGCCCATGCAGAAGGCGAAGAACAGCAGGAAGAAGATGGAGATGTACGGCGTCGGGTCGAAACCATTGTACTGCGGGCGTCCGTACATGTCTGTCAGCACGGAGAACATCCGGGTGAACCAGTTGCCTTTCAGCTTGATGGGCGGATTGTCCTCAAGCTTCGCTTCAGATTTGTACCAGAGCGCGTCCATCGCATCGAAAGCCGTGGCGAGACGCTCGTCCTCCTCGATCGGGGCGAAGCCCTCGAAGAGGGTGACGTAGCCTTCGACCGCGGATTCGGAGCCCTTGCCGGCCAGGTACATGTCCAGGTCGCTGAGGAGCTGGGCGCTCTTCTGCTCGATCTCCGGGATCTCCTCCTTGAGTCCGAGGATGTGTCCCTTGATCTCGACGAGTTCTTCTTCCAACTGGCGGATCTGCTCCTCCGAAGAGGTGAAGTCTCCGCCCGGGGCGGCGGTCTCCTGGACCGGGAAGGTGTAGGCGGGGTCGTCCGAGACGGTCACGAACCAGACCTGGTTGTCCTCCTCATGGATGACCTTGAGCGGGACCAGGTCGGCCCAGTCCTCGGAGAATACCTTCTTCGAGACACAGTACCAGTGCGTCTTGTAGCCGCGCCGCTCCAGCTCCTCGAAGTCGGCCTGGTTGAAATTGCCCCACGGCTTACGGAGCGAATACTCCTTGCGGGCCGCTTCGAGCTTGAAGCGCACGTCCTGAAGGCGGCGCTGGAGCAGGGCGGTCTCCGCCGCCGGGTCCTCCGCGGACACCGGGAGCGGGGTGACGTCCTCGAAGTCCTGGCTGCCCAGGAACGCCACGGCGTTCTTGAGGTTCTCGGCCTGGAGCAGGAGCTGGTTGGACGCATCGTCCACGGGCTTGAAGGACCGGGTGATGTCCACGACACCGAGCTCTTGCAGGCCGGCGAGGAATTTCTCTTCTTCACCTCCGAGGAGGATGAAGTTGTAGCGGGTCATTTTCTCGATCATGCCTGTTCCTCCTCTTCTTCAGCTGCGTGTCTGCTCTTGACGATCTTGGAAGAGGCCTTGGAGAGGTTCTCCTCGTCCTCCATGTACCGCTTGATCTTGCGGATGGCCTCCTTGTAGCCGGGGATCTGGACCTTTTCGTACAGGTTGACCTTCTGGGTGGTCTTCTTCCGCTGGAACTCGAGGATCCGGCGCTTCTCCTGGAAGACTTCGGACTCGATGCCCAGGCGGGAGAGCTCCTTGAGGATGGCCACGCCGTCGGCATACCAGGCCGGCTTGACGAAGGCGTTGAACGGCCGGATCTCGTAGTGGATCTCGTCCAGTTGCGGCGTCTTGACGCCCGCCACCTTGACGGTGCGGAGGTCGACGTCCACAATCCGGACCAGCCCCGGATCGAACTCGTTCCAGAGCGCGGCCAGATAGTCGTACCGCTTCAGGGATGCTTCCAACTCGCTGGCCAGCCGTTCGGACTCCTTCTTGGCCTCAAGCACGCTGGAACGCAGGGCCGACTCCTTGTTCTTCAGGGTCGGCAGTGCCTTCTGGCGCACTTTGAGCTGTTTGCCCAGATTCGTCAGAGACGTCTTGTTGTATTGAAACTTGATGGCCACGGTCTAGTTGTTCTTCCAGTATTTGTCGACGAGTGCCTGTTTGATACCGGTCTCGGCCGGCGAGAAGTATTTCGCGAAGATCTCCCACGCGGTGTCCAGCATCTGCTCCACCGTGATGTTGACGTCGATGGAGAGCAGGCGGGTGGCGTATTCCTTGGCGTAGTCAAGGCAGCGGAGATCGTAGTCGGACAGGTCGAAACCGTTCTCGAGCTTGGTCTTGGCGTTCTGCGCGTCGGCGTACAGACGCACGCCGGCGTTCATCACCTGGGAGTGGTCCTCACGGGTCTGCTTGCCCTGCACGAGCTGTTTGAGTCGGGACAGGGAGCGGAACGGGTCGACGATGACCTTGCCCGTGTCGGGATCCGCACGGAGGAAGAGCTGGCCTTCCGTGATGTAACCGGTATTGTCCGGGATGGCGTGGGTGATGTCGCCGTCGTTGAGCGTGGTCACGGCGATGATGGTGATGGATCCGCCGGAAGGCAGCTGCACGGCCTTCTCGTAGATCTTGGCGAGGTCGGAATAGAGGGAGCCCGGCATGGAGTCCTTGGACGGGATCTGGTCCATACGGTTGGATACGATGGACAGGGCGTCGGCATACAGGGTCATGTCGGTCAGCAGGACCAGCACCTTCTCGTTCTTGTCCGCAGCGAAGTACTCGGCGGCGGTCAGGGCCATGTCCGGGATGAGCAGGCGCTCCACCGGCGGCTCCTCGGTCGTGTTGACGAAGGAGATGATCTTGTCCAGGGCGCCCGCGGCCTCGAAGCTGTGGCGGAAGAACAGGTAGTCGTCGTTGCTCAGACCCATGCCGCCGAGGATGATCTTGTCCACGTCGGCGCGCAGGGCCACGTCGGCCATGACCTGGTTGTACGGCTGGTCCGGGTCGGCGAAGAACGGGATCTTCTGGCCGGAGACCAGGGTGTTGTTGAGGTCGATGCCGGCGATGCCGGTCGGAATCAGCTGGGAGGGCTGGCGGCGCTTGTACGGGTTGACGGAAGGACCGCCGATCTGGCGCTCTTCGCCTTCGATCTCGGGACCGCCGTCAATCGGCTTGCCGTAGGCGTTGAAGAAGCGTCCGGAGAGCTGGTCGCTCACGCGGAGGGTCGGGGGCGCGCCCTGGAAGGAGACCTCGGCGTTGGTCGGAATGCCTTCCGTGCCGGAGAATACCTGGAGGGTGACGCTGTCGCCCTTGGTCTTGACGACCTGGGCCAGCTTGCCGCCGACCGTGGCCAGCTCATCGTTCGATACGCCCTTCGCATTGAGGGTGACCGTGGCCTTGGTGATGGCCTGGAGCTGCGTGTATGTGCGTTGGAATGCTTTCGTTGCCATAGATCAGGAAAGTTGTTTTTTGAGCTGCTGCTCGTAATCGTGGAACTTGGAACTCTGGAACTCCGTGTAGTTCATCTGGCGGAGGGTGTTGATCAGGTCCTTGAAGTAGTTGCGGCAATCCTCGAAGTTGTCGAACTCGAAGGTGCGGTCGCAGATGTCCAGGATGCAGTCAAGCATGTACTTCTGGCGCTCGATCGGGCAGAGGGCGTCTACGACGTCGAAGGCGTCCTGCTGCAGGAAGGCGAAGTCCACGAGCTCGGACTTCCAGAAGGCTTCGTGGTAGCTCATCGGCACGCCGTCGTCGCCGAGGATGTTGATCTGGTCGGCCATTTCGCGGCCGCGGCGGACGACGTTCTTTGCCTTGAGGACCTTGTCCACCCAACCCTTCTGGATCGTCTCGTCGAGGTATTCCTGGATCTCGGGGTACTCGAGGTACTTGGAGTAGGAGTCGATTGGGTTGACGGCCGGGTAGCGCTTCTGGTCGGCGCGGTTCTGCTCGAGGGCGTAGAAGCAGCGGGCGGCCTTCTTGGTGGACTCGGTCACCGGCTCCTTGAGGTTACCGCCGGCAGGGGAGACCGTCCCGATGAAGGTCACGGCGCCGGTCTGGCCGTTGTTGAGGACGACCATGCCCGCGCGTGCGTAGAAATTGGAGATGATGGCGGAGAGGTCCACCGGGAAGGCGTCCTGTCCGGGAAGTTCCTCCATACGGTTGGACATCTCGCGGAGGGCCTGGGCCCAGCGGGAAGTGGAGTCCGCAAGCAGCAGGCACTTGAGGCCCATGGCGCGGTAGTACTCGCAGATGGTCATGGCGGTGTAGACGGAGGCCTCACGGGCGGCCACCGGCATGTTGGAGGTGTTGCAGATGATGGTCGTACGCTCCATCAGGTGACGGCCGGTGTGCGGGTCGATGAGCTCCGGGAACTCCGTGAAGATCTCCACGACCTCGTTGGCACGCTCGCCGCAGGCCGCCATCACGATCACGTCGGCGTCGCCCTGCTTGGCGATGGCGTGCTGGAGCACCGTCTTGCCGCAGCCGAACGGGCCCGGGATGAATCCGGTGCCGCCCTCGGCGATGGGGTTGAAGGTGTCGATGACGCGCACGCCCGTCTCCATGATCTTGGAGGGACGCGGCTTCTCTTTGTAGCCCCTGACGGCCACCTTGACCGGCCACTTCTGGGTCATCGTCACGGGGACGTCCTCGCCGTCGGCGCTGGTCAGCACGGCAATGGTCTTGTCGATGGTGTAGCTGCCGGCGGGGGCGACTTCCTTGACGGTGTACTCGCCCTTGAAGGAGAAGGGAACCATGATTTTGTGGGGAAGCCAGCCTTCCTTCACCTCGCCGAGCCAGTCGGCGGCGATGACCTTGTCGCCCGGCTGGGCGATCGGGGTGAAGTCCCAGACTTTGGCGTGGTCGAGCGGTTCGGTGTATTCGCCCCGCTTGAGGAAGACGCCTTCCATCGTGGTGAGGTTGTTCTGCAGACCGTCGTAGATGCCGGACAATAGGCCCGGGCCGAGGGTGACCTCGAGCATCTTGCCGAGAAATTCGACGCTGTCGCCGTTCTTGAGTCCGCGGGTGCTCTCGAACACCTGGACCGAGGCTTTGTCGCCATTGACCTTGATGACTTCGGCGAGCAGCCGGGTGCCTCCGAGGATGATGTAGCAGAGTTCGTTCTCCGCTACCGGCCCGTCAACGGCTACGGTCACGAGGTTCGAGACAATGCCCGTTACCTTTCCTGTTGTACTCATATCGTGATATTCTGTTTTTTGTTGTCGTATGTGGAACGGATGTCCTCGACCAGCTTGCGGAACAGGGCCCGGCCGGAATCAGGGTCGAGCTGGAGCCAGCGGTCGATGATCTTGAGCTTGCAGACGAACCCGAGGATGATCTCGATGTCGAAATAGTCCATCAGGGTGATCTCGTCTATCTTCTGCCAGCGGAGCTCGTCCAGGCCCCGCTCCCGGTCCAGGATGTCGGTGCCGTGGAGGATGGCGTTGGCCTTGGCCAGCTCGGGGAATTCGGCCTCCTCGCGGCCCTCCAGCAGGATCTGGTCCTTGCCTTTCTCGCGCCCCAGCGAGTCGTTGAGATACGCGACCACCGTGTTGCGCAGGTCCAGGTCGAAGGCGAACCACTCGCGCACATAACGGTTCTTGTGGGCGAGGGCGCGCTTGTAGAAGTCTGCGTTGAGCTGGTCGGGATCGTAGCTGAGGAGCAGGAAGTCCAGGATGGCGTTGTCGCGCGCGGAGAGCTGGCTCCGGATCTCTCCGAGCAACTGCTCCGCCAGACCTTTGCCGGCCTTGAGGTCGTCCAGCCGGAGGACAGGCAGACTGGCGACGATGTATTCGTAATTGTTCATCGCCTAGCCGAAGAGGAGCTTGCGCGTGACGGGACGGAGGTACTCGGCGACCAGTTTGCTGAAGGTCTCGTCCGTCATGCTGACGAACCAGCCGCCGTCCTTGGGACCGATGCTGAAGCCGCCGGCCACCTTCTTGGTGAAGTCGGCCTTGAGGCCGCTTCCGAGCTTTTTGCGGAGCTCGCCTTCCACCCAGGGCTCCAGCTCATTCTTGAGCGAAGCGGGGAGCAGCAGCGCGAGATCGGCGGATTCGCTGGCGCTGAAGCGCTCGGCGACGGCGAGGATGATTTTCTTGAGGAAATCGGGATCGGACAGCTGCTTCTCTGCCGGGGCGGCGCCGATGGCGTTCACCAGCAGGTTTTCGATGTCCTTCTTGGTAGCCTGGAGGCACTGGGCCGAGGCCATCTTGAGATCGGAGGCCGTCTTGTCCTTGAGGTCAGCGGCCTGCTTTTCGGCGTCGGAAACAATGGCTGCCGCCTGGCTGCGGGCATCCGAGAGGATGCGGTCAGCTTCTTCACGAGCGCGGGCGACCAAGAGTTTTCCTTCTTCTTTGCCTTTGGAGAGGCCTTCGTTGTAGAGCTTCTCCGTGAGTTCCTGTAATTTGTCAGACATATTGTTGGTGGTTATTAAGCGGTTAAAGTACTATGCAGTTTAAGAAGGTTCGAAGCAGGACAAATATATAAAAAGTGGAAAAGAAAAACAAGAAAGACCGGCTCTTCTTGCAGAAAAAGCCGGTCTTGTCCAGTGGAGGGTGGGCCCTCCGCGCTATCCGAGGAATCCCAGCAGGATACCCGCCGCGACGGCGGAGCCGATCACGCCGGCGACGTTCGGCGCCATGGCGTGGGTCAGCAGGTGGTTGGACGGGTCGGCCTCGAGACCGACCTGTTCGGACACGCGGGCCGCATCCGGCACGGCGGACACGCCGGCGTTGCCGATGAGCGGATTGATCTTCCTGCCTTCCTTGAGGAACAGGTTCATGAACTTCGTGAACAGCACACCGAAGGTGGTCGCAATCACGAAGGACGCCAGACCGAGGCCGAAGATGAGGGCGGAACGGCCGGTCAGGAACACGTCGGCCTGGGTGGAGGCACCCACGGTGAGGCCGATGAGCGTCGTCACGACATCGATGAGCGGACCGCTCGCCGTGGCGGCGAGGCGCTTGGTCACACCGCTCTCCTTCAGCAGGTTGCCGAAGAAGAGCATGCCGAGCAGCGGCAGGCCGGACGGGACGATGAACGCGGTGCAGAGGAAGCCGACGATCGGGAAGATGATCTTCTCTTTCTGGCTCACGACGCGCGGCTTGTTCATGCGGATCACGCGCTCCTTCTTGGTCGTGAGCAGCAGCATGATCGGCTTCTGGATCACGGGCACGAGGGCCATGTAGGAATAGGCCGATACGGCGATGGCGCCCATCAGTTCCGGTGCCAGTTTGGAGCTCAGGAAGATGGCCGTCGGGCCGTCCGCGCCGCCGATGATGCCGATGGCTCCCGCCTCGTTGGGGGCGAAGCCCAGCAGCAGCGACAGCAGATAGGCGCCGAAGATACCCATCTGGGCGGCGGCGCCGATCAGGATCAGGCGCGGCTGCGAAATGAGCGCGGAGAAATCCGTCATCGCTCCGATGCCCAGGAAGATGAGCGGCGGATACCAGCCGTTCTTGACGCCGTGGTAGAGGATGTTCAGCACCGAATTCTCCTCATAGATGCCGATCTTGAGGCCGAGCCCGGTGGTGGGGTCGAAAAACAGGGGGATGTTGCCGATGATGATACCGAATCCGATCGGCACGAGCAGCAGCGGTTCCCAATGCTTGACAATACCTAACGTGATAAATATCAGACCGATACAGATCATCATCAGGTGCTGCCAGGTGCAGTTCGCGAAGCCCGTGAACTGCCAGAACTGCTGGAGGCTGTCGATGATGTTTTCCATTAACCGATCGTTACGATGTCAGCACCTTCAAGTACGGAATCTCCCTGCTTGACATGGATGGCGGTGATGGTGCCGTCCACGTCGGACAGGATCTCGTTCTCCATCTTCATGGCCTCGATGACGGCCACTTTCTGGCCGCGCTTGACGGCCTGGCCTTCCTTGACGTCCACGCTGATGATGACGCCCGGGAGCGGAGACTCGATCTTCTTGCCTGCACCGCCGGCAGCGGGGGCTGCAGCGGGAGCGGCGGCAGCGGCGGGCGCTGCGGCGGCCGGAGCGGCCACGGGGGCAGCGGCGGCAGCGGGGACTTCGTTCTCCAGTTCGACCTGATAATTGACGCCGTTGACGGTCACGTCGGCGTTCTTTCCTTCAATTCCGTTGACGGCTACGTTGTATTCCTTGCCGTTGATCTTGAATTTGTATGCTTTCATTTGCGGGGTGATTTTCTGAAATTCAACTGTTTGTTGTCCCATGCGGACGGGGCGTGGCGCAGGGTGATGAAGCCCGGCTCGAGGTCGTGCACCGCATCGCTCAGATACAGGTGCAGGGCCGTCGCGATGGCGACTTCCGTCTCGCTGCCGGCCTCGGCATCCAGTGCGAGGGCGATGGCGGCTGCCACTTCGGCGTCTACGGCTCCCTTGCCGGCCTTCGGGGCTTTCGGCTTGCGCTTGTACTTGCCCGAGAACATGTTGCCGGAGAAGTTGTAGATGAAGTACAGGATGATGAGCGCGGAGAAGACCACGCTCACGCTGACGAGCGTGAGGGTCCAGCCGTGCGGATCGATCTGGGCCATCCTGTCTCCGCCGGCAGTCAGCGGCAGGAGATTATAAAGGAAGGTTGTCATGTTTCTTCGCGGGGATTTCCTGTCGTTTGCCTTCGAGGGTGGCCAGGGCGCGGATCACGCGGAAGCGCGTGTTGCGCGGCTCGATGACATCCTCGATATAGCCCTTCTGCGCAGCCTGGTAGGGGTTGCAGAAGAGGTCGTTGTATTCCTGCTTGCGGGCCTCGGCCATTTCGGACCGCTTGGCGGGATCCGTCTCGGCCTTGAGCTCCTTGCCGTAGAGGACGTTCACGGCGCCGTCCGCGCCCATCACGGCGATGTTGGCCGTCGGCCAGGCGTAGTTGACGTCGCCGCGGAGCTGCTTGCAGCTCATGACGATGTGCGCGCCGCCGTAGCTCTTGCGGAGGGTCACCGTGACCTTGGGGACCGTGGCCTCGCCATAGGCGAAGAGGAGCTTCGCGCCGTTGGTGATGATGGCGCCGTATTCCTGCTGCGTGCCGGGCAGGAAGCCCGGGACGTCCACGAGGGTGACCAGCGGGATGTTGAACGCGTCGCAGAAGCGCACGAAACGGGCGCCCTTGCGGGAGGCGTTGATGTCCAGCACGCCGGCGAGCACGCCGGGCTGGTTGGCCACGATGCCCACGCTCCGGCCGCCCATGTGGGCGAAGCCGACGATGATGTTCTTTGCGAAATCCTTGTGGACCTCGAAGAACTCGCCGTCATCGACGATGCTGCGGATCACGCCGTACATGTCGTAGGCCTTGTTGGGGCTGTCAGGCACGATGTCGTTGAGCGCGTCGTCCACGCGGCCCACGGGGTCGGCAGTCGGACGCTCGGGAGCGGTCTCGAGATTGTTCTGCGGGAGGAAGCTGAGGAGCTTCTTGATCGTGGCGATGCCTTCCTCCTCGGACGGGGCGCTGAAATGCGCCACGCCGGACTTGGA
>CAJOHX010000017.1 GCA_905234475.1 uncultured Bacteroidales bacterium | reverse complement strand
TCGGGCTCGTCGCCGCCGATCTTGTTGCTGACGCCGCCGCCGAGGGTCTCGACGATGGTTGCAGATCCGTTCGGATCGAGGATGAGGTCATAGATGCCGTCCGCGCCGACCTTGATGTTGGCGCCGTCCTGGGTCACGGTGAACTCGGAGCCGAGGCCGCCGAATTCGCCGCCCATGTTGACATCCCAGGCCTTGTCCTTGCGGAACTTGAACTCGTCGTCCGCGGAGAGCTTGACGCCCTGGGCGACGTGGGTCTTGCCGTCGGTGATCATGGGGAGGTCGCCGTTCCAGCTGATGTCGTAGTTGGACAGGGCGCCGATGACGGTCCAGGTGCTGGCTTCCTTATGGTCCGGATAGGCCATGTAGGCGTCGGTCACCATCGCGGTGCCGGCGTCGAGGTCGAGCCACAGGTCATAGACACCGTCCGCGCCGACCTTGATGTTGGCGCCATCCTGGGCCACGCTGAACTCGGTGTCGAGCCCGGCGAATTCACCACCCATGTTGACGTCCCAGGCGAGGTCCTTGCGGAACTTGAACTCGTCGTCCTTGGAGAGCTTCACGGCCTTGGCCACCAGGTGATTGCCGTCCTCGGTGGCGAACATCTCGAGGTCGCCGTTCCAGCTGATGTCGTAGTTGGACAGGGCGCCGATGACGCTCCAGGTGGAGGACTCGGTGTAGTCGGCGTACGGGCTGCCCTGCGGCAGGGTCACGGTGAAGTTGGAGAGGGTGTATTTCTCGGAATCCAGGTAGCCGTTGCGGCCGTTGTCCTTGGAAGGATCCTGGATGGAGGCACGCACCACGATGTCCAGGCTGCCGATCTGCTGTCCGTCAGTATAGCCGAAGAAGGTGAGGGCCTTGCTGATGTTGACGTTGGTGGCAACGAGGGTGATGCCGTCATTCTTGGAGGTAATGATCCGGCTGACGGCCTTGCCGTCCACGGAGACGATGGCGAGCGAGTGGGTAGGAGCCATCTGCTCGTTGAAGCCCAGGTTGAAGACACCCGGCGTGTAGGCCACGGTGATGTTCTTGGCCCCGACGTCGACCAGGCCCATGATCGGGGCGGTCCCGTCAGCAGGGTCGAACACGGCCAGCGGCTCGTTGAAGCAGGAGACGGCCGTCAAGGCCATCACGCCTGCGAAAAGGATGGAAAATATCTTTTTCATAACACGAATCTATTAATAGCCGGGGTTCTGCTGGAGGTTGCTGTTGGCAAGCCGGTCGGAATCCGGAATCGGGAAGAGGTTGCGGTACTCGTCGACGCCGGTACCCTCCTTGACATTGCCCTTCCACTGCCAGACATACTCGCTGGTGGTGAACTGGCCGAAACGGATGAGGTCGCTGCGGCGCCAGCACTCCTGGTAGAGTTCGCGGCCGCGCTCGTCAAGCACGTCCTGGAGGACGATGGAGGTGGCAGCCGGCAGGCCGGCACGCTGGCGGACCTGGTTGTAAGCGGCAAGGCCCTCGATGGAAGCGCCGCGCACCTGGCACTCAGCCGCCATCAGCAGCACGTCGGCATAGCGCATCATCGGGAAGTCGGTGTCGACGAAGCCGAGCTCCTGGCCCGGGTTGCCGTCGGACTTGATGTTGCGGAACTTCATGAAAGCGTAGCCGTTGGTGAACTCGCCGATGTCGTCGATGTCCTTCTGCTGGCCGCTGGTGAAGAAGAGGTTGCGCTTGTCGCTGTCGGTGAACTTGTTGTAGAACTGCGGCGTGGTGCGGAGACCGCCCCAACCGGAGGAGATGCCGAGCTCGGCAGGATCCATGGTGCCGCCGGTGCTGGCGAAGATCAGGTAGTTGGTCGCACCGTAGCTGGTGGTGTTGACACCGTCCTGCTGGACTGCGAAGATGATCTCGTCGGTGCACTTGTCATTGTCGGCAAGGAACAGGTCCTGATAGGCGCTGAAAGTGTCGCCGTTCGCGGTGGTGTGCAGGCTGTAGCCGTCGTCCATGAGGTCTTTCAGGACATCGGCGCACTTCTGCCACTGGGGGGTGCCGGTGTAGACACCTGCATTGAGGTAGAGCTTGGCGAGGATGAACTTCGCGACACCCTTGTCGGCGCGGCCGTAGCCGTTGCCCCTCGGGGCAGCCAGGGCATTGCCGTTGATGAGGTCAAGCAGCTCGGTCTCCATCCAGGTGTACAGGTCGGCGCGGGAGATCTGCTGGGGGACGGCGCCCACGATGGCGGTCTCGTCAGCGAACGGCACGTTGCCGAAGTTGTCAATGGCGTGGAAGTAAGCGATGGCGCGGAGCACGCGGGCCTCGGCGATGTACTCGTCGATGTTGGCCATGCCCTCGCCGTAGCGCTGGGCCTCGCGGATGAATTCGTTGGCCGCGGACACCTGCATGAAGATGCGGGACCAGAAGGCGTAGATGAACGTGTCGTCAGTGGTCCAGTTCATCCAGTGGAAGTTCTTGATGGTCTGGTCGTTCCAGCCGCAGACCGCCTCGTCGGTGGTCAGCTCGGAGTGATGGAACAGACCGCGGATGTACTGGGATGCACCGCCGTCGAGACCGGAGATGGAAGCGGAGCCGTTGGCACCGTAGTAACCGGAGGTGGCGAAGCCCAGGTAGACGCTGCCGAGGTAGGCCTTCATCTGGGTCTCAGACGTGAGCGCCTTGTCAGCAGTATTGGCATTCGGGTCGATCGGGGTGACGTTGAGGTCGCCGACGCAGGCGGACAGGCTGAGCATGAGCGCCAGGGAACCGAGGATGTATTTGATGGTTTTCATATGCTATCCTGGATTAGAAGTTGAACTTGACGCCGGCCACGAAGGTCCGGGGACGCGGATAGAGCGCACCGTCGATGCCGCCGAACACTTCCGGATCGATGCCGGAGTAGCGGGTCAGCGTGCAGATGTTCTGGACGGTACCGAAGATGTTGAGGGAAGCGGGACGATCCTGCGCGATGTTGAACAGCTTCGGGAAGGTGTAGCCGATCGTGAAGTTGTCCAGCTTGAGGAACGAGGCGTTCTCGAGATAGTAGTCGGACAGGTACTGGGCCTGGGAGAACATCGAGCGGGTCGCGGAAGCGAGGCGGTTGCCGATGAAGCTGTTGGTCCACAGGTCGGCGAGCATCTCGGTGTCGGACGCCACGTTGTTGTAGACCCAGTTGCCGATGGCGGCGTGGCCGGAGAGGGCCACCGTCAGGTTCTTGTAGGAGAAGCTCGTGTTGAAGCCGACGGTCACGTCGGCATCCGGCTTATGGCCGAGATACTTGTCGTCCGCCGTGATCTGGCCGTCGTTGTTGCGGTCCACGTAGACGCCGTTGATCGGGTTGCCGTTGGTGTCGTACACCTGCTGGTAGAGGTAGAAGGTGCGCATCGGGTAGCCGACCTGGTGCATCTGCACGTTGTTGCCGGTACCGCCGGAGATGCCGCCCGTCTCCACGCCCGTGGCGTTGTCGTCGGAAGCGGTGAGCTTCGTGATGGTGTTCTTGTTGTAGGCCATGTTGGCGCCGAGGGTCCAGCTCATGTCGCGGGTCTCGACCAGGATGGCGTTCGCATCAATCTCGAAACCGAGGTTGGTCATCGAGCCGATGTTGGTGTTGAGGTAGTTGGTCAGGTTCGACAGGGCCGGCACCGGGATGTAGTTGAGGATGTCCTTGGTGTCGCGCTTGTAGGCGTCGAGGCTGACGGTCAGGCGGTCCTTCCAGAAGCCGAGGTCGATACCGGCGTTGTAGGTCGTCGTGGTCTCCCAGCGGAGGTCGGCGCTGTAGCCGAGGGCGGCGATGGGCTGCACGAGCGAGCCGTCGATATAGTAGCCGGAGCCGAGCTGGGTGGTCAGGAACTGGGCGAAGGTGTCATAGTAGCCACCCACTTCCTGCTGGCCGGTCTGGCCCCAGGAGAGACGCAGCTTGGCGGTGGAGAGCTTGTCGCTGGCGGACAGGAAGTCCTCTTTCTTCATGTTCCAGGCGAAAGCCACGGACGGGAAGATACCCCACTTGTGGTTCTGGAAACGGGACGTACCGTCGGCGCGGACCGTGGCGGTCAGGAGGTACTTCTCGGCGATGCTGTAGTTGGCGCGGCCGAAGAAGGAGATCAGGTAGAGCTCGCCCTTGCCGTGAGAATCGCTCAGGACAGCCTTGTCGCTGATACGGTTGGTGACGCTGTTGTTCTCGCTGTAGAAGTGCTGCCAGGAGTAACCGGCCATGAGGTCCAGGTTGCTGTTGTTCGCAAGGTCCTTGTTGTAGTCGGCGTAGAACTCGAGGGTGGTGTTCATACGGCTGTAGTCATAGTCGGTATGGGCGCCGCCGCCGGACTGGTTGGTGTTGTGGTAGGAGGCCTCGGAGCCCATCTTGACTTCGGTGAGACCGGCGGACTTGGCCCAGTCGATACCGAGGTTGAGGTTGAGGCGGAGATCCTCGAAGCCGTGGATCTTGTAGTCGAACTGCGCGTTGCCGATGAAGCGGTAGGCGTCGGCGTAGTCTTCCTTGGCGTTGAGCAGGCCCACCGGGTTCATCGTGGCCATCGTGTTGATGTTGCCGGACTTGTCGTACCAGGTGGTGTAGCCGTTCAGGCCGTTGGGATCAAGCACCGGCTTGGTCGGGTCGTAGTGGTTGGCTGCGCCGATGGCGTCCTGGTTGGCATACCAGTTCTTGGCGTAGGTACCCTTGCCGTTGAGGTTGATGGTCAGGTGCTGGTCCAGCAGGGTCGGGGAAAGGTTGACGGACAGCGTGCCGCGGTCCATCTTGGAGCCCTTGAGCGTACCGTTCTGGGTGGTGAAGCCGCCGGAGATGCGGTACGGCAGGAAGCCGACGCGGCCGTTGAAGCTGATGTTGCCGTCGTAGGTCGGGGCGATCTGATAGATCTCGCGCTGCCAGTCGGTGTCGTACAGCGTGCCGTTCAGGCCGAGGTTGGCCTCGGCGGTGGAGTTGGCGCCGTAGAAGTCGCGGATAATGTTCACGATGCCGTCCTTGTCCAGGAGCTTGTTGTACTTGGCGATCGTGTTGACGGAAGCCGTGAAGTCAACGGCAATCCTCGGCAGGACGGTGCCGGTCTTGGCGCCCTTCTTCGTAGTGATCACGATAACGCCGTTGGAGGCGCGGGAACCGTAGATGGCCGTTGCGGAAGCGTCCTTGAGGACGGTGAAGCTCTCGATGTCCTCCGGGTTGATGGAAGACAGCGGGTCGGACATACCGGAGATGCCGTCATTGGAGACGGGCAGGCCGTCGATGACGATGAGCGGATCGTTGGAGGCGTTGATGGAGGAGCCGCCGCGGATACGGATGGTGGCGCCAGAGCCAGGCATACCGGAACCGGCAGTGACCACGACACCGGCGCTCTTGCCGCGAAGCAGGTCGGCCGGGGTGGTGATGACACCCTTGTTGATCTCGTCGGCCTTGACGGTCGCGATGGAACCGGTCATGTCACTCTTTTTCACCGTACCGTAACCGATGACCACGACCTCGTCGAGGAACTCGCTGTCCTCGTGGAGGGTGATGGTGGACGGCATGGCGGATGCCTTGAAGGTCTGGGAGGTGTAGCCGATGCAGCTCACCTCGACCGTCGCATCAGGAGAGGAAACCCTGAGGGAGAAGTTGCCGTCGAGATCCGTCACGGCGCCGTTGGTCGTGCCCGCCTCAATGATGGCGGCCCCGATCACCGGACCGAGTTCGTCGACAACCACACCCCGGACCGCAAAGCCCTGGGCAAATGCGGTAGCGCCCATCATGCCGGAGAGCACGATGGCCGCAAGGATGGTTAGGATTCTTTTCATAAGAAAATGGTTAGTGAAAATATAGTTAAATTATTTGTGTTCTTCGACAAGCGCCACGGCGATGCTGCCGCAGACGAGCAGTATGCCGGCCACCACGAGCATGTTGGCCTGCACGCCGCCGACCAGGCTCAGGACCACGCCGCCGAGGGCCGCCGCGACGATCTGCGGCAGGCAGATCGTGCAGTTGAACAGCCCGAGGTAGGAACCCATGTGCTCGCCGCTCAGGGCGTTGGTCAGCAGGGTGAAAGGCAGGGCCAGCATCGCCGCCCAGGCCGCTCCGATGAGGAAATACGACACGAACAGCAGGTACTGGTTGTGGATGAAGGCGATGGAGATGAACCCGACCGCGCCGATCAGCAGGCTGACCACATAGGCGAGGCGAAGGGACTTGAACTTCGGCAGCACGATGGCCCAAAGGATGGAGCCGACCGCCTGCGCGGCGAACACGACGCCCACCCAGTTGCCCGCGGCCTGGTAGCCTTCGGAGGCGGGATCCGTGGTGCCCCAGCAGTTGGCGGCCACGGCGCCGTTGGTGTAGGTCCACATATACATGAATGCGGCCCAGCAGAAGAACTGCACCAGGCCCACGGTCCAGAAGGTCTTCGGAGCGTGCAGCAGGAGCTTGAACAGCCCCGGCCTGTCCTTCTCCTCCTCGGCCTGCTTCTGCGGGTCGATGCCGTGGAAGGCGGCATATTCTGCCGGCGGCATCTCCTTGACCTTCATAAAGGTATAGAGCACGCAGAGGATGAGGATGGCGGCGCCGCAGTAGAAGCTCCAGACCACGGACGGCGGCACGACGCCCTTCGGGGCGGTGTTGGCGATGCCGATCCAGGTGAAGAAAATCGGGAAGAGATAGCCCACCAGGCTGCCGGCGTTGCACAGCAGCGACTGGATCGAATAGGCTTTCGCCTTCTGGTTTTCACCCACCATGTCGCCCACCATCATCTTGAAGGGCTGCATGGCCACGTTGATGGAGGTGTCCAGGAAGATCAGCGAGAAGAGACCGAACCACATCGCGCCGTTCAGGCCCAGGAAGAGCCGCTGGGAGAAATTGAGGCTGCCTGCGTTGGGCAGGAAGGCCATCACCAGGACGGCCACGATGGCGCCGACGAGCAGATAAGGCTTGCGGCGGCCCATCCGGCACCAGGTGCGGTCGGAGTATTTGCCGATGAGGGGCTGGACGATCATGCCCATCAGCGGGGGAAGGATCCAGAAGAAACTGAGCTGGTGCGGATCCGCACCGAGCGTTGCAAAGATACGGCTGATGTTGGCGCTCTGCAGGGCGTATGCAATCTGCACTCCGAAAAATCCGAAGCTGAGATTCCACATCTGCCAGAAGGTTAGTGATGATTTTGCGGCCATAGTCCGTGTTATTACGCCGCGAAGATAGAATTCATTTTTCATCTATTGTTCGCGCGTGCGATGGACTGCGGGGAATTTCTGGACGAATTTTGCGTTTTCGCGGATGAATTTATAACTTTGGGGGACAAAAACGGCTGTTTTATGAAGAATCGTCCCTTTGGCGCGACTTTTTGGATCGTGATCATCTTCACGGTCCTGCATGCGGTGACCTGCATCGCGTGCCGGACGCTGGAGACGGAGGACACGCAGGTCCTGACGCTGCTCACCCTGGCCATGGTTTTCATCCTCTGCAACCAGAGCGGATTCAAGATCTATTTCACGCTGGTCGCCCTGGTGCTGGTCAACGTCCTGGCGTACCTGATCGGGAATGCGCTGCCGACGCTGCTGGTCCCGTTGATCGGGGACAGCATGTGGGTGAACGTCATCGCGACGGCCATCACGACGCTGGTCCTGGGCTCGGCTCTGCTCCTGACGATGAAGCAACTGTCAAAGAGCACGCAGTTCAAGGATATCATAAACAAGACGGAGGCGGAAGACAGCGCCCCCACCGTGTACCGGCAGCGCTGGATCGTGCGGCTGGGCGACCGGATCGTGCCCGTCCAGACTGATCAGATCGCGTGTTTCTTCTCAGAGGACAAGAGCAATTACCTGCTGACGTTCGACGGCAACCGCTACATTGTGGACGCCACGATGGATGCCATCATCAAGGAGTTGGATCCGGAACGGTTCTTCCGGATCAACCGAAGCTGCATCCTGGCGCTGCGCGCCATCGAGAGCGCCGTGGTGAACAGCGGCCGCTACACCGTGGAGGTGCACCCTTCACCGGGCAGCGCATCCACGGTTGTCACCCGCTCCCGCGAGAGCGAGTTCCTGCATTGGCTGGAAAAAGGCTGATCCGTTTGTCGGACCAGCCTTTTTTCGTCATTCCGGGCTTGACCCGGAATCTTCTATAGCTTGTAGTAACTGCCAAGAATTGCCGCAAACCAGCTGGGCGGCAGGATCTTCTTGAGCGTCACCGACAGGCGCTGCTCCAGGGTAGAGATAATATAATGGTAGCGCGGGCGGCGCTTGCGCACGATCTTGCTGATCTTGCCGGCGAGATACTCCGGCTTCAGGCCGGTCGTCTCGTCATGCTCGATGCTTGCCAGGGACTTCGCGTAGGTCTTGTACACCTCATAGGCCTGTGGATCCGCGACGCTCTTGCGCTGCGCCGTGAAGGCCGTGGCGAAGTCGCCCGGTTCGATCACGACCACCTGGATGCCGAAGGCCTTCGTCTCCAGGCGCAGCGCCTCGCAGTAGCCTTCGATGGCAAACTTCGAAGCGGAATAGAGCCCCTGGAACGGGAGTCCCATCAGACCGCCTATCGAGCTGAAACAGATAATCTTGCCGCCGCCTTGCGCGCGCATAACAGGCAGCACGTAGTGAAGGAAGCGCACCATCCCCATCCAGTTCACGTCCATCTGCCGCTGCGCGTCTTCCAGGGAGGAAAACTCCAACGGTCCGCCGATGCCCATGCCGGCGTTGTTGATGAACACGTCGATGCGTCCTTCGGCGTCCACGACCTGCCTGACGGCCGCCTCGCAGTCCTCCGCCCGCTGGGCGTCGGCCTTGATGTAGGTGACGCCAGGGAGGAATTCCGTCGCCTTGCGGTGGGTGCCGTAGACCTTGTGGCCGTCGGCGCTCAGCCGTTCGGCCATCGCCTTTCCGAAGCCGGAGGTGATGCCGGTGATGAGGATGACCATGGATTTATTCGATGACGCCGAGTTCGCGGAAGATCTTGGTCAGCTTCTCCACGGCCTCGTCCACCTGCTCGATGGAATGGGTGGCCATGAGGGCGAAGCGGATGAGCACGTCCTTTTCCGGCACGGCCGGGGCGATCACCGGGGTGATGAACACGCCGGCATCGTAGGCCTTGCGCACGATGGTCATCGCCTTGATCGTGTCGCGCACGAACAGCGGGATGATCGGGGACTGGGTGTGGCCGGTGTCGAATCCGCGGGACTTGAAAGCCTCTTGCGCATGGCGCGTGACCTCCCAGAGGTGTTCGCGGCGCTCCGGTTCGTTGATCATGATGTCCAGGGCGCAGGTAGCGGCGGCCACGGCGGCCGGCGTCATCGAGGCGCTGAAGATCAGCGAACGGGAATTGTGCTTGAGATAGTTGATTACGGTCTTGTTGCCGGCGATGAAGCCGCCCAGCGAACCGAAGCTCTTGGAGAAGGTGCCCATGATGAGGTCCGTCTCTTTGGTCAGCCCGAAATGGCTGGCGGTGCCGGAGCCGTTCTCGCCGATCACGCCCAGGCCGTGGGCGTCGTCCACCATCACGGAGGCGTTGTATTTCTTGCACAGCATCACGATCTCGGGCAGCGGGGCGATGTCGCCTTCCATCGAGTACACGCCGTCCACCACGATAAGCTTCGGGGCATTCTTCGGCGTCAGCCAGAGTTTCTTCTCCAGGTCGGCCATGTCGTTGTGGCGGAACTTGCGCACTTCGCTGAAGCTCAGGCGGCTGCCGTCGATGATGCAGGCATGGTCCAGGGCATCCAGGAAGATGAAGCCGCCGCGGAATCCCAGACAGCCCACGACGCCCAGGTTCACCTGGAAGCCGGTGCTGTAGGTCACCGCCTGGTCCTTGCCCACGAACTTCGCGAGCTTGGCCTCGAGCTCCTCGTGGATGTCGAGGGTGCCGTTGAGGAAACGGCTTCCAGAGCAGCTGGTGCCGTATTTTTCTATTGCTTTGATGGCGGCCTCCTTGAGCCGGGGGTCGTCGGAAAGACCGAGATAGGAATTGGAACCGAACATCAGGACCTTGCTGCCGTCAGCCATGGTGACGAGCGGGTCCTGACCGGAAGAGATCGGCCGGTAGTAGGGGTAGATCCCCTGGGCCTTCACTTCATCTGCGAGGGTATACTTCGCGCAGATGTCATTGATAATTTTCTTCATCAGGTGCGGTTTAACGTTTTCAGTACGGACTGCAAATATAAACATTTTCTGCATAATTGTCATTTCGAGCTTGCCCCGTTGTCATTTCGAGCGAAGTCGAGAAATCTCCGTATCTTTGTTGCAGATGAAACCGCAGGTAGATTTGCCGATTATGGAAATTGCCGGCGCCGTGAACGCGGCGCTGGTCGAGCACCCCTGCCTGGTGGTCACCGCGCCCCCCGGTGCGGGTAAATCGACGGTCCTTCCTTTGACAATCCTTGACGGAATTACCTCCAGGCAGGTTACTGAGCCTGTCGAAGCAACCGAAAGCCAATCGTTCGCCGGTTCTTTTCCCCGTCATTCGCCGACGCCGATCGGCGAATCTCCAAGTAAGATCCTGATCCTCGAGCCCCGTCGTCTTGCGGCGCGGCAGATCGCAGAGCGGATGGCCGCGCTGCTGGGCGAACCGGTAGGGCGGACGGTGGGCTACCGGATCCGTTTCGAGCGGCGCGTGAGCGCGGCGACGCGGATTGAAGTGCTGACCGAAGGCATCCTGACACGGATGCTGGTGGACGACCCGGCGCTGGAAGGCGTGGGCGTCGTCATTTTCGACGAATACCACGAGCGGAGCCTGCAGAGCGACGTGGCTCTGGCCCTGACGCGGGAGGCGCAGCAGCTTCTCCGGCCGGACCTGCGCCTCGTGCTGATGTCCGCAACCATTGACACCGAAGCCCTCTGCGCGGCGCTCGGGGCCCCGCTCCTCGAGAGCAAGGGGCGGATGTTCCCGGTAGAGGTCCGGCACACGCCGGAGGAAGCCACTGAAATGGATGTGGCGGAACGCGTTGCCCACTGGGTGAGGCGGGCCCTCCGGGACCACGAAGGCGACATCCTCGCGTTCCTGCCCGGCGAAGCGGAAATCCGCCGCTGCGCGGAAATGCTGGAGGGGGTCAGCGCCGCCGCCATCTACCCCTTATACGGCCTCCTGCCGCCGGAGGAGCAGCGCGCAGCCATAGCGCCCAGCGCGCCCGGAGCGCGAAAAGTGGTCCTCGCCACCCCCATCGCCGAGACTTCGCTGACCATCGAAGGGGTGCGCGTGGTGGTGGACGGCGGCTTCTGCCGTCGGCTGGTCTTCGACCCGCAGAACGCCCTCAGCCGTCTGGAGACCGTCCGGATCAGCCGCGACATGGCCGATCAGCGCAGCGGCCGGGCCGGGCGGGTGGCGCCGGGCATTTGCTACCGGCTCTGGAGTCCTGCCACCGAGGCCCGCATGACGGCGACGCGCGTCCCGGAGATCCTCGAAGCGGATCTCGCCGGGACGGTGCTGGACGCCGCCGCATGGGGCGAAAGCCACATCGGGCAGCTTCCCTGGATCACGCCGCCGCCCCCGGCCCACGTCGCCCAGGCCACGCGCCTGCTGCAATGGCTCGGCGCCCTCGACGAAGCGGGTCGCATCACCCCGCACGGGCGCCGGCTCGCCGCGCTTCCCTGCCACCCGCGTATCGCGCAGATGCTGCTGCGGGACGATACGGATCTGGCGGCGGAGTTGGCGGCTTTGCTGGAAGAAAAAGACCCGCTGGCGGCATCGGAGAACGACGCCTCGCTGACCTCCCGGCTCGACGCCCTGCACCGCGCGGGCCGCAGCGGCCGCTGGGGGCGCATTGCCCAGATGGCGGAGCAGTACCGTCAGCTTGTCCGCACTGCCGGGAGCAAAAACGGCCCCGAGCGCTCCCGGGAGGCAGAAATAACGTCTGCCGGGAGCAAAAGAGACCCTGTCCGCTCCCCGGATCCATACGCAGTCGGGGCGCTGGTCGGGGCGGCGTATCCGGAGCGCATTGCAAAAGCGCGGCCGGAGGGACGGGGCCATTTCCAGCTCGCGACGGGCGAGCTGGCAGCCGTGTCGCCGGACGATGCCCTGGCGGCCTGCGAGTGGCTTGCCGTCGCGAGCCTGGGCGTCCGCCCGGGCGGTGAGGGCCGCATTTTCCTGGCCGCCCCGGTGGCCCCGGAAGACCTCCCGGAGCTCATCCGCAGCCGCGACCGCATCGGGTGGGACAGCAAGGCCGGGGCCGCCCTGGCCCGTCGCGAACGCCGCATCGGCAGCCTGCTGGTGGATGCCAAACCGCTGTCGGAGGGCGTCCGGGAGCAGCTGACGCAGGTCATCTGCGAAGCGGCGCAGAAGGAAGGGACGGCAATGCTCGATTTCTCGGAAGAGGTGGGCAACCTCCAGCGCCGCGTGGCTGCCGTGGCCGCCTGGCACCCCGAACTGGACCTGCCGGATCTCTCGACGGAAGCCGTCCTGAGCCGCGCCCCGCAGTGGCTGCCGCCCTTCGTCGGGCGCGCCGCCACCGTCGCCGAGCTCAAGAAGATTGACCTCTGCGCGGCCCTCTGGACCCTGCTGACCTACGACCAGCAGCAGGCGGTAGAGCGGCTTGCGCCGACGCATATCGCCGTGCCGACGGGCAGCCACATCCGCCTGGAATACCGCCAGGGGGCGGAAGCGCCCATCCTGCGGGTGCGGCTCCAGGAATGCTTCGGCCTGCTGGACACGCCGTGCGTGGACGACAACCGCAGGCCCGTGTTGATGGAACTGCTCTCCCCGGGCTACAAACCCGTCCAGCTCACCTCCGACCTGCGGAGTTTCTGGTCTGGTACTTACTTCGAAGTGCGCAAAGAGCTGCGCCGGCGCTATCCCAGGCACGCCTGGCCGGACGACCCCCTCGCCGCCGACCCTGTCCGGGGCGTTAGGCGGAAAGGCTGACCTGGTGCGGCTTGCCGTGCGGGAGCGTTGCGGAGGGCGGAGCGGAAATTGGTTTTTCGGCAAACCTGTCCGAAAAATAATTTCCGGCCGCCCGCTAGGGTGAGGCAAGCCGGGGAATATCGTTTTTTTGCTATCTTTGTGTCCGCTATGTATTACGTTTCCAAACGGTTTACCATCGCCGCGAGCCACCACCTCGAAGTGGATTACCCCACGAAGTGCGCCCGGCCCCACGGCCACAACTACGAGATTGAGGTCTTCTGCAGGGCCCCGGAGCTCGACGCGAACGGGATGGTCGTGGACTTCAAGACCATCAAGGAGCGCGTGACTGACCGACTCGACCACCGCGACCTCAACGAAGTCCTGCCCTTCAACCCCACCGCGGAGAACCTCGCCCGCTGGATTTGCGAGCAAATCCCACACTGCTACAAGGTAATCGTCAAGGAAACGTCCGACAACACAGCCATTTACGAACTATGATCACAGAAGAACAAGCCAGACAGCACATTCGCGAACTGCTCGAATATATCGGCGAGGACCCCACCCGCCCGGGCCTGATTGAGACCCCGGACCGGATGGTCCGCATGTTCGGGGAGATGTTCCGGGGCTATGACCCGGCGCAGGCTCCCATTGTCACCACCTTCCCCAACGGGCAGGACGGCATTATCTACGACGACATGGTCGTGGACACGGGCCCCTTCTACTCCGTGTGCGAGCACCATTGCCGGACCTTCTTCGGCGAATACTGGTTCGCCTATCTCCCCAATCCGAAAGGCCGGATCCTGGGACTGAGCAAGATCGGCCGCGTGGTGGACTACTGCTCCGCCCGGCTGCAGGTCCAGGAGCGGCTGGTGCACGACGTCGTCGAAATGCTCACCGAAGCGCTCGGGACCGAGAATCCGCCCCGCGGCATGGCCCTGATGATGCGCGGCCGCCACATGTGCAAGGAGAGCCGCGGCGTGCGCAAGAGCGGCGTCATGACCTCCACCTACCTGACCGGATCCTTCCGCACCAACGCGCAGACGCGCAACGAGTTCCTCTCCTATATCGATAAAACCCATGTATAGGGTCAAGAAAACGATGGAGGTGGCGGCGAGCCACCGCATTTCCTTCGCCGGCGGCACGCAGACGGAGCCCCTGCACGGGCACAACTGGAAGATCACCGTGTACTGCGCCGCCGAGGAGCTTGACGCCGACGGCATGGTGGTCGACTTCTGCGAGGTCGAGCGCCGCATCTGCGGCCGTCTCGACCACGGCGACCTCAACGAACTGCTGCCCTTCAATCCCACCACCGAGAACCTCGCGCGCTGGATCTGCGAACAGATCCCGCATTGCTACAAGGTGGAGGTGGAGGAGTCCCCGGGCAACGAAGCTTCCTACGAACGATAAAACCTCATCGAAGATGAAAAGACTGCTTATTCTTTTAGCCATACTGACCATCCTTACCCCCGGCCGGGCCCAGCAGACCTTGCCTGAAATCGAGAACGGAGCGGATTACTGCGAGTATATGGAAGCGCTCCAAATGCGGCGTGCGGAAATGCTTGCCCAGCAGGAAAGTTCCATATCCAGCCGCAGGCAAAGGGCCGACGAGCTTGTCAAGGCTGCGGAAGCCGAGACAAATCCGGACCAGAAGGAATACCTGCTGGAGCGTGCTGCGGTGGAGAGACGCATGATCGGGGAAGTCTTTGGCCGCATCCAGAGCGAAGTGAGCATGCTCGACGATCAGATCCATGCCGTAGAGGAGCATTACAAATTCGTCTTCGTAGAAGCCTTCCCGTACTACCGCGACCGCGAAGAGTACACTAAGGACGAGCTGAAGGCAGCGCTGAAAAAAGCCTCCCCTGCGATCCGTCGTTCTGAGACGGGCAAAGCCCTGAAACAGTACATCAAGACTTTGAAGTAAAGCCTCCATGGGCCTGCGGATAGCCATCGTGGGCGGAGGAGCGGCCGGGTGCTTCTGCGCAATCAGCGCGAAGCGGCGGCTGCCGGATGCCGATGTGACCCTCTTCGAAGCCGGCCCAAAGCTGCTGGCCAAGGTGGCCGTCACCGGCGGAGGCCGGTGCAATCTGACGAACAGTTTCCGCGACGTCGCGCTGACCGGGCAGGAGCCCGGAAAAATGCGCCTGGCGGAGGTGTACCCCCGCGGCGAGCAGGTCATGCGGCGCGCCCTGCGGGTGCTCAGCCCGGCGGACACGCAGCGCTGGTTCGAGGCGGAAGGAGTCCGGCTCGTTACGCAGGAGGACCAGTGCGTGTTCCCGGCCAGCCAGGACGCGATGCAGATCGTCCGCACGCTGGAGCGTTGCCTGCGGCAGGAAGGTGTCCGCGTCTGCCTCAACACCCCCGTCGCGCGCATCGATTCGCTCCCGGGAGCACCAGAGGCTGATTCCGCTCCCGGCGGGTCGTTTTTTCGCTTGTCGGGAGCGCAGGAAGGCCCATTTGCTCCCGGCGCCCTCTTTGACCGGGTCGTCGTGACCGTCGGCGGGAGCTCCCGCGAGAAATTGGAACGGCTGCTGCCGGAAGGGGTCGCGGTGACCGACTGCGTGCCGTCGCTGTTTACCCTGAAAGTGCCCGAGGCGGGCCTGCGCGCCTTGATGGGCACGGTCGTGCCCCGGGCGGCGCTTGCCCTCGCCGGGACAAAATTCCGCGCAGCGGGGACCCTGCTGCTCACCGACTGGGGTGTGAGCGGCCCCGCCACGCTGCGGCTCTCCTCCTATGCCGCCCGCCACCTGGCGGAGAATGGCTACAGCGGCACGCTGCTGATCAACTGGCTGGACGCGTCGGAGGTCGACGCACGCGGCTGGATCGCGGCTTGCGCGGCGGAGAATCCGCGCAAGCAGGCGGCTGGCACGCCGCCGGAAGGCCTCACCGCGCGGCTCTGGCGCCACCTGCTGCAGCGCGCCGCGCTCCGCGAAGACCTTCGCTGGGCAGAGCTCGGCAGCAAGGGCGCGGCGCGCCTGGCCGCAACGCTCACGGCCGACGCCTATCCGGTCGCCGGCCGTGCCCGTTTCAAAGAAGAATTCGTTACCTGCGGGGGTGTGGACCTGTCGGGCCTGTCGATCGGCACCCTCGAATCCAAGGTGTGTCCCGGGCTCTTTTTCGCCGGGGAGGCGCTGGACGTCGATGCCATTACCGGTGGCTTCAACCTCCAGGCGGCCTGGTCCACCGCCGCGCTCGTCGCGGCTGCACTGTAAATAAAAAAGCCTGCCGGAGTGGCAGGCTCTTTCGTTACGGCCGGGGGCCGAAAGCGGGACGCGGCGCCACCAGCGGCTCGCCGGGAGCCGAAGCCTCCGCGTCGTTCTCATCCAGCTTCCAGACCATGAACTGCGGCGTTGCAGCCGTGTAGGGGGCCCATTCGCCGCCGTTCGGCCCGTTCGGGTCGGCGTATTTCGCGAAGTTGGACCACGCGGTCAGCATCTTCTCCGAGAGATCCCAGTCGCCCTGGGTCCAAGGACGCCAGCAGTGCTCCAGCGACTTGAAGACAAACCACAGGTCGGAAGAATGGAAAGCGCCCTTGAGCTGATCCTCGGGATGGGAGCCGTCGTCCGGCAGCGGACGTGCGAACTGATAGGCATAGGCCTTGCCGCCCATCTGCTCGCGGTTGAGGCAGAAGGCGCGGATCTGGTCGCCCATGTTGCCGGAATCGTTGAGCGTATAGCCGATCATATAGGGAATCTGCGCCAGCGTGCCGTCCAGGCAGGCTTCGTCGAAGGTCTCGGGGAGCACATAGCCGTCGATATACGGGGCGATGGGCATCGCGGAGAGGACGCTGCGCTTGCCGGTCACGGAGGTATAGAGCGTACCGAGGGCGTAGATGGTCTCCGTCCCGGCCCGGCGCAGGGAGGCGAGGTCCTTGAGGTTGGCCCAGTCGGTCACTTCCTTGATGGATTTCTCGGCATCGGCGAGGGGGGTCATCGGCTGCGGCGGATTCGCCAGGCCGCTGCCGCTCATGATGACGGCTTTGTTGTACAGGCCCTTGGTGAGCGGCGAGGCGCTCAGGAACTTGACGCTGCGCGATCCGGCGCTCTGGCCGAAGATCATCACGTTGTCCGGGTCGCCGCCGAACTGGGCGATGTTTTTCTTGACCCATTTCAGCACCTCGATCTGGTCGAGCGTGCCCCAGTTGCCGGTGGCATGTGCCGGGTCTTCTGCGGACAGCTCCGGATGGGCGAAGAAGCCGAACGGACCCACGCGGTAGTTGAACGACACCAGCACCACATCCTTCTGCGCCCACTCCTTGCCGTCAAACTCAGGCTCGCTGCCCCAGCCTTCGCGCAGGCCGCCGCCGAAGATCCACACGGCCACGGGGAGCTTCTTGTCCACCTGGCCCGGGGCCTTGGTCCAGACATTCAGGTAGAGGCAGTCCTCGCTGTAGGGCGCCTCGTCGCCATAGCCCCACTCGGTGGTGTAGCCGCCGGGATAGTGGACCGCCTGGAACGGCGGATGGCCGAATTTGTCGCAGAGCCGTACGCCCTCCCAGGGCACGACGGGCTGCGGGGCGCGCCAGCGGTTCTCGCCGATGGGCGGAGCGGCATACGGGATGCCGCGGTAGACGGTCACCCCGGGGGCGTCTGCCAGGGCCACGCCCTGGATCTGGCCACCCTCGATGGTCAGGACGGGATTTTCCGGAACGGAAGCGCACGCGGCCATCGCCAGCGTGCCAAGGAGAATCAGGATCTTTTTCATATCGGTAAAGTTAGCGAAAAATATCTTATCTTTGCACCGATGATGCGTCATAATACCATATGCTGGCTTGGAAGCCTGGTTGTCGCCGTCCTGCTGGCGGCGGGCTGCGGTATCCTGCACCAGTCGTCGGAGGAGAAGCGGGCCGAGGAGGCGCGCGTCGCCACGCTGGTACAGCAGCAGCTGGACGCCCGCCAGTTTGTGGTCTCCATCGAGTTCATGCAGCCCCGCCGGGGCGCCATGCAGGCCGTGACGTCGCCGTATTCCGTCACCGTGGACGGGTCGCATCTCAAATCCCACCTGCCGTATATGGGCGTTGCGTACAATGTTCCCTACGGCGGCGGCAAGGTCCTGACCTTCGAGTCGGAGATTGAAGAATATGGCGAGGACACCTCCCGCCACGACCGCCGCATCATTGTCTTTTCGACTGACAACGAGGAGGATTATCTGATTTACAAGCTGACGGTTTTTAACAACGGCCGCGCCGATCTCGACATCACCGCCAAGAACCGCGAATCCATCAGCTACCGGGGCCACGTCGACCCCGACGCTTTCAGCGAATAGTAATCGAGTTTACAGCTTTTTGAGGTCGTCCCAGCGGTAGAAGCTGCCCGGGGCGGCCATTTCGATGGGAAGCGTTGCTTCCCGGCCGTTCAGCAGGATCTGGACGAGGATGTCGGGATTCTTTTTGCTCTTGAAAAAGACCAGCTGCAGGTTGCAGGCCATCGGGATATCGAAGCTGCGCCAGTAGTGCTCCACCTGCGCGGGATCTTCGATGCGCGCGCCCATCCCGTTCACGTCCAGCAGCGACAGCAGCGGCATCAGCGTGGAGTCGTGGGCGAAGCGAAGGCGCAGCTGCACGCCGTCCCGCCAGTCGGCTTCAGCCTTGTCGCGGAAGTCGTCCCAAAGGGCCTGCATGGCCTGGACGCGCAGGTTCTCCGAGTCCGGGGAGCGGCCGAGAAGCGCGTAGGCGCCATAGTTCTCCACCCGCCAGATGGCGTAACGTTCTTTTGGGGTAAACAGGGAATAGAACACCTCCGGGACCGGGACGTCCAGGTTGTCCAGCGAGGAGACGAAGGTGTGCATGTCGCCGCAGAAGTCCAGGCCGGCGGCGGTGTCCGTCAGCAAGGAGTCCGGCTGGGAAAACCAGCGGCCCAGCAGAGCCTCGATGTCCACCTCGCCCGAGGACACGACGCTCTCCAGGAAACGGTCGAACTTCTGAGCGGCCTGCTCGGTCCGGTCGGCGTCGGAGTCAATGACATCCGGCAGCAGGTAGCTCTGGTAAGGCTGGCCGTAGTCGGCCCCGAACGTGAAGTCCCGGTCCAGGTTGTCCAGCTCGTCGAGGAAGGAGAACATGCTCACGATGACGCGGTGCGACACCGTGGACACGGCCTCGGCGCGGGTCGGACCCTTGAAGACGGCGGGAAAGTTCTTATAGATCTGCGACGCGATGTAGCGGTGCTGGTCCTGCCCCTTGCGGGTCAGGTTGCCCTCGCGGCGGGCAATCTCGGGATACAGGGCGGTAAGGGCTTCATAAACGGCCTCTCCCTGCGGGGTCAGCCAGCCTTTCTCGTGCCCGCTGGTCCAGATTTCGAGCAAGTCCTCATAGATCCGGTTGCCCAGGGCGAAGCGGGAGCCGTGCCGGCCGACGTGGCTGACGTAGAACGGCTGATAGCCTTTGGGCGCCGGCGTCGGGGCCGGCTGGTCCATGGGATACAGGTAATAGGTGCCGCCGGAGCGCTCGATGTCGGCCATCACCTCGGCCCGGGTGTCGTGTTGTGCCTGCGCGGCGCCGCAGGCCGCCAGCAGGCAAATAACGGTCGCAAATCTTTTCATAACGCCAAAGTTAGGACATCCTTGATAAATAATGCTAAATTTGTGACAAATGTTATCAACAAGACGTATTTCGTATGAAAAAGTTACTGACTCTTTTGCTGACCCTTCTCGTGGCATCGAACGCGCTTTTCGGGCAGAAATTCCTGGACCTCGAGGAGCCTGACCAGAACGGCAAAATGCACAAATTGAGCGAATACGTGGGCAAGGGCAACTGGGTCCTGGTCGATTTCTGGGCCTCCTGGTGCAATCCCTGCAAGGCGGAAATGCCCAATGTCGTCGCCGCGTACAAGAAGTATCATGCCAAGGGCTTCGAGATTGTGGGCCTGTCCTTCGACCGGGATAAGGAGGCATGGGTGAAGGCCATCAAGGACTGGGACATGCCCTGGATTCACCTATCCGACTTGAAATACTGGCAGTCCATCGCGGCCCAGACCTACACCGTCACGGGCATTCCGGACAACCTGCTGATCTCCCCGGACGGCACCATTGTCGCCCGCGGCCTCCGCGGCCGGGCCTTGGAGGCCAAGCTCGCAGAAATCTTCAAATAATAGGAAACTACTTTCCCTTCCTGATGCAGATTGCGGCCGCGACGGCCTCGATCAGGCCAAGCACGAAGTAGATGTTGCTCAGGGCGACGAAGCCCCAGATATACCACTCCAGCACAATCCACAGCATCAGGATGACGCCGCAGGCAAGCACCGCCCAGCAGGCCAGGGGGTGCTTCTTGAAGAGCATGACGGCGGCGAGCAGCTGGGTCAGGCCATTTACTGCCAGAAGGGCAAAGCCGGATGGGACGAAATCCTTGAAAAAGACGTCCGGCCAGGGCATCTTCGCTCGCAGCAGATCCAGCATGGGCTCTCCGCCCCAGCTCACACCGGTCGGGTCCGTCCACATCATCACGGCACCGCCGACGGCTCCGACAGCGATGAAGAGGGTCAATATCTTCAGAAACAGTTTCATGGTTCTCAGAGCTTTCTTTGCACAAAAAAGGGCTCCCGGTCTGGGAGCCACTTTTATGCGGAGAGGACGAGATTCGAACTCGTGGTACGCTTGAGGCGTACGTCGGTTTAGCAAACCGGTGGTTTCAGCCACTCACCCACCTCTCCAATCCTTCGCTTCGGTCTCCAAACTTGGATCTCCGTTTTCGTTGGGACGACAAAGTTACAATAAAAACTTTGTTTTCCAACTTTTTTGCCCTTATTTGGCTATCTTTGCGTGTTATGAAAAAGAGCCTGACCACCCTTGCCGCCTTGCTGACCATCGGTGCCGCCATCGTTTTCGCGCAGCCCCGCCGGTCCGAGACGGCCGTCCGCGCCCTCATGGAGGAAAACTCCCGCGCGGGCAACAACTTGAACTCCTATGAGTTTTTCCCCATCCACGACACGCCGGCCCCGAAGGGATACAAGCCGGTCTATATCAGCCACTACGGCCGCCACGGATCCCGCTCCAACTGGGGCGGCAAGGCCTATCTGGGCGTGATCTCCGTCCTGGAGGCGGCCCAGCATGAGGGCCTCCTCACGCCGGACGGCGAAATGCTGCTCCAGGGTGCCCGCGACGTGCTGGCCGGCTGGGACGGCATGGACGGCCGCCTGTCGCAGCGCGGTGCGCGCGAGCATGCCGCCATCGCCGAGCGCATGTACAAGCGCTACCCGGGTGTGTTCAAGGGCGAGAAGAACGTGCGCGCCTTCTCCAGCACGGTGCAGCGCTGCATCATCAGCATGAATTCCTTCACCAACTCGCTGATCCGCCAGAACCCCAAACTGCAGATCCGCGTGGACACGGGCGAGAAGTTCATGGACTACCTCGACAACGAAAAGGGCTGGGAGCGGATCACCGGCAGTGCCATGCGCAAGAGTTTCGAGTGGCTCAAGGATGTGCCGGACGACACGCTGGGCGTGCTCTCCCGCGTGTTCAAAGACCCCGTTGCGGCCCGCAGGATCGTCAAGAGCGCCCGCCAGTTCACGCAGGACGTGTTTGACACGGCCGTCGTGGCCGAGGACTTTGACATCGAGGAGAACCTCTATTCCGTGCTGCCCTTCGACGCCATCTACCGCCGCTGGGCGCAGAACAACATGTTCCTCTATCTCGGCCACTGCAACTCCGTGGAGGTGGGCATGGAGCGCGTGCCGATGGCCAAATCCTGCGTGGAGGACATCGTTGCCAAGGCCGACGAGGCCCTGGCCACGGGCAACTACGCCGCCGACCTGCGCTTCGGCCACGATTATCCCCTGATGGCCCTGGCCAGCTACCTGGGCATCGAGGGCGTGGGCGACCGCCTGTCGGTGGACCAGATCTGCGAGAACTGGTTCGGCTTCTGGAACATCTGCATGGCCAGCAACCTGCAGATAATTTTCTATAAGAATAAGGCGGGCGACGTGCTCGTGAAATTCCTCTACCAGGAGCAGGAGCGCCGCCTGCGCGGCCTGGAGCCCTTCGAGGGCCCGTACTACAAGTGGGAGACCGTCAAAGCCAACCTCGAAGGATACAAACGGTGAAACGCCTGCTGATCATCACCTATTACTGGCCCCCGACCGGCGGTTCGGGGGTGCAGCGCTGGGTGAAGTTCAGCAAATACCTGCCGGAATTCGGCTGGCAGCCGGTGGTCTACACACCGGAAAATCCCGAACAGCTCGCGCGTGACGAGAGCCTCCTGCGGGACATTCCGGCCTGCGTGGAGGTCCTCAAGACGCACATCACGGAGCCGTACGAGGTCTACCGCCGCCTGACCGGCGGCAAACGGGGACAGCAGGAGGTCAATCCCGTCAACGCCCAGAAGAAGAACTGGAAGCAGCGCCTGTCGCTCTGGGTGCGGGGCAACTGCTTCGTGCCCGACCCCCGCATCGGCTGGGTGCGCCCGTCGGTGCGTTTCCTGAAGAAATACCTCGCGGAACATCCCGTGGACGCCGTCGTCACGACGGGTCCGCCGCACTCCGTGCACCTCATCGGCCGCTGGCTCAAAAGAGCCCTTGGGCTGCATTGGATTGCCGATTTCCGCGATCCCTGGACGGAGATGTTCTACTACAAGCACCTTGGCCTGGGCGCGGCCGCGGACCGGCGGCATCACCGCCTGGAGCAGTCCGTGCTGGACGAAGCCGACACCGTGATCAGCGTCAGCCCGCCGGTCCGCGACGACTTCCAGGCGAAGACCAAGACCCCCGTCGTCCTCATCACCAACGGCTTCGACGAATCGGACTTCGGAGATTCCGGCTCTCCGGCCGGAATGACGGCGATTGGCGGGAGCGGCAGTGCCCCCGCGAAGCCGTTCACCCGGGTAGGGTCGGGCGTCAGCGGAGCGAAGCCCGATAGCGGAGCGGGGGCAGCTGCCGTCCCGCCGATACGTCTTGTACATACCGGTTTATTTGCGGCGGATGGCAACCCGCTGAACCTCTGGGATGCCCTCTCGCGCCGTTGCGAGGCCGATCCGGCCTTCCGCGCCCGCCTCGAAATCCGCCTCGCGGGCAAGGTGGACACCGCCATCACGGAGGCAATTCGCGCCCGCGGCCTGGGCGACTGTCTCGTGGACCTGGGCTATCTGCCCCACGACGAGACCGTCCGCGAGCAGCGCGCCGCCGACATCCTCCTGCTGCCGCTGCGGCAGGAACCGGAATACGCCAAAGTCCTGCCCGGCAAGATCTTCGAGTACCTCGCGGCACGGCGCCCGGTGCTGGGCATCGGCCAACCGGACAGCGCCGCGGCCCGGATCCTGCGCGACGCCGGTGCCGGGGACATGTTTGACTGGGACGAACAGGATGCGCTGCTCTCCTTCCTGGACGCCCCGCATCCGCAGACGGCCGACATCGGCAAATACACTCGCCGCGCCCTCACGGCGCAGCTCACACAGATACTGCCATGAAGAAAAAGATAATCCTGTACGCCGGCATCGTGGTCGGCCTGCTCCTCCTGTCCTACGCCTATGTGCCGCAGGTGCTCAGCGGCAAGATCGTCAACCAGAGCGACATCTCGGGCTGGCAGGGGATGTCGCGCGAGATGATGACCTGGAACGCCGCGCACCCCGACGACCAGACGGCCTGGACGGAGTCGATGTTCGGCGGCATGCCGACCGCCACGATCCATGCCTCCACCCGCGGCGACTGGACGCAGAAGATCTACGATTTCCTGCTCCTCGGCCGCCGGCCGGCGACGTATCTGTTTATCTCGCTGCTCGGCGCCTGGCTGCTGATGCTCGCGCTGGGGATCCAGCCCCTCGTGGCCGTGGGCGGCGCCATTGCCGTGACCTTCTGCGCCTACAACCTGCAGATTATCCAGGTGGGCCACAACACCAAGATGCAGGCCCTCGCCTTCCTGCCCTGGGTCCTTGCCGCGCTGATCTATACATACAACAAGGCATTGGGCCGGGACGGCAGCTGCCCCCGTTCCGCTATCGGGCTTCGCTCCGCTGGCGCCCGACCCTACCCGGGTGAACGGCTACACGGGGGCACTGCCGCTCCCGGCCAGGAAGCCAAAGCTGCGGGACCGGGCGCCTGGTTGCCGGGAACAATCCTGGGCGCGGCGCTGTTCGGGCTGACGATGAGCTTCCAGGTCAAGGCGAACCACCCGCAGATCACCTACTACCTCGCCCTGCTGATCCTGATCTACGTCATCGTATTGGTGGTTTCCCTTTTCCGTCATTCCGGGCTTGACCCGGAATCTCGGGATGCCGGATCGCAGTTCGGCATGACGAAATGGGGCCGTTTCTTCATCGCTTCGGCGCTGCTGCTGGTGCTCGGCGTCGCCGGCATCGCGACCAATGCCACCAAGCTCCTGCCCACTCTCGAATACACCCCGTACTCGATGCGTGGCGGCAGCACGGCCGCATCCGAAGGCGGCGAAGGCGCCAAGGGTCTGGACCTGGACTACGCCACCGCGTGGTCCTACGGCTGGGAGGAGCTGCCTAACCTACTGATTCCCAATTTCAACGGAGGCTCGTCCTCCGGTGCGGTCAACCCCAAGCATTCCGCGACCTACGACCTGCTCAAGTCGGCGGGCCAGCCGAACCTGCGGGAGATCTCGAAGCACCTGCCGCTCTACTGGGGCCCGCAGCCGTTCACGGCCGGACCGATGTACATGGGTGCCATCACGCTGTTCCTCTTCGTGCTGGGGCTGTACCTGTATAAGGGCAAGGAGAAATGGTGGCTCGTGGCGGGGACCGTCCTTGCGGTGCTGCTCGCCCTGGGCAGCCATTTCCTCGCATTCACGAAATTCTTCTACAACGTCGCGCCGCTGTACAACAAGTTCCGCACGGTGTCCATGGCGCTGACGGTGCTGCAGTTCACCCTCCCGATGCTGGCGTTCCTCGTGCTCGACCGCCTCGTGCGGGATCCGGAAGCGGCGGAGCGGTTCCGCCGGAAAGGCTGGATCGCCGCGGCCGTGACCGGCGGCTTCTGCCTGCTGTGCGCGCTGTTCCCGGACATCGCCGGGAGCTTCACCGGCAGCGTGGACGCCGGCCAGCCGGACATCCTCATTGACGCCCTGGCGGAGGACCGGCGCTATCTGCTGGCGCTGGATGCGCTTCGTTCGCTGCTCTTTATCGGCGGCGCCTTTGCGCTGCTGTGGTGGGGCACGTCCATCCCGAAATCGGCCGCCGAGACCTTCCGGACGCATCCGGAGATGGCGCGGCGCCGCACGCTGACGGCCGCGCTGCTCGTCTGCCTGCTGGTCCTGCTGGACCTGGGGCTTGCCGGAAAGCGCTATCTCAATGACGGCGACTTCGTCTCGCCCCGCGCCTTCCAGAGCCAGTTCGAGCAGCGGATCGCCGACAAGGAGATCCTCAAGGACACGGACCCGTCTTACCGCGTGCTCGACCTCTCGGTCAATATCTTCAACGACTCCCACCCGTCCTACTGGCACAAGAACATCGGCGGCTACTCCCCGGCCAAGCTTCAGCGCTACCAGGAGTTCATCGAGAGCACCCTCTCGGGCGAGATCAACCAGCTCATCCGGGAGATGAACACCACGGAGACCATCCTCGACGCAGAACACATCCTGGAGCGGCTCTACCTCCCGGGCCTTGCCTCCCTGAACTGCCGCTACATCATTCTCGACGGCAACCTCCCGCCTCTCCGCTACCCGCACGCCAAGGGCAACGCCTGGTTCGCCGACAGTCCGACGGAAGGCGGCAGTGCCGCTGCGGAGCCGTTCACCCGGGTAGGGTCGGGCGCCAGCGAAGCGCAGCCCGATAGCGGAGCAGCGGCAGCTGCCGCCTCCGTCAAACTGGTAGCGTATGCACCGAACGAATTACGGTACGAATACACCAGCCCGGAGGCCGCGCGGATGGTCTTCAGCGAAGTGTATTACCCGGTGGGCTGGACGCTCAAAGTCGAAGACACGGGCGAAGAACTGCCCATCGAGCTGGAAGGCACGTTGCTGCGCGCGGCGCAGGTCCCGGCCGGCCGCCACACCCTCGTGATGCGCTTCGACCCGCCATCGTACCGCACCGGCGCCGCGGTCTCCCGCGCCACCTCCATCCTCCTGATTCTGGCTGTGTTAGGCGCCCTTGCGATCCAGTTTGCGCGTAAGCGCGACGAAGTCGTCGACGCTTAGGCGCTCGGCGCGAAGGTCGAAGACCGGATCGGACGTGTCGAAGTCCTGCGACAGCAGGGGCTTGAGGGCGTTGCGCAGCGTCTTGCGCCGCTGGTTGAAGGCGGTTTTCACCACCGTTTTGAAGAGCTTCTCGTCGCAGCCGAGCTCCGTGCGGCCGTTGCGCCGCAGGCGGATCACGGCCGACTGCACCTTGGGCGGCGGGGCGAAGGCGCCGGAGCCCACGCTCATCACGTAATCGATGTCGTACCACGCCTGGAGCAGCACCGACAGGATGCCGTAGGTCTTGCTGCCGGGCCCCTCGGCGATGCGCTCGGCAACCTCCTTCTGGATCATACAGACGACCTCCGGGATGCGGTCCTTGTCGTCCAGGATCTTGAAGAAGATCTGCGAGGAGATGTTGTACGGGAAATTGCCGATCACGCGGTAGGGGCCGGGGAACAGCCTGTGGATGTCGAGGCGCAGGTAGTCCGCCTGGTAGAGGCGGCCCTGCATGCCCGGGAAATGCGTCAGCAGGTAGTCCACGCTCTCCCCGTCCAGCTCCACCAGCTTCAGGTCAATGTCCTCCCGCTGCAGCAGATACTGCGTCAGCACCCCCATCCCCGGACCAATTTCCAGCACATCCCGGACGCTGCCGGGGTCATTTCGGAGCGAAGCGACGCAGGGGGTTTCGGGGGGAACGCCCCCCGTATCTTGGGACAAGGCGCCAACAATTTTTTGGGCGACCGCCAGGTCGGTCAAAAAATGTTGGCCTAAAGCTTTTTTCGCACGAACTTCCATAGGGGTTTACCCGAGCTTTTCGGCCAGGCGGCCGGCGAGTTCGACAAAGGCGAGGCCGTCCGGACGGCTGCCGAGGGCGACGGGTTCGCCGGCATCCCCGCTCTCGCGGATGCCCTGCACGAGCGGAATGCGGCCGAGCAGCTCGATGCCGAGCTCGGCGGCCATTTGCGCGCCGCCGTCCTTGCCGAAGATATAATATTTCTCGTCGGGATGCTCCTCCGGCGTGAACCAGGCCATGTTCTCGACCAGGCCGAAAATGGGCCGGTTCACGTTCTCGTTGCGGAACATGTTGGCACCCTTCTCCACGTCGGCGAGCGCCACGGTCTGCGGCGTCGTCACGATCACGGCGCCCTCCATGGGGATCTCCTGTACCAGACTGATATGGATGTCGCCCGTGCCCGGTGGCATGTCGACGAGTAGGAAGTCGAGCGGACCCCACTTGACCTGCAGGATCATCTGCTTGAGGGCGCTGCACGCCATGGGCCCGCGCCAGATCAGGGCCTGGCCCCGATCCGCGAAATACCCGATGGACATCCATTTCACGCCGAACTTCTCCAGCGGGAGGAAGAGCTCCTTGCCCTCCTCCGCGCCGGGCTCCACCTCGGGCACTTCGCCTTCCGTGCCCGTCATCACGGGCACCGAGGGGCCGTAGACGTCGGCGTCCGCGAGACCGACCTTATAACCCAAACGCGCAAGCGCGCAGGCGAGGTTGACGGCCACGGTGGACTTGCCCACGCCGCCCTTGCCGGAGGCGATGCCGACAATGTGCCGGACCTCGGCAAGCTGCTCCAGACCGAGGTCCAGGCCCTTTTTCTTCGGCTTGTCGTCCTCGACTACGACGGTCTTGACCTCGGAGGCCACGTCGGACGGAAGGTGGCGGATCAGCGCCGCCCGGGCGCTGCCGATGAGGTATTCAGCCAGCGGGTCCCTGCGTTTCGGGAAAGCGAGGGTGACGGAGACCGCCTTTTCGGCGATCTCCACGTCCTGCACCATGCCCAGCTCCACGATATCGCGGTCCTGGCGGCCGGGGTGGCGCACTTCCCGCAGGGCCTGCAGAATGTCTTCTTTTTGGATCATTATTCTCGGACCAGATTCATTTCATTGAGGAGATAGCCGGCGCCGGCGTACTTGTCGAGCATCAGCAGGACATAGCGGATGTCCACGCAGATACACCGCTGGAGGTCTGGGTCGAACAGCACGTCGCCGCTCATCGCCTCCCAGTTGCCGTCGAAGGCGAGGCCGATCAGGTTGCCGTCGGCATCCATCACCGGGCTGCCGGAGTTGCCGCCCGTGATGTCGAGGTTCGTCAGGAAGCAGGTGACCATCTCGCCGTTCTTGCTGGCGTACTGGCCGTAGTCCTTCTTCTCGTAGATTTCCTTGAGCTTCGCGGGCACGCGGAATTCATAATTGTCCGGGTCTTCCTTCTCCATCACGCCCTTGAGCGTGGTGTAGTACTTATAGAGCACGCCGTCCTTGGGCTCGTAGCTCTTGACGGTGCCGTAGGTGAGGCGGCAGGTGGAGTTGGCGTCGGGATAGCTGGGCTCACCCTCTTTCCACTTCAGGAGCGCTGCGGCATAGGCCTTGGAGGCCTCGGCGAGGGGCTGGCTGTGCTCGCGCACCGTGTTGTTGAGCGGGGTGATGGCACCTGCGGCGGCCTTGTACAGCTGGACAGCCGGGTCGGCGGCCAGCAGCTTGGCGGTGATGGGCTTGGCGCGGAGTTTCTCTTCGGAGGTGAAGATGGTCTTCTTGAAGAGGTTGTCCACGTACTTGCGGGTGTCGATCGAGAGGATGCTCTTGCCGTTGACGGAGAAGGCGTCGGCGGGGTTGACGTTGGCCTTGTAATGGTCGATCATCGCGATGGCGACGTCGTGGTCCAGGCCGGCGTTGTAGTCCTTGAACTCCTCGCACACGGCTTCCAGATACTCGTCGTAGATGGCCTTCTCGTCCATTTCGGCCTCCGGATTGGCAGCGCGCATGCGCTCAAGGAGCTCGGGCAGGCTGCTGACCAGGGAGGCGAAGGAGATGAGCTCGATGCGGCCGATGGTCTCGTTGACCAGGTTGCCGGCGAGGCTGGCCTCGCGGGTGGCGGCCACATTCTCCGCGATGGCGTCGATGGCGCCGCCCCAGGCGGCCTTGCGGGCCGGGTCGGCGTTGATCCACCGGGTCAGCTCGCGCTCCTTCTGCTCCTCGCGGGGAATGATGTCGAGGGCCTCGAAGGCCTCTTTCTCGCCGATCCACTTCTTCCAGCCGTTGGAGGAGGAAGAATACTTGCTGGCGTACTGCAGGCCGATCTTGTCGTCGGCGCGCATGGCGGCCCAGAGGACGTCCTGGCGCACGCCGCGGGCGGCGATGCGGACGTCATTGTTGTCCAGCATGTTCTGGAGCTGCGCGGCGGTCTGGAAGCGCTGCGTGCTGCCCGGGTAGCCCATGATCATGGCGAAATCGCCTTCCTCCACGCCCTTCAGGGAGATGTTGAGGAACTGCCTGGGACGCATCGGGACGTTGTTCGGGGAATAATCCGCCGGCTCGTTGTCCGGCCCCGCATACACGCGGAACATGGAGAAGTCGCAGGTGTGGCGCGGCCACTCCCAGTTGTCCGTGTCGCCGCCGAATTTGCCGGCCGATGCCGGCGGGGCGCCCACGAAGCGCACGTCGCGGTAGATCTTGGAGACGATCAGGTAGAAGACGTTCTCGTTGTAGAAGCTGACGATGCGCACCTGGCAGTTGGGATTCTCCTTCTCCGCCGCGGCGATCAGCTCCTGGCGGCTCTTGCCCGCGGCGAGGTCGTCCGTCACGTCCTGCATGCTCTGCAGGAAGCGGACGGTCAGGCCCGGGCACGGGAGCTCCTCGTCACGGGACATGGCGAAGTAGCCGTCCTCCAGGTAGTTGTGCTCCGTGGAGGAGAGGGCCTGGATGTTGCTGTAGCCGCAGTGGTGGTTGGTGACGAGCAGGCCGGTGCCGGAGATGATCTCCGCGGTGCAGCCGCCGCCGAACTGGACGATGGCGTCCTTGATGGACGAATGGTTGACGCTGTAGATCTGGTCGGGGGTGAGGCGGGAGCCGAGGTTGCGGAGCGCGTCTGCGTTCATTTTCTCCAGCAACGGGAGCAGCCACATGCCTTCATCGGCCCGGAGGGCGGCCGGCGCGAGCATCAGCGCCGCCGCAAGGGTAAGGAGGATTCTTTTCATGCAGACAAAGATAGGCTATTTCTAGAATAATGTCAATTCGAGTTCCTTCGGGTGGAAGGAGCGGCGGTGCTCCGGGCAGTAGCCATACTCCTTGATGGCGGCGATGTGCTCGGGGGTGGGGTAGCCCATGTTGTGCTCCCAGCCGTATTCGGGGTATTGGCGGGCAAGCTCGCGCATGCGCTCGTCGCGCCAGGTTTTGGCGAGCACGGACGCGGCGGCGATGCTGGCGTAGGTGGCGTCGCCGTGGACCACGGTCTGGTAGGGGAAGCCGTCGAAGGGCTTGAAACGGTTGCCGTCGATGAGCAGGAAATCCGGCCGCACGGCGAGCCGGCGCACGGCCCGGCGCATGCCCTCGAGCGAAGCGCCGAGGATGTTGAGCCGGTCGATCTCCGCGGCGCTCACGGCCTCGACAGCCCAGGCCACGGCCTCCCGCTCGATGATGGGGCGCAGTTCGTCCCGCGCCTTCTCGCTCATGCGCTTGGAGTCGTCCAGCAGGGGGTGGAAGAAATCCGGGGGAAGGATGACGGCGGCGGCGTACACGGGTCCGGCGAGGGGCCCGCGGCCCGCCTCGTCGCACCCGGCCTCCAGCCGTCCCGGCTCCAGATAAGGGAGGAGATTTGCCATATAGGACAAAGATAGCAACAATTCCGGAGATTCGCCGGTCGGGGCCGGCGAATGACGACAGCTTGTCATCCTGAGCTTGCCGAAGGATCTCAGTCCTCTTTCCGGAGCTGCTCCATCAGGTACTGGTTGGAGTCGGACAGGGTGCGGATGGTGGTGCCCTGTGCATCGATGACCTTACCGGCGGCTTCGAGACGCTCCTGCAGCGAGGAATTTTGCTGCTCCAGCTCCGAGGCGCTGGTGCGCCAGCGCTGGAGCTCCGCATTGTCGCGCAGCAGCTGTTCGTCGGGGCGCGGCCCGTACAGGAGTTCTTCGACGCTGATGCCGAGCCGTCCGGCCATGCTTTCGAGCAGCGGGTTGAAGAGCCGGGTCCGTCCGGTCTCGAAATTGATATAGGTCGTCCGCCCGACGCCGAGCTCCTCGGCCATCTCCTCCTGGGAGAAGCCGGCTTGCTCGCGGGCGCGGCGGATCTTGATATGGAGTTCATCTAGCACGGTTCAAATGTATAGCTTGATGGCCGGATACAACTGACCGATTATCGGTACTTTGTTCATAAAAAACGTACAAAATCATCAAAAAACGTAAAAAATTGTTTTCAGACCCCCTCTTTACCCCCTGCCGGATGTTGCGTTTTTCGGTACAGACTGTCATCTTTGCTGAAAAACAACCGACCGATATGAACACCGTAGAAACTGACTTCCGCACCCTCGTCCGATTCCTGGAGAACTGCCCCGCCCGCCCCGACTTTCCCGCCGTCTGCCGGCTCCTTCACATCCGTCCCGGCCGCCTGGACGACTACCTCGTCCGGGAGCTCGGCCTCTGCGGCGAAGCGCTGATGATGCAGATTTAAGGCTTCTGGTTAAGATTGATTTGCGAATGGCGGTAAAAATGATTAGATTTGCGGGCTTGCATGATTAATAATTAAACTCCATAAGCAACAATGAAAGATTATTCTACCAAAGACATCCGCAACGTGGCCCTGCTCGGTGCTTCCAAGTCCGGCAAGACCACGCTCGCAGAAGCCATGCTCTATGAGGGCAAGGTGATTGACCGCCGGGGCACGATCGAAGACAAGAACACCCTGTCGGACAACGACGAACTCGAGAAGCTCAACCAGCGCTCCATCTACGCGACGCCGCTGTATGCCGAGTTCCAGAACGCCAAGATCAACTTCATCGACACGCCGGGTTCCGACGACTTCATCGGCGGCGCCTATGCAGCCTTCAAGGTCTGCGAGAGCGGCGTGCTCGTGATCAACGCCCAGCAGGGCGTGGAGGTCGGCACGGAGAACTTCCTCCGCATGGCTGACGCCAAGAAGCTCCCGCTCGTCGTCGCGGTCAACCAGCTCGACAGCGAGAAGGCCGACTGGGACGCCATCCAGAACTCCATCAAGGAGTCCATCGGCGGCAAGGCTGTCTACGTGCAGTTCCCGGTCAACCCCGGCACCGCCTTCGACGGCTTCGTGGATGTCCTCACGATGAAATATTACCATTTCAAGGATGCCAACGGCACCCGCGAGGATCTCGAGATCCCGGCTGACCTGCAGGACCAGGCCGAAGAGGCCCGCGCCGCCCTCATCGAGAAGGTCGCCGAGTTCGACGACGCCCTGATGGAGAAGTACTTTGAGGAGGGCGAGCTCTCCGAGGAGGAGATCCACAAGGGACTCAACCTGGGCATCGCCGCCGGCGAGGCCTATCCCGTCTTCTGCGTCTGCGGCAAGAAGGACATCGGTGTGAAGCGCCTGCTCGAGTTCATCAAGGAGGTCGCTCCGGCCCCGGCCGTCAAGGCCGACGGCGCCCCGTCCCTGTTCATCTACAAGAACGACGTGGAGCAGCACCTCGGCGAGGTGTCCTACTTCAAGGTGATGAGCGGCACCATCTCCGGCGGCCTCGACCTCGAGGATCCCGCCACCGGCAACAAGGAGCGCCTTTCCGCCCTGTACGCCGTGGCCGGCACGAAGAAGGAGTCCGTCACCGCGCTGCATGCGGGCGACTTCGGCTGCTCCGTCAAGCTCAAGAACGGCAAGTCCAACACGACCCTTTCCCTGCCCGACAAGATCGAGTATCCCGCCCCGAAGTACCGCTGCGCCATCAAGGCCAAGGTCCAGCAGGACGAGCAGAAGCTCGGCGACGCCCTCAAGAAGATCGCGTCCACGGATCCGACCGTCGTCGTGGAGTACTCCAAGGAGCTCCGCCAGACCATCCTCAGCGGCAACGGCGAGCAGCACATCAACATCGTCAAGTGGCTGCTCAACAATGAGTACAAGCTCGACGTCGAGCTCTTCGCCCCGAAGGTGCCGTACCGCGAGACCATCACCAAGGTTGCGACTGCCCAGTACCGCCACAAGAAGCAGTCCGGCGGCGCCGGCCAGTTCGGCGAGGTGCACCTTCTGGTCTGCCCGGCCGAGGGTGAGCTGAACACCAAGTTCATGATCGCCGGCAAGGAGACCCAGCTGAACATCAAGACCCAGGACGTGACCGACCTCGAGTGGGGCGGCAAGCTGGAGTTCTACAACTGCGTCGTCGGTGGCGCCATCGACCTCGGCTTCATGCCCGCGATCCTGAAGGGTATCAAGGAGCGCATGGTGGAGGGCCCGCTCACCGGTTCCTACGCCCGCGACATCCGCGTCTTCGTCTACGACGGCAAGATGCACCCGGTGGAC
>CAJOHX010000016.1 GCA_905234475.1 uncultured Bacteroidales bacterium | reverse complement strand
TTGCCGTAGATGTTCTGCGTCCAGTACTCGGCGTGCTCACCGCCGTAAATCCAGCCGTTGTAGTTCTTGGTCTCGATGACGAAGATGCCATATATCGACACGACCAGGTGGTCTATCTGGGAACTGCCTTTGGGTGTCGGGATGGTAATATTGTTCAGCACCCGGTACTGGTCTTTGGGAAGACGATCTAGCTTGCCTGCCACAACTTTCTCTCCTGCCTGGCCCTTAGACGGAATCAGCCACCGGAGCAGGAAGAAAAGTCCGACAACTGCGATTATTCCGATTATGAAAGAGACGGATTCCTTTATTTCTAAAATCAACATTTACAACAGTTTCTTCATCTCTTCTTCATCAGGGAGCAGTTCCTTTAGCTTCTCCTGGCTCACCTTGTATGTTGCGACACCCATCGGCCGCTGGTAATCTTGCAACACATATTCCACAAAGGTTCTGTCGGCGTCTTTACAGAGAATGATTCCGACTGGCGGATTCTCTCCTTCCAGGCGGTCTTCATCGTCCAAAACATGAAGGTAGTGGGATAGTTGGCCAAGGTATGCGGGCTTGAAAGCACCCTTCTTCAGCTCCACCACGACAGTTGAACGGAGAATACGATTGAAGAACAAGAGATCCACCCAATGATCGTGACCAAGTTTGTCGAAATGGACCTGGTTCCCTGCGTAGGTGAAACCTTTGCCGAAAGTCATGATAAAGTTCTTCACATTGTGTACTATCTCATTTTCTCACCCAATTGCTCCACATTAACGTAATCCAGCAGGTACTCATCCTTGAACATCTGGATAGCGCGGAATGCGCGCTTGTACTCTGGGATAGTGGCGATGAAATTATTGGGCATACTGCCCTGAGTATGGAACGCATCATCAGCGATCTTCTTCTGCACTTCGTCAACACTCAATTTCTGGTCGTAGCAAAGTTGAATGTAATATTTTCGTTCTTCAAGTGACTTGGCCCCGGCCAAGATAGCCGAATGGTGAGAAAAGCCAATACTCATAAAGGCGACTACCGGGAAATCTTCGTAATTCGTCAGTCGCAACTGATGAATTTCCTCCTCGCCGTTATTGACAGTTGGCAATTCATCAGTCGCGACTGATGAATTAGCCTCAAGCGCCTTCCATTCCTCATAGAAGATACGCATCAAACGGAGATTTGTCTGAGAGAACCCCCTCAAACCAGGCAACTCTGCACTTAACTGGCGACTGATGGTCGCAATAGCTTCCTTACCCCAAAAACCTTTTCGTGTATTGAACGAAATATACCTGCCAATTCCATAATATAAGGCAAGTTGCTCTTGGTTCACCCCAGCGAGTGCTTTCGCTTGGCTGCGTAAGATGGCAGTTTTTATCTGCTGAACTGCGTCATTATATTGGGTGCTGAGTTTCTCTTTCATATCGGTCGTCCATTCATGGTTTGCCAAGAGTCGGCTAACAAAGTTACAGACTTATGATTTCTTTTACAAAGGGTCAATATAACATATTTTCGCTTGTAAAATATATGTAGTTTTTTATTGTTCCTTTGGCGGGGATTGTGTAAATTTGAGAACTAAAACCTTTTTCGTCTAATAACCAGTGTTATGAAAAGAGTATTTGTATTTCTGTTCCTCCTGGCGGCCGTGACCGTGTCCGCACAGGAGATCAAGGAAGACTTCGTGCCTTCCTCCAAGAACCAGCCCGGCCAGGAGTACCCGATGGTGAACTCCCAGGGCTATGCCCGTTTCCGCATCAACGCTCCGGGCGCAGCTGAGGTGAGAGTGAGCCTCGGTCTCGGCGGCGAGGGCGGCACCCTCCTGAAGGACGTGGGCGGCGGTGTCTGGGAAGGAACGACCTCCGGTCCGATGGACGAGGGCTTCCACTACTACCACATCTTCATCGACGGCGCCATGTTCAACGATCCCGGTACCGAGAACTTCTACGGCTCCACCCGTCAGGAGAGCGGCATCGAGATCCCGGCACACGACCAGGACTTCTATGCCGAGCGCGACGTACCGCACGGCAACGTCCAGGAAGTGCGTTTCTGGTCCAAGAGCACCAACAAGCTCCGCAGGGCCTTCGTCTACACGCCGCCTACCTATGGCAAGGACACCAAGAAGAAGTATCCTGTCCTCTATCTCCAGCACGGCTGGGGTGAGAATGAGTATGCCTGGACCGTTCAGGGCCACGCCAACCTCATCATGGACAACCTCATCGCTGATGGCAAGATCCAGCCCTTCATCATTGTCATGACCTACGGCATGACCAATGAAGGCTTCCGTCCGGGTGGCGGCATGGGCCAGCGTCCTGCGGCCCGTCCCGCTGCCGGCGGCCCTGGCGCCCCTGCAGGCCCCGGCGCACCCGGTGCACCTGGCGCTCGTCCTGCCGGTCCCGGCGCCCCTGGCGCTCCCGGTGCTCCCGCTCCCGGTGGAGCTCCCCAGGCCCGTCCGGCCCGTCCGGCCGGCGGCATGGGCATGATGATGAACAATGGCTTCGAGACCGTCCTCTGCGACGAGCTCATCCCGTACATCGACGCCAACTTCCGCACGATCGCGAAGAAGGAAAGCCGCGCCATGGCCGGCCTGTCGATGGGTGGCATGGAGACGCACTCCATCACCCTCGCCCGTCCTGAGCTGTTCGGCTCCTACGGCCTCCTCAGCGGCGGCACCTACAGCGTCGAAGAGCTGGCAGGCCGCGACAAACCGAAGCTCGTGTTCATGAGCTGCGGCTCGAAGGAGAATCCTGACGGTGTCAACAAAGCAGGTGCCGACCTCAAGGCTGCCGGCTACAACGCCGTCTCCTATGTGTCCGAAGGCACGGCCCATGAGTTCCTCACCTGGCGCCGCAGCCTCTATCAGATGGCTCAGCTTCTCTTCAAGTAAAATGCAGGTAAGCTCACATAAACTCACCGAAGCCAACTTCGGTGAGTTTATTTTGCACGTTCGCACGCTCTACGGCACCAGGCGATGGAGGGCCTGACGAAATGAGAAAGCATTGGCTCGACAACCTGCGCTGGGTGACAGTGCTCCTGGTGCTCCTCTACCATGTGATCTATTTCTACAACAACAAGGGCGTCTTCGGCGGCATCGGCGGCTTTGGCGAGTATCCGGAATGTCCGCAGTACCAGGACGTTGTGATGTATATCCTCTACCCTTGGTTCATGCCGTTGCTGTTCCTGCTGGCGGGCGTCAGCGCGCGCTATGCGCTGCAGAACCACAGCGGCAAGGAATGGTTCCGCGCGCGTACGCGGAAATTATTGGTGCCGGCCACCATCGGCCTGCTGGTGTTCCACTGGATGGTGGGATACTTCAACACGGCCGTGGCCGGCAGCATGGGCACACTGGACGGCGTGCCGGGTTTCGTCAAGTATTTCATCTTTGCCTTCTCCGGCATTGGCCCGCTGTGGTTCATCCAGGACCTGTGGGTATTCTCCCTGCTGCTCCTGCTTATCCGCAAGTTGGACGGCAAGGACCGCTTCCACGCCTGGTGCGGCAAGATCTTCGGCGGCAAGGCGGGCCTCGTCTGGGTCATCCTGCTGGGTGTTCTCTTCTACCTCGGCCAGCATACGTTGATCCGGGAGCCCCGGCCGGAGAGCGCGGATGGGCTGTACAACCTCTACAAGCCCCTGTTCTACCTGATTCTTTTCCTGCTGGGCTATTTCGTGTTTGCGCACGAGGCCGTGCAGGAGAAGCTCCGGCAGGCCTGGATCCCGCTGCTGGCCTGCGCCGCGGTCGCGGGCATCGCGCTGGTCGTCACCACCTTCGGGCAGGACAACACCTCCCCGCAGTACCTCGGCAGCCCGCTGAACTGCCTCTACGGCTGGCTGGCGTGCCTGGGGATGACGGCCTGGTTTGCGGCGAAATTCGACCGGACCTGCCACTTCGCGAGCTACATGACAAAGGCCAGTTTCGGCCTCTATATCGTGCATTATCTGGTGATTGCCAGCCTGGGCTATATGATGAAAATGTACACCCAGCTGCCGCCGGTAGCGATGTATCTGATCCTGGCCGTAGCGGTCTTCACACTGTCCCCGCTGCTCTACGATCTGCTCCGCCGTATCCCCTTCGTGCGCTGGTGTGTGCTGGGTGAGAAGAGGCGCGCCTGAGCGCGAATTTGGCAGGCTCGGCAAAAATGGCTATCTTTGCGGTCCGGAACTTAACTAAATTCTATCATTATGAAGAAGATTATTGTTATCCTCAGCGCAGCCCTGCTGCTGCTCGCCGGCACGAATGCTTTCGCTCAGATGAGCTCGGGCCTTGGCTATGTCAATTCTACGACCGTTCTTAAACTCAACAAGAATGGCGACGGCTCTACCTCCAATGTCAATGGCCTGTACGCCGGTTTCGGATACACGATCCCCCTGGTCGAAGGCCTCAATGTCACCCCGGGTGTCTATTATGAACTCCTGTACGAACAGGACGCCGATGAGCTGTGGGGCATGACTGCCAGCGGCACGCGTATCGAGCACTACATCAACGTCCCCGTGACCTTCAGCTACGGCCTCAGCCCGATGTCCGGTGTCCGCGTGTTCGTCTTCGCCGGCCCGACCGCCAGTTACGGCCTTGCCTCCACCACGAGGGGCGGCATGAGCATCGGCAACATCAGCCTCGGCGGCAAGACCGACAATTATGAAGACGGGGACTACGGCCGCTTCGACCTGATGATCGGCGGCGGCGCTGGTGTTCAGCTCGGCGGCTTTCGCCTGACCGCTGGCTACGACCTCGGCCTGCTCAACCGCTACACGGGCACCGTGGACGGCATCAGCCGCCAGACCCGCCGCTTCTACATCGGCATCGGAAGGCTCTTCTAGTCTTTTCGGCAAGACAAAAAAGAAAGCGCGCCAGAATCCTGGCGCGCTTTCTTTTTGCGGTGTTAAATCAGAGAATCCCTCCGCCCCCGCGAGGCAGTTTTGAGGCCCGAAGGGCCGAAGCGAAAGAAGCAGCGCAAATGCGCTGCTTCTTGAGCGGAGGCGGAGGGATTCGAACCCATACTAATTTTCAATTACTTATAGCACTTGGTCTCATTTTCATCGTTTCCGATATCGGATACAAAAAAATTATTACCCTCGTACTCCATCGCCACAAAGGTAATCATATTTTTTCAACCGTACATCTATAAGAGCAACATAACGACCTCATTTCAACATACCTTTTAGACAAATTATACTATACACATACTCTTATAAAACACGAGCCATCAAAAGGATAATCAACTTCTTATTGGTGGTTTTTCTTGTATTGTTGAGGTGGTTTTTCTAAAATGGTTTCTGAGCATCATTGACATGGGATTGAGTGCCATGATGGGTATCCCCATAGTTCACAGTCGTGAACTGCCTCCCACTCTCAAGTTTTTAGATAGCATAGATAGTATATGGCAATGCTCTTTCAATGATAGCCTGTAAAATGGGACATTTGTACGGTTCACACTTCAAAATCAAGTTTCCATGACCCACCCCCTTCTTTTTTCAATGGTTCCATACGGCTGTATATATTTTCTCAGAAAAATTGACTTTTTGTGGGTATCCATCTATACTATTTATAGGAACTATACTATTTATAATAAAACACATATAAGCATGGAGAAACAATATAAACGCACAAGTAAGAATGTCTCACAGAATGTGAGGACAAAGATTAGCAGCAGCCTTAAAGGTAGAAGCAGAAGTGAGGCTGAACGAATCGCCATTAGTAGAGGCATGAAGAAGTATTGGGGTGATGATAAGAACTTTCCCGATGATGGTCAGCGACATGATTGGATTGAATCAGGTGATATCGTGTAGGATGAAAAAGGCTCCCGATGTTGGGAGCCTTGTTATTATCATTAGTAAATCGGTTATCGTTAGAACTTAGTGATACCTCTTCTTCGTGCCTCTTGTGGATTTTCATCGACCCACCTATTACGAGCATCTTTTACGGCTTGCCTTGTCCAATCATCGAACTCTTGCTCATTCTGTCTTCTTTGTTCTTCTGTGATGATGAGACCTTGATAAATGTTGGGATTTCCACCAAGTTTTTCCACAAATGGTTTGATATTGTTGTTCACATACCGATTGTTGTGCTCCATGTAAGAAGTAGTATGCGTGCGGAAGATGTTATTCTCCAAGTATCTTGTCATCTCCTTGTCATACTTTTCATATTCGGACAAGGTACCACCTCTTAAAAACTGAGCCATTTCGCCCCAATAATTCACGTGATTTGCCCTAACAAGAAAAGACGAAGTTATTAAATCAATTTCTTCTTGAGAGATAGTGTAATAGATATGACTTGAACCTGCTGCATCCTTTTCTACTCGAACAGGAAAAGATGCTGTTTCTCCATTGGCTTCATACTTTACATTTCCAACATATGTGTTTTTGCTTTCACGAGAAAGATGACTTGTAATATCTATGCCGCTTGATGCTTCAGATATCTTTCTTATATAGTTTACTAAATCTTTCTCTTGTTTCCTTACAGAATCACAAGACGAAAGCGCGCTCAACGAGAGAAGAAGTAGTAATATGTGGAGGAATCTCTTCATGTGCATTTTGTTGTCACTATTCAAATTATTAAAAACACACAGGTTTATTGTAAAGGGTTTATCTTTTCTGCTTCGCGTTCTAATTGTTTCAGTCTGTTATTAATCCTTTGTCTTTCATTCGGGTCAATAGTATTATTAAGTTCTTTAATTAATTTGATGGATTCCATCTGTATCTGATTTGCACGTGCAGCAGGATTAGTAGTTGGGTCTACTTCATCCAAAATAATAACGTCAGGTGCTCTATTAAAAGACTTTTCATATAACTGTTTACAATAATCATCAGGATACATCCTCGGATGGTATTTAATTCCGTTATAAACCCAATATACTCCCTCCGAAGAATTTTTAGGTTCAAAGTATGAATCTTCACTATGCTTGTGGAATTCGTTTAAGTACTCCTCACCGAGCCAAATTTTATCGCCTGAAACTTCATAATCAAAGGTCTTTTCGCAATACATCATTCCATCTTTCACAGAGAACTCTGCTGCATCACACACAATCAAGTCGCCAGTGAGTTCATAATATTCCCGTTTAAAGAAGAAAAAAACCTTAGTATTCTCCTCTGACAGAAAAGCAAATCCATACGGATACGATTCCTCAAGGGAATGGAATCCTATAGAGTTGTGTGAAAACTGAGTCCCTCCGATAGGGTCACCATAAGATAATAAGGTCCAACCGATACTGGACTTTTCTGAAGGGGATATATTGATACGAGACCCTTCCATCTGCTCCATCAACGTCTCCGCGTCATTACCCAGTTGAAACACGACTGGAAGTCTGAGGTTGTACTTAACCAATCTGCCATTTTGTTTTGCAGGTGTCCATCTGGGGGAACTTTTGATTACACGGATAGCCTCTGCGTCTAGTTCGGGATTCACGCCCTGTGTAACCTTGACATCTTGTATCGTTCCGTCTTGGTATATAGTGAATTGCGTATACACGGTCCCTTGTATTTTGTCTTTCTTTGCATTTGGGGGATATACTAGATGTTCCGCTACCCAAGAAGGAAACAAGTTTGGCGCCCCTCCTTGAAATTTAGGCGGACCATCAGGCATAGTGTCTACATTTATCACATTGGAATCCTCTTTGTCAAAGGTATTGGGGGCAGGCTTATTGTGCTCTTGCGTTTTTGCATCAGTGACAGGTCGGATAGGTGCACCATGAAACCGTTCCATCTCAGTGATTTTTTTATCGTCAAATTGAAAACACTTTGCTAAAGTTGGCTCCCGCTCGTCTAAAGTGGATGTCCAATAACAGCACCCATTACGACTACTTACATATGGTACAGTAGGAAGAAAAATTGAATTACCATTCACCTTGCTTGTTATCTGATACCCTTGCACCCATGCATCTCTTCCGTCTTCTGTACTTACAATATCACTAATGTATTCCCAAGTGCAATTATTAATAAGTTCTTCAAACTCTTTCGCTGTTGGCATCCGCCATTGCCCACCTAAAGTCATAGTCGCAGCATCATCTGCGCGTTCCATACTCGTATTATTCCCATAATACTTTGTTATTTTTCTATCGGAGTTGCACCATTTATACTTTGACCACGAGTAATATGTGTTTATGTCTTTCCATTTTTCATCTCCACGCGAAGTACTATTAATTAGCCATAAATTCAAGTCCATCGCAGGTTTAGTTACTGCCCATGCATACAAATCTCCATAGGAACGATATTCCTTTGGGCCCATCATGTAATAAGCATATCTTGTGTCTTCCGCGCCAAGATTGCAAGATGCCCATTGCACAGAGAGACCTAAATCAACAGCCTTAGGTGATGTGCTGCCCTGTCCATAGCAAGACAGGGATAGACATAACAGCAAGAATACAAAGAATCGTTTCATTTGTAAATAATATTATATCGGTTCGTCATGGCGTTTGGTTATTGCCGTCTATAGACATTGCCACTCATATCAGTGAGTTTCCCATCATTGTAAGTAAACACAGGGCTTCTTTCGCCATTGAATGTAAGATAGACCTGATTGCCAACAAGTTCCCATGTGAAAGAAGACCCACCTTTTCGATGTCTTTTAAAAAAGTTGCCTGCTGCATATTCTGCTACAAATCTATTATAAACACCACTACCATCAAAATTGAAGCGAACACCTTCTTCATACTCTTGACTGTGGTACATATCACCTTGCTTGCCACCTTTGAATACCCACTCGCCAACAATATCTATTTCACTTACGGTTGAGGTTCTTGAATTGGAACTCCTTTCGGTTGATGATGTTTTTCCCCTTGAGCCTTTATTTGATGTGTTTTTGATTTCGCCACCTTTCATATACATATCACCACTTTCATCCATAATAGTCTGATTGGAACTATTGAGAGTAAACTCAAGCCAATCTTGGGCAAGATATGCATGTAATTTATCTTCTTCTATACCGAACTTCAACCATCCATAATAAGAATCGTCTATAAATATTTGATTCGGTTCTTGAATGGTAAAAGAAGCGGTTCCTGAAGACCATTCGCCATATATCCATTTGTATTTGGACGGAATTTTAGAATTGTTACCTGACCCTGCACATCCACCTATGATTGCGCTTATCCCAAGAATGGACATTGCGATGAAAAGAGTTTTTTTCATAAGAGTTTTGTATTAGTGTTATTTCGTGTTAAAAAGTGTTAAGATTATATCATCAATTTTGATTCTGTTCTTATCGTTTAGATAAGGTTGTAATGTAAAACCTAATTGCGTGAATCGTAGATGGATTCCAACTTTTCATTCTCAAAGTTTAATACGAGCCAAGAACCATCACTTCTGAAATAATACCAAGATTCAAGTATTAGATTGCGACTGACGGATTTGGTTGTATTATCAGGTTTTTTCCCAATCGCTGCCTCACATTGCTCTTTGCTCCATCCCAATTTTAACTTGAAAGTAGAGTTCTGTCCTTTATTGTTTATGCTTTGCTCTTTTGCCACAAAATCAGCAGCCGCCTTGAGCAATGCTTCCGTTTCTTTGTTGCTCTTGTTGCTTTGAGGAGGATATACTGACTTATATAAGGCATATAGTTCCTCTGTTGATAGTTTGTCTAATTCCCTGTCAAGAATCTCTTTTGGGGATGCATTTAACATCTTTATGGAATCCCGAAGACTCGCAGTTATTTTTTCATTCCCATCAAGTCGAGAACGAAGATAATTACACATATCTTTTTGTTCGGTGTACGCTTTATTATACACTGCAACGGTAATTACTTCTCCTAATGCCAATAGGATTATGATAAAAAATGGAATCGCACGTTTCATATTATGCTATCGTGTGTTATTGTTTAATGCTCAAATATAGCAATTATTCCATTCCCTTTGTCAGTTCATTTAGCATGTCCTCAGGCAGCAGCACATTGTTCAACTCAACAGCCTCCTTGAAGAAAGGTGCAATCTGCTGAAGTGTATATCCTGCCTTATGATAGCCAACCTTGTGAACAATATACCTTTTATCAGGATTCTTCTTGGCTTCTTCAATGAATGCTTTTACCCCTTCCTGTATTTCTTCAAGGCTCTTGCCAATGGTAGGAATGGGATGCGCCTGCATACGTGCACCTCTTATTGTCTCATATTTCCCATCTTCATCATTCTTTTCGCCCTTAGGGCCTGCCCCATAAACGACAATATCCTTATTACACCAACGGCTAACCTTTGGCGGTTTAATGCCTGTGGGCTTGAAATCACTGCCCTCAAACTTATTGATGACCTCAATCATTTCAGAAGGTAGGAAAACAAGGGCTTTTTTAATAAGAGCCTCAGGGATGCCATACAGTTGTGCTGCAACAGAACCTGCCATTGCTGCAATGGTATCACTATCACCACCCATTGAAATGGCAAGTCTGATGGCTTCTTCATAGGTATTGGAAAGCATGACTGCGGTAAGAGCCATTTCTGAAGTCAATAATGCATCGCAAGTCTTCCATTCCTCAAACGTAGGTTTTTCTTTACCCTTCTTTGTTTTACTATTCTTATCATCCTCTGCTCCAAGGGTCTTCATCAACTCACGAATGTCATCAATAGGTTTATAATTGGTCGCACGATTTGTTAAAAAGTGGTCGCACACATAGGAGTTGGTCGCACTTACGGCATCAAATATAGATACTTTGGTCGCAAAATCAAATAGTGAGCAAAGAAAAAACCAGCCCTCAGCAGCACTGAAAGCAGGGTTTTAATTTAATCTGCGGAGGCGGAGGGATTCGAACCCCCGGAACGTTACCGTTCAACAGTTTTCAAGACTGCCGCCATCGACCACTCGGCCACACCTCCTGTTATTTCTTCTTGTCCGCCTTATCCTTCTTGTCGTCGTCCGTCGCGAAGAAGCGCCACTGGAAGAGCGCCAGGTAGAAAGCGCCGACGGTCACGCAGGAGTCGGCGAAATTGAACACCGGGCTGAAGAAGATCACGCGCTCGCCGCTGCGGATGATCGGGAAGTAGAACATGTCCACCACCCGGCCGAACATGAACGGGGCGTAGTCCCAGATGAGCCCGTAGAAGTAGCAGTCGATGATGTTGCCAAAGGCCCCGGCCGTGATCAGCGTCAGGCCCACCAGCACGCCCACGGGCGCCTTGCCCTTCTTGTCGAGGGAATGGATCCACCAGATCAGCGCGCCGCACAGTACGATGCGGAACAGCGACAGCAGGAACTTGCCCACCTTGCCGCCGAAGGCCATGCCGAAGGCCATGCCCTCATTCTCCACGAAGCACAGGCGGAACCACTGGCCGATCACATAGATCTGCTGGCCCAACTCCATGTTGGTCTTGACCAGGTACTTGATCACCTGGTCGACGATGACCAACACGACGCCGAGGATCAGCAGCCGCTTGCCACGGGAGAGCTTCATGCCACTAGTTCTTGCCTTGCTTTGCGAGCATCTCCTTGGCTTCGACCGTGAGGGTCGCGTGCGGCACAAGGCGGAGCCGCTCCTTGGGAATGAGCTTGCCGGTCACGCGGCAGATCCCGTAGGTCTTGTTCTCGATACGCACCAGCGCGGCCTCCAGGTTCTGGATGAACTTGTACTGCCGCTGGGCCATCTGGCTGGCCTCTTCCTTGGAGAGTTGGAAGGCGCCGTCGTCCTCGACCGTGCGGAAGGAGGGCGTGGTGTCCTCGATGTCGTTGGTGCCGTTGTGCATCACAACCTGGCGCAGGGTATTGTACTCGGCCTTCGCTTTGGCGAGCTTCTCCTCGATGATGACCTTGAACTCAGCGAGTTCGGCATCGGAATAACGTACTTTTTCCATGGACTATGAAAGGGATTGAGTGTGTTTGACAACCTGGACGCGGATCTTCCCGTCGCCCCACTCCACCTCGGCGGCCGTCTCGGGGGCTTCGGCGAGCGGCTTCTGCTCCAGCGACAGCGAGAGGGTCTGGGCGGCGACGTAATCCGAATATTCTGAGAGCGCCTCCCGGATCTGGGAAGCGGCTTCACCGTCGGCATAGACGACGGTGTGGATGCGGTCCGTGACCTCGAATCCGCTCTCCTTGCGGAGGGTCTGGATCGGGTGGATCAGCTCACGGGCGTTGCCCTCGCGGACCAGCTCCGGCGTCTGGACGATGTCCAGGGCCAGGGTGAGGGTCCCCTCGGTGGCGACGAGCCAGCCCGGCATGTCCTCGGAGTTGATCTCGTAGTCGCCATTATTAAGCGTCACGTCGCCGGAAGGCAGGTGCAGGATGTACTCGCTTTCAGCGCGCTCGATGGCGGCGATCTCCTCCTGGGAGAGCTGCCCGAACGCGGCGGCGATCTCCTTCATCTGCTTGCCGTAGATCTTGCCGAGGGTCTTGAAGTTGGGTTTGATCTTCTTGGTGATGATGCCCGTGGTGTCGTGCAGGAACTCGATCTGCTTGACGTTGACTTCCGTCAGGAAGATGTCGCTCACGCGGATGACGTGCTCCTTGACCGTGTCGTCGATCACCGGCACGAGCACCTTGGCGAGCGGCTTGCGGACATTGATGCCGACCTTCTTGCGCAGGGCGAGCACCATCGAGGAAGCCTTCTGGGCGAAGGCCATGCTCTCCTCGAGGCCGGTGTCCACGCGGTCGGGGTCGTACGCCGGCATCGGGCAGTAGTGCACCGAATCGGCGTCCGGCACGAGGTCGAGCCACAGGCGCTCCATGAAGAACGGTGCGATCGGGGCGCCCAGCAGGGCCACGCCCTTGAGCACCTCGTACAGCGTCTGGTACGCGGCGAGCTTGTCTTCACTCATGCCCGCGCCCCAGAGGCGCTTCTTGTTGAGCCGGATGTACCAGTTGGACAGGTCGTCGCAGACGAAATCCTGCACCAGGCGGCCGGCCGTAGTGATGTCGTAGTCCTCGTAGGCGGCTACGGCGCCCTTCACGAGGGTGTGCAGCCGGCTGATGATCCAGCGGTCGAACATCGGCCGGTGCTCGTAGGGCACGGCCTCCGCCGCCGGGTCGAATCCGTCGATATTCGCGTACAGCGCGAAGACCGAATAGGAATTGTAGAGCGTGCCGAAGAACTTGCGGCGCACTTCCTCCACGCCCGCCTCGTCGAACTTAAGGTTGTCCCAGGGCTGGGCGTTGGTCATCATGTACCAGCGGAGGGCGTCGGCGCCGTATTTGTCCATGGCCTGGAAGGGATCCACGGCGTTGCCCAGGCGCTTGCTCATCTTCTCGCCCTTCTTGTCCAGCACGAGGCCGTTGGAGATCACGCGCTTGAAGGCGGGCGTGCCGCTGACCATCGTGTGGATGGCGTGCAGGGTGTAGAACCAACCGCGGGTCTGGTCCACGCCTTCGGCGATGAAGTCGGCCGTGCAGCCGAAGTCCGGGCTGTCGATGCCGCGCAGGCCCGTCTGGGCGTACGGCATGGCGCCGGAGTCGAACCACACGTCGATGAGGTCGGTCTCCCGCGTCATCTTCTTGCCCGAAGGGCTGACGAGGAAGATCTCGTCCACGTACGGGCGGTGCAGGTCAATCTTGTCATAATTGGCCTTGGACATGTCCTCCGGGTCGAAGCCCTTGTCGCGCAGCGGGTTGGAGGCCATGAAGCCGGCGGCGACGGCCTTGTCGATCTCGGCATACAGCTCCTTGACGGAGCCGATGCAAAGCTCTTCTTTGCCGTCCTCGCTGCGCCAGATGGGCAGCGGGGTGCCCCAGTAGCGGCTACGGCTGAGATTCCAGTCCTGGATGTTCTCCAGCCATTTGCCGAAGCGGCCGGTACCGGTCGATTCGGGTTTCCAGGTGATCTGGTCGTTGAGCGCCATCATCTGCTCGCGCACGGCCGTGGTCTTGATGAACCAGCTGTCCAGCGGGTAGTAGAGCACCGGCTTGTCGGTGCGCCAGCAGTGCGGGTAGGAGTGGACGTGCTTCTCAATCTTGAAGGCTTTGCCGGCGGCCTTGAGCATGACGCAGAGGTCGATGTCGAGGGTCGGGTCGTCGGGGCCGAGGGTGCTGTCGTAGGCGTTCTTGACGTAGCGGCCGGCCCACTCGGCGTAGTCCGGGCTCACGTGCGTGGCGACGTACTGCGGGTCGAGGTCTTCCAGGCGGAAGAAACGGCCCTGGAGGTCCACCTGCGCCTGCAGGTCGCCGCCCCGGTCGACCACCTGCAGCGCGGCGATGCCCGCCAGGCGGGCCACCTTGGCGTCGTCCGCGCCGAAGGTCGGCGCAATGTGGACGATGCCCGTTCCCTCCTCCGTGCTGACGTAGTCGCCGGGGATGACGCGGAAGGCGTCGCCGTCCGGGCGGAACCAGGGGATCAGCTGCTCGTAGCGCATGCCCACGAGTTCGCGGCCCTTGACGCTGCCGGGCAGGACCTCGAAGGGGACCTTGCCGTTAAAGAGGGTGCCGACGAGCGCCTCGGCGACGATGTAGGTCGCGGGGGCGCCGGTATAGGGATTCGCGGAGCGAACCTTGACGTAGTCGATGTTCGGGCCCACGCAGAGGGCCGTGTTGGACGCGAGCGTCCAGGGGGTGGTGGTCCAGGCGAGGAAGTAGAGGTCTTCCTCCCCCACCACCTTGAACTGCACCGTGCAGGTCGTGTCCTTGACGTCGCGGTAGCAGCCCGGCTGGTTGAGCTCGTGCGTGCTCAGGCCCGTGCCGGCGGCGGGGCTGTACGGCTGGATGCTCTTGCCCTTGTAGAGCAGGCCCTTGCCGTAGATGTCCTTCAGGAGCCACCAGAGCGTCTCGATGTAGCGGTTGTCGTAGGTGATGTACGGGTCATCCATGTCCACCCAGTAGCCGACGCGCTCGGTGAGGGTTCGCCATTCGGCGGTGTATTTCATCACCTCCTCGCGGCAGGTCTTGTTGTAGTCCGCGACGGAGATCTTGCTTCCGATGTCTTCCTTGGTGATGCCGAGCTTCTTCTCGACGCCCAGCTCGACCGGCAGGCCGTGGGTGTCCCAGCCCGCGCGGCGGCGGACCTTGAAGCCGGCCTGTGTCTTGTAGCGGCAGACGGCGTCCTTGATGGAGCGGGCCATCACGTGGTGGATGCCCGGCATGCCGTTCGCCGAAGGCGGACCTTCGAAGAAAATGAACTCCGGAGCCCCTTCGCGCAGGGTCAGCGAACGCTCGAAAGCGTGCCGCTTCTGCCAGCGCTCCAGCACCTCAGCACCCACGCGAACCAGGTCCAGGCCGTTATATTCTTTGAATGTCATATTTTTTGTCTAAATTTGCGTTACAATTAGCCTACAAAGGTAGCTATTTCTGCCCATTTAACCAAAAACGACATGGCTATTCTGGATATTATTCTTCTGCTCTGCTTCATACCGGCGATCGTCACCGGCATCTCCAAGGGTTTCATCAAGCAGGTCGTCGACCTCGTGGCCATTCTGGCCGCCGCCTGGGCCGCCTTCCACTTCTCGACGATGATGGCCGACTGGCTGAGCCAGTACCTCACCCTGGACGCCTCCATCCTCAAGGTCGTGAGCTTCGTGCTGGTCGCCATCGTGGTGGCCGTCCTGCTGCACCTGGTCGGCGCGCTGCTGACCAAGACGCTCAAGGCCCTGTCGCTGGGCTTCCTGAACCGCCTGCTGGGCCTGGTGTTCGGCGTCCTCAAGGTCGCCCTCATCCTCGGTCTAGTGATCCTGCTGTTCGAGACGCTCAACAGTTCGCTCCACATCGTGAAGCCGGAGGCCACCGCCGACGCCGTGGTGTACAATGCGCTTAAGAACGCCGCCAACGCCATCTTCCCCATCCTGAAGTCGTTCGTCACGGGCGGCGGAGCCGATCCGGCCGCCGTCGATGCCACTGCCGCGGCTGCCGCCAATGTCTAGGATTCTGCTGATAGAGACTTCCACCTCGCTGTGCTCCGTGGCCCTCGCCGACGGGGAGCGCATCGCGGCCAGCCGGGAGAGCACCGAGCCCCGGGCGCACGCCGCGATGACCGCGCCTTTCGTGAAGGAGGTGCTGGACGAGTGCGGGCTCAAGGCCGGGGAGCTGGACGCCGTGTGCGTCAGTGCCGGGCCGGGGTCCTACACCGGCCTGCGCGTGGGGGTTTCCACCGCCAAGGGGATCTGTTTCGCCGCCGGCATCCCGCTGCTGTCGGTCGGCACGCTCGCGCTGCTGGTGCACCAGGCGCGCGCAAACGGCTGGCTGCCGGAGGGCTGCCACCGCGTCCTGCCGATGATCGACGCCCGGCGCATGGAGGTCTACACCGCCGTCTTTACGCCTGAGGGCGAGCAGCTTACAGAGATCCAGCCGCAGGTAATCACAGCCGAGAGCTTCCGGGCCGAACGCGACGCCGGCCCCGTGCTCGTGGTCGGCGACGGGGCCGGCAAATGCCGGGAGATTCTCGCGGGGCCGCAGGTCAGCTTCGTGCAGGCCTGCCCCACCGCCTCAGGAATGCTCCGGCCCGCGCTGCAGGAATTCGCGGCGGGCCACTGGCGCGACGTCGCTTATTTCGAGCCCTTCTACCTGAAGGATTTCGTCGCGACCGTCAGCCGGAAGAAGCTGTTCTGACCGTCGCGAAGTTTGCCATTTATCGAAATAATTGCTATATTTGCATCGAATCAAGGGTTCTGCCAGGAGGCAGGACTCCTTTTTAGTTGAATGAACACGAAAACGTAATCATGGCAGAAGTACACTACATGAGCCAGGAAGGGCTGGACAAGCTCAAGAAAGAACTCGCCGAGGCGATCGCACAGCGCCCGGCCATCGCCGCAGCGATTGCGGAGGCCCGCGAGAAGGGAGACCTCTCCGAGAACGCGGAATATGAGTCTGCGCGCGAGGCGCAGGGCCTGCTCGAGCTCAAGATTGCCAAGCTGCAGAACCAGGTGCTCAACGCCAAGGTCCTGGACAGCTCGCAGCTCAATTCCGAGCAGGTGCAGATGCTCAACACGGTCAAGGTGGAGAACCTCGGCAACCACCGGGTGATGGAGTTCACCATCGTCGGCGAGAGCGAGGCGGACTTTGCGAACGGCAAGCTCGCCGCCACCACCCCGATCGGCAAGGCCCTGCTGGGCCACGGCAAGGGCGAGGTCGTCGAGGCCAAGGTCCCTTCCGGCATCCTCAAGTTCAAAATCCTGGATATCAAGTTCTGATGGCAACGATCTTTACCCGCATCGCCCAAGGCGAGATCCCGTCCTACAAGGTGGCGGAGAACGAGGACTACTACGCTTTCCTCGACATCAGCCCGCTTGCGCTGGGCCATACCCTGGTGATTCCCAAGAAGGTGGAGGACGACTATATCTTCCATCTCGACGAGCCGGTCTACGAGGGCCTGTGGGCCTTCGCCCGCAAGGTCGCCGTCGCGCTGAAGGCCGCCGTGCCTTGCAAGCGCGTGGGCGTGGCCGTGCTCGGGATGGAGGTCCCGCACACGCACATCCATCTGGTGCCCCTGCAGACCGAGGGCGACCTGGACTTCCGCAAGGAGCGTCCGAAATTCACCCCCGAAGTGATGGCGCAGACCGCCGCCGCAATCCTTTCCGAGTATGAGAAACTGCAGTAAGCTCCTTTGGGCCGCCGTGGCGGCGCTCAGCCTGTCCGCCTGCGCCGACAAGGCCGTGATCCGCGGTACCGTCGCCGATGCACCCAATAGCCAGATTATCGTCAAGCAGCTGGACATCAATACCTACCGCAACGCCGACACCCTCAAGACCAAGGCCGATGGTTCTTTCAAGTATGACGTGAAGGTGGCCGCCGGCCAGCCGGAATTCGTGTACCTGTTCTACGGCGACACCCGCATCGCGGGCCTGCTGCTCGAGAAGGGCGAGAAGGCGGTCGTGACCGCCGACACGCTCGGCCGCTACACCGTCGAAGGTTCCGAAGGCTCCGCCGAGTTGGCGAAGGTCGACAAGGCCTATGCCGATTTCATGGCCGCGCTTGCGGCCCATGCCGACGAGCCGACCAAAATGACGCAGGACTACATCCAGCACTACCGCGAGTGCGTCCGTTACGTGATCGAGCACCCGTTCTCCCTGACCACGGTCCCCGTGTTCTTCGAGCAGCTGGGCGACAGCCCGGTGTTCGCGCAGGAGACGGACGGCATCCTGTTCCGCCAGGGCGCCGATTCCCTGAAGACGGTCTATCCCGACTCCCGCTACGTCAAGGCGCTGGACCGGGAGGCCGAGCGCCGGATGCGCATCCTCGAGGTGGTCAACCAGGTCCGCAATGCCCCGGAGTCCAATTTCCCGGACATCAAGCTGCCGGATACCAAGGGCGAGAAACGCGCGCTGAGCGAGGTGGACGCCAAGGTGATCATGGTGCATTTCTGGGATGAGGGCGACGCCGCGCAGAAGATGATGAGCCTGGACACGCTCCTGCCCATCTATGAGAAGTACCATCCCCGCGGCTTCGAGATCTATTCGGTCTGCGTGTCGGTGGACAAGCCCGAATGGGCCTCCTCCGTGCTGGGCCAGAAGCTGCCGTGGATCAATGTCTGCGACGGCCTGGGCGGCGCTTCGCCCGCGGTGATTACGTACAACATCACCGAGCTGCCCACCTCGTTCCTGATTGTGAACGGGGAGATCAGCACCACGCCCATCAGCGGCTCCGCCGGGCTCCAGAAGGAGCTCGCGAAGCTGCTGCGCTAGTATCTCAGATTGATTTCAGCAACTCGCGGCAGGCGGCTTCGTCGGCCGCGAGTTGCGTTTTGAGGGCGTCGAGAGAGTCCATGTTGCGCATGGGGCGGAGCCAGCGGCGGAAGCGGATCTCCAGGTCGAGGCCGTAGATGTCTTCGCTGAAGTCGAAGATATGGGTCTCGATGGGTTCGCCGACGTTTGTCATGCCCCAGTAGTGGCCGCCCAGCACGTCTACTTCCGTCAGGTATACGCCCCGCGCCGGGATCAGCTTCATCGGGTCGTACAGGCGCAGGTTCGCCGTCGGAAATCCCAGCGTCCGTCCCAATTGCTTGCCGCTCACCACCACGCCCCGCAGGCCATACGCATACCCCAGCATCTCCTCCGCCGCTTCGACCTCTCCCCGCTCCAACGCTTTCCTGATCTTCGTTGAACTGACCGTCTCTCCAGCAGTCGCGGGCGCAGTGGAGGCGGCAACAGCCCCAGAAAACCGTGCCACCCTCGGCAAGACCACCCCAAAAATCGTAGAATTTTCGGGGGCCCCGGTAGCCGACCCTTCGAGGGGCCCATCGTCAGATGGGAGGGGTCCGGCGCAGCCGGACATTTTCAGGGGCTGGTTGCCGCGCAACGAAGCTGCGACGGCCGGAGGGACGACGAGAACCTCGAGGCCGAGGGATTCGGCGAGGGGTTGGATGGCGTCGGGGCCGAGCTGGTCGGAGCCGAGGCGGTTGTCGAAGCCGAGGATGAGCAGCGTGGCGCCGAGGCGGTCGCGCAGGATGTCGCGGATGTAGTCTGCGGCGGTCAGGCGCGCCAGGGCGCGGTCGAAGCGCAGCGTCTCGACGCGGTCGACGCCGAGGCCGCGCAGCAGCGCCTCCTTCTCCGCCGGGGAATTCAGCAGCCGGAGGGTGCGGGCGTCCTGCTGGAGGACGGCACGCGGGTGCTGCGCGAACGTAACGACAATCGCCTCCTCGCCCCTTTCGCGGGCAGAGGAGACGAGTGCGCGGATCACCTGGCGATGTCCCAGATGGACCCCGTCGAAGAAGCCGGTGGCTACTACAGCCATTTCACCAGCGGGAAGTCCTGGCGGTGCGGCAGAAGCGGGTTCTTCGGGTAGACGCGCTTGCCTACCTGATACATACCCGTGTGCTCCGGCAGCGTCTCCGCCTCGAAGGTGGCGAGGCTGCCCTCGACCTTGGTCAGCTCCATCTGGGCGACCTCCTGGATGTGCAGTTCGCCCTTGGAATCCGCCGAGGTGAAGACAATCTCGATGCCGATGTCCTCCGGACGGATGCGGCCCAGGTCGAGCACGACCTTGCTCTTGAGCATGTCGTTCTGCGACAGGATATACGAGGCATCCGGCTGCGTGCAGGACACGACGCGGATGTTGTTCCACTCCACCTGCATCATGCGCTTCCATGCGGAGATCTCGCGGGCGATCTTGTAGTCGTCGGCGCACATCTTGGTAAGGCGCTCATACTGCGGCTGATAGTACTGGTTGCAGTAGTCCGTCAGCATGCGGTTGGTGGTGAAGTTGCAGGCCACCTGCGCAATCGTGTTCTTGATATAGCCGACCCAGACGGGCGACAGCCCGGAGGTCGGGTCCACGTCGTAGTAGGCCGGGGCGATCTCGCTCTCGATGGTGGCATAGATCGTGGCGGAATCCAGCTCATTCTGGTAGTTCTGGTCCTCGTAGGTCCGCTTCTGCGGCAGCGCCCAGCCAGCGCCTTCCTTGTAGCCCTCGACCCACCAGCCGTCCAGGACGGAGAAATGCATCACGCCGTTCATGGCGGCCTTCTCGCCGGACGTGCCGGAGGCTTCCAGCGGACGGGTCGGGTTGTTCAGCCACACGTCCACGCCCTGCACGAGTCGCTTGGCGACGGTGATGTCGTAGCCGGGCAGGAAGATGATGCGGCCAAGGAAACGGTCCTCCTTGGAGATCTCGATGATCTGCTTGATGAGGTCCTGGCCCATGCCGTCAGCGGGATGCGCCTTGCCGGCGAAGATGAACTGCACCGGGCGCTTGGGGTCGTTGACGATAGCGTCGAGCCGGTCGAGGTCGGAGAACAGCAGTGTGGCGCGCTTGTACGTCGCGAAACGGCGGGCGAAGCCGATCGTGAGCACGTCCTCGCGCAGGCGCTCCTTGATCGTGACGACCTGGCGCGGGGTGTAGTGGGCGCTCACCACCGGGTCGGACAGCCGCTCGCGGATGGTGCGGACGAGCTCCTTCTTGAGGCGCTTGCGCACGTCCCAGATCTCGGCGTCAGGCACGGTGTAGATCCCCTCGAAGCACTTCTTGTCGTAGTGGTGTGTCTGGAACTCGGGGCCGAACACCTTGGCGTGCAGCTCCTTCCAGTACTTGGAAGCCCAGGTCGCGTAGTGGACGCCGTTGGTGACGTAGCTGATGTAGAGCTCCTCCGGGAGGTAGCCGGGATACATGTCCTTGAAGATGTCCTGGCTCACCTGGCCGTGCAGCATGGACACGCCGTTGACGTTCTGCGACAGGTTGGCGGCGAGGTGGCTCATGGAGAACTTCTCGTCGCGGTTGTCGGCGTCGATGCGGCCGAGGCCCATCATCGTGCGCCAGTCGATGCCCAGGCGGCCCGGGTAGTGGCCGAAATAGCGGCCGATCATCTCCTCGGAGAAGGCGTCGTGGCCGGCGGGGACCGGCGTATGCGTCGTGTAGAGGCCGGAGGCGCGGACCAGCTCCATCGCCTCGTTGAAGGACAGATGGTTGTCCTGGATGCATTCGCGCAGGCGCTCCAGGCCGGCGAAGGCCGCATGGCCCTCGTTGTAGTGGTAGATCTTGGGATGCAGGCCGAGCACGCGCAGGGCGCGCACGCCGCCGATGCCCAGCAGGATCTCCTGCTTGAGGCGGTTCTCCCAGTCGCCGCCGTAGAGCTGGTGCGTGACCTGGCGGTCTTCGGGATCGTTGTCCTCATAATCGGTGTCCAGCAGGTAGAGGTCGGTGCGGCCGACCGCCACCTTCCAGATGCGGGCGCTCATCGTGCGGCCCGGCATCTGCACGGAGACCGTCTTCCAGGCGCCATTCTCGTCCACGACGGGTTCGGCCGGGATCTTCATGAAGTCCTGCGGCTTGTACTCCGCCACCTGGTTGCCCTGCGGGGTGAGCCGCTGGGTGAAGTAGCCGTAGCGGTACAACAGGCCGACCGCCACGAGGTTGACGTTCATGTCGCTGGTCTCCTTGAGGTAGTCGCCGGCCAGGATGCCCAGGCCGCCGGAATAGATCATCAGGGAGGTATCCAGGCCGTATTCCATGCAGAAGTACCCGACGGAAGGCTCGGTGCGCTGCTCCTTGGCAGCCATGTATTCGTTGAACTCGGCCATCACCTCGTCCAGGCGGGCGAGGAACTCCTTGTCCTTGGCGAGCTCCTTGTAGCGCTTGAGGCTGACCTTGTCCAGGATCACCATCGGGTTGTGGCCGGATGCGTGCCACAGGTCGTAGTCGACGGTGCGGAAGAGGGCTTTCGCCCGGTCGTTCCAGCACCACCAGAGGTTCTTGCAGAGGGTCTCCAGACCCGACAGTTCCTCCGGCAGATGCCGCGTCACCATCACACTTCTCCACGCGGGCGCGGCCATTTCAGATTGATTCATCATACACTAAAAACTAACTGTCTATTGCCGCTCAGCCATTGCATTATCCACCCGGATCATGAAATCGCTGAGGACATTCATATAATTGATAAATGCCTCGTAAGGCGTATCGTACGGATTGAAGCGCTTGTGGACCTCGCCGTCGGAGAAGAACTTCGTGCACATGTAGTACAGGTGGTCGCTCTCCTGCAGGTGGCCGTAGTCGTTCCACAGCGTGGCGTCGTTCAGGATGGAGAGTTTCTCCTCCAGGCTGTAGAGCTTGTTGTAGGCGTCCTGCTGCAGCTCGTTGCCCAGCCAGGCGGAGGTGTCGCGCTCCTCGTCGGCCCAGGAGATGGGCTGCGGGACGGACAGGTCGCCCACACTCTTGAGGCGCGCGGCGGCACGCTCGGGGGTAACGAATTCCAGCTCCTTGTCGGCCGCCACGGCGTCGGTCATGGCGCGCATGAACTCGAAGATGCCGCACTCGGGACCCTGGTGTTCACCGAAGGTCTCGTAGTCCATGAAGAGGTTGACGATGTCGCCCTCGGCACCCTTCAGCCAGCCGACGAAGCGCTCGGCCGTCAGCGGCCACTCCGCCCAACCCTTGTCGGAGAAGCGGAACGCGATGTCGTCGCTCAGGGAATAGTTGCGGAGCAGGAGCTTGAGGCCCGGCTTGAAATCGTTGTTGTACAGATAGTTGGGGCTCTTCCAACCCATGATATGGCGGGCGCCCTCGGTCAGCATCGTCTTGAAGCCCAGGTCGTAGACCATGGCGCCGATGCCGTCGGAGTAGATCAGCTCCGTGTTGCGGAAGGTCTTCGGCACCACGCCGAAGTACTGCTCCACGGCCGCCTTGTGCTTGAGCACCTGGTGCTCGAACTCCTGCTGGGAGGCGAGCGACGACAGGGAATGGTTGTAGGTCTCGCAGAGGAACTCCACGCAGCCGGTCTCGGCGAGCTTGCGGAAGCTCTCGATGACCTCGGGGGCGTAGCGGTCGAACTGCTCCAGGACGGAACCGGAGATGGAGAAGGCCAGCTTGAGCTTGCCCTTGTTCTTCGCGATGGACTCGAGCAGGAGCTGGTTCATCGGCAGATAGCACTTCTGGGCGATGCGCTTGAGGATCGTCCGGTTGGCGAAATCATCGTAGTAATGCGAATCCTTGCCGATATCAAAGAATCTGTAAAGACGCAGACGGGTGGGCTGATGGACCTGGAAATACAGGCAGACTGACTTCTTCATATTACTGGTTGACTACTGATTCATAAACTTTTTTGAGCTTCGCGGTGGCATTGTTCCACTTGAGCGCGTTGACTTCGTCGAATCCCTGCTTGTTGGCGAAATCGGCCAGCGCAGGGTACTGCAGGAGGGCGTAGATGTCGTCCGCCATAGCATCGACATCCCAGAAGTCGACCTTGAGGGCGTACTTGAGCACCTCGGCGGCACCGGACTGGTGGGAGATGATGGACGGGACGTTGGAGCGCATCGCCTCGAGCGGGGAGATGCCGAACGGCTCGGACACGGAAGGCATGATGTAGACGTCCGACAGGGCGAACATCTTCTGCACCTCCTGCCCGCGCAGGAAGCCCGTGAAATGGAAGCGGTCGGAGATGCCCAGGCGGGCCACCTGGCGGATGGCGCGCTGCATCATGTCGCCGCTGCCCGCCATCACGAAGCGGACGTTCTTGGTCCGCTTCAGGACCTTGGCGGCGGCTTCGATGAAGTACTCGGGACCCTTCTGGAAGGTGATGCGGCCCAGGAAGGTCACGATCTTGTCGCGGACGCCGCGCTCGACCATGAGGTTTTCGCGGCCGCTGAAGTCCACGGCGTTGTGGACCGTCACGACCTTGGCGGGATCGATGCCGTATTTGTTGATGACGATGTTGCGCGTGAGGTCGCTGACCGTGACCACACGGTCCGCCGCCTCCATGCCGCGCTTCTCGATCGAGTAGACGCGGGAGTCCACCATATCGTCCGTGCCGCGGTCGAAGGACGTGGCGTGGACGTGGACGACCAGCGGCTTGCCGGACAGCTCCTTGGCGGCGATGCCCGCCAGGTAGGTCAGCCAGTCGTGGGCGTGGATCACGTCGAACTCGCCGGCATGCTCCATCGCGATGGTGCCGCCGACCTGCGCGTAGCGGGACACCTCCTCGAGGAGGTTCGCCCCGTACTTGCCGGAGAACTTGAACTTCTGGCCGAAGCCGACGGTGGTCTCACGGACCTGTTCGCGCTTCATCTTTTCGATGGCCTCGAAAAACTCTTCGGGGTCCACGTAAGGGACGATGCTCGAGTCCACGTTGATGAATTTGACCTTGTCGAGGAACTCCTCGACGGTGTCGCTGACGTTGCGCACCGCCACGTCGCTCGCGTTGAGGATGGTGGCGCAGCTCTGGTCTTCATCGCCGGAGGCGGAAGGCATCACGAACAGCGTCTGGACGCCGTTGTGCGCCAAACCCTTGACGATACCCTCGCAGGCCGTCCCCAGACCGCCCGCGATGTGGGGCGGGAACTCCCAGCCGAACATCAAGACTTTCATATCCTAGTCCTCCTTGTATTGGTCCAACATATACTCGACGGAGAGCAGCGCCGCCGTGCAGAGCGCCGAAGAGATGGCGCCGTGCGGCTCGTGGGGCGGGTCGCCGTCGTAGAGCTCGGAGAAGGCGCCGACGCCGTGCTTGCCGAGGTCGGCGTAGAAGCCCTCGGTCAGCCACTCGGCGCGCTTGAGGAAGGAGGCGCCCTTGATCCGCAGGCTCACCGCCACGTACGGGCGGAGGAGGAACGGACGGGTGCTGCCGCCGTGATAGGCCAGGTCGCGCTCGCGCTGCGCACCCTCGTAGACCGCCTGGTAGCGGGCGTCGCGGGGCGACAGGGTCCGCAGGCCGCGGGCCGTGACCAGCTCGTTGTCGATGACGCGAAGGATGGACGGAGCCAGCTCCTCGTCGACCGGGGAATATTTCACGTCCAGGGCGTAGATCTGGTTCGGACGGATGTCCATCACCTGGCCGCTGTTGTCCACGTAGTCGGCGAGGCAGCCGCGGGCAGGGTTCCAGAAGGTGCGCTGGTAGTTGCTGCGGATCAGGTCGCGCACGGGCGTCCATTTCGCGGCGAACGCCGCGCCATCCGCCCCGTCGTACTTGGCGGCCATCTCCATGGCGAAGCAGACGGAATTGTACCAGAAGGCGTTGGTCTCCACCTGGTAGCCGGCGCGCTCGGTGACGGCGCGGCCGTCGATGTAGGCGTTCATCCAGCTCAGGGCGACGCCGTCCATCTGCGCCCACAGCAGCCCGTTCGGCTGCATGGACACCTCGGCGCGCACGCCCGGGAGATAGCTCTCCACGACGCCGCGCACGGTGGCTCCGTATTTCTTCCAGACCTTCTTCTCGTCGGCGCCGTAGTCGATGTACTGCTGCAGCACGCCGGCGAGCAGCAGCGGGGCCTCGACCTGCGTGGTGCGGCGGAAGAAGCGCTCCTGATTGTCGGCGATGAGGTTGTCGAGGATCTCCTCGAACTGGCCCGGGTCCTTCAGCCCGTGGAGCGTCAGGCCCGGCAGGGCGAGGAGCGTCTCACGCAGCAGGCCGGTGTACAGCCACGACAGGCCGGCGTTGATCTTGCGGCGGCCGTTGTGGTTGGTGATCAGCGTGTCCGCGCAGCGGCAGAGCTGGTCGTGGAAACTGGTGATCTCGCCGGCGGCCTTGACGCAGGAGGTGAAGCGGCGCTTGAGCGCGGAGGCCTCCTCCTGCTGGAGCGAGGCGGAGAGCACCAGCGCGTCGCCGGCCTTCATGCGGACCTCGAACCAGCCGGGGACCACGAGGTCCTCGCGGCAGTCGAAGCCGCGGCGGTATTCGTCCGAATAGGTGATGTTGTAGTTCCAGTACGGGCTGGCGGTGAACTTCGCCTTGGCGTCGCTCAACTGCAGGTGCAGGTCGGGGAACTCGGTGTACAGCCGGAAGGTCATGCCGCCGGGGATCTCCGTCCCGGCCATGTTGGCCTGCGGATTCTCGTGCGTGAGGTCGTGGATGTTGCGGAACGCCAGGTACGGGCGGAGCTGCAAAGTGACCGGCGCCGGGCTCTCGAGGATCTCGTATTTCACGAGGACCTGGTCCCGGTCGGGGGCCAGCACGATGCTCTTGCGGAAGAGGATCTCACCCACCTTGCAGGTGATCTGCGGCACCGGGTCCGCGCTGAAGTCCACCACATATTTGTGGCCGCGCGGCTCGTAGACGTCGCCGTAGCAGTGGATGCCCAGGTTGAACTGCTTGCCGTTCACGATCAGGGTCTCGTCCACGTCGGACAGGAGCAGGAAGCGGTCCCCGCCGAAGCGGTCCAGCGTGACAGCCAACAGGCCATGGTAGCGGCGCGTATTGCAGGTCACGATGGATGTGTTGCAGTACGCGCCCGTCTTGTTTGCGCTCAAGATTTCCCGCTTGAGCGAGTAGGCCAGGTTGACAAGCTCTGATTTGTTGAATTTCAGAAATGCCATATAGTACGGGTTATTTGATTTTCTTCAACACGATTGCGACGCGGCTGGGCAGGTACAGCGACAACTTGCCGTCCACCGTGCAGTGGCGCTCGTCGCTTCCCAGCCTCGAGAATCCGCCGAACTCAGGCGCGTCGGAGTTGAATGCCATGGCATACTCTCCCTCGGGTGCCTGGAATCCGAAACCCTCGAATGAAGCCACCGGATTGAAATTGAATGCAAAGATACTATTTCCGCGGCTGAAAATCAAAACTTTCCTCTCTTCGTCGACATAAAGTTGCCGAAGTTCGCCGGAAAGGATGCGTTCGCGTTTCACGTAGTGAACCATTTCCGCGTCGAAGGCCTGCAGGCCGCCGTAGCGGAGCAGCCCGTTGTCCGGCAGCGACCACTGCCGGCGGGCGTACTTGAAGGACCAGCCGTTACCCTCGCGCGGGAAGTCGATCCATTCAGGATGGCCGAATTCGTTGCCCATGAAATTGAGGTACCCGCCGCCGCTCGTGGCGAGGGTCACCAGGCGGATCATCTTGTGCAGGGCGATGCCGCGGTCCACGAGCAGATTCTGCGAAGCCTTGTCCATGCACCAGTACATCTCCTTGTCGATCAGGCGGAAAATGATGGTCTTGTCGCCCACGAGCGCCTGGTCGTGGCACTCCGCATAGGAAATCGTGTGCTCGTCGGCGCGCTTGTTGGTCAGCTCCCACCAGATGCCGCCCATGCTCCACTGGTCGTCGGACAGCTCCTTGATCCACTTGATCCAATGGTCGGCGATGCCCATCGCCATGCGGAAGTCGAAGCCCACGCCGCCGGCCGCGAACGGGGCGGCCAGGCCGGCCATGCCGCTGACGTCCTCGGCAATCGTAATCGCCTCGGGATCAATCTCGTGGATAAGCTGGTTGGCAAGGGCCAGGTAGCTGACGGCGTTCTCGTCCACACCCTGGTCGAAGTAGTAGGCGTAGTTGCCGAAATCCTTGCCCAGGCCGTGGTCCCAGTAGATCATGCTCGTGACGCCGTCGAAGCGGAAGCCGTCGAGGTGATACTCCTCCATCCAGTATTTGCAGTTGGCGAGCAGGAAGTATTTGACCTCGTCCTTGCCGTAGTCGAAGCAGCGGGAATCCCAGGCGGGATGGTGCCCCTGCGGGCCCTGGTAGAAGTAGAGGTCGTCGCGGCCGTCCAGGCGCGAGAGGCCTTCGGCTTCGTTGCTGACGGCATGCGAATGGACGATGTCCATGATCACCGCGATGCCGCGGCGGTGGGCGTCGTCCACCAGCGCCTTGAACTCCTCCGGGGTGCCGAAACGGGAGCTCAGCGCGAAGAAGTTGGACACCTGGTAGCCGAAGGAGCCGTAGTAGGGATGCTCCTGGAGCGCCATGATCTGCAGGACGTTGTAGCCCAGGCGCGCGACGCGCGGCAGCACGTCGCGGCGGAAATCCTCGAAGGAGGCGACCTTCTCCTGTTCGGAACTCATGCCGATGTGGCATTCGTAGATGAGCGGATGGGGACGCCGGCCGGGCTTGCGGCCCGTCCATTTGTACGGCTCCGCCGGGTCCCAGACCTGCGCAGAGAAGATCTTCGTCTCCGGGTCCTGGACCACGCGGGTCACGTAGGCGGGCAGGCGCTCGCCGCCCCCGCCGGGCCATTCGATCCAGAGTTTGTAGAGCTCGCCGTGGCGCATGAACAGCTCCGGCAGGCGCAGCTCCCAGTTGCCCGCGCCGACGGGCTTGAAGGCGTAGGCTTCGGTGCGCTTCCAGTTGTTGCCTTCGCCGATCAGGTAGATCCGGGTGGCGTTGGGGGCCCATTCGCGGATCACCCATTCCCCGCCCTCCTTGTGGAGGGGATAGTAGATGTGGTTGTTGACCGCCGCGGACAGCGGGCCTTCGCCCGCGAGCTTGCGGCGGTCGGACAGGATCCGCTCGTGGCGGGCGTCAATCGCGCCCTTGAACGGCTCCAGCCAGGGATCGGTCTCGTAAATCTTCTTTATCATAGGGTATCAGTCTTAGTTCGTGCAGTCCTGAGGTATTCGCGGCACCGGCCGATGAGTTCGTCCGACCGCTTGATGCAGCGGTCGATCTCGTCCAGGCCCGTCGCCGGGTCCTCCACCCGCTCGGCGATCTTCTCCAGCTCGGCGATCGCCCCGTTATAGTCAAATTGTTCTTCCATATCTATCTTTCGTCATCCCCGACTTGATCGGGGATCTCCTTCCGATACGGCCTCCACCGTGCCGTCGGCAAACATTACCTTAAACTTCGTTCCCGGCGGCAGCTGCCGGGCGGACTTCACCACCACCCCGCCGGCGTCGGTGACCAGGGTGTAGCCCCGGGCCAGCACGCCCCGCGGGTCGGCGGCCCGGATCCGCTCGCCCAGCGCCAGGACCCGCTGCTCCATCGCCGCGAGGCGGGCCGCGAAGGCCATCCGGAGCCGGTTGCCGAAGGCGCTGATGCGCTCGTCCTCCGCCGCGAAGGCGTCGATGAAGCGGTCCGCGAGGGCCGTGGGCGTCTTGACGGCGTCGTAGGCCACGCGGTCGGCCACGTGCACGTCGCGGTCATGGCCGATGGCCGTGTAGACCGGCACCGGGCAGTTCGCAATCGCGAAACAGAGGCCGTAGTCGTCGAAGCACGCGAGGTCCAGGGCCGAGCCGCCGCCGCGCATCAGCAGCACGGCGTCAAACGGCTCCGGCGAGCACTCCACGCGCTCCAGCGCGTCCACGATGCTCGCCGGGGCGTCCTCCCCCTGCATCGTCGCCTCGAAGAGCACCACCTCGAAAGCGAAGCCGTAGGCATTCTCCTCCAGGTGGCGGCGGAAGTCGCCGTAGCCCGCCGCGTCCCGCGCGGAAATGACCGCCAGGCGGTACGGCAGCAGCGCCGGCTCCAGCTCCTGCTGCCTGTCCAGCAGGCCGTCCGCCGCGAGCTTTTCCAGCGTCTGGCGGCGCTGCAGCTCGGCGGCCCCGAGGGTGAAGCGCGGCTCGATCTCGTCGACCGTCAGCGACAGGCCGTAGAGCTCGCTGTAGCTCACCTGCACCCGCAGCAGCACCTCCATCCCCGCGGCGAGGTCGCCCCCCGTCGCTTCGCGGAAATAGGCCCGCAGCGGCACATACCGGCTCCGCCAGATCACGGCCTTGGCCTTCGCCACGATCCGCCCGTCCTCGCTCTGCGAGAGGTCGAGGTAGCAGTGGCCGTTGGCCTTGGCCTGCACGGAGGCGATCTCCGCCCGCACCCACACGCGCTCCGGGAAGGAATCTTCGATCTCCTCCCTCAGCATCGCCTGGAGTTCCAGCAGGTCTATGTAGTCCGTCTCCATATTCTACAAATTTACATATTTAATTCGATTTTTCCATCATCCCCCCGCATGCGGACATTCCGGGTTTGCCATTCCTCGTCATTCGCCGGCCCCGACCGGCGAATCTCCCTCTGCCGGGAGCGCTGGGACCGTCATTTGCTCCCGGCAGCCCATTTTTCAGCCTCCTGGGAGCGCTGGCAGCCCGTTTTGCTCCCGACAAGGACATCTAGTGCACCTCCGCCTCCACCGGGTAACGGCAGGCGCGGAGCGGGCCGTCCATCGAGCCCGGCGACGCGCCCTGCCGTAACCGCCGCGCTCCGCAATGCGCGGCGGCGGTGCCCCCGGTCAGAGATTCGATGACAGCCCCTTGCCGGTCATCGCACCCGGCGGAACAGCTGCGCCGGGCTATGCGCAGCTGCGACTGCCCCAGGCCGTTCCAGTGCTACTGAGGGACCCTCAGTCGCAGTTGAATCGGGAGAGGAATGCTAAACGATTGCGATAAGCCCAGGCTGGTGGTGGGAGTAGCACTCCGTGAGCTGTAATCGGCAGAATTTCAATAAAATAGCCATTTATACCCTCCCGGATTCGAAGGGGGCACAAAATGCTATAATACAATGAGACAGCGAGTTATGGCTCACAAGAAAGAAGTGGCGGTGCCACCCGGGGGTTGGATCGATAAGGGCCCTTTTCGATCCCAGCCCCGTCACCGCCGGGCCCGGAATTATTTACCCAGCATCTGGAGGAGCTCTTCGGTGGATTTGTTCTTCATATTCCCCAGATCCATCCCCTGCACCTGCTCCTCGAAAGACTTCCAGTTCTCCTCCATCTCGTCGATCTTCTGCATGCCGGCGGTGAAGTCCTGGACGATCATCCGGTAGCCCGCGGGCAGGTCGTAAATTTCAGGATAGTACAGGCCCAGGTGGATGTTGCGGGTGTAGTCGTGGGAGAATCCGTGCGTCACTTCGAGGGTGATACCCGTCTCCAGGTCGGTGTAGGTGGTCTCGCCGTTCGTTTCCGTGGTCTGGTGGCCGGCGAATTCGAGCGTCGATTCCGTCGCGCCAGAGTGCGCGTAGCACCAGCGGCCCTGCGAGGTGGAAATCTCGTTTTCGTTGAGAACGGTCTCCTTGCTCACGACATTGTGCATCGCCAGCGCCTGGACAGAGGACACCGGGATCTTCGTGATCAGTTTCTGGGCATCGTCGATCATGTAGATGGCCATGCTGTCCACGATGGCGAGCATCTTGTGGACCAGCCTCTCACCATTGAAGATCTCGTAGCTTACGGAATACATCCGCTGGCGCTCGGCGTTCCAGAATTCCTTGCCGCTGGCGCCTATGTCCGGGAAGGTGTAGGCGGCGTAGGAAACCCGGGAGGCGGGCTTGACCATCGCGGGGCGTTCGCCGGACTTGTCGTTCTCCGGCAGGCCCAGGGGCACGTCGAAGGGGTTGTCCGGGATGTCGAACTCTGTATAGGGATTCGGCACGGCGCCGGGAGCGACGCTGCGGACGGCCTGGGAGACGGTCTCGGCTGCGGCCTTCGACTGGCTCTGCTGCTTCGGCTGGGTCTGGGAGGCAGCCGCCGCGGGCTTCTTGGTGCCGCACTCGGTGCAGAAGGCGCCGGTATTGAAGTGGCCGCACTCCGGGCAGGTCCAGCCTTCGGCCGCATGGTCGTGCTGATGCTGCTGGGGCTGCGCCTGCTGCTGATTATTCTGATTCTTCTGGTTCTGCTGGTTGTTGCCGGTATTGCCGTTCAGGATATCGTTGATCCCCTTCTCAACCTTGCCGCCGACATTGTTTTCAATGGCATTCTTCGCGCGGTTGCCCAGGCGCTGCAGGATATTCTGGGCGGACGCCGGCGCACAGGCCAGCGCAAAAGCCGCAAGGATAATGGCGATTCTTTTCATAATCAACTTTGTTTCTGCAAAATTCGAAAAAACTTGCCACAAAAACAACGCCCTCGAGAAAACCCCACGTTCGTGGGAGATTTGGCAGTTTTTTGCGGTTTTTTTATTATCTTTGTATGATTTTAAGCGTTAGTATTGTATGAAGATTTCCGAGGCCGTGTTCGCAGGCAGCAGCACCCGGATTTCACAGAAGCCCAAACGTAGTTTGCCGGAGTTTGCCTTCATCGGCAGGTCCAATGTCGGCAAATCCTCACTGATCAATTCGTTGTGCGGCAACAGCAAGCTTGCGATGACCTCGGCCACCCCCGGCAAGACGAAGGTGGTGAACCATTTCCTCATCAACGACAGCTGGTACCTGGTGGACCTCCCCGGCTACGGCTACGCCAGGATGAGCCAGAAAGGCCGCGACGAGCTCGCCGCCATGATCCGCGACTACATCCTGAATTCGGAGGAGATGGTCCTGCTGTTCGTGCTCATCGATTCGCGCCACGACATCACGCGCATCGACCTCGACTTCCTCGCGGAGCTCGGAGAGCACGGCATCCCCTTCGCCCTGATCCTGACAAAGTGCGACAAACAGGGCCCCAACGTCCTCGCGGCACAGCTGGAGCGGGACAGGCAGATCCTGCTGGAGCAGTGGGAGGAGCTCCCGCCCGTCTTCTGCAGTTCCTCGCAGACCCACCGCGGCAGGGACGAGATCCTGGACTACATCGACACCCTACTCAAGACGATTTAAACCCAATATAACGTCATGATACACACCCACCGTTTGGAATTGTTCGCCTGCAGGGCCTCCGAGGACTTCGCCCGCCAGGTCATCGACCACATCAACGCCATCAAGGCCCCCGAAGAGCCCGAGTTGCACCTCGGCGCCCTCGAGGTCACCCCCTTCAGCGACGGCGAATTCCAGCCCCAGTATGCGGAGAGCGTCCGCGGCGCCTCCGTCTACATCATCCAGTCCACCATCCCGCCGGCAGACAACCTTATGGAGCTGCTGCTCGCCATCGACGCCGCCAAGCGCGCCTCCGCCGATGAGGTCGCCGCCGTCATCCCCTACTTCGGCTGGGCCCGCCAGGACCGCAAGGACCGCCCGCGCGTGGCCATCGGCGCCAAGCTCGTCGCGAACCTGCTGCGTGCCGCGGGAGCCGACCGCGTGATGACCTGCGACCTGCACGCCGGCCAGATCCAGGGCTTCTTCGACATCCCGGTGGACCACGTGTATGCCAGCAAGGTCTTCATCCCCTATATCCGTGACCGGAAATTCAAGAACCTGTCCATCGCCGCGCCCGACATGGGCGGCGCCAAGCGCGCCAACGTCTACGCCCGCGAGCTGATGTGCCCGGTGATCATCTGCCACAAGACCCGCGAGCGGGCCAACGTGGTCGGCTCCATCACCGCCATCGGCGAGATCGAGGGCCGCGACATCATCATCGTGGACGACATGATCGACACCGCCGGCACCCTCTGCAAGGCCGCCGAAGTGCTGAAGAGCCGCGGCGCCAACAGCGTGCGCGCCTGCGCCACGCACGGCATGCTTTCCGGCGAGGCCGTCCAGCGCATCCACGACTCCGCCCTGGAGGAGGTCTTCATCACCGACACCATCCCCCATCCGGAGCTCGCAGAGGATCCGAAGATCCGCATCATCTCGATGGCCGAGGTCTTCGCCTCCATCATCCACAAGGTTTACAACTACGAAGCCATCAGCCCCGACTTCGTCCATTAGAATGATCCGCCATGTGGCCTGTCTTCCTCCTCGTGCTCGCGCTGCTCGCGCTCTGCGTCCTCGGACTGGGATTCAACATCCTCCGGGGCCGGGAGTTCCCGAAATATGACGTCGGGTCCAACGAGGAGATGCGCCGCCGCGGCATCCGCTGCTTCAAGGACGAGGATGCCGCGCTGCACGGCCGCAAATGCACCGGAAACCAGACCGACGCCTGCCTCGATTGTCAGTTTAACCGTCATCCTGAGCCTGTCGAAGGATCCCAAACCCCTTAGCATATGAGTCTCGTAGCCATCGTCGGCCGGCCCAATGTCGGCAAATCCACCCTCTTCAACCGCCTCGTCGGCATGCGGCAGGCCATCGTCGACGACACCGCCGGCGTGACCCGCGACCGGCACTACGGCCGCTGCGAATGGTGCGGCCGGGAGTTCTCCGTCGTGGACACGGGCGGCTATACCACCAATTCCGACGACGTCTTCGAGACCGCCATCCGCTCGCAGGTCCAGATCGCGATCGACGAGGCGGACCTGGTCCTGTTCATGGTCGAGGCGGCCACCGGCATCACGGACTACGA
>CAJOHX010000015.1 GCA_905234475.1 uncultured Bacteroidales bacterium | reverse complement strand
AATTACGCCGAGCTGAAGGCCTTGCTCGGCGACCGCCTCCTCGCGCCCTATGACTGCATGGGCTTCTCCATGCTCTCCCTGATGACCGACGACGGCCCCGTCACCATCCACGAAGGCGCCTTCGTCACCCTCCACCCCGCCGGCTCCGTCACCATCGACTGACCCGCCAGCGGCTGTCGGGCTATGCCAGTTTGACGGCTGTGCCGGAGGCCGCGACCATCAGTTCGCCGTTGCCCCTACCCAGGCCTTGAGCGTCTCCTTCGAGGCACCGTTCAGCAACTTCCCGGCTTTCCAGTTGATGGCTGGATACTGGGCGTGCAACTGCTTGTCGGCGCCGTCGATACCGCTACTGCCGGAGGTCGCAAACAGGAGCACGGTCTTGCCCTCGAAGCCGTAGGCCTCGATAAAGCTGTTGACGATGGTCGGAGCCGTGTACCACCAGATTGGGAAGCCGATGTAAATGACATCGTAGCTGTCGGCATCCTTGAGATCCTTGACAAAGGCGGGCCGGGACGACTTGTCCTTCATCTCCAGGGAGCTGCGCGACTGCTGGTCGCGCCAATCCAGATCCGCGGCGGTGTATTTCGCTTCCGGCTTGATCTCATAGAGCGTGGCGCCGGCCACTTCGGCCAGGTCCTTGGCCACGGCCTCGGTGGTGCCGGTGGCGGAAAAATAAGCGACGAGTGTCTTCATCTTCTTGCTGTTTTGTCCACAGGCGGTCAGCGAAATAACCGCAATCAGTGCAGTCAGGAGGACTTTTTTCATGATGGAGGGTCCGTTAGTCAATCGGAGAGAAATCTTCCTTTCCAACTCCGCACATCGGGCAAACCCAATCTTCGGGGATGTCCTCGAAAGCAGTTCCGGGAGCAATGCCGTTGTCGGGATCTCCCGCGGCCGGGTCATATTCATACCCGCAAATTTCGCATACGTACTTTTTCATACTGAAATGGATTTAGTTAGTGTTACCACGCGAAGATAATCATTTTTCCGCTCTGGCCAAGCGCAGCCGGGATGCCGAGCGTCACCAACTACAAAAGCAAAGTCATTCTTATATGGGGAATCCCGTCCAGGATGAACGGCTCTGACGACTGCCGGAAGCCGACCTGCTCATAGAACCCTTTCGCATACTCCTGGGCTTCAATGTCGATTCGCGTTGCGTTGAAATGCTCCCTGGCGGCTTCAATCCCGGCCAGCATCATCTGTTTGCCATATCCCTTGCCCCGCTCAGTTGAGATAACGCGCCCGATGGAGACTTCCTCCATATGTGTGCCGGCCGGGCACACCCGGCACAGGGCCACAATCTTGTCGCCATCTGTCAGCCACAGGTGGATTGCAGGCTGGTCGTCACAGTCCATATCCTGATAGACGCAGTCCTGCTCCACGACAAAGACCTCGCTGCGAATCCGCAACAGGTCATACAGATCCGCCGTTGTCAGCTCAGGGAAAGACTTTTTATGCAGGACGATCTTCTTCATATTTCAAAGATAACAAAAAACCGGTTCCGACAAAAAACGGGTCCGAAGCAAGACGCGTCGGACCCGCTTTCCGATAAGGCGCCGTTACTTGTTGAGGGCGCGGGCGATCTCGTCGCAGGCGAGGCAGAGCAGGACGTACTGCGGAGCAGTGTTGATGCAGCACTCGTTCTCACCCCAGTGGAAAGGATAGTCGTCCTTGTTCTCGAAGAAATCCTCCTTCACGAGCAGGCCCGGGACGATGCCGCCGGGAATGACGGAATAGTCCGCGCGGTTGTTGCTGTAGGCCACCTTCTTGGTGTTCACGCCCACCGCGGTCACGAACGAGACGTTGGTGTAGGGGTGGCAGCCGAAGATGTAGTTGAGGCCCGCAAACACATACTCGGGATCGATCAGGTCCGGGAAGTACTTCCAGATCTTGTAGCAGTTGTAGGCGCTGTTGATGATGGACGCGTTGCCGGCCCAGGTGGCTCCGCCGATGGACACGCCGTACGGGTTGTCCTGGCCGCCGCGCGTGATCCTCGACACATAGGCGGGCACGAGCGAGCGGACCTTGTTCTGGAATGCCTTGTCCATATAAGGATAGACCTTCAGGGCAGCGGTGAGGTCGGGGCCGCCCACGTACTGCGTGGAGAACATTCCGTTCTGAACGTTTCCGGTCGACCGGACAGGCTCCGGCGCCGCATCCAGCTGCTTCTCGATCAGCGGGAGGAAGAAGTCCTTGTATTTCTGGTCGCCCGTGGCGATCCACATCTCGATGGCGGCATTGATGCGGGGGTCGCCTCCACCCATGCGGCGGTCTGCCTGGGCATTCTGGTTCCTGTTCGGAGCCGCGGCTTCGAAATACTTGTCCCAGAGCATTTTGGCGTTCTTCAGGGAGCGCTCGGCCTCTTCGGGATAGTAGTCCTTCAGGGCCGGGTAGGCGGCAGCCAGGGACACAATGTCCTGCATCGTGCCGGCGGGGCTGAAGCGGCTCGTGAAAACGTAGCGGTCGTCCGGGGTGCCGGAGCGGTTGCCGCGCACTTCGTAGCGCGCGAGGGTGGGATCGTAGACGAGGCCGTCGGTGAGCGTCATGGCGTCGCCGAGGTGGTGGTAGTGGTGCATGTCGGGCTGGCCGATGACCTGGGCCACGAAGCCGATGTTCTCCACCTGCGCGTTGATGTTCAGCGTGCCGTGCATGATGAGCTGCACGTTGTCGGGAACGCCGTCGGGAACGTGGATGTCGGCATACTGCGTCTTCTCGTCGATCAGCGTCTGGTCGCGCATGGGCTGGAACTCACGCCAGATGTAGGCGAGGTCCTGGGTGGTGTTGAGCACGGAGTTCGCCTGGATGTCGAAGTCGCCGGCATCGTACCATCCGCCGATGGCCAGGCCGGGGATGTGCTCGAGCGGCTGGTATTTCGTGTTGGTCACGTCGCCCTGGTAGTAGCCGTCGTGCAGGCGGACGTTCGCAGGGGCCTGCAGGGCATCGTCCATGTTGGCGCGGCCGTGCCAGATGCGGTAGGCCTCGTTGACCTCCATGTGGTCCATGTTCACCACGAGCGAGACGTCCATCGAAGGATGCCACTTGTCGCTGTAGACCTCCTTGTCGATCGGGAAGGCATTCGTCTCCACACCCTGATAGTCAATGCAGTACAGACCGGGCTCGCGCACGTCGGAGAAGTCCAGCTGCACGTAGTTGTAGCGGTGGTGGTATTCGCCCCACATCTTTGCGAGGATCGTCTTCGCCACGGACCTGGAACCGTCGGGATTGACCTTCAGCAGGCGGGCGGTCGTGGCAGGCGTGTCGTTCTTGTCCAGCTCGACGACGGCCACCTTCTTCTGGGCGGGAGTGTAGCCCACCTGGGAGAAACCGATGTTCGGCTCGCGGATCCAGCTCCGGGAGATGCTGGGCTCGAGGTACCATTCCAGCACCTTGCCGGTCTGGCCGCCGGGCAGCAGCGAGCGGAGGACGAACATGCCGTTCTGGGCCAGGTGACGGCCGTCGTAGATGCTGATCTCGCGGTCGGAGGTCACGCCCACGCGCAGGGCCTCGTCCTCGGGCGCCATCACGATCCGGTGTCCGGTGGACATCGCCAGCGGCACGAGGAAATCGCCCCGCCCGCGGTCGTCGAAGGTGGACTCGCCGAAGTACTGGGTGATCTTCTCGCTGACCGGGTGCACCTCGGTGTCGTGCATCGGATACTTGGGCAGGATCCGGGCCTTCTCGTCCACGAGGTAGTTGTGTCCGAAGTAGGAGGCCGGGAAGAACTCGAGGTTCATGCCCGCCTTGCCCACCAGCTCCGCCGGGACGGGTTTGTCCAGGAACACCTGGACCAGGCAGCCCTTGTCTTTCGGGGTGACCTTGATCCGCGACACAAAGTTGTAGTCGGTGTAGGTCAGTTCCACTTCGACGCTGCTCTCGTTGCGGTTGACTTCCCGCGCGGTCATCGTGCCGAAGATGTCCCACTGCTCGGGGGTGTTCATCAGGCGGATGCCGCCGCCCGTGACGAGGCGCTCGCCCCGCTGGATAATCTCCAGGCCGGCGAACTTCTCGTCATAGAAACTGCCGTTGTAGATGTTGTTGTAGACGAGTACGTTGGTGCCCCTTGCCTCGAAATAGCCGAGGTCGTTGAGCTTCATCTCCTGGGCCCCTGCCCGCTGGGACAGGAAGGCCGACAGGGCCAGGGCCAAGACAAATAAGAGTCTTTTCATATAATTGTCAAGTGTAATGATTGATTATGTCCTGCAAGTTAGCGAAAAGAAAGGACGCTTCCCGTGCTGTTTTCCCAAATAATTGCACATTTGGCGAACCGCGCCAAAAAATGCGTATCTTTGATGAGCATAACCAATGCGGCACCCACCATGAGAACAACCACAAAACTCCTTCTCGTCATGACTGTCGGACTGCTCGGGCTTGCCTGCGAGGCCAAGGCCCCCAAAGGAATCCTCATCTACTGCAGTTACTCCTGCACCGGCATGGCCGGGCTGGGCAAGGACTACTGCGAGCTGATCGCAGACCCGGGCACCGATCCCATGGTCCGCGTCGTGCTGAACCAGGACAACCGCTTCGGCGATCCCGAAATCCGCGCGGAGTATCCCGCCACGGTCCAGGATGTCGCCACGCTCATGCTCTGGCTGCAGGACAACAAGGTCTATGAGCTGGACGGTTACGACCTGGATGAACGCATGACCGGCGGCCACGCCTACCGTATCTATATGGAATATGATTCGGGCGACAAGGTCAATGCCCGCTGGTATGGCCACGATGTCAAGGTCAAGGCGCTCACAGCCTACAATTACATTGAAAACTTCTTCACGCCCTGGCGCGAACGGGCGAAGCGGGACAGTGAGCCCATCTCCGAATGCTACATCGAGTCCACGCACATGGGCACCCGCGCCGTCAATGCCTGCCGGCTGCTCTGCCAGCCCGGATACCGTCCGACCGTCATCGTCGACCTCAACATGAACAACCGCCTGGACGACCAGGAATACCACGGCCAGTTTGACATCGACGAGGAGAGCGTCGAAACGCTCCAGAAGGACCTGATCGCCATCGGCGCCGGCACGCTGGGCGATTACAAAAACGATGAGCTCATCGAAGGCGGGACCCGCTATCGGGTCGAGCTGGTCTACCCCTCGGGCCGCAAACAGTCGATGATGTGGCATGCCACACGGGTCGACGACAAGGCAAGGGCCGTCTACGACTGCATAGACGACTTCTTCGGACCCTGGAAAGCCAAGGCCATGGAGGAGGATTAGCGGTCCGGCGCGCGGACCGGATTATTTGCGGAGCATAAAGCGCCGCAGGATCTTCATGACGCCCTTCATGGGCGGTGGCAGGAGCGCCTTTTCGGCCTCCTGCAGTTTTTCCCGGATGGGGATGCCCTGCGGGCAATGCTGTTCGCATTTGCCGCAGCGCACGCACTGCGACACGAAAGAGGGCTCCGCGGCCAGGCCGACGGTGTGGAAGTACTGCCTGCGGCCGGAGCGCTTGGAGTAGATGGACAGCTCGTTGTAGGCCGAGAAGATGCCCGGGATGTCGAGGCCCTTGGGGCAGGGCATGCAGTAGCGGCAGCCCGTGCAGCCCACTTTCTCCTTCTCCCGGATGATGCCCAGGATCCGCTGCAGGAAGGCACGGTCATTCGCCGTTAATACGCCTGCGGCGGCATCGGAGGCCGTCCGCACGTTCTCCTCCACCATCTCCAGGGAATTCATCCCGGACAGCACGACCGTGACCTCCGGCTGGTCCCAGAGCCAGCGCAGGCCCCATTCCGCGGCGCTCCAGCCGCGCGGGTTTTCCGCCATCAGCTGTTTGGCCGCGTCCGGGAGCCTGTTCACCAGTTTGCCGCCGCGCAGCGGCTCCATGATGACCACGGGAATGCCCCGCGCGGCAGCGGCCTTTACGCCCGCCACGCCGGCCTGCGTGGTCTCGTCCATGTAGTTGTACTGGACCTGGCAGAAATCCCAGTCGTAGGCGTCCAGGATCTTCAGGAAGTTCTCCGTGTTGCCGTGGTAGGAGAAGCCGATGTTGCGGATGGCGCCGGAGGCCTTCTTTTCAGCGATCCAGTCCTCGATGCCGAGGCCCCTGAGGCGCTCCCACTGGACCATGTCGGTCATGTGGTGCATCAGGTAATACTCGACATGGTCGGTGCGAAGGCGGGAGAGCTCCTCGTCGAAATACTTGTCCAGCGAGGCCCGGTTCTTCACCAGGTACTGGGGCAGCTTGGTCGCGATGCGCACCCGGTCGCGGAGGCCGTTGCGCTCGAGGATCTCGCCCAGCGCCGCTTCGCTGCCGGGATAGATGTAGGCCGTGTCGAAATAGTTCACGCCGGCGCGCCAGGCCGCCAGCAGCTCCTGCTCGGTCTTGTCAATGTCGACGCCGTTGCCCTTCCGGCTGAAGCGCATGCAGCCGTAGCCGAGGATGGAGAGATCCTCGCCGTGCCTGTCCTTCCGGTATTGCAAAGCTGGGAGAGGTTATTTCTTGAAGAGCTTCTTAAGCCAGTTCCAGACCAGCAGCAGGACCACGGCGCCGATGACGGCGCTGATGATCTGGCCGTACCACTGCGACCAGAAGGATCCGCTTGCGCCAATCAGGCCCAGCAGCCAGCCGCCGACCACGCCGCCGAGGAGGCCGATGATGATGTTCCAGATGAGACCGCCTTTGTCCTTGATCACAAAGAAACCGGCAAGCCAGCCGGCGATGGCTCCGAAGAGCAGGGTGAGGAGGATGTTCATGGTTTTGGTATTTAGTGATTTAACGATTGCAGGTAGGCTTTGAAGAAGCGTCCCTGCGTGGTAGGGGTGAAATTCCAGTCGCTGATGAGCATCGGGGCCCAGCTGGTGTCGAAGCACCAGACCGTAAAGGAGATGCCCTTCTGTTCGAAGTATTTGGTGATGTGCTCGCCGTAGACGTCGGTGGACATGACCGGGATGTGGGCGCCCGGCTCGTCCGCCAGGCAGTATCCGATCTCCGTGCAGATGACGGGATAGGTGTCGGCGACATAGCCGAAATCCCGCTCCCACTGCTCTTCCCACGGCTGCTCGCGCTTCATGGGGTAGGGGTGGGACACATAGGCCACGTTCTCCCGGGCAATGGGCTGGGCAGCCACCGGCGTGAGGTCGTATGCCCAGTTGAATCCGGCGCAGAGGCAGACGGCGTGGGGGTTGTAGGTGCGCACGGTGTCGATGATCTGCTCCTGCAGCGCTTTCCATTCGGGCCAGGTGCAGGAGCCGACGCCCTCCGCCGTGACGGTGGGCTCGTTGAACAGCTCATAGAGCGCTACCGTGGGCTCGTCCTTGTAGCGCCGGGCGACGGTGCGCCAGAACCTGAAGGTTTCCTCCTTGGTCGTATTGTACATCGGAGAAGTGTATCGCTCGTCCTTGAGGTTGCCGATGGAGTGCCAGTCCATGATGACGTACATGCCGTATTTCTTCGCCCATTCGATGCCCTGGTCCATGGCCTCGAAGGTCCGGTCCCAGCCGAGGGCGTTCAGGTTGGTCGGGTGGACGGCAAAGCGCACGACGTTGGCGCCCCAGTCGGCGGCTTCGGCGAAATAGCGCTCGTTCCACTGGCCTTCGCGGACCAGCTTGACCGGGTCGGAGAAGCAGAGTCCGCGGAACACCAGTTCCTGACCCTGCGGGTCGATGAATATGTTGCCTTCCACGCGCACCCAGCGCGGGGCGGGGGTGCAGGAGGCAGCCAGGAGAAGGGCGGCGGCCAAGGCCGCCAGAATGGTCTTTTTCATGGGGTTCAATCGTATTTCACTAACAAAGATAGCAAAAAGTGGGGACTCCTACAGCACGAGCCGTTCTTTTCGGACCACATTTTCCAGCAGGGTGCCGGGAATGATGCGCTTGACGGCATCCACCACGGCATTCAACCGGGCCTCGTGGATGTAGTCGCGCCGGATGACGAGGGAAATGGTGCGGCTCGGGACGGGGTCGACGATGGGGCGCAGGCATTTCTGCTGGCTGAACATGATCAGGTCGGCGTGCGTCTCCGGGATGACGGTGAGCCCGCCGTTGTCGTTGACCACCTGAATCAGGATGCCTACGCGTCCGCCTTCGAAGAAGCGTTCGTAGGTGATTTCCGCTCCATCCTTCAAGTCGGACGGATCTACCTGGCGCAGGCCGTTCCGGATGATCCAGACCGGCTGTTTGAAGAGGGTGTCCATCCGGATGCTTTCCTGCGAGTAGGCAGGGTTGTTCGGAGAAATGTAGGCGAGGAAGCGCTCGTGGTAGAGCGGGATCTCCAGCAGGTCTGTGTCGGGCACCGGACCGGCCAGGATGCCCATGTCCACCTCGGCCCGCCGGAGTTTATATTTAATGGTGCTGCTCAGCATCTCCTCGGTCTGCAGGGAGATGGAGGGATGCTGCTGTCCGAGGTGCTTGAACAGGCCCGGGACCAGCACCGGGGCCACCGTGGAGATGAGGGCGATCCGCAGCGGACCGGAGAGGATCTCCTTTTCGGAGCGCGTCATTTCCGTGATCTGCTCCACGTTGTACAGGACGACCTTCGCCCGGTCGATGATCTTCCGGCCCATCTCCGTGGGGCAGAGGGGATGTGCGTCGCGGTCGAAGATCTGCACGTCCAGTTCTTCTTCCAACTTCTTGACCATCAGGCTCAAGGTGGACTGGGTGAGGCCGCAGGCCTCGGCCGCCTTGCCGAAATGGCGGTGGCTGTCGATGGCGATGATGTAGCGCAGCTGCTGAAGCGTCATGATTATTGTGATTGATTTTATCAATGCAAAGATAAGAATTTTCGTATTGATAAATGACGGAGCCGAAAATATCTTTGCGCTGTTTTTTGCTGAATCATGAACTGGAAGATCATCACATGGTTTATCTGCATCTCGCTGCTCTGTGTCGCGGCGCTGATGGCCGTGTCGGGGATCATCGCCTGCTTCACGCCGGGGGACGAGAGCTGGATTCCGCTCCTGCTGTCGGCATCCCTGACCGGAATCACGGGGGCGTTTCCGCTCATTTATGTCAGGCGGGGGAGCCAGAAGCTGTCTTTCCGGGAGGGGAACTGCATCGTCGTCGGGGCCTGGTTCCTGGCCTGTTTTTTCGGGATGCTTCCCTTTCTGTTCTACGGCCGCGAATTCACCCCGGTCAACGCCCTTTTCGAGAGCGTGTCGGGCTTCACGACCACGGGCGCTTCCATCCTCAATGACATAGAGGCGCTCCCGCGCGGGCTCCAGTTCTGGCGCATCTCCACGGCCTGGGTGGGCGGCATCGGGATCGTGACGCTGTTCTCCATGATGACGGGCAGCACGTACCGGTCGACCCTGTCCGGCGCCGAGATCTCCAGCATTGCGCTACAGCCCTTTGCCGGGGAACGCAAAGACAGCTACGCCAACCGGATGCTCGCCACGTATGTCGCCCTGACCCTGCTGACCTTCTTCTGCCTCAAACTGACGGGCATGGGCTGGTTCGATTCCGCGACCAACGCGATGTCGGCCTGCAGCACCTGCGGATTCTGCACCCGGAACACCAGCATCGCCTTCTATGCCAACCCGGCCGCCGAACTGGTGCTGTCCGTCGCCATGCTCGCCGCCGGCATCCATTTCGGCATCCTTTTCCTGGCTTTCCTGCGGGGCAGGCCCAAATATATCTGGAAATCCGAGACCATCAAGGTCTTCCTCTCGCTGGTCGGCATCGCCGTCGCCATCGTCACGCTCGACCTGATGCTGCGCGGCCACGAACCCTCTTTCGGAAAAGCCTTGCGGGAAGCGACCTTCCAGGTCGTGTCCATCTCCACAACCACGGGATTCGCCACGGAGGACACGACCCTGTGGCCCCCGCTCAGCATGGCGGTCCTGGTCATCTGCTCACTCATCTGCGGCTGCTCCGGCTCGACTTCCGGCGGCATCAAGATCGACCGGGCCATCCTGGCTGTCAAGGGCATCTACCGCAAGGTGGTCCTGGCCGTGCGGCCGCATGCCGTCCAGACCGTCCGCATCGACGGCCACATCCGCCCCGACGAGCAGGTGAACGATGCCTACGGCTATATTTTCTGCTATCTGCTGATCGTGGTGCTCTTTGCGGCCGTCAACATGGCGGCGGGAGTGGATTTCACGACGGGCCTGACGGCCTCCGTGGCCTGTATCGGCAATGTCGGCCCGGGCTTCGGGGAGGTGGGCTCCATGTCCAACTATTCCGCCTTCCCGGCCGTGCTCAAGGTGACGGGGATGATCGAGATGCTGATCGGGCGTCTGGAGGTGTTTCCCGTCTTTTATTTGCTCCGCTCGATTCGTGCCAACTGATTTTTTGCGTATTTTTGCAAAAGAACAGCCTAAGAACGTATCAAGATGAAAGCGTACCCCCTGATCAACCTGAAAGATTATGAGCTCTCCGGCGGCGGCAAGCTGGGCGAGAGCTACACGCACCGGACCGATCCGGATGTCCTGCTCAAGCTCTATCCGCCTGAGTTGGAGCGCCTTGGCGAGGAGGAATTCAACCGCGCGTGGAAGGTGTTCCGCGCCGGGGTTCCCTGCCCGGAGCCGGGGGAACTGGTGCGTGCGGAAGACGGGCGCCTGGGCATCCTGTTCAAGCGCATCGTGGGCAAGAAATCCTACGCCAGGGCCCTCAGCGAGCATCCGGAGCGCCTGGAGGAGTACGCTGCGGCGTTCGCCCGGGTGTGCCGGGAGCTACATGCCATCAAGCCGGAACCGGGGCTGTTCCCGACGGCCAAGGAGCAGTACAAGGCGGAGATCCGTCGCAATCCCTTCCTGACGGAAGAGGAGATGGCCGGCGTGATGCGCTTTATCGACGGCCTGCCGGATGCCGACACGGCCCTTCACGGCGACCTGCACCACGGCAACGTCATCTTCACCGAAGACGGCAGCCAGTATTTCATCGACCTGAGCGACTTCTGCACGGGCGACCCGCTCTTCGACCTGGGTATCATCCTGCTTCAGACCTGCTGGGTCCCGGATGAGCTCGAACGGGAGCTGTACCACATTGGCCTGGACACGTCCAGGGCCTTCTGGAAGGCTTTCGTGCCGGCGTACTTCGGCCCGGACGCTTCCCTGGAGGAGGTGGAGGCGCAGGTGAGGCCCTACGCCTTCCTGCGCATCCTGGTCTGCGAAAGCACCATCGGGCAGCCCATCATGGAGACGCGGTCGGGGATCCGCGCCATGATCGGGCTGGACGCGGGCTGACCCTGTTAAAAGATAGTGAATAACTCCTGTGCGCGCAAGTGAACAATAAAAAAATAAATGTTTATATTTGCGCAATTTGTATCTATTTGTTTTAGTATGAAACGTTTCGCTTTTGCCCTCCTATGCATGCTGGCCGCCGCGGCCGGAGCCGGTGCGCAGACGATCCGGATTCCGGAGATCAAGCCGCTCAAAGAAGTGGACGAGGAGATCATGCCGGCCGAGAAGAACGGAGACTGGGGCTATGCCAATGCCAAAGGAAAGATGATCATCAAGGCGGCCTACGATGAAGTGGAGCCGTTTGTCCCGCTCACCAGCGGGGACGTCACGATGGGTGTTGCGCGCATCCGATTCGGTCAGAAATGGAGTTATCTCACCCGCGACCGCCGATATGTTTTCCCCTTTGATTTCGATTCCATTACCTCCTTCGACGGCGGCGGCAACTGCCTCGGTACCATCGGGGACGAGACGGTGCTGTTGGGTGTGAAACCCCTTGCTCCCGGCAAGAACCAGGTTGCTTCCCTGGAGGGCGTCATCCTGGCGACGGGCCTGCAGAAGGTGGAAGCCTTCCGCGCGAACGGCCTGGCCTGGGCGCTCCGGGACGGCAAGTGGGGCATGCTCGACCGCGAGGGCCAGTGGAAAGTCGAGCCCAAATACAACAGCTGGAAGCAGGACCTGCAGATCGGGATGAACCTCGTGACCGTGGACGGCAAGCTGGGTTGCGTGGACGAGGACGGCGTCGAGCGGATCCCCGCCAAGTATGACGCCGTCGCCTACGACGGCGAACTGGGGCTCGTGAGCGTATCGCTCGGGGGCATGGTCGGCCTGCTCTCCAAAGATGGCCGTCCCGTGCTGGATCCCGAATACGAGGCGCTGAGCCCGGATGCGGACCTGCGCATCGTGGCCCGCAAGGACGGGAAGATCGGCATTTTCGAGCGCGACGGCAATCCGCGCTATCCCTGTGTGTTCGACGAGATCCCGGTGGAGAACGCCGCCGGCTACGTGGAGGTCTGGGACGGCGACATTCCGGCCCTGTACCTGCCTGGCCGCGCCATGATGACGGCCAGCGCCATGGACGACGCCATGTTCAAGGAGCTGGGGCCTGAGGACTACGCCGCTTCGCCGCGCCTGCCGGTGTGGCTGAAGTCCCACATGCGTACGGAGCCGCAGATGGTCATGCTCACCACGGACCTTCCCGGCGATCCGACGATGATGGACCTTTCGGAAGTGAGCGATTCGCTCCGGCGCAAGGTGACCATCGGGGACAAGCCCCTGGGCAAATTGCTGGCAGGGCCTTTTCAGAAGACGGTCGAGTATTGGATGGACGGTGAATTCGTGTATGCCGGATACCCGCAGGCGGACGGCCTGTACGGCTTTGACGTGGCGGACCTGACGGACCAGGGCCGCAGTTGGCACGGGACGACCGACGGAGATTTCACCTTCTTCAGCCGGGCAAAGATCGTGGCGGAGAACGCCGACGGCGTGGGCGGCGCGGTCCGTTCCCTGACGCCGCGCTGTTTCTCTTACCAGAACGGCCCCCACATTCCGGTCCTCCGCTATGAGTACCATGTCTGGGGCGGCCGGCACATCGTGACCCTGGGCTGCAACATCTTCCCGGGCGAGGGCGGTGCGCCCAACTGGGCGGTCCCCGTGAAGGGCGGCGAGACCATCGAGCTCGGCGACTTCATGCATTCCACCGACCAGAACATCCGCGAAGTCCATTCCGTCAAGGTTGGCAAGGCCGGCACGAGCGGCATCGCCGTCTATGAGATGCAGTGCCAGGTCGTGGAGAGCAAGAACGGCAGAATTATCAACAAGAGCGAGCCGGAGACCGTGGCCTACGGCCTGATCGGCCTGACGCGTCCCTATTTCACGCAGGCCCTCTTCTCCGAGGTCCGTCCCCCGCAGGGCGCCTCGGCGGAGGTCACGATGGACGGCGTCAAGAGCCGCCTGACCCTGAACCAGATCCGGGACCTGGATCCCTTCGCCCAGCCGGACGAGGATGAGCCGGTCTTTTAGGGAAAAACCCTTGAAGTAAGTGAGATCCCGGAAGATTTGTTTGTCTTCCGGGATTTGTTATCTTTGCACTGACGGTTAGAAACAGACAAGTATGAAACGGTTGGTAGTGAAAATCGGAACCAATGTACTGACCCGCTCCGACGGCACCCTGGACGTGACGCGCGTCTCCGCGCTCGTGGACCAGGTGGTCGCCTTGCGCAAAGCGGGCTTCTCGGTGGTCATCGTGAGCTCCGGTGCCGTGGCGTGCGGGCGCACGGAGCTGCGCCTGGACGACGACCTGGACAGCGTGGAGCAGCGCCAGCTCTATTCCGCGGTGGGGCAGGTCCGGCTGATGGACCTCTATTACAGGCTTTTCCGTGACTACTGCCTGCCGGTGGGCCAGATTCTCACCACCAAGCTCAATTTCGAGTCGGAGCGGGAGCGCGAGAACCAGCGCGCCTGCATGGAGGTGATGCTCGCGCACGGGGTGGTACCCATTGTGAATGAGAACGATACGGTGAGCATCACCGAGCTGATGTTTACCGACAACGACGAGCTCTCCGGGCTCATTGCCGGGATGGTGCAGGCCGACTGCCTCATCCTGCTAAGCAATATCCCCGGCATCTACGACCGCCACCCGGACGAGCCGGGCGCGCAGGTGATCCGCACCGTCCGCAGCGGCGACGACCTCTCCCGCTTCATCCGCGAGGAGAAGAGCGCCTTCGGCCGCGGCGGCATGTTCTCGAAATACAACACTGCCCGGCGCGTGGCTGCCGGCGGCATCCGCGTGCTGATCGCCGACGGCAAGCGCGAGCGTATCCTGCAGGACCTGCTGGAGCGGCCGTCGGAGACCGTTTTCACTGAATTTCTCCCGTAAGAGCCATGAATCCCCTTTTCGAACAGGCCCGCGCTGCGGCGGGGCGGGTGGCGCAGCTGAGCGATGCGCAACGCGCCGCGGCATTGGAGGCTGTCGCCGACGCCATTGAGGCAAACGGCGCGCAGCTGCTCGCCGCCAATGCGGAAGACCTCTCGCGGATGGATCCGCAGAATCCGTTGTATGACCGGCTCAAGCTGAGCCCGGAGCGCCTGGCGGGCATAGCCTCCGACATGCGCCACGTGGCGGCGCTGCCGTCGCCCCTGGGGCGTATCCTGGACGACCGGACCCTGCCGAACGGGCTGCGCCTGCGCAAGCTGAGCGTGCCTTTCGGGGTGATCGGCGTCATCTATGAGGCGCGCCCGAACGTGACCTTCGACGTCTTCTCGCTCTGCTTCAAGAGCGGCAACGTCAGCCTGCTCAAGGGCGGCAGCGACGCCGATGCGTCCAACCGTGCCGCCGTGGCGCTGATCCGCGACGTGCTGGGCGGCCTGGGCCTGCCGGAGGACGCCGTATGCCTGCTCCCTGCCGGCCACGATGCCGTCGGCGAACTGCTGGGCGCCGTGGGCTATGTGGACCTCGTGATTCCGCGCGGCGGCCGCCGCCTGATTGATTTCGTGCGGAACAACGCCAAGGTGCCCTGCATCGAGACGGGCGCCGGGGTGGTCAATACCTATTTCGACGCCGCAGGCGACCTGGAGATCGGCCGCTGCATCGTGCTGAACGCCAAGACGCGCCGCGTGTCGGTGTGCAACGCCCTCGACTGCCTGATCGTGCATGAGAGCCGCCTGGCGGACCTTCCGGCCCTGGTGGCGCCGCTCGCGGAGCACAAGGTGATCCTGTATGCGGACGAAGCGGCGCGGGCGGCCCTGGACGGCCGTTATCCGCTGCTGGAAGCCGCCACGCCGGAGTCCTACGGCACGGAGTATATGGACTACAAGATGGCCGTGCGGACCGTCGCTTCGCTGGACGAAGCGCTCGCGCACATCGCCCGTTACGGCTCGGGCCACAGCGAGAGCATCGTCACGGCCGACGAGGCCGCCGCTGCGCGCTTCCGCGCGGAAGTGGACGCTGCCTGTGTGTACGTCAACGCCCCGACGAGCTTTACCGACGGGGCCCAGTTCGGCCTGGGGGCCGAGATCGGCATCAGCACGCAGAAACTCGGCGCCCGGGGCCCGATGGGCCTGGCGGAGATCACGACCTATAAATGGTTGATTGACGGCAACGGACAGGTCCGTCCGTGATTATTCTGCCTCTTCCTGGGGAGGCACTTCCTTCATCACCTCGTAGGGGACATTGGGGACGGCGTAGAGGAGGACGTTGCGGCTCTCCTCCACCTTGCGCAGGCTGTCGAGCAGGAACATCTGGCGGGCCAGCTCGGCGGAGTCGCGTTGCCACTGCACGCGGGCCAGGCTGTCCGCAATCCGCTGCTGCTCGCGCTCGAAGCGCTCCTGGCGGGCCCGGCGGAGATTGGCGCAGGAAGAGAATCCGAGCAGGGTCAGCACCCCGGCGAGAAGGTATGCAAGCGTCTTTTTCATGTCCCCAAAGTTAGGCAAATCTTTTCAAATGGCAAAACAGCAGCCTGCCGTCGTCGCCGCGCAGGTGCATGCCGCCGCCGAGGCAGTACTTGAAATAGCGGCAGTCCGCGCATTCGCCGCTGCGCATCCATTCCCGGTCCCGGTAGGGCCGGAAGCCCTTTTCCCAGACGTCCATGAGGGAGTCGCCGCGGTAGATGTTGCCCTGGTGGTAGTCCGAGCGGATGCTGGCGCAGGCGGAGATGGATCCGTCCGCGAGGATGGAGGCGGCCGTGATCCCGGCCTCGCAACTGTGGAAGTTGTCCCGCACCTCGCCTTCGTAGTTGCCCAGGAACCCTTCGCAGCCGTAGGAGGCGCGGATGCGGCCTTCCTTGCGCGTGGCGCGGATGAAGTCCATCAAGCCGCGGAATTCCTCCGGCGGCAGCTGCAGCTCCGGCTCGCCGGCGGCACGCCCCATGGGCACCACGGTGAAGAGCCGCCAGCGGCGCACGCCCCAGCCGATGAGCGCCTCCTTGAGGCGGGGGAGTTCGGCGTAGTTGCGCCGGTTCACGCAGGTGACTACGTCAAAGACGAAATCGCGCTTGTCCGAGAGCATGCGGATGGCCTGCGAGGCCCGCTCGAAGCTGTGCTCGCGCCCGCGCATCCAGTCATGGCTGTCCTGCAGGCCGTCCAGGCTGACGGTGGCGCTGCCCAGGCCGCTGCGGAGCAGGGCGTCGAAGCGCTCCTGCGTGAGCGCGAAACCGTTGGTGACCATGCCCCAGGGGAATCCTTTTTCATAAATGGCGCGGCCGCAGGCCTCCAGGTCGGGACGCATCAGGGGCTCGCCGCCCGTCACGATGACGAACACGGAATGGGGCTCACACCGCGCGTTGACGTCGTCCAGCACGCGCAGGAAGTCCTCCAGCGGCATGTCCGGGGCCGTCGCGCAGGCCGTGCAGTCGCTGCCGCAGTGGCGGCAGGCGAGGTTGCAGCGCAGCGTGCATTCCCAGAAAAGCTGCTCCAGGGGATGGCGCTGCCGGACGTCCTTCTGCAGGGCGTTGTGGATGTCGAGGGCAATGCGGTGCCGCAGGTCGAGGGGGGTGGCTCGCATGAAACTATACTTAAGTCAGGCCAAAGATACTAATTATTGTATCTTTTTGGTCTTTTCTTGCAACTATTCCTCCGTGTCATCGGCTAACTTTGTACAAAACTAATCCTAACCGCATGATGAAAAAAGTTCTTTTACTCATCTCTGTGCTCGCCCTCTTCGGGTGCAGCAAGACTGCCGTCAGTCCGATCCTCACCATTGAGGGCGGACAGGTCCAGGGTGTCACCACCGAACTCCCCGGTGTCTTCGTGTTCCGGGGCATCCCTTATGCCGCGCCGCCTATTGGCGAAAACCGCTGGAAAGAACCCCAGCCGGTCGTTCCCTGGCAGGGCGTGAAGCTTTGTGACAAATTCGGCCATCCCAGCTACCAGGCCATCCAGTACCCCGGCGGATACTACACCGAGTGGGGCTATGGCGACGAGGCTCCTTACAGCGAGGACTGCCTCTACCTGAATGTCTGGACCAAGGCTCCCGGCCAGACCGGCAAAAAACTTCCCGTCGCTCTCTGGATCCATGGCGGCGGCTACCGTGAAGGCTTCGGTACTGAGCCCGAATTCGACGCCCAGGAGTGGGGTGCGAAGGACGTTGTCCTCGTGTCCATCAACTACCGCCTCGGCGTGTTCGGCTTCCTGACCCATCCCGACCTGGCTGCCGAGAGCCCGCACGGCGTGTCCGGCAACTACGGTATCCTCGACCAGATCGAGGCCCTGAAGTGGATTCATAAGAACATCGAGCAGTTCGGCGGCGATCCGAACAACGTGATGATCTTCGGCCAGAGCGCCGGCGCCGGCAGCGTGAAGACCCTTTGCGAGTCTCCGCTTGCCCGCGGCCTCTTCCACAAGGCTGTGATCATGTCCGGTGGCGGCCTGACCGTCCCGCAGGCGGCTCCTGCTGCCGCTCCCGCCGGCCGTCCCGCTGGTGCACCGGCTGCGATGCCTGCCAATATGATGCGCATGTTCCGCCCGACCAACATCAAGGAAGCCGAGCTGGCGAACAAGGAGATTCTTGACTGGGCCGGCCTGACCGACCTCAAGAAGATGCGCGCCGCCTCCACGGAGACGATCCACGCCCTCAGCACCATCTACAATGGCGCCACGGGCAAGTTCGGCAGCATCACCGGCATGCCGATGGTGGACGGCTACGTGAGCCTCGAGAGCTTTGACGCGGCTGCCCAGGACGGCACCCTCGCCGATGTTCCTTACATGATCGGCTACACGCTCAACGATATGGGCAACATGGCCGGCGGCATCGCCGCGTTCTGCCTCAACCGCGAGGAGAAGGGCAACAAGGCCTGGGCCTACGAGTTCGCCCGTAAGCTGCCTGATGACGGTTCCCATCCGGAAGTGACCGCCCGCCTCAAGGGTGCGTTCCACTCCTCCGACCTGTGGTTCGTCTTCAAGTCCCTCAAGCACTGCTGGCGTCCCTGGACCAAGGGCGACTGGGATCTCTCCGAGAAGATGCTGACCGCCTGGACCAACTTCGCCAAGACCAGCGATCCGGGCCTCGGCTGGACCCCGCTCACCAAGGACAACGGCAATTTCATGCTCTTCAAGCTGGACAATGCCGACGCGGAGGCCTCCGAGATGGGCGAGCCCATCGTCGACACCGCTCCTTAACCGAAATGTCATCCCGGGCGGTTCCTGAGCCTGTCGAAGGACGACCGGGATCTCATCAGATAAGATGGTTAGTTGTTAATAATTGATTGGGAAACCCCCGGCGCTGTGAAGCGCCGGGGGTTTTGTTTTTCCCCTGGGAAGGCCCTGCCGGACACGGAGAGGGGGCCTAGCATGCCCAGGAAGCGTTTTTTTCGGTCGCCGGGCATGGAAATGGCCTGTTGCGTGCCCGGCAAACCCTTTCGCGCGGGAGCTGCAGGCGCTCGGGCGTACGTCGGGAAAGGGCGGGGCTGTCCGTCTCGGTTGCTGGACGGCTAACTCCTCCTTTTTAGCCGTCTCCTGCCGGAGCCGTCTAACAGTCGTCAAACACACGCCGTCCTGGTTCTTCGTCGTCGTGCCCGAATGATGCTGCCGCATCCTTCGGCCCTCCTCCTCAGACCCACCGCTGCTCTCGCCGGGCCCCGCTGATCCTTTCCATCCTAATACGCCCGCGCACCTGCACTCCCACTGCTGCCAGGGCTTCTGTTCTATAGAATCTTGAGCGCGATGTGCGCACACGCTTCCGCATCTGCTAATGCGTGATGGTGATTGGTCAGGTTGTAGCCGCATGCAGACGCGACAGTCTGGAGTTGGTGATTGGGTAATCTGCAGCCGAAGTGACGGCGGGATGCAGATAGGGTGTCATGGAAAATGTAATCAGGATAATCCATCTGATACACTCGGAACACCTCTTTCAAGCACCCTTCGTCGAACGTACTGTTATGCGCTACAAGCGGCAGGCCCTCAATCTGTGGGGCAATTTTCTCCCACACGTATGGGAACACCGGAGCGTCTTCCGTGTCCTCCTCTGAAAGACCGTGAACCCGTTGGCAGAACCACTGGTAATACTCCGGCTCCGGATGAATCAGGGAGTAAAAGGAGTCCACAATTTCCCCGCCTCGAACAATCACCACACCCACGCTGCATACACTGCAGCGCTGCTCGTTGGCTATCTCGAAATCTATCGCCGCAAAGTCTTTCATAAACCGTAATTCGCAGCCATATTCCTGACGTCATTCATTACCTCTTCACGGAAATCTGCGGGAGATAGGACTGTGACATCCGGCCCGTAACGAAGGAGCTCTTGTCTGAAATCGTCCGTAGGAGCAAGATGATACCGGAAAACGGTATACTGATCGTTGGATTCTTCGGGGACTTTCCTTTGGGAATCGTGCAGGGGGAGTGTATCGAAATACTTCACCTGGTCGTTGACAACCTGAATCTTAATCTCCTGGGGCTTCCAGTCGGTGCCCACAATGACGCCAAAGTATTCTGCAAAGTACTCTTCCGCATTGAACTTCGCCGGCAACTTGTAATTCCGGTTCGTCTGGACGATGTTGAGCATTCGTTCGTCCAGGGCATAGATTCTGAGTTCATCTTTTCCTTCACTCTTGGCCAGCATGTACCAACGCTGTTTGAACAGTTTCAGGCAGTAGGGCTTTGACTGAAATGTATATGGTTCATCTCGCTTGAAACTCTGGTAGGTCATCTCAATAATCTTCCCATCACGCATGGCATTTACGATGACCGGGAGCCACTTCTGCGAAGACGGAATCGTCTCGAAGAGGATGCGGTCGCGCATATCCTTCGTCTCATTGAGCAGGTTGTTCATCGACAGGGACTCCAGAAGCCACTGGCGGATGCCGTCCGCCTGCAAGTCTTCGCTGTTGGCGATGTAATAACCCAGCGATCGGTCGCACTTGATCTCAATACCGAAGGTATCGAAGATTGCATCAATGTGGTTGAAGAAGGTACGCTGCGGCAGTTTTCCGCCTTCCTTGTTAAGACTGCTGTAAATCCACGCTCTGTCGATATCCTCAAAGGAAATGTGTCCGTGGTGGTTGATTGTTTCAATCAGCCAGACATACCTGTCGAAATAGTTCTTTGCCATTTTAGATGTTTGTTCAACAACAAAGGTAGATACTATCATTGCCAAAAACAAGCAGTATTTAACTCCTATTCGGAAATCAAAGTTTTTTTCTTCTATGCCGAATTATGGCAAAAAGAAACATGATCTTTGCCAAAAAGCAAGAATGCTATGAATCGTATGACGCTTGATGAATTGTACCTTCTTTATTCCATTTATAGTTTCCGGGAGTTAAAGGAGGAAGAGCAAAATCGTATCTCCATTACTAAATTTGAATACGAACCGTATCCGGAAGTTATTATGGCGCGTATGAAGTTCGAGTACGAAAATGAACATGGAGTAAAAACAAAACTCTCTTATGCATTGGCTGGAAAATGTTCCGAAGATTATTATTTCGAGCACGTGCTGTATGAAGAGAATGGTGAAGATATAGAATTCCCTGACTTCAGAAGGGCAATTGACTACTGTGAGCAGCTAGAGGAATAACTGTTCTATATGCAGTGTTTGAGAAAACCAGGATGATTCTTAAGAATGATGTTCTTATCATTGTGACTACTACAATAGATAAATATGTCCGCATCCATGTTGCAGATTTGTTCTCTGAGGTAGTCTTTATATGTATTGATGGCCTTGTCTAGAGAAAGGAAGAACTATTCGGTTATTTTCTCATAAGTTCGTAACTTCGCGCTATGACCTGGCGGCCGTAAGCATTATTGTGGAGAGCCGATAAGAGTGTAATATTATTGTTAAACGAAAAAATACCATTAGTTTAGATGACTAAAATTCAATCCTACTCAATAGCACTTGACACTTTTGTAGAAATAATAAACAAAATCAAGAAGGAAAGAGAAAGAAAAACCAGGGTTGGAGAGTTTGTTAATGTTTTTATTCTATGGAACCGTATCTCTGGCATTTCCGAACCTACTCATAGTAAAATTCTTGCTTTTATTCTGTCTTCAGATTCGATGCATGGTCAAGGAAATCTTTTCTTAAAATTATTTTTGAGAAGAATAGGTGTTGATGTAACGACAAATGAAGAGTGGGTGGTTACCGCGGAGAAAGGTAGAGTGGATGTTATGTTGAAACGACACTTCCCCCATCCGAGCGTGGTGATTATTGAGAATAAATCTAATTGGGCAAACGATCAACCAAACCAATTATATAGGTATTGGGCTCAAAACATACACAGATGTGAAGAAGATTGTTATCCAGGGTTCTACGAAAACCATACGGATTATAAGATAGTCTACCTAATCCCTACAGCAGGAAAGATTCCTTCTGACAATTCAACTGAAAAGCCAATAGACTATCCAATTAATCTACCAAATAGAATACCGATGGAACCTGTAATAATGGCTTTTGACAAAGAGCTTCTGGATTGGTTAGATGAATGTATTGCTCACCTTCCCTCCGAAAACAGTCCACTCATCAACCTATTGAATCAATATAAAGAATACTGTAAACATCTTTAATTATGGAAGATATAAACAAAATACTGGAACTATTTGATTCGCGAGAGAAATGGAATGCCTATATTGAACTTTCATATTTGAGGTCCGCATTGGTTAATGAATTGATTTCTCGCCTAAAAAGCCAATTGTGTTCTATTGCCGAGGATAGATTAATGGATTCTGGTTGGGGTTTTAATTTCTACGATAATGGACAGATATCCATTTATCTCAAAAGGAACTCCTCTATGCGGATAATGATAGAAACGAGCTCATGGGGTAATGAGTGGTATAGACGTGGTGCGTCTATCTATGTTAATCCATCAATGGTTGATTGTAACACTGTATTTGATGCAATCAACGCAAATAAACATCTGTTACCTATGGCCGATTATGTGGATAATAAAGAGAATAGTTTATGGCATTTATTTGTAAAACAGATCCCCGCCAGGATTTGGGGTGTAGAGAATAATGTAACATCTTTCGATGAATGTCTATTTGGGGCTAAAGATAATGCTCAGGATCTGGCGAGGAATATTTGGAATGATGTTTTTCAACCATTCGCGAAAAAAGAGATTGCCAACCTTATGCTAAACATGATTAAAGAGTAGGATATACTATTCTCCATTCAGATCAGGAGGACTAGCTTATGTGAAGCACACGGAATACCAATTAACCTCTTATATGATATAACCTGGAGAATCCTTTCTGTTATGCTTACCGGAAACATGTACTTGTATATTTAACCATATCGCATCGTGGAAGGAATCATCCCTCTTGGATGTCATCTTTAGAGACTAATGCTCATCGCTTACAGAGACCGTAAGGTTTTCGCTTTCTCCGATATTCACGTGATGTATCAGCGGCTTACTATACCCTCCGATGCCGACATCCTCATCTGTGCCGGAGACGTTTGCGAAGGTTTCAATCCTGCCGACCTGCAGGATTTCTTCGACTGGTACATATCCATCCCGGCTAAGCTCCGCATATTCGTGCCAGGTAATCATGACCGCATTTTTGACCAGAAGCCCATACAAGCACGGAATCTGATTCCCGGCGGGGTTATCTATCTAGAGAACGAGGGACTGGAATTCGACGGTATCAAGTTCTACAGCGTCCCGGCAAGGCCTTATCTGAAGGAGCCGGCGTCTATCCCTACCGATGTCGACTTCCTCATTACCCACGGTCCGGCGTATTCCTACCTGGACCGAGACTTGGGCTGCAAGCAACTCTTTTTCGCTGTTGCCAGCGCCAGACCGAAGTACCACATCTTCGGCCACGTCCACGAAGAAGGCCTACAAAGAAAGGCGATGCTCGGAGGCACCACCTTTCTCAATGTGTCTTATTTCGAGGAACTCCAGAATACACTATAGTTTTTTGTGATTCAGTGTAATTGACAATCCTGGATTCTGCTTGGCATATTGTTTTATAATATCCTTGACAATCTCTAAGCGGTAATAGCTGCCGGAAAAAATCTCTTTGTCAAACTCAAACTGAATCCATGTTCCGATGGGTTCATCTTCGTCATCCTCTTCAATGCCTTTTTCCAGAAGGAATCCATTGGTATATAATGCCCACGAGCGCATGCCTTCTCTGTAAGAATTGCAAAGAAAGCTTTCAGACAGGGCATTGGCGATCTTAATGCCACTTGCTGTAACAACATCCTGGTTGACGCCTATTCCAACAGACATCCCACTAGTATACGGGACTACGGACTCTAGAGGAATCCCACATCCATACTCTCTGATAGACACCATTAAACTGTTGTGTTCAATTACAATCTCATTGCAGCGCCCCATTTTATACTCATCAAGGAAAGACTCAAACGCCTCTTTAAGCAGTGTATAAATGCCGTCCTTCGGATCTGAGCCATCTCCGATTTGGCCGATATACATCTCCGGCCGCCTTTGAATATGCTCGTTCCATGCAAGGATCTTGATGCTATTGTCATCAAACTGATCTTTTGCGGGTTTGTGATTCTGTTCCATGGTTCAATTGTTTGTGTTTACAAATTTAAACATTTTTTCTGCCAAAACTCGGCATAAAATAATACAATAATGCTGCCTGATTATGGCATCTTCGTGCCATATCTTCGTGGCATGAAACGAAAGGTGCGGTGGCCCGACTATCGTTCGATGAACGAGGTTCGGCTCAAATATGAACTCATCAAACTCGAGAAGCGTATTCTTGATCTTACCGGCGATCCTGTCGACTACGAGCACTATCGTCCGTTCCTGGACTGGTGTCGGGACGAGGCGAAGGTCGAGGTGATTGAGGATATGATGCGGGACCGCCACTTCATTCTGAATCTTCTCTTTGAAACCCACTGCACGCCGGCCGAGGTGGCCAGGCTGGAGAAGATTAACGGCATGCTTCTGGAGATGACCAACCGGACTTATCACTGCACGGGAGACATGATGCGAGCGTTGATGGTGATGAAGAAGGACGATATGGACGATGACTATGAGTTGGAAGGCAGGCTTGTACCCCAATTCGACGTCCCGGATTCGGTGCTGCATCTGGAGGATGACGACTATTATGGCTCCGACTTCGTCCGAATGGCTGCCATCCTTCACGAGACGGAGAAGCATAAGCCCGGTGGCATGGCAGATGTCAGTTGTGACTGGTCGTACCTGAAAGACAAATCTCCGTCTGCAACGGACAAGGAGCTTGGGTGCTCAAACGATATGGATGATGAGCACTCCTGGGCAGAAGGCCCGCTTGTCCATCCGAAATTGGCGCAGATCAAGGTCTGCTACGCTCTCCATGCGTTATGCACCCATTTGAACTGGTCCATCCCGGATGTACTGCGCATCAACGATTTCTCCATAGAAGTCAAACTCACTGTCCAGCAGTTCTCTGGCCAGGACCTGAATCATCCCCACTGGCGGGACTAGTCCGGTCATCGCTATTGTCGGAATCAAGGTCCAACTCACCAGCACTTCCGCTACTTCCAGAGCCTGCCAGTCATGAAAAGATTGTTGCTACATTTATTTGCGAATGTCGGCGGGAATCCACACATTTGCAGTGTCTTCATAGAAGACTAGTCCGGTGAGTAGTCCGAGGGGAGCAGGACTTTATCGATACCGCTCCAATTCTTATGGGTCGCTTCTGCGGCCCATTTTATTTGAGTTTATTCAACAGATTCCTCCAAAGGATATCCGAACCGGATGCATTCGTTAATGATACGAGTTTTCGCCGATAGATAATCCGAAAGAGAAATCCACCCAGACGTCATTTGAAAGGCGTGTGGGTGGATTTCTCTTTGGTAAAATGGCCTCTGGGGACACTTTGGGGTGGGAGAAGTGCAACTGGAATGGCGCTGGTGGCCGATTGTGTGGATTTCTCCGGGATTCCGGGGCATCTTTCGTCTGGTTCGGCAATGCTCACCAACCGGCTTTGGAACCGGCCAGAATGGCGGGTAGGCGGCAGCCGGAGGGGAGGAGGTGCGAAGACCTGCGCACGGTGGCCTGCGCTGTCGGGGGCCGTGGGTGGGTGTGCGTGGGACGGCTGGCGTGGCCCTTTGAAGCCGGAGAAGGAGGCAGGGTGAGGACAGACAGGCATTTTGTCGCCTGGATGGCCTCAGCCCTGCCGCCTCCGGCGGAAAAGGGATGAATGTGTTACAGGACCTGGAAGTCCAGGGCCTGGAGGTCTTCGTCGCGGGAGGAGCTGCCGTACAGGATGCGGTACTTGCCCGGGCGGACGGACAGGCCGTCCACGGCGGCGTCGTAGTACTCGAAGGCCTCGTCGTCGAGGGTGACGGAGACTTTCTGCGTGGCACCCGGGGCGATTTGCACCTTATTGAAGCCCTTCAGGGCCTTGATCGGGGCGTCAGGATTGTCGAGGGCCTGCACGTAGACCTGCACAATCTCGCAGCCGGCCACGGAGCCGGTGTTGGTCACCGGAACGGTGAGCGTGACCTTGCCGCCCTTCTTCATGGAGCTCTTGCTGAGTTTGCCCTGGCCATAGCCGTAGGTGGTGTAGCTCAGGCCATAGCCGAAAGCATACTGCGGCGTGCCGCGGAAATAGCGGTAGGTGCGGTTCTCCATGCTGTAGTCCAGGAAATCCGGGAGGTCGGCGGTGGAAGCGTAGAAGGTGACGGGGAGCTTGCCCGACGGGTTGAAATCGCCGAAGATCACGTCGGCGAGGGCCTTGGCGCCGCCCTGACCCGGATACCAGGCCTGCAGGAGGGCGTTGTACTGGTCCTCGACGGGAGCGAAGGCAATCGCGGAACCGGAGCAGTTGACGAACACCACCGGCTTGCCGGTCTCGTGCATCGCACGGACGAGGCGCTGCTGCACGGCAGGGAGCTCGATGTCGGCCTTGTCGCCGCCTTCACCCTCCATCTGGGGCGAGATGCCGCCGATGATGATGATGGCGTCGGCATTCTGGGCCATGGCCTTCTCCTCGGCGAAGTCCGCATACTTGCGCTCGATGAAATCGGCGCGCAGCATGGCGAACGGACCCGTGCCGCGGCGGTATTCGATCTCGATGTCAACCGGCTTGCCGGCCTTGACGTCGAACGTCTTGTAGGAAGCGCCGCCACGGCGGCCGAAGCCGAAACCGCCCATGCCGCCGGCGGCAGCCTTCGCGTTCTCGACCACGCGGCCGTTGACCTTGAGGATGTAGCCGTTGTCGGAGGAGACGGTGTAGCTCATCGGGCCGGTGAAGTCCGGCACGATGCGGCCCGTGATGCGCACGGAAATCTTGTCGGTCGGGATGCCCTCCGCGAATCCGTATGCGCCGAAGGTGCTGAAATTCAGCTCCTTGTAGTAGCCGCTGGTGGCGGGCTTGCCCTTCATCTCGCTGTTGTCCCAGAACTCCACGAACACGCCCTGGCCGCCGTTGAACTCGGGCAGGTGGTAAATCGTGTTGTAGTCGTCGGCGAGGGTGCAGCCCTTGCTGTAGAGGATGTTGGCGCCGGGGACGGCGTTGCGGATGCCCTCAAGCAGGGAATGCTTGTGGTTCTCGGTCGGGGTGCCGCCGTAGTTGCCGTTCAGCAGGTCCACGTCGTCGGCGTTCGGACCGACCACGAGCAGGGTCTTGACGCCTTTGGACAGCGGCAGGATGCCGTCGTAGGACCATGGACTCGCGCGCGGCCTGGGTGGCCAGGGCGTCATGCTCCTCGCTGCTGATCACGTCTTCGCCGAGCTTGGACCAGGGCACCATGTCGGCCGGGTCGAACATGCCCAGCTCGAAGCGGCCGCGCAGCGTGCGGCGAAGGTGCCCGTCGAGGTCGGCCTCGCTGATCATGCCCTTGTCCAGGGCCTCGGTGAGAGCCATCATGGTCTTGCCGCACTCGAGGTCGGTGCCGTGCAGGACGGCGTCGACGGTGGCGTGGAGGGCGTCGGGCTGGGTCTCGTGCTGGCCGCGGGTGAAGTAGTTGTTGATGGCGTCGCAGTCGGTGAGGATGATGGCCTCATAGCCCCACTTGTTGCGGAGGATGTCCGTCAGGAGGCGGTCGTTGGAGCAGCAGGGCACATCCTCGTAGCGGTTGTAGGCGCACATGACTTCGCGCACGTCACCCTGCACGACGAGCTTCTCGAAGGCCGGGAGATAGGTCTCGAAGAGGTCGCGCTGCGACACGTGCGCGTTGTAGGTGTGGCGCAGGGGCTCGGGGCCGCTGTGCACGGCGTAGTGCTTGGCGCAGGCGTGCGTCTTGTAATACTTGGAATCATTGCCCTGCATGCCGAGGACGGTCTGCAGGCCCAGGACGCCGGTGAGGTAGGGATCCTCGCCGCAGGTCTCCTGGCCGCGGCCCCAGCGCGGGTCGCGGAAGATGTTGACGTTCGGACACCAGAAGGTGAGCTCCGGATTGCCGGGGTAGTAGGTCACGCCCATCGGCACGTTGAAGATGTCGTGGTCGGAGCGGTTCCAGTTGGCGCGGGCCTCGTCGGACACCTGCGAGAAGACGTCGTACATCTGCTGCGGGTTGAAGGCGGCGGCCATGCCGATCGGCTGGGGGTACACGGTGTAGTTGTCCTGGCGCACGCCGTGGCAGGCCTCGCTCCACCAGTTGTAGGAGGGGATGCCAAGCCGGTCCACGGAGATGGCCTTGTTCATCATCAGGCCCACTTTCTCTTCGGGGGTGAGCAGGGAGATCAGGTTCTCCACGCGGTCCTCGATCTTGAGACGGGGGTTCTGGAAGGGATACTCGTAGGTCTGCTTCGGGCCGCAGCCAACCAGCAGGACCAGGGAGGAAAAGAGGATCAGAATTTTACGCATTGTTTATAAAGTATTGATACTGATTTCTTTGGCAGGACGCAGCGGGTCGTTGCTGAAGACCGTCAGGCGGGCGTTGCGGCCGGCAGTGCCGGAGAGCGTCAGCGTCAGGGACTTGCCTGGGGCGATGTGCGTGCCGGGCTCGAAGGCGCAGCGGATGCCCGCCGGGAGCTCGAGCGCATGCAGGATGAGGTCGGTGGCGCCGTCGTTGAAGATCTCCAGCGTGCCGCGCGGGACGCGCGAAAGGGGACGGCGGCGGACCTGCATCGGGCCGTTGCGCAGGCGCGGGGCATCGGGCGACTCGGGTGCCTGGGTCAGGCAGAGGCCGCTCAGGGGCATTTCCCGCAGGGCGGGGAGCCCCTCCGGGGTGAGCCGGAGCGTGGCGCGCAGCGTCGCGAAAACGGTCGGGTCGGCAGGCGTGTCGCACCAGATCTCCAGGCGGCCTTCCTCGCCGGGCGCGAGCGTGTCGGGGCAGACGAGGCGGAAAGGCGTGCCGGACAGCCCCTGGGCGCGCAGGCGCATGGGTTTGTCGGAGGCGTTGGCGATGAAGACGACCTTTCCGGCCGGGCGGCCGCGTTCGAGGTAGCCGAAGCGGACGTCGGCGCGGCTGGCATAGAGCCCCTCGGCGAGCACGACGGGGTAACGCTCCTGGATGCTCCGGTCGGCGGGCAGCACGTCCGCGCGGATGCTGAGCATCCCGAGGCTGCGGCCGCCGCCGGCCTGGATCTCGACATTCCGCTCCACGGGTCCGGACGCGCCTGCCGGCGTGAAACGGACCACCACGGTGGCGGACTGCCCGGGGGCGATGTCCGCCCCGGGAAGCGTGGCGCTGATGCAGGAGCAGCCGGGGATGGCGCGCGTGAGCCGCAGCGGACGGGTGTCGCCGTTGAAGACGGTGAAGGCGTGGCTGACCGCGCCGTCGGCCTCCCGGATGGCGCCGAAGTCCCATTCGCGGCTGTCAAAGGCCGCCGGTCCCTCTTGGGCAAGAAGGACCGGAACGGCCATTGTCAGGGCCAGAAGCAGCAGCGCGCCCCTTCTCATCCTATTTGAAGAGCAGCTGCGCGATGTGGGCGAGGTAGTCGCGGCAGTTCATCCAGGTGTGGCCGCCGTCCGGGGTGTAGAACGTGTGCTTGACCCCGTTCTCCGTCAGGTAGGCGTCCAGGCCGCGGGAGACGTCGATCAGGAAGTCCGACGTGCCGGTGCCGAGCCAGACGAGCTTGAAATTCTTATTCAGGCTGTTCACAGGGGCGTAGGTGCCGTTCTTGAAATTGTCCACGTACTCGGTGCCGAAGATGGCGGGCGCCATCGCGCACACCCACTGGAACTCCTTCGGGTGGCCCAGGCCGGTGGCGAGCGCCTGGCGGCCGCCGAGCGAGAAGCCGGCGACGGCGCGGTCGCGCGCGGAGGTCTTGACCTTGTAGTTGGCCTCGATGAAGGGCTTGACGTCATTGATGATCTCGGCGGCCACGCGGTCGGTGTCCATGGAGTCGTAGCGGTCGGCGAGGCCCTGGCGCATCATCTCGGGATACGGGTTGGCGTAGGGCATCACGACGATCATCCGCTTGGCGAGGCCCTGCGCGATGAGGTTGTCGAGGATGTTGTTGACGTGGCCGACCTTGAACCAGGTCTCATACGTGTCCGTCATGCCGTGGATGAGGTACAGCACCGGGAGGCGCTCACTGCCCGCGGGATCGTAGCCGGCGGGGGTGTAGACCGTCAGCGGACGGTCGATGCCGCAGGTCTTGGAGTGGTAGAAACGGTAGCTGACCTTGCCGTGCGGCACGTCCTGGATGTCCTTGAGGGCAGGCTCCGGGCCGCGCACGTCCGCGAGGGAGTATTTGAATCCCTCGTTGGGGAAGATGAACATGTTGTTGGGGTCGGCGATCTTGGTGCCGTCGATCACGAAGGCATAGGGGTAGAGGTCCGGCTTGCCGGGCTTGACCGTGATGCTCCAGACGCCCTGGGCGTCTTTGGTCATCGGCAGGGCCTGGGGGAACATCTGGCAGTCCAGCTCCACGGCCTTGGCGTCCGCCGCCTGGCAGCGGAACGTCACGGAGCCGTCGGCATGGTACTCCGGCGACACGACCCCGGCGGGGAACATGCGGGCCATCACCTGCGGGGTGAGGCGCTGGCCTTCACCGGCCTGCGGCGGCTGGGCCTGGGAAAACATCGGGATCAGCAGCAGCGCAGCCGCTGCGAGGATGGATATTCTGAGTGTTTTCATATCGCGCGAGGATTATTCTTGGAACAGGAGGGGAAGGGATTCGTCGAGCCAGTACTTGGCGTTCATCCAGGTGTGGCCGAACTTGTCGTGGGTGAACACCTTGACGTTGTTGATGCCCTTGCTGTCGAGGAAATCCATGTAGTCCTTGGCGTTGCCGTAGAGGAAGTCGTCCGTGCCCACGCCGAGCCAGAAGAGGTGGATCTTCTTGTTGAGCGCCTCCGCATCGTCATAGACGCCGCCCGGCAGGGTGGTGCTGGTGAAGGAGCTGTAGGAGCACAGCCAGGAGAACTTGTCGAGGTTGGTCAGGCCGATGGCCAGGCCCTGGTTGCCGCCGCGGGAGAAGCCGCCGATGGCGCGGTGGTCGCGGTCGTTGATGGTGCGGTAGTTCTTCTCCACGAAGGGCATCAGGTCATTGATGAGGTCCGTGGTGAACATGTCGCCCATGCGCGGCGCCTCGCCCGGCTGGAAGTACTTGGAAGGATTGCCGTACGGCAGGACGATGATCATGTCCTTGGCCTTGCCCTCGGCGATGAAGTTGTCCAGGATGAGGTTCATCCGGCCGACCTTGAAGTAGACCTCCTCGGTGTCGGTGGTGCCGCTGATGAGGTAGAAGACCGGGTACTTCTTATTCTTGTTCTTGTCGTACTGCGGCGGGGTGTAGACGATGGCGTTGCCCCAGGTGCCCAGGGAGTTGGACCAGTAGTTGACATAGTCCACACTGCCGTGGGGCACGTCCTTGAGGGCGTGCGGGAGCGGATCGCCCGTGCCGCGGACATCCACGAGGCTGTTCTTGAAGGTCTCGTTGGGGAACCAGTCGGGGTTCTGCGGGTCCATGACCTGCACCCCGTCCACGAGGAAGCTGTACGGGTACATGTCCGGCTCCACGGGACCCAGGGTGACGGTCCAGATGCCGTTCGGGCCTTTCTGGAGGTCCTGCGTCCCGGCGAACTGCGTGCTCACCTGGACCTTCTTGGCGTTGGGGGCGGAGTAGTTGAAGGTGATCGTGTTGTCCGGATTGACGACGGGGGAGGAAGTGTTGCCCATCATCGGGGCACCCATCGCGCCGCCGGGGAAGGCTGCGGGCCAGCCGCCGCGGCGGTTGTTGCGCCGGATCTCGAGGACGACCTTGCCGGCCTCGGGGCCGCGCACGACCTTCATCCACATCTCGGCCTCCACGTTCGTGCCATGGCCCATCTCGGTGAGCTTGGCCTCGATGCCGGGCTCGCCCTCGCCGATCAGGTCAGCTGCGGTGAGCTCGCCGGACCACAGGGTCGGGCCGAAGGTGTGGGTGATCGTCCAGGCGCCCGGATCGATGCCTTCGAAGACATAGGTGTCGACGCCTTCCTTGATCATCACGCGCTTGCTCTCGGCGTTGCCGCCGTAGCCGCCCCGGCCGCGCTTGTTCATCTCGACCTCGCCGCCGGTGCCGTTGATCTCTTCGGTCTTCGGACGGTAGTAGTCCAGGCCGGAGTCGAAGGACTCGACCTCGAAGAAGTACTCGGACTCGGTGTTGAGGCTGTGGAGCTTGAAGTAGTTGTCGTCGTAGACGATGTAGCTGTTGTAGAGCTTGTTCGGCTCAATGCCGTAGCGGATGATGTAGCCGTCAGCACCCGGGACCGGATCCCAGAGCAGGCTGGCCTCGCGGCGGTCCTCAGGATTGCGGACCACCTTGACGCCGCTCACGATGACCGATCCGGCGGAGGAAGGATTGCCGAACACGCGCAGGTCCTTGATGGAGAACTTGGCGCCGTCGTGGCACTGGCGGGCGTTGATGACCTTGACGTAGCGGGCCTGTGCAGGCGCCTTCAGCTCCGTATAATCGTGGTGGAAGTCAAACTTGTTGGCGCTCTTGTCGATGATCTTCGTCCAGGCCTTGCCGTCCAGCGACACCTCGACGGTGAAGCACTGGTAATACTCGGGGTTGGCCGGGGCCGCGGCTGCGCCGGGGGCGCCGCCGCCAAAGCCGCCGCGGGCCTGCTGCTGCGCGCCGATGTGGTCGAAGTTGCACTGGATGGCGTAGATGTCGGCGACCTTGCCCAGGTCGACCTGGAAGAACTCGCCGGGATCGCCGGTCTCGGCGGCCCAGTTGGTCATGAACTGCTCGTCCACGCCGTTCTCGGGGACATAGTTCTCGAAGGTGGAGGACACGGTGACCTTCTTCTTGTGGGAGAGAAGCTTCCATCCCGTCCAGTTGTGGTCCACGGCATCCGTGCGGGTGCCCGGCCAGTACTGCGGGTAGTCGCCGAATTCGACGTTGGAGTGCATCACGCCCTCCGCGTCGACCGCGGTCGGGAAGATGGCGAGCTCGGAGCCGCGCCCCGCCCCGCCGTAGCTGGAGGGGATCATGCAGATGGTCCAGAGCTGGCCGTTCTTGTCATGGAAGGTGCTGCCGTGGCCGGCGCCCACCGCGAAGCCCGTGGTCTTGAAGGTCAGCGGGTTGTGCGGCGAGTAGGTGAAGGGGCCCATCGGGCTGTCGCCCACGTACACGCCGTGCGAGTAGGACAGGAACTCCAGGCCGATGGCGGCATACTGGAGATAGTATTTGCCGTCGTGCTTGGTCATCCAGGGACCTTCGATCCAGGGGTATTCCTCGGCGTAATAGTCCCGGCGGCCGTTGAAGATGGAGTAGATCACATCTTCGTTGCGGCGGGTCTCGAAGCCGTGCTTCTTGTAGTCGCTGAAGAGCAGGACCTGCGGTTCACCCTTCTCCTTGAAGGTCGTCTTGTCCAGCTCCACGACCTTGAACGGCATCAGCTGCGACCAGCCGAAGTACATGTACAGGTGGCCGTTGTCATAGAACATGTTGGCATCGCCGTAGCGGTCGCTGGACAGCGTGCCGACCTGCTCCCAGGTCCCGGCCTTGGGGTCGGTGGCCTTGAAGACGTTGCGGTTGTTCATCGAGCAGCCGTACAGGCTGCCGTCCATCTCCACGACGGAGACCACGCCGCCCGGGTAGTTCGGGGCGTCCACGTAGGTCCAGTTCTTGAAGTCGGGGGAGTACCAGTAGCCCTTGCGGTGCGACACGAAGAGGTAGTAGTCGTCCTGAAAGACCAGCACGACAGGCTCACCTCCGCGGTAGGAGCGCTCGCCGGGGACGACCAGGTCGAGCGGATTGCAGAAGGTGTTCTTCTCCTGGCCCAGGGCTGACAGGGACAGCAGGAGAAGCGCGACGGCCGTGAAAAGGGCGCGTCCAAGCGTTTTGGTGTGCATATGCGGATATTGGTTAAGGTTTCCGTATCAAATATACGCACACCTGCGCGCATTTCCAATAAGTCGCGTCGCAAAAACTTTTGTTTTCGCGTCACGGAGATCCCGGGTCGCGCCTGGGATGACGGCATGGGAAAGTTGTCTACTTTGCGGGACGCTTGAGCCAGTGCTCCTTGAGCCAGGCGCGGACCGGCGCGTCGTAGGCCTTCTGCAGGCCCCAGGCCAGGATAATGGCCAGGAAGAGGACGCTCACGGCCACGGCGATGTGCTGCCACATCGGTGCGTCCTGATGCTGCGCCACCCAGTCCATCTGCATGTAAATCAGCGGATAATGCGTGATGTAGATGGGATAGGAGATGTCGCCCAGCCATTTGCAGACGGCCGTGCTCTTCCTGTCGGTCGTGGTGGAGCCGGCGCCGGCCAGCACGATGAGCGGGAACAGGATCAGGATGCTGACGGCCTGGAAGAGGCCGTCGGCGACGCCCTGCTTGCCGCCGATGCAGGGGGTGGCCAGGATGACCATGATAAACAGCGCGCACCACCAGAAGCCGCCCCTGAGGTGGATCGGCGAGCCGCTGGGGTTGCTCTCCGTCCTGCGGGAAGGCAGGATGCGGGAGATCAGCAGGCCGCAAAGGAAGGGATACAGCAGGCGCGTGAAGCCGATATAGATCTGGTCCGGGGTGAGCGACCAGCCGCCGATGACATTATACTGCGGCTCGGGCAGCAGGCCGAAGACATTCCAGCCCATCGTCAGGTCCAGCGTGAAGAAGGCGCACACGCCGCAGAGGATGGCCAGCGCAATCTTGGGCAGGCGCCTGAAAATGAAGGCGTAAAGGATGTTGGCGATGTATTCCAGCGTCAGCGTCCAGACCGGGCCGTTGAAGGAATTCAATTCCCCCCAGCCGCGGATATCCAACCTATTGCCGCAGGGGATGATCAGCAGGCCCATCACCAGGCAGAGGGCGAACTTCCAGGGCTCCACCTCCAGCGTCTTGGGGAAGGCCGTCCCGGAGAAGAAGAACAGCGCCGCGCCCACCAGCGTGCCCGCGATGACCATCGGGTGGAGGCGCGTCAGACGCCGCTTGAAGAAGCCCCACGTGGACATCTTGCCCCAGCGGTCATCGTAGGCGTAGCCCACCACGAAGCCGCTCAGCACGAAGAAGAAATCCACCGCAAGGTAGCCGTGGTTGACGACTTGGAAGGCCGGACCCTTGCTGTAGGTCTCGAACAGGTGGAAGATGACCACCATCAGCGCAGCCACGCCGCGGAGCCCGTCCAGGATCTCGTAACGGGGCTTGGATTCAAGGTAAACGTTTTCTTTCGCCATGCTGGTTGCCATTCCGGGGCTGACCCGGAATGGCAACAAAGATAAGCAGGATTCTCCGACTTTTTTGTATATTTGGTTCCAAGAATCCAATATCCTTTCAATATGAACGCCCAAACCCTTCCGGGCCTCCTTGCGCTGGCCCTGCTGGCCGCCTGCGGCCCCGCAAAAGACGTCGAGGTCGGACCTTACACCGTGTCCGTCATCGAGAAGAACGTGTACCACATCCAGGACTACAACAGTGCCAACCCGGCCGGCGAGACTTTCGATGCCGACGGGCAGCTGACGCACTTCAACAACTGCTCCGACATGTACCTTCTCGTCGGGACGGAGAAGGCCCTGCTGTTGGACCTGTCCAACGCCATCAACTGGGCGGACAATGCCGCCGAATCGCTGCGCGCGCTGGTCGCGGAGCGTGCGGCGGGCAAGCCGCTCACCATCACCTTCACCCACAACCACGGCGACCACACGGGCATGCTTCCGGCATGGATCGACGATCCGGAGGTGCATTTCGCCCTTCCGCAGACCGATTTCGCCCGCATGGCGGAGCGCTTCCCGGAGGCGCAGCGCAGCTTCTACACGGAAGGCGAAGTCTTCGACCTGGGCGGACTGAAGCTGGAGGCCATCGAGGTGCCCGGCCACACGGCGGGCTCGATGGTTTTCCTGCTTGAGGGACACGACCTGCTCTTCACCGGCGACGCCGTCGGCTCCGGCCACGGCGTGTGGCTGTTCAACGCCAGCGCTTTCCAGCAGTATGTCACGGCCGTTCCGTACCTGATCCAGGCGCTCGAGGAGCGGGGCGTGAACGAGAAGAACCTGAAGATCTACGGCGGCCACTACTGGCAGAAGGACTGGCTGAATCTCCCGAAAGGCACCGAGCTGGGGATGAAGTACCTGCGCGAAATGAAGGCGCTCTGCGACGAGATCGAAGCCGGCACCGCCGCCACCGAGCCCTCGAACCTGGGCCGGCCGGGCCTGGATACCTACTTCCGCCACGGCGACGCCATCATCACCTGGAGCGCCGAGCAGGCGGAGCAGTACCGGAACCAGTATCCCGAGAAATTCGTCTACCGCGACGCGGACATCGTCTTCCGCCAGATCGACGAGCACACCTGGGAAGGTAACGGCTATCAGGTTTATAACGAATCCGTCTACGTCGTGGAAGGCAACGACAAGGCCCTGGTCATCGACGCCGGCACCTCCATGCCCAATCTGGACAAGGCCGTCGCCACCCTGACCGACAAGCCGGTCATGATGGCCCTCACGCACGGCCATGGCGACCATGTCGGCGGCATCGTCTGTTTCCCGGAAGTCTGGATCCACCCGGCCGACGAGCCGATGATTACCCGCGGACGCCAGCCCTATGAGGGCGAGATCCATCACCTGGAGGACGGTCAGACCATCGACCTGGGCGGCCGCCAGATCGACGTGCTCTACACCCCGGGCCACACCTCGGGCTCCGTGACCTTCTTCGACAAGGAACATCATTACGGCTTCAGCGGCGACGCTTTCGGCTCCACGAACCTGCTGCTCTTCGGCGCCACGTTCAAGGGTCTGATCGAGACCTGCACCCGCACGGCGGACTACATGCAGAAGAACGGCATCACCATACTCTACCCCGGCCACTACCACGGTGACAATCCGGAGACGCTCCAGCGCGTGCTGGACGAGAAGAAGATGTCGCAGGAGGTTCTCTCCGGCAAGCGCAAAGGCACGCCCGACAGCGCCAACGGCCTGAACCGTTCCATCACGGACTACGGCGTCACCATCCGCTACAACGATCCCGACGCGCTGAAATAATCAGAACTGGTAGTAGATAAACGGCTGGATATCGCCGCTGCGCAGCTGGATGACCAGCTGGACGGCGAGCAGGAAGACCACGAAAATGACGACCCAGGGCAGGCGGGTGAAGCGCGCCTGCAGGCGGTCGTAGGCGCGCGGCGGGATCAGCAGGCCGGCCGCGGCGACCGCCAGGACCACGCACCAGAGCTTGCGCGCCGCCCAGAAGGGGGCGATGTAGGCGAGGTCGAAGTCGGTGAAGATGCGGCGGAAGATCTCGCCCACGTCCTGCATGCTCCCGGCGCGGAAGAAGACCCAGCACGCCATCACGAAGACCATCGTCAGCAGCCAGCTCAGCGCCTTCACCGGCCAGGTGTCTGGGATCTTCTTAAGCCATCCGCGGCAGAGCTTGTGCACCGCCAGGCCCGCGCCGTGGAGGGCCCCCCACAGGACGAACATCCAGGTGGAGCCGTGCCAGAGGCCGGCCACGACCATCGTCAGGAAATTGTTGAGCAGGGTCCGCGCCTGCCCCTTCCGGTTGCCGCCCAGGGGGATATAGACATAGTCCCGGAACCAGGTGGACAGCGAGATGTGCCAGCGGCGCCAGAACTCCGTGAGATTCAATGACCTGTACGGGAAACGGAAATTGACGTCCAGGCGGAAACCCATCAGCGAGGCGATGCCGATGGAGAGGTCGCTGTAGCCCGAGAAATCCAGGTAGATCTGCATCGTGTAGCCGAAGACCGCCATCAGCAGCTCGTAGCCGGAATAGGACACGGGAGAGTCGAACGCGAGGTTGTTGTAGACCGCCAGGTAATCGGCGATCACGCCCTTCTTCAACAGGCCGAGGATAATCAGCCAGAGCCCCAGGCGCAGCTCGTGGCGCGTGGCGGGCTCGGCGCGGCGGATCTGCGGCAGGAACCGGCCGGCGCGGGTAATCGGGCCCGCGAGCAGCAGCGGGAAGAAGGACAGGTAAAAGCAGAACTCCAGGAAATCCGGCCGCCCGTCATACTTGCCCCGGTACACGTCCACCGAATAGCTGATGGCCTGGAAAGTATAGAACGAAATGCCGATCGGCAGCACAATATCGCCCACGGCGAAATTGCTCCCCAGCAGCGGATTGAGGATCCCCTCCACGAAAAAGCCGCTGTACTTGAAATACACCAGCGCCGACAGATCAACCAGAATAATCAGCGCCAAAATCCAGCCTCGAGCGGCGCCGGTGTTGCCTGACGGCGAAGGCTCAGCCGCAGCAGGATTCGTGGCGCCGAATCCGGTTTCCGCGTCAGCGGAAAGCGAGGATGGAAGCCGAGACGCAGGCACACCGGGCCGCGTGGTGCCCTGCCGGCGCATCAACTCCGTCAAAAAGTAGTTAACGGCGGCAGTGGCGGGCAATAGCAATATCAGCCAGCCGTTGGCCTGCCAGAAAAAGAACAAGTCGAAGGCCAGCACCCACAGGAGCATGGCCGCGCGCGACCATTTCTTGACAAAGATATAAATCAAGAAAAAGGCGCAGAACGCCGCCCAGAAGCCGATGCTGAGGAAATTCATGGGGCGTCAGTCCTTAGGAGGTGAGAGGATCGTGACGCCGTGGGTCTTGGGCGTGTCCTTCTCCGGGATGTCCCATCGGATCGGATGCGCGGAAGAATCGCGCAGCCAGGTGGACACGGAGTCCGCCCACATATTGTAAGAGGAAAGCACGGGATGCGCACCGTCCTTGGCGCGCTGGTACTGCAGCCGCAGGCTGGGGTAGTAGCGCTTCTTGCCGCAATGGTTCAGCAAGATGTCGTTGATGCCGGTGTCAGGCTTCCAGTTGGGCGGGCCGATCCAGATGAAAGGCAGGTCGCCGATCTCCCGGATGACCTCGGTCACGGCCGCGTCGCGCTCCTCCAGGTTCCTGACAAACAGCTCGTTGGCGCCGATGCAGAGGAAAATGTAGGTCGGATCGAACTTCCGGATGAAATAGCTCAGCGTGTCCGACTTGGCCCAATACTTAGAAGAAGAACTGTACCAGATCACACACTGCATCGTGTGGCCGTTGGCCACGGCATACTGCGACAGGCGGTAGCGCAGGCCCTCCACCATCGAGTCGCCCACGAACAGGATCCGGTGGGCGCTGGTGTCCGGCCCTTCTGGCTCGGGAATGGGTTCGGGCGGGGGAATGGGCGGAATGGCGAGCGTGTCCGCCCAGGGGAGCTGCCACCCGCTGAGGTCCACGCGGCGCAGGCCCTTCTCAGGGTCCGGGGCGGGGCAGAAACGGGCGAAGCCGAGGATGCACAGCAGGGCACCCGCGAGGACGGCAAATGCTGAAAGGGAATGCTTCATTCCGGGCCAAATAGTTTGCGAAGATACGAAAAATCGGTATATTTGAGGATAAAACTGATAACCTCAATATGAAAAAAATCATCGAGTGCGTCCCCAACTACAGCGAAGGACGCGACCGGTCTGTCATCGACGCCATTGTCGGCGCCATTTCTTCCGTCGAAGGCGTCAAAGTCCTGAATGTCGATCCCGGCGAAGCCACGAACCGCACGGTCGTGACCTTCGTGGGTGAACCGGAGGCCGTGGTCGAAGCGGCCTTCCGCGGCAGCGCGAAGGCGCAGGAGCTCATCGACATGCGCCGTCACCACGGCGCCCACCCGCGCAGCGGCGCCACCGACGTCCTGCCGCTGGTGCCCGTGGCCGGTGTCACCCTGGAAGAATGTGCCGCGCTCGCCCGCGCCCTCGCGGAGCGGATGTACAAGGAGCTCGGCATCCCCTGTTACTGCTACGAAGCGGCGGCCTTCAAGCCGGAGCGCAAGAACCTGGCGGTGTGCCGCGCAGGCGAATACGAGGCCTTGCCGGAGAAGTTCGCCGACCCGGAGCGCCGGCCCGACTTCTGCGGCGAATGGGACGAGCGCGCGCAGCGCAGCGGCGCGTCCAACGTCGGCGCGCGCGACTTCCTCGTGGCCGTCAACTTCAACCTCAACACCACATCCACCCGCCGGGCGATGGCCGTGGCCTTCGACGTGCGGGAGAAGGGCCGCAAGGCCCGCGAGGGCGGCTCCCTGACCGGGAAACTGCTGAAAGACGAGAACGGGGAACAGATCTGGATCCCCGGCACGCTGAAGGGCTGCAAGGCCATCGGCTGGTATATCGACGAATACGGTATCGCGCAGGTGTCGATGAACATCACGGACATCGCGGCGACGCCGCTGCACCTCGCTTTCGAGGAGGTATGCCGGGCCGCCGCGGCGCGCGGGCTGCGTGTCACGGGCACGGAGATCGTGGGCCTGGTGCCGAAGAAGGTCCTGCTGGAGGCGGGCCGCTATTTCCTCGGCAAGCAGCAGCGCTCGCTGGGCATCAGTGAGGAGGAGATTCTCAAGATTGCCGTCAAATCCATGTCCCTGGACGACCTCAAGCCGTTCGACCCCCGCGAGAAAGTGATCGAGTTCCTGATGGAAGATGAAGCGGAAACGGCTGTGCGTGAGCGGCTTGTGCGGATGCGTGTGAAGGATTTCATCGCCGAGACGGCGTCCGAATCGCCCGCGCCGGGCGGTGGCTCCGTGTCGGCCTGCATGGGTGCGCTTGGCGCCGCCCTCGCCACGATGGTCGCCAACCTGTCCGCCCACAAGCGCGGCTGGGACGACCGCTGGCAGGAGTTCTCCGACGTCGCGGAACGCGGCCAGGCGCTCGTCGCCGAGCTGACCGCCCTGGTCGACGAGGACACGGCCGCCTTCAACCGCATCATGGATGCGCTCGGCCTGCCGAAGGGCACGCCGGAGGAGAAGGCTGCGCGCGCCGCGGCGCTGGAAGAGGCGACGCTGTACGCCGCCAGCGTGCCGCTGCACACGATGGAGGCGTCGCTGAAGGCGCTCCCGCTCGCCCTCGTGATGGCGCGGCAGGGCAATCCCGCGTCGGCGTCGGATGCCGGCGTGGCTGCGCTGGCTGCGCGGGCGGCGGTGCGCGGCGCGCATCTCAACGTCCGCATCAACGCCGCCGGCCTGACCGATCCCGCGCCCGCCGCACCGCTCCTTGCCCGCGCGGCCGAGATCGAGCGCGCGGCCGCCGACCTGGAGACCCAGGTCCTCGCCGAAGTTGAAAAGCACCTTTAGAAATCAATACAATGACACAATTATCGTTGTCTCGTTTTGCGCAGGAGATCCTGGAGGGGATCCCTGAAGAACTTCCGGTGCCGCAGCCGTATGACCCGGCGATCAACCATGCGCCGAAGCGCAAAGACATCCTGACCCCGGAGCAGAAGGCGCTAGCGCTGAAGAACGCGCTCCGCTACTTCCCGCAGAAGCACCACGCCGTGCTGGCGAAAGAGTTCGCCGAAGAATTGAAAACATACGGCCGCATCTACATGTACCGTTTCCGCCCGCGTTATGAAATGTATGCGCGGCCGGTGGACGAATACCCCGCGAAGAGCCGCCAGGCGGCGGGCATCATGGCGATGATCCAGAACAACCTGGACCCGCGCGTGGCCCAGCATCCCCACGAGCTGATCATCTACGGCGGCAACGGCGCCATCTTCCAGAACTGGGCGCAGTACCGCCTGGTGATGCAGTACCTCGCCACCATGACCGACGAGCAGACGCTGGTGATGTACTCCGGCCATCCGCTCGGGCTCTTCCCGAGCCACCGGGACGCGCCGCGCGTGATCGTGACCAACGGCATGGTCATCCCCAACTACTCCAAGCCCGACGACTGGGAGCGTTTCAACGCCCTGGGCGTGAGCCAGTACGGCCAGATGACGGCCGGCTCCTATATGTACATCGGCCCGCAGGGCATCGTGCACGGCACCACCATCACGGTGATGAATGCGGCAAGGAAGGTGCTGAGGCAGAGATTCCTCGACTCCGCTCGGAATGACAATAATCCCGACGACCGGGGCGGACTGCTGTTCGTCACGGCGGGCCTGGGCGGCATGTCGGGCGCGCAGCCAAAGGCCGGCAACATCGCCGGCGTGGTCAGCGTGACCGCGGAGATCAACCCGCTGGCGGCGCGCAAGCGCTTCGACCAGGGCTGGGTGGACGAGCTCCACGACAGCCTGGACGAGCTGATCCCGCGCATCCGCAAGGCCGTGGCCGGCAGGGAGGTGGTCTCCCTGGCCTACGTGGGCAACGTGGTGGACCTGTGGGAGCGCCTCGCCGACGAGGACATCCGCGTGGACCTGGGAAGCGACCAGACCTCGCTGCACAACCCCTGGGCGGGAGGCTATTACCCCGTCGGGTATTCCCTGGAGGAGAGCAAGCGCATGATGGCCGAGGAGCCGGAGCGCTTCCGCGAAGCGGTCCAGGCCTCCCTGCGCCGCCACGTGGCCGCCGTCAACCGCCTTTCCGACAGGGGGATGTATTTCTTCGACTACGGCAACGCCTTCCTGCTGGAGAGCTCGCGCGCAGGCGCCGATGTGCTGCGGCCCGACGGGCGCTTCCGCTATCCTTCCTACGTGCAGGACATCATGGGCCCGATGTATTTCGACTATGGTTTCGGCCCCTTCCGCTGGGTGTGCCTGAGCGAGAAGCCGGAGGATCTGGCGACCACCGACGCACTGGCCGTGAAGGTCCTCTCGGACATGGCCGCCACGGCGCCGGAAGAGATCGCCGGGCAGATGCGCGACAACATCCGCTGGATCGAGGAGGCCGGGCGCAACCACCTCGTGGTGGGCTCCCAGGCCCGCATCCTGTATGCCGACTGCGAGGGCCGCACGAAGATCGCCCTCGCCTTCAACGAAGCCATCCGCGACGGCCGGCTGTCCGGCCCCGTCGTGCTGGGCCGCGACCACCACGACGTGTCGGGCACCGACTCGCCCTTCCGCGAGACCTCCAATATCTATGACGGGTCGCAGTTTACGGCCGACATGGCCGTGCAGAACGTCATCGGCGACGCCTTTCGCGGCGCCACCTGGGTGTCGATCCACAATGGCGGCGGCGTGGGCTGGGGCGAAGTCATCAACGGCGGCTTCGGCATGGTGATCGACGGCTCCGACGATGCTGCCCGGCACATCCGGGAAATGCTCTTCTGGGACGTCAACAACGGCATCGCGCGCCGCAGCTGGGCCCGCAACGACGGGGCCCGCTTCGCGATCGAGCGCGAAATGGCCCGCACCCCCGGCCTGCGGGTCACGCTGCCGAATTATGCGGAGGATGCGCTGGTGAAGGAGGCGCTGGGAGATTTCTCGACAAGCTCGAAATGACATATTAAAGAAAAACTATGATACATTCAATCTCAAAAGAAAGACTTTCGCTTGAACGACTGAAAGAAATCATCGACGGCCATGCGAAGCTGGTCATTTCGGACGAAGCCACGCAGGCCATCCTCAAGTGCCGCCGTTACCTGGACGCCAAGATGGCGGACCCGGAGAAGCCGATGTACGGCATCACCACGGGTTTCGGCTCCCTGTATAATGTCACCATCCCGCCCGACGAGCTCTCGCAGCTGCAGCACAACCTGGTGATGTCCCACGCCTGCGGGGCGGGGGAGACCGTGCGCCCCGAGATCGTCAAGCTGATGCTCTTCCTCAAGGCGCAGAGCCTCTCCTACGGCCATTCCGGCGTGCAGCTGCAGACCGTGCAGCGCCTGATCGACATGTTCAACGAGGACATCCTGCCGGTGGTCTACCAGCAGGGCTCGCTGGGCGCCTCGGGCGACCTCGCTCCGCTCGCGCACATGAGCCTTCCGCTCATCGGCCTGGGGGAGGTCCTGTACAAGGGGCAGGTCCGGCCCGCCGCCGAGGTCTGGGCCGAGAAGGGCTGGGAGCCCATCACGCTCCAGTCCAAGGAGGGCCTTGCGCTACTCAACGGCACGCAGTTCATGAGCGCCCACGCCGTGTGGTGCCTGCTCAAGAGCATGCGCCTGTCGAAGTGGGCCGACCGCATCGCCGCGATGTCGTTGGACGCCTATGACGGACGGATCGAGCCCTTCCTCCCGCTGACGCATATCATCCGCCCGCATACGGGCCAGATCGAGACCGGCAAGAAGTTCCTCTCCACCCTGGAGGGAAGCGAACTCATCCGCCGGCCCAAGGAGCATGTCCAGGACCCCTACAGCTTCCGCTGCATCCCGCAGGTCCACGGTGCCGTGAAAGACAACATCAACTACGTCAAGTCTGTGATAGAGAACGAGATCAACTCCGCGACCGACAACCCCAACATCTTCCCGGACGAGGACATGATCATCTCCGCCGGCAACTTCCACGGCGAGCCCATCGCCATCCCGATGGATGCGCTGGCCATTGCAATGTCGGAGCTCGCGAGCATCTCCGAGCGCCGCACCTACCAGCTGATCCACGGCTTGCGCGGCCTCCCGAAGTATCTGGTGGCCAACCCCGGCCTGAACAGCGGCTTCATGATCCCGCAGTACACCGCGGCCTCCATCGTGAGCCAGAACAAGGGCCTGTGCTGGCCCGCCTCCTGCGACTCCATCCCTTCGTCGCAGGGCCAGGAGGACCACGTGAGCATGGGCTCCAACGCAGCTACGAAACTGGTCCGCGTGGTGGACAACACGGAGACGGTGCTCGCCATCGAGCTGTTCAACGCCGCGCAGGCGCTGGAATTCCGCCGTCCGGCGAAATCCTCCCCGCTGCTGGAGCGCATCTTCACGGATTACCGCAAGGTCGTCCCGTTCATTGACAACGATGTCTACATGCATCCGCTCATCGAGAAGTCGGTGCAGTTTATCCGTCAGGAACAGTATATATGATTATTTATAATATCGGCGAACTCGTCGGCATCGTGCCGGAAGGCGTGCTGCGCAAGCAGGGCGTGGAGATGTCGCAGACCGGCGTCCTGCACGATGCCTGGCTGCGGATCGAGGAGGGGAAGATTGTGGAGTATGGAGAGATGAGAGATCTCTCGACTTCGCTCGAGATGACAGGGATAGATGCCCGGGGCGGCATGGTCATGCCGACTTTCTGCGACAGCCACACGCACGTCGTGTATGCCGGCTGCCGCGACGGCGAGTTCCTCGATAAGATCGCGGGCCTGAGCTACGAGCAGATCGCCGCGCGGGGCGGGGGCATCCTCAATTCCGCCGACCTGCTGCACGCCACCCCGGAGGATGAACTTTTCCGCCAGGCGATGGAGCGCGTGCGCGAAATGCTCGCCAAGGGCACCGGCGCCCTCGAGATCAAGAGCGGCTACGGGCTCAACCCGGCGGACGAGCTGAAGATGCTCCGCGTGATCCGCCGCATCCGCGACAGCGTCCCGGCGGCAGTGCGCGCCACTTTCCTCGGCGCCCACGCCGTGGGCCGTGGCTATACGCACGAGGACTACGTGCAGGCCATGATCGACATGCTGCCCCAGGCTGCGGAGCTGTCCGATTTCGTGGACGTGTTCTGCGACGAGGGCTTCTTCACTGTGGAGGACACCGCGCGCATCCTGTCGGCCGCCGCACCGCTGGGCCTGCGGCCCAAGATCCACGCCGACGAACTCGCCGCCAGCGGCGGCGTGCAGGTCGGCGTGGCCCACGGCGCGCTGTCGGTGGACCACCTCGAGCGCGCCGGCGCGGCGGAGATCGACGCCCTGCGCGGCAGCGAGACCATGCCGACGATGCTCCCGGGCTCGTCCTTCTTCCTCGGCATCCCCTATGCCCCGGCGCGCGACTTCATCGCCGCCGGGCTGGGCATCGCCCTGGCCTCGGACTACAACCCCGGCAGCTCGCCCAGCGGCGACATGCGCTTCGTGATGGCCCTGGGATGCATCCGGATGCGCCTCACGCCGGTCCAGGCCTTCAACGCCGTGACGCTCAACGCAGCTTACGCGATGGGCCTGTCGGCCGAGACCGGATCCATCACTCCCGGGAAGCGGGCGGACCTGATCCTCACGCAGCCCGGCTGGACGCTGACGAAGCTCCCGTACCTGTACCAGACGCCTTTCATCCGCCAGGTCTTCCTGGCGGGAATCCCTTTCATACCATGAGACACACGATCCGCTGTTTGATTCTGCTGCTCCTGCTGCTGCCCCAGGCGGCGCAGGCCACACACTTCCTGGGCATCCAGGTCGTGGACAAAGACTATGTGATGCTGCACTTCCGCGACGGCGAGGTGCGCTACCGCGACGACGCCACGGGCCCCAGCGCCTATCTCGGCCACTCTTTCGCCGAGGGCGACGACACCTTGAAGGTCTTCCTGCCCCGGCTCGACACGGACGCCGCCGGCGTCCTGAAGGGCTGGTCGGTGAGCTCCTCCGACGACCGGGCTTTCCGCGGCCGGAAGCGCCCTACCGCGGTGTACCGCAAGTCCAAGCCCATGAACACCGACCACACGCTCACCAGCGAGCTGGACCACTGGATCTACCTGCGCCTGCCCGCCCCGATGCAGCAGTGGTGCACCTATACGGTCCACATTCCCAAGAGCCTGGGCTCCGATGTCGCAACGGCCAGCATCCGCTACGACATCTGGTCCTCGCAGTCCGAGGCGGTCCACGTCAACATCCTTGGTTATACGCCGGGCGGCACCCATGCGGCCGACCTGTACCTGTGGATGGGCGACGGGGGGCAGCGCGACTACAGCGGCTTTGAGTGGAAAAAGGTCTACCTGTACGATGTCAGAGCCGCTGTCGCGAACCCGGTGGGCGAGGTGCGTTTCTGGAAAGATGCCTCCGACAGCGCCCGCGAAGCCGGTGGCAAGGACCTGACGGGCAGTTCCGTGTGGAAGATTGATTTCGACTGGGCCACCCCCGGCCGCTACCGCCTCGTCGTCGAGGACGTGGGCTGCAGCATGGATTTCGACATCGGTCGGGAAGTCTATTTCGAGCCGTACCGTTATTCGGTGCTCGGCTACTACTACATGCGCCTGGGAGAGCCGATCGACCCGCGCATCAGCCCCGTGCCGCGCCAGCCGCGCTTCGTCCCGGGCGAGGACCCGGAGGGCTTCGTCGTGTACAAGACGGACCTGCAGCCCTGGCATCCCGACTGGCGGGGACTTCGCGGCGATGTGTGGGACGAGCCGCATTTCAAGGCGAAGGAGGCGTCCGCCTTCTGGCAGCACCGCCTGCCGGGCAATCCGACCAATCCCAACGTGCGCGGCGGCCACTCCGACGCCTTCGACTGGGACCGCCACCTCGCGCATGTGGCCAATATCTATGACCTGCTGTTGCCGTACCTGCTCACCGACGGGGGTCTCAACGAAGACAACCTGGGCATCCGCGAGAGCGGCAACGGCATTCCGGACATTATCGACGAAGCCCGCAACGAGGTGGACTTCTTCCTGAGCATCCGCGACGGAGAGGCTTATTCCCAGGGAGTTACGAATCCCGATAAGGACTGGACCGTGATGTTCCAGGCCGGCTGTACCACCATGGCCGCGTGGGCCAACGCCGCCAACTGCGCCATGCTTGCGGATGCCTTCCGCATCCAGGGCAATGCCGCGCTGCGCGATTATTATAGGGAGGAGGCCGAGAAGGCCTTCTGTTTCGCGGAGCGCCAGGAAGACCTCCAGCTGGACGTGATGCAGGGCATCGGCAACGAGCAGATGCGCGGTCGCGATTTCCGCCAGATGGCGGCGGCCTTCCTCTACAATGTGACGGGGGAGCGCGCCTGGGAGGACATCCTCGCGGCGGAGAGTGCCGTCACGGCGCCCGATGCGCCGGTCATCAAGATCGGGCGGGGCGGCGCATACTACCAGCTCTGGGGCACGGCGGCGTACCTGATGTGCCCGCACGAGCGGCACTATCCGGAATTGTACGGCAACATGCTCGCGGCTGTGCAGGCGCAGGCCCTGGCGGACCATCTGGAGCGCTGGGTCGAACGCCCTTCGCGCCGTGCCGCCTCCGACGCCCGCTGGCAGACCAACGAGAACCTGCAGTTGCTGATGCTCTTGCACTATGGCCTGCTGACATACGAGGATCCTGAAAGAGAACCCCTTGTATTTGGAGAGTTGCCGCCTGCACTTCCGTACATCATCGACCTGGAGCGGGTCATGTACCTGGAGGCGGACTGGGGCCTGGGCCGCAATCCGTCCAATACCGTAGAAATGACGGGCCTGGGCCAGCGCCACATCACCGACTGCTACTCCACGGGCCGCAACGACGGCGTGCCGGGCACGCACCCCGGCCAGACGCCGTTCAACGGCACGGAGACCTGGTCGCGCGGCGACGGCGGCGATGCGCAGATCCTGCTCAGGCGCTGCTATCCCGACTGGAACACCGGCGGCTGGCCGCGCCAAGAGTCTTTTTTCAACCAACGTTATCTCTGGGTGAACGGCGAGTTCACGCCGCGCGAGACCATGCGCGGCAAGACCGCCCTGCTCGCATATCTGTATGGCATCAGCAAGCAAAGAAAGTATTAAGTGCATCGTCCCGCCGGCCCTGCGGCCCGGGGACAAGGTCGCCATGGTCTCGCCGGCGTATCGCACGCCTCTGCAGAACGTGACCGGGGCGGCGGAGGTCCTGCGCGGCTGGGGCTTTGAGCCCGTGCTTGGGGAGCATGTCGGGCGGATGGACGCCGGGCGCTATGCCGGCACGGATGCGGAGCGGCTCGAGGACCTTCGCCGGGCCCTGCATGATCCGACGATCCGGGCGATCCTTTGCAACCGCGGCGGCTACGGCACTTTCCATTTTGTGGAGGCGCTGACGGCGGAGGTTTTCACCGCCGACCCCAAATGGCTGATCGGCTTCAGCGACATCACGACGCTCCTCAGCATGGAGGCCTGCGCCGGCGTCATGGCCATCCACGGCCCGATGGATTCCACCCTGGCGGCATCCCGGGGGCAAAGCGAGAGCTGTCAGAAATTACACGACCTGCTGGTCGGGAAGGTGCCCCGCTACGAGCTGCCCGCGAATCCGCTGAACCGGCCCGGAAAGGCCTCCGGCACGCTTGTGGGGGGCAATCTGAGCACACTCATACCCCTGCTGGACAGCTGGGCGGACGTCACGCGCCGCAACGGTTTTATATTGTTCGTCGAAGAGATCGAGGAGTCGATGCACCACATCGACCGCATGCTGAACATGCTCCTGCTGCGCGGCCTGATGGAGCGCTGCCGCGGCATCATCCTGGGGGATTTCACCGGCTGCGCCGGGGAATTCACCTACGCGAGCGTGGAGGAGATGATCGTGCGGATCCTGCCGGAGAGCGGCATCCCGGTCCTGTGCGGATTTCCCGCCGGCCACGGCGGGGTCAACCTCCCGCTGGTCATGGGCGCCCCGGCGACCCTGGAGGTGCGCCCGGACGGTTCCTGCCTGCAGTTTGACTTATAAGCATTTGCGCAGATGACGGTCAGTCTGGATTTGTATCAGAGTGCGGGAGTAGGGGTGGCGGCCCTGATGCTGGGGCTGTTCCTGACCCGCAAGGTTCCCTTCCTGAAGCGGCATTGCATTCCCGCTCCGGTGACGGGCGGGCTGATCATTTCGCTGCTGACCCTTTCCCTGTATGCGTTGGGCGGGGTGGAGTGCCATTTCGACGGGACGCTGCGGGACTTTTTCATGATCGCCTTTTTCACCTCGGTGGGCTTCCAGTGCGACCTGCGCGTCCTTCGCAAGGGCGGGCGGCCGCTGCTGATGATGATCCTGCTGGTGGCCGGGCTGATCGTGACGCAGAACCTGCTGTCCGTGGGAATCGCCCGCGGGCTGGGGCAGGATCCGCTGCTGGGCATGGCGGCCGGCTCCATCCCGATGTGCGGCGGCCACGGCACGGCGGGCGGCTTCTTCCCGCTGCTGGAGGAAATGGGCCTGGCCGGCGCTTCTTCCATTACGATGGCGGCGGCGACCTTCGGCCTGGTGGCGGGGTCCCTGCTGGGCGGCCCGCTGGCGGAGCGCCTGATCCGCAGGAAGCATCTGGCGGAGCCTTCCGCCGCCCATGCGGGCAAGCCGGACCCCGGGGCAGCTCATCCCCATGGCGCGGAGCGCGCTCCCTGGGGGTATCTTTTCACCGTCTGCCTGGTGCTTGCCGCCATGGCGCTGGGCGCCTGCGTGAGCAAGCTGCTTGCCATGACGGGGGTCACGTTCCCGACCTATTTCGGCGCGCTGCTCGTGGCGGTGGTCCTGCGCAACCTGCTGGGCTTCAGCCCCCTCTGGGCACAGAGCGGGCAAGAGGGCCGGGTCGTGTCGCTGGGGGAGATCTGCCTGTCGCTGTTCCTCGGGATGGCGATGTCGTTCCTGCGGCTCTGGGAGCTGGCCTCTATCGCCCTGCCGCTCTGCCTGATCCTGGTCTGCCAGGTGGCCTTCATGGCCCTGTACGCCGCTTTCGTGGCCTTCCCGTTGCTGGGCAGGGACTACGACGGCGCGGTGATGGTCAGCGGGCTGTGCGGCTTCGGCCTCGGGGCCACGCCCAACGCGATGGCCAACATGTCCGCCGTGTGCTTCAAATACCGCTATGCGGTCAATCCCTTCATCGTGGTGCCGATCGTCGGGGCCATGTTCGTCGATATCATCAATACCGGGGTGGTGACCCTGTTCCTGAATTTCATCCGTTAGTCCCATGCGAAAGTATCTGCTCCTTCTGTCCCTTCTGCTTCTGACGGCCTGCGGCGGACGCCGCACCCCGGTGTCCCTTGCGGTCATCGGCATCACCTGCTCCCGCTCTTCGTCCGGCGCCACCCAGCTGGCCACGACCTACACGGAGGCCATCCAGCGCGCGGGCGGTGTGGCCGTCGTGCTGCCCACCCTTGACAGCTATGCGCGGGCAGAGGAGCTGCTGGACGCGTTGGACGGCATCGTTTTCTCCGGCGGAGAGGATGTGAGCCCGCAGTGGTACGGGGAGGAGATCTGGAACGAGACCGTCCATGTGGACGCGGTGCGGGATTATAGCGACAGCCTTCTGGCGAAAGCCGCGCTTGCCAGCGGCAAGCCCATCCTGGCCATCTGCCGCGGCGAACAGCTGATGAACGTGGTCATGGGCGGCTCCCTGTACCAGGACCTTCCGACCCAGTTCGGCACGGAAGTGAAGCATGGTGGGGGAGCGACGCACCTGATTGGGCTGGAACCCGGGAGCGTCCTGGCGGAAATCTACGGCACGGACTCACTGAGTGTCAATTCCTTCCACCACCAGGGCGTCAAGGCCCTCGCCCCCGGCGTCCGGGCCACCGCCCACACGGCGGACGGCCTCGTCGAGGCCTATGAGAACGAGCAGCTCTGGGCCGTCCAGTTCCACCCCGAGAAGGACCTCCAGGCCGGCGACACCCGCTGGCTCCGCCTCTTCGAGGCCTTCGTGGCCCGCTGCCAGCCATAGCCCCCGTGGGTAGACCTCCAGCAAAAAGCCACCCCCGCCAGGGAGTGGCTTCCGGGGCAAGCCCCTAAGACGGACGAACGGAGAAGCACCAGTTACGAGAACTGGTCAAGGCCTGCGCTAACGCTTATAATAGCGCCAGTGTGCCTTCACAAATTCTGGTTTACCGTTTCGGACGCGCTTGAAAGCGTGGACGCGAACACGTTTGGCTCTTGTACCTTGTACAGATATGCCGACGAGGATTGTGAATTTATGCATGTTGAAACAGTTATTGGGTGGGAATCCTGTGGGAAGAGTACATCGCCCGTCTTTAAATAGAAAAGAGCGCCACGCCTTCTCAGGTCTGGCGCTCTCCATAGTTTGCATAAAATCACTGCCACCCTTGTTGGCAATAACTGTTTCGATGCAAAGATACGGACTTTCTCTTTATAAACAAAAGAAAAGTGCTTGTTTCGCGTCACCGCAAAACGTAAAACACAACGTCAATAGGGTTTTTTGCTAAAATCACTAACTTTGTATGTAACATTTTTCACCTTTTTTGATTTGGCCAATTCCTCGAGGGTTTAGTTAGGATGTCCTTCTTTAACCGCATATTCTCCGACAGGCGCAACAAGTCGAAAGATGCTCCCAAGAAACCGGAGCCGTGCATCATCATACCAGAAGCGCCTACAGCAGAGTATGCCCGGCTTCTTCAGTTCACCCAACGCTTGAATTCGCTCCTCCTGGAGGACAGGTATCTGGCCCGCAGTGACTACAAACAGCTGATTGACGAATATGCGGACATCAACACCTTCTTCCGGAATCAGAAGACCGCAACTACGCTTGGCCTGTACTGCGAGAAGTTCGCCATACCAGCAACATCCGTCGAGGCCTTCTTGCGGAATTATGCCGACCTTTCTGATCTCAGAGAAGGCTCCACCGGCATCCAGCAGCACAATCATACCTTCCTGCAGAGGCACCTGGAAACTGACAAGCACTATCTGGACACAGTCCTATCCAAAGTCGATCCCGCTATCTCTCTGGACGAAGAGCAACGCAAGGTGGTTCTCACGGATGAGGACTATATGCTGGTAGTGGCCGGCGCTGGAGCCGGAAAGACTACTACGGTGGCTGCCAAGGTGAAATATCTTGTTGAACGCAAAGGCGTCGCACCGGAACAGATACTGGTGATTTCGTTCACCAACAAAGCCGTGGGCGAACTCCGGGATAAGATAAACAAGGCTCTGAAAATCAACTGCCCGGTCACTACATTCCACAAGACCGGATATGCCATTCTCCGAAAGCAGGATGCTGATAAAAAGAATGTTGTTGACAGCGGTTTCATGTTCGATGTCATCAACAACTATCTGAAGAACGATGTCCTCCGCGAGCCGGAGATGGTGAATAAACTGATCCTGTTCTTTGGCAGTTATTTTGATGCTCCATACGAAGGCGATGACCTTAACGCCTTCTTTAACTATATCTCGAAGGCCGATTTCTCTACGATGCGTTCCAATATGAACGAGTATGTGGAGACTATAACCAACAAACGTACCAGCAAGGCCATCACCATTAACTACGAGTCTCTGCGTTCAGCTCAAGAGGTTCAGATAGCGAACTTCTTGTACCTTAACAAGGTTGACTACGAATACGAGAAGATATATCCCTATAGTTTCCGGAAGTCTCACAAGCCCTACACTCCTGACTTTACCATTAAGCAGGGCGACAGGACCATCTATATCGAGCATTTTGGCATCACGGAAGGTGGTACTCATAATCGCTACTCTAAAGCCGAACTCGAGCACTATAAGAAGGAAGTCAACGACAAGGTTCAGTTCCACCGTGACCACGGCACAGAACTTATCTATACCTTCTCCCAATACAAGGATGGACGCCCGCTGCTCGACCACCTAAAGGAACAGCTTATCGCTGCTGGCATCACCCTGGAGCCTCGTCCCGAGCAGGAGGTCTATCAGAGAATTGTCTCCACCGAGGAGAATAAATACATCCTCAAACTGGTCCGCCTGCTATGCACCTTCATCCAGAACTTTAAGACCAACGGCTACGACACCGATAAGTTTCGTGAAATGCAGCGGATGACCGATAACGTCCGCACCAAACTCTTCCTGGACGTATGTCACCAGTGCTACCTGGAATACTCCAAGAAGTTGAAGGAGCGTGGTGCTGTGGACTTCGAGGATATGATAAACGATTCTGCCAAGATTCTGCAGGAGCAGCAGGATATGGGCGAGAAACTGAACTTCAAGTACATCATCATCGATGAATATCAGGACATCTCCCGGCAGCGCTTTGACCTTGCCCGAGCCCTGTCCCAGATATGTGATGCCAAGATAATTGCCGTGGGAGACGACTGGCAGTCCATCTATGCCTACGCTGGCTCCGACATCACCCTCTTCACCCACTTTGCCGAGATTATGGGCTACGGCGAAGAATTGAAGATAACCAAGACCTACCGCAATTCGCAGGAGGTTATTGACATTGCCGGCAGTTTCATCCAGAAGAATTCTTCCCAGATTCATAAGTCGCTCATCAGCCCCAAGCACATTGATTTCCCCATCATCATCGAGGCATATTCAGAAGACGGCGACAAGAAGGATCTCGAAGGAAAGGGTGGCAAGTTCTTCCTGCAGGCACAAGCGGTAGAGCGCTGCATTGGCCAGATAATGGAAGCAAATGAAAAGGAGGGTAAACCGGCGAACTCCTCCATCCTTCTCATCGGCCGATATGGATTCGATGCCTTCAACCTTAGCCGCAGCGGACTCTTCACCTACTTCGAGAACATGGGTGATGTCAAGTCGAAGACCTATCCAAAAGCCAAACTCACCTTCCTTACTGCACACCGTTCCAAAGGCCTGGGTTACGATAATGTCGTCATCATCAACGCCGTGAACGCCACCTATGGATTCCCCTCCAAGATTGAAGACGATCCAGTGATGAAACTGGTCATCCGTGAGGACCGCACCATAGAGTATGCCGAAGAGCGCCGTCTGTTTTATGTGGCAATGACACGCACCAAGAATCGAGTTTATATCGCCGTACCTCAGCAGCGCCCGTCCCGCTTCGTGGCAGAACTGGTACAGGAATATGATAAAGTCTGCGTCAACGGTGACCTGGACATCTCAAAGACAGATTCTCCGGACATTTCGATGATAAAGCGTTGCCCCATTTGTGGCTATCCGCTCCAGTACAAGCATAAGAAAGACTTTGGTTTCCGTCTTTGGATATGTACCAACGAACCGGAAATCTGTGATTTCATGACCAATGACCTCTCCGGTGGTATCCTTCCGATTCTCAAATGCGACTGCTGCAAGGACGGCTACCTAATTGTCCGGAAGAAAGACTACCAGCCGTTTCTTGGCTGTACGAACTATAAAGAAGACAAGAGTGGTTGCAACCGTAGAATCAATCTTACGTACTATGAGAATATGTTAAAGCGAGGTGAAATCGAGCTATAGTTTGAAAAGGTTCTCAAGGATAAAGTGCTGCGCATTGGCATCATAGGATATAGCAAGATAATGTCCCTGGTAGCCATCTTTCCACGCGGATGTCATTCCGATGGATGCTCCGAGTTCTGTCGGAGCCTTGTATTTGCGGCCGTCGCTACTTTGCTGTTCCACCAGATACCCTGCCGATACGAGCCACTGAGTTACCTTTGATGCGGCCAGAGGCTGCATATTTTCAGGAATCACCTTGTTGATCTCCTTGACGAACATAGCAATCCCCGTTCTTTCCGCGATATAGACCTTTAACGCAATCTCCGGGGTAAGTTGAAACTCCAATTCATACTGCTTCTGTTGAGAAGGTTTCTTCTTCCACACACCTTCAAGCAGGCTGGATACATAGAATAAGCAGCGGGAGATGTGGACATTATTCACGATGTCGCTATCAGGAAGAAATGTACCATCAATTGGATTCATCCCATTAGCGAGTTTGTTAATCCAGTCAATTGCGACTTTCAGTTTATTCTGGTCGATGTCGGAAGCCATGGTCTAATCAAGATTATGGGTGATGTGCATATTTCAATTCCCCATAGGGGAGGATTGGTTTACAAAGATAGTAAAATGTGCAAATAACTTACTGCCAGCTGGAAGAATTGGCGGAAGGTTTAGCCCTTGCCTCCTTTCTCCCTTTTTTGCAATTTGGCAGGCACGGCAATAGGCCTTTGGCGCCATTGTGCGCCATGGTGCCATGCGCGCCAGCGGCCTGAGATCCTCGGCAAGCATGCCCATTGCCCTCTGGCGCGACTCAAAGCCGTGTTGGTATGCTTGCCAATTTGCAAAAAGCTCCCAAATTGCGTTATTTCTTCCCGATCGGCGACAAAATGGGATCAAATCCTGCGTAACCCTCGACAAGTCTCCAGCAAATAGCCATTCTGTGCGCTCTGTGTGGCGACCTGTCGGGGTTTAGGGGCGTTTTAAGTGATTTGGCGGGGGAGGTCTCCAAGCAGATTGCACCAGTGGCCTTTTTGGTGGAGACCTGTAATTGCAACCCAGTTGCACGCGCGGGGGCGTATCTTTGCTTTTCGTAAAGCACGATTCCGATGAGAAAAGCATTGATAGCTATCATGGCGCTGTGCGTCATGGTGAACGGCTGCGGCCCCCGCGAGCACGCCCACGAGCATGAGCACGAACATGCCCACGAACACGAAGCGCACGGGCATGAACATGAGCACGAACACGAAGACGGGAAGATTGAGGTCAGCCCCGAGCGCCAGGAGGTGCTGGGGATCCGCGTGGAAGCGGTGGCCGAAGGTCCCTTCAGCGAAGTAATCCGCACCAGCGGACAGATTGTCTCCTCCGCCGGCGACGAGATGACCGTCGTGGCCAAGAGCGAGGGCATCGTGAGCCTGGGCAAGCTGGGGGAGGGTTCCCCCGTGTCCAGGGGCGCCCGGATCGCCACCATCTCCACGCGCAGCGTCGGCTCCGGCGACAAGCTCGCCAAGGCGCAGATCACCCTGGAGACGGCCCGCAAGGAATACGAACGCGACCTGCAGCTCCGCGAAAACAACATCGTCAGCGAGAGCCACCTGGACCAGAGCCGGATGGCCTACGAACACGCCCGCGTGGAATACGAGGCCCTCGCGGCCGGCAGCACCTCCAGCGGGGAGATCGTCGTCTCCTCGCCCCTGTCCGGCTTCGTCAAGAGCCTGACGGTCCGCAGCGGCGACTATGTGGAGACGGGCACGCCCATCGCCACCGTGAGCAGCAACCGCAAGCTCTGGCTGCGGGCGGATGTCTCCGAGAAATACTACGGCCGCATCGCCTCCGTGCGCGACGCCGACTTCGTCACGTCCTACGGCGACCAGGCCTACAGCCTCAAGGACCTGGGCGGCAAGCTCGTCAGCTACGGGCGGGCCTCCGACGGGGATTTCTACATCCCGGTCATCTTCGAATTCGACAACCGGGGCGATCTGGTGCCCGGCTCTTACGTGGACGTCTACCTCAAGACTTCCGCCTCGAGCCGCTGCATCACCGTCCCGCTGGAGGCCGTGGTGGAGGACCAGGGCGTCCATTATGTCTTTGTCCGCGAGGAGGATGACGACGACTGCTTCGAGAAGCGTGAAGTCAGCCTCGGGCAGTCCGACGGCAGCCGCGTCCCCATCCTGAAGGGGCTGGAGGAGGGTGAGCTGGTCGTCGTGGCCGGTGCGGTCCATGTCAAGCTTGCCGGCGTCACCGCCGTCCCGGCCGGCCACACCCACAGCCATTAGCCCATGGAACGGATACAGCCAGAGAGCGGTCTTCTGAACAAGATCATCGCGTTTTCGCTCAACAACCGCGTCGCCGTCCTGGTGATTGCCGCCCTGTGCATGGTGGCGGGCATCTATTCGGCGAGCCACTCGGAAGTGGACGTGTTCCCGGACCTCAACGCCCCGACCGTGGTCGTGATGACGGAGGCCGAGGGGATGGCCCCGGAGGAGGTGGAGCGCCTCGTGACCTTCCCGATCGAGACGGCCGTCAACGGCGCCACCAACGTGCGCCGGGTGCGTTCTTCTTCGACCACGGGATTCTCTATTGTCAATATTGAATTCGACTGGGGCACAGACATCTACCGTGCCCGCCAGATCGTCAGCGAGAAGATCGCGATGGTGGGGGAGGACCTCCCTTCCAACGTGGGCAACCCCACCCTCGGCCCCCAGGCGTCCATCCTGGGCGAGCTGATGATCATCGGCCTCACGGCGGAGTCGACCTCGATGGAGGACCTCCGCACAATGGCGGACTGGACCATCCGGCCCCGGCTGCTGTCGCTGGGCGGCGTGGCCCAGGTGGCCGTGATGGGCGGCGACATCAAGGAATACCAGATCCTGCTGGATCCCGGGCGCATGCGCCACTACGGGGTGTCCATGGACGAGGTGATCGATGCCGTCAAGGGCATGAACCAGAACGCCCCCGGCGGTACCCTGTATGAATACGGCAACGAATACATCGTCCGCGGCGTCCTGTCCACGAGCGACATCGAGCTGATGAAGAAGGCCGTCGTGAAGACGGGCGCCAGCGGCCGCCCGGTCACGCTGGAGGCCATTGCGGATGTCACGATCGGCCCCAAGACGCCGGTGCTCGGCGTTGCCTCCAACGACGGCAGGCCGGCGGTCATCATGACCGTGACCAAGCAGCCGAACACCTCCTCGCTGGACCTGACGGCCAAGCTCGACCGCGAGCTCGCGGACATCGCGACGACCATCCCTTCCGACGTGCGGATCAATTCGCAGATCTTCCGCCAGTCCCGCTTCATCGAGGGCTCCATCGGCAATGTCAAGAAGTCGCTGCTCGAGGGCGGCATCTTCGTGATCCTGGTGCTGTTCGTCTTCCTGATGAACTGGCGGACCACGCTCATTTCCCTGATTTCCATCCCGCTATCCATCCTCATTACCCTGCTGGTGACCCGCTGGATGGGCCTGACCATCAATACGATGAGCCTCGGCGGCATCGCCATTGCCATCGGCTCGCTGGTGGACGATTCCATCGTGGACGTAGAGAATGTCTTTAAACGGTTGCGCGGTGCGCGCGGCCAGGGCAAGAGCGTCCTGCAGGTGGTCTACGACGCCTCGAAGGAGGTGCGCATGCCGATGCTCAATTCGACCCTGATCATCATCGCGTGCTTCCTGCCGCTCTTCTTCCTGTCCGGGATGGAGGGGCGCATGCTCAAGCCGCTTGGCATTTCGTTCATCATCTCGCTGTGCACGTCCACGCTCGTGGCGCTCACCGTGACGCCGGTGCTGAGCTCGCGGCTGCTGGCACGCGAGATGGAGCCCGACACGTCGGAGGACGGCCGGGCCTCGCGCGAGGCGCCGCTGGTGCGCTGGCTCAAGAAGGGCTACGACAAGGCCCTGGCCTGGACGCTGAAGCACTGGAAACTGGTCCTGGGCGCCGTGGGCGCTTTGCTCGTGGCGGCGGTCGTTATGTTCGCCTCGCTCGGGCGCAGTTTCCTGCCGGCCTTCAACGAAGGCTCGTTCACCATCGCGATGAGCTCCGTGCCGGGCATTTCCATCGAGGAGTCCGACCGGCTGGGTGCGCAGGCGGAGGCGATCTTGATGAGCATCCCGGAGATCCAGACCGTCGGCCGAAAGACCGGCCGCGCCGAGCTGGACGAGCATGCGTTCGGGGTGAACTGCTCCGAATTCGAATGCCCCTTCGTGCTGAAGGGCAAGAGCAAGCGCAAGCTGGTCGAGGAGGTGCGGGAGGCGCTGTCCGTGCTGCCGGGTGTCAACCTGGAGATCGGCGGACCCATCTCCCATCGCATCGACGCCATGCTCTCGGGCACGCAGGCGAACATCGCCATCAAGGTGTTCGGCACGGACCTGAACAAGATGTATTCCATTGGCAATCAGATTAAAGCGGCCATTTCGGAAATCGACGGCATCACCGACATCAACGTGGAGCAGCAGGTCGAGCGGCCGGAGCTGAACATCGTTCCCCGCCGGGAAATGCTCTCCCGCTACGGGATCACGCTCCCGGAGTTTGCCGAGTTCGTCAAGGTGATGCTGGAGGGCGAGCCGGTCTCGACCGTCTACGAAGGCAACCGTGCCTTCGACCTGACCCTCAAGGTGAAGGGGGACGCCAAGGCCTCGATGGAGCGCATCGGCGACCTGATGATCGACACTCCTTCGGGAAATAAGGTCCCGCTGAGCTACGTCGCCGACGTGGTCTCCTCCGCGGGCCCCAACACGATTGGCCGGGAGAACCTCAGCCGCAAGCTCGTGGTCTCCTGCAACGCCACCAACGGCGAGCTCGCCAAGGCCGTGGCCGCCATCCGGCGGGAAATCGGCGAGCACATCACCCTGCCCGACGACTACCGCATCGAGTACGGCGGGCAGTTCGAGAGCGAGGAGCGGGCGTCCCGCACCATTGCGCTCGTGAGCGTGTTCAGCCTGCTAATTATCTTCATGCTGCTGCTGGGCGAGTTCAAGAACGCCTCCCAGTCGCTCATCGTGCTGCTCAACCTGCCGCTGGCGCTCATCGGTGCCGTGATGACGGTCTATTTCACCGGCGGGATCCTGAGCATCCCCGCCATCATCGGATTCATCTCCCTGTTCGGCATCGCGACGCGCAACGGCATGCTGCTGATCGACCGCTACAACGCCCTCGCGGCGGAGGGGCTGTCCGTGACCGAGACCATCGTGACCGGCTCGCTGGACCGCCTGAATCCCATCCTGATGACCGCGGTCACCTCAGCCCTGGCCCTGCTGCCGCTGGCCCTCGGCGGCGACTTGCCCGGCAACGAGATCCAGTCGCCGATGGCGAAAGTGATCCTGGGCGGCCTGCTGTCCTCGACCCTGCTGAACGGCTTCGTCATCCCGGTCATGTATCTGATAACGAACAAGAAGAAGTCATGAGAAGGATTTATCTGACCATCATAGGATTATGCATCTGCCTGGCGGCTTCCGCCCAGGGCGGCGCGGAGGCGCTGCTGCAGGAGATTGAGGCGAACAACCCGGAGCTGAAGGCTGCGGCGGCCGCCCTCGACGAGGAGCGGCTCGCCAATCGTTCGGAGGCCCTGCTGGCAGATCCGGAGGTCGAATTCAACTACCTCTGGGGCGCCGCCGGCACCGGCAACCGCCACGACCTGCGGATCACCCAATCCTTCGACATGGCTACGCTCAGTGGCAAGCGCTCCGGCAAGGCCGCCGGGCTGGACGAGCTCTCCGCGCTGAAATACAAGGCGCAGCGCCTGGAGGTGCTGCAGGAGGCCAGGAGCCTCTGCGTCGACCTGGTCTATTACCAGACGCTCCTGACGGAGCTGCGCGACCACCTCGACCGCTCGACCTCCCTGGTGGACTCGTACGAGCGGCGCATGGCCTCCGGCGGCGCGACCATCCTGGACCTCAACAAAGCCAAGCTCCACCAGGCCTCCATCCAGGGCCGGGTCAACCAGACCGAGAACGAGCGGCAGGCCGTCCTGGCGCGCCTGACGGCGCTGAACGGCGGGAAGGAGCTGTCCCGTTTGCCGGAGGGCTATGACGCCGCCGATATCCTGCCCGCGGACTTCGAGACCTGGTTTGCGCAGGCGTCCGAACAGAATCCCGTCCTGGCGTATGTCCGCAAGGAACTGGAAGTGGGGCAGCAGCAGCTGGCCATCGACCGCCTGTCCGCGATGCCGGAGCTGACGGTGGGCTACATGAGCGAGATCCAGACGGTGGAGAAGTTCCGCGGCGTGACCGTGGGGGTGAACATTCCGCTGTGGAGCGGCGCCAACCGCGTGAAACGCTCCCGGGCGGGCGTGGCCGCCGCGCAGTCGCGCCAGGACGCCGCCGAGCAGGCGTTCTACCAGCAGCTCCGCGACCTTTACCGCCAAGCCGCCGCGACGAAGGCCAACGCCGAGACGCTTCGCGCCTCGCTGACGGACACCGACTACCGCGACTACCTGCTCGTCGCGCTGACGCGGGGCGAGATCTCGATGATCGACTATCTGGTGGAGAATGACCTCTA
>CAJOHX010000014.1 GCA_905234475.1 uncultured Bacteroidales bacterium | reverse complement strand
ATAATACATGTCGATTGCTTTCTCATAATACTGATCCCTCAGTGTCGTTCGATAAATAAACATTGTTAACTCGTGTTTGCGAGTCAACTTTTTTCAGGGGAAGACAATGTGTCCGGAAAACAGGGACATTGACGACAGTCGGGTAAGGTTTATTTCCCCGGCGCTATCGCACGGTAGTGGCCGCTGAGGTGCATGAAGGCGAACAGGCGCAGGAGGCCGTCGTAGTAGGCGTCGAAGTAGCCGTCTTCGTAGGGTTTGTTCTCGCTGTCCCAGAGGCGCTGCGCGAATTCGCGGGCGATCGCGTGGTCGGCGGCCAGCGTCGCGGCGGCCAGGGTCGAGACCAGGCCCACGGAGTGGCGCGTGCCCGTGCCGCGGAACTCACCCATGCCCGCGGGCATGGCGAAATCGACCTCGGTGCCGTCCACGTTGTACTGGTCGGCAAATTCGTCAATTCCCTTGGAATAGAAGAAATCCTGGATGGTGTTGGCATACCAGGTCTGCCATTCGCGGTCGGCGCAGGCCCAGGAATAGTCCAGGGCGATGTTCATCGGCACACGCCAGGAATCGAAGCGGAAGGCCGGCTTCATCTGCCTGCCGAAGAAGGAAGGCGTCTCGATGAAGGAACCGTCGAAATTGTTCGTATCGGGATTCAGGCCGGTCTCGGGGTTGATGGTCTTGTGGAGGTACTCGCGGCTGGCTTTCGCGCATTCGCGGTAGAAATCCGCGCGCCCGTCTTTTGCCCAGCGGGCCCAGACCTCGAAGAAGGCAGGCAGGTGGTAGGACGGATCCGTGTAGCCCGGGCCGCGGCCGTCGGGGGTGAAGTTGATCAGGTGCTTCTCCTTGTCGATGAAGGGATAGATTCCCTCGGAGCCGTCCTTCTCCCAGGAGGAGTTGAGGATGTTCTGCGCCTCAGCGAGGTAGTTGATCTCCCCGTCGTTGCCCCAGCGGTTGGAGGCGAAGACGAGCGAGGTGATGAAATACAGCTCGCCGTCGGAGGCCGGACCCGCCCCGCGGATGGTGCCGTCGGGGCTGAGGCTCCAGGCGAAATAGCCCTTCATCGGGCCGTCCTGGTACTGCATGTACTTCTTCGCCCAGCGCCACAGGCGGTCGAAGACCTCCTTCTTGTCCAGCTGCACGGCGATCATCATCCCGTATGACATCCCCTCGGTGCGGGCGTCAAAGTTCTTGACGTCAGACATATAGCCCATGTCGTCCCCCACTTCGAAAAAGACTTTGTTCGGGCCGTAGAACACCTCCTGGAAGATGCTTTCCAGCTTCGCGTCGATCTCCTTCTGGGAATAACCCATCTCGGCGAAGACGCTGCGGTACTTGCCGGTCTCGAGCCCGCCCTTGGTCCAGGGCTTCAGCTCCTTGGAGCCGCAGGCGGACAGGATAAGCGCCGCCGCAGCCATCATGATAGCAAATCTTTTCATATCATTATCTGTCTCGGAAATTCCACTTGCAGTTGTCGCTGGCGAAGTCGAACTTGCCCAGCGCCACGGTGCTGTCGCCCGTGCTCATCAGGCAGAGCTGGTCTCCGCAGCAGCAGGGGACCTTGTTCAGGATGCGGAAGGTGCCGTCAATGAGCTGCTCGATGCGCCAGAGCTGTTCGTCAGCGCCGGTATAGACCGGGACGGCCGTCAGTTCGCCGTCTTCGGTGGCCGCCAGGGCGCGGTCGGTGCCGGCGATGGTGATCTTGTAGTACGGAGCACCGAGGTAGCCGCCCTTGTCAGGCACAGCCGTCACCGTCCACTTCTGGTGCGGGCGGAACATGTAGTCTCCGGCCCGGACGGCGATCTCACCGGCCGGCCAGCCGCCGATGACATCCGAGAGCTTCTGCTCCTCGAGTTCGACGACAGGCTCGTTGGGATCGATCCGGAAAGCCCGCATGGCGCCCTGCTGGCGGACGAAGTCCACAGCCAGTTCCAGGGCGTAGCCGCGGCGCTCGGACTCGATCTCATAGGTCCCCTCCTTGAAAGGATCGGCAGCCACCGGCCAGCCGTTCTTCCACAGGAGCGAGCGCACGGCCAGCACGCTGCGGCCGCTGCGGTTGTAGTCAGCCTCGTAGTGGAAGGACATCTTCTCGACGCCCTCCGCTTCCACGAAATGCCCGAAGTGGCCGGGGCCCGTGGCGCGGTTGCCCGCGGACAGGACCATCTTGCCGCCGCCGCGGAGCATGTCGCGGCCCATGTTGTCAAGGTACGGGCCCGTCGCGCTGCGGGAGCGGCCCACGACGATGTTGTACGTGGAGTTGACGCCGTCGCAGCAGGTGCCGTGGGTGCCGAGCAGGTAGTACCAGCCGTCTTTGTACATCATGGCCGTGGCCTCGCAGTCGATGGCGATGTCCACCGCCTTGTTGCCGGCCATGCGCTTACCCGTCTTCGGGTCCAGCTCAACGATGCGGATGGCGCCGAAATAGGTGCCGTAGGTGCACCAGAGCCGGCCGTCGGGGCCCATCAGGAAGGCCGGGTCGATGGCCCAGCAGTCCTCGTCGTCGCCCGCCCAGGCCACGAGCTCGGGCTCGGTGTAGCCGAAATCCGGGGACTCGGGATCCAGGGTCTTGGTCCACATCGTAGTCACGACGCCGCGGGTCTTGCCCTCGGTGCCGGGATAGCCGGCGCTGTAGGCCACCAGGTAGCGGTCGCCGATCTTGATCACGTCGGGGGCCACGCCGCCGCCCGTGCGCACGGCGCCGTCACGCCAGGTCCAGCCGTCGTCGGACATGAGGCCGCCGGAGCCGGTGCCGAAGGTATAATATTTACCGTCGCAGAAAGCGATGGTCGAAGGGTCGTGGATATAGACGTTGCCCACCTGCGCCGCAGCAGGAATCGCATACAGAACGGTCAGCAGAAGGGCGATCAGGGAGAATTCCAACTTTTTCATAAGGCGTTCGGTTTACTGGTTGGTAACGGTGAAGTTGGTAACAGGGCGCCCCGCCTCATCCAGGAAGCGGATGCAGAAGTCGCTCATGCCGGGACCGTTGATCACGGCGCCGCGGATCACGTTGCGGCCGGCCTTGAGGGTGATCCTGCGGGACACGCAGTCGTCCATGACCATGCGGCGGTCGCCGGACAGAAGGATCGCCTCCTCGCCGTTGACCCACCACTTGGAGCCGGAATTGGAGCCCACCGACATGCGCACCGTGATGTCCTCCGGGACATTGACCACGGTCACGGCCAGGAACAGGGCCTCCGTCGGGTGCAGGCCCAGCCCGGTGGCAAAGCGGTACAGCTTCACGTTGTAGTTCTTGCTGTCGTAGCAGTGCCAGGCGAGCTTCGTCTTCTTGTCGAGCTTGACCTTCTGTCCGTCCTTGGGCACGATGGTCATCTGCCCGGGGAAGTACTCCTTCGCGAACTCCGTGTTGAGATAGGTGTCGTCAAAGATGGCGTTGGTGCGGATCTCCGGCTTGGCAATCGGCTCCAGGAGCGACCAGCGGCGGATGAAGCCGTCGGCATCGGGGCTCGCGGGCGTCGCCGACGCCGGCGCGAAATAGTCCTCGAGGACGGGATGGTGGTAGGAAAGGTCCAGTTCCTGCCCGCGGGCGGGAAGCACCGCGAAACAGCACAGGGCAGCGGCCGCCAGGGCGGCGCATTTCAAAAGATGGTATCTCATAGAAACAATGGTTATACAGTCTATACAAAGATAGCACGATCCCGCTGACTTTGCAACCCGGTTGCAGGGGTCTGGCCGTACCTTTGCTTTCGCAAATCAGTCAAACTATGTCACACGAACACCATCACGACGAAGGCAGCCCGAAAGGGCGCATCATACGCATCGCCATCGCCACTGTCCTGCTGGTCGGGGCGGCCCTCCTAGAGAAGCATACCGACTGGGCGACCTGGCAGTATCTGCTGCTCTACCTGGTCCCCTACCTCATCGTCGGACTGGACACCCTCAGGGAGGCCGCGGAAGCGCTTGCGCACGGCGAGGCGCTCGACGAGAACTTCCTGATGAGCGTCGCCACGGTCGGCGCGCTCGCCATCGGTTTCCTGCCGGGAGCGCAGACGCAGTTCCCGGAGGCAGTGTTCGTGATGCTCTTCTTCCAGGTCGGCGAGCTCTTCGAGGGCATCGCCGAGGGGCGTTCCCGCAAGAGCATCGCCCACCTGATGGACATCCGCCCGGACGAGGCCCACGTGGAGCGCGGCGGACAGCTGCAAACCGTGGCGCCAGAGTCCGTCGCCGTCGGCGAAATCCTTTTGATCAAGCCCGGCGAGAAGGTGCCGATGGACGGCACCGTGCTGGAGGGGACGTCCTCCCTGGACACCGTGGCCCTGACGGGCGAAAGCCTGCCGCGCGAAGTCAAAGCAGGCGATGAAGTCCTGTCCGGCTGCGTCAACCTCAGCGGCGTGCTGCGCGTGCGCACCACCCGTGCCTTCGGCGAGTCCACCGCCTCCCGCATCCTCGAACTGGTGGAGCACGCGGCGGAAAACAAGTCGCGCAGCGAGCATTTCATCACACGTTTCGCGCGGATCTATACCCCCATCGTGGTGGGCCTGGCGGTGCTGCTGGCCGTCATCCCGCCCCTGTTCACGGGCGCCTGGGCCACCTGGATCTACCGGGCGCTGATGTTCCTGGTGGTCTCCTGCCCCTGCGCGCTGGTCATCAGCGTGCCGCTGACCTTCTTCGGCGGCATCGGCGGGGCGTCGCGCCGCGGCATCCTGGTCAAGGGTTCCGCCTGGCTGGACACGCTCGCCCGCGTGCAGACTGTCGTCTTCGACAAGACCGGCACGCTCACCGAAGGCGTATTCGCCGTCACGGCGGTGCATCCGGAGGAGCTCGACGAACGGGAGCTGCTGCACCTCGCGGCACACGTGGAGCGGCATTCCACGCACCCCATCGCCACGGCACTGCTGCAGGCCTACCCCGACGAGCACGACGCCTGCCGCGTCAGCGATATCCGCGAGATCGCGGGAAAGGGCCTCACGGCCACCGTGGAAGGGCGGACCGTGGCCGTCGGCAATGACAAGCTGATGGACGAACTGGGCGCCGCCTGGCACCCCTGCCACCACACCGGCACCATCGTCCACGTGGCCGTGGACGGGGTGTACGCCGGCCACATCGTCGTGTCCGACCGCATCAAGGAAGACGCCGCCGCGGCCATTGCCGCCCTGCATGAGGCCGGCGTGCGCAAGACCGTGATGCTGACCGGCGACCAGCCGGAAATGGCCCGCGCGGTCGCCGAGGCCGTGCGCCTGGACGAATACCACGCCGCCCTGCTGCCCGCGGACAAGGTGAGCCAGGTGGAGCGGCTGCTCGCCGAAGGCACGCTCGCATTCGTCGGAGACGGGATCAACGACGCCCCCGTGCTCGCCCGCGCCGACCTGGGCGTTGCCATGGGTGCGCTGGGCTCCGACGCCGCCATCGAGGCCGCCGACGTGGTGCTGATGGACGACAAGCCGTCCAAGGTGGCGCTCGCCATCCGCATCGCCCGCAGGACCCTTCGCATCGCCCGGGAGAACCTGTGGTTCGCCATCGGCGTCAAGCTGGCGGTGCTGGCGCTGGCCGCCTGCGGCATCGCGACCCTCTGGATGGCCGTGTTCGCCGACGTCGGCGTGACCGTGCTGGCGGTGCTCAATGCCATGCGCGCGCTGCGCTAAGCATTTTTTCCGTATCTTTATGGCGTGAAGAGATTCTGCCTGGCCATCCTGTTGCTGCTGGCGGCACTGTCCGCCCGGAGCCAGACCCGCGTGCGCGGCACGGTGACCGATGCGCAAACGGGCGAGCCGCTCCCCTACGTGTCCGTCGTCTTCCCCGGCACGCAGACCGGCACCATGACGGACCCGCAGGGCGCCTTCTCCCTGGAGTCTTCGCGCGGCTATTCCAGCGTCAGCTTCCAGATGCTCGGCTACGAGACCCTGATCGTCAGCGTCCGGCCGAACGCCGCCAACACCGACCTCAAGGTCCGGCTCAATCCCGACACCTACGGCATCCAGGCCGTGGTCGTGAAGCCCCGGCGCCGCCGGGACAATGCCTACAGCCGGCGGAACAACCCGGCCGTGGAGCTCGTGGAGAAGGTCATCGCCCACAAGGCCGACAACAATATCCGGTCCCGGGACCGCTTCCACGTGCAGAACTACGAGAAGATGCTCATGTCGCTGGACCGCTTCGACGTGGACTGGAACGCCCCCTTCTGGCGGAAGGTCGACTTCCTGGAGAAATATGTGGACACGTCGCAGTTCCGCGGCACCCACGTGTTCAACATCGCCCTGAAGGAGAGCCTCTCCGACACCTGGTACCAGAAGCGGCCCCGGCGCACCCGCACGCTGGTGAGCAAGCGCAGCCGCCTCGGCCTGCAGGCGACCATCGACCAGAGCGCCTTCGGCGAGGACATCCAGGCCATCTTCGTGGACGCGGACATCTACAACGACAACATGGAGGTGATGCTCAACCGCTTCGTCAGCCCGCTGTCCTCGTCGCTCGCCACCTCCTTCTACAAATACTACATCTCCGACACCCTGCAGGTGGAAGGGACGGAGTGCATCGACCTGACCTTCGTGCCCTTCAACAGCGAGAGCTACGGCTTCACGGGGCACCTCTACATCGTCAACGACAGCACCTACGCCCTGAAGAAATACTCCCTGGGCATCCCCGCCCACATCAACCTCAACTTCGTCAGCAACCTCGCGATCGAAGAGAGCTTCGACCGGCTGGAGAGCGGCGTCATGGCCTCCCGGGAGAAAAACACCTTCGCCCGTTTCTACCTGGCCAAAGGGCTGAACGAGATCTATGCCCACAAGACCGTCCTGCACAGGGACTACGACTTCTCGCCGACGCCCATGCCGGACAGTCTTCTGCGCCGCACGGAGGAAGTCACCACGGTGAAATCCAACCTGCGGCCGCCCCGCGAATGGTGGGAAGAGCACCGGCCGCGCCCCATCCCGGAGAAGGAGCAGATGATGGACAGCCTGCTGTACGACGTCTTCGCCTCCCCGCACCTGCGCTGGATCTACTACACCGTCGAGTCGCTGGGGCACCAGTATTTCCCGACCTATCCGCTCCGCCTCATGAAGCAGCCCGCGGACATGGATAAGAGCAAGTTCGACATCGGGCCCGTCACCAGCATGGTCCACTACAATGACCTGGAGGGCCTGCGCCTGCGCCTCGGCGGGATGACCACCGCCCGGCTGGACAATCAGAACTTCTTCAACGGCTACGTCGCCTACGGTTTCCGGGACCACCGCATCAAGGGCAACCTCACCTACATCCACAGCTTCACGCCCAAGGAGGTCCACCCCTTCGAGGCGTTCAAGCACAACCTCGTCCTCTCGGCGGGCTATGACCTCGCGGCGCCCGGCCAGAGCTTCTCGCTCTTCGACCGGGACGACATCATGATGTCCAGCTTCACGCCCAAGCCGATGCAGTACGTGCGCCGCTTCGAGGCGCGCTACGAGCGCGAATGGCCATCACGGATTTCCCTGGTCAGCACCCTCCATTTCGACCATATCACGCCCGCCGGAACCCTCTCCTACCAGCGTTTCGGCGCCGACGGATCCCTGTCGCCCGTGGACGCCTTCAACGACTGGTCGCTGACCACCCGCCTGCGCTTCACCCCGGGCAAGCCGCTGCATACCAGCCGGATGGGCAAGGAATCCCTGGCCTCCTTCTCCAAGGACGCCCCGTCGGTCAGCCTCACCCACACCGTGGGTTTATTTGACGACCGCTTCCCGTACAACAAGACGGAATTTTCCGCCCAGAAGCGCTTCTGGCTGTCCGCCTTCGGCCACATCGACGCCTCCATCGCGACCGGATTCATCTGGAACCGCGTGCCGCTGCCCGTCCTCTTCACGCCCCGGACCAACCAATCCATCCTGCTCCACACGGACGCCTACAACCTCATGTCCCCGATGGAGTTCGTGATGGACCAGTATGCCGAGGCGAGCCTCACCTACTACCTTAAGGGCTGGATCCTCAACCGCATCCCGCTCATCAAGAAGCTCAAGCTGCGCGAGGTCGTCTCCTTCCGCATCCTGACCGGATCGCTCTCCGAGCGCAACAACCCGGTCTTCGGCTCCGAAGGGCTCTTCGCTTTCCCGGAAGGGACGCGCATGATGACGGCCCGCCCGTATATGGAATACAGCGTCGGCCTGGAGAACATCTTCAAGTTCATCCGGGTCGACTACATCCGCCGCATCAGCTACACCGAAGGCCTCAGCGATGCGCAGAAGCAAGGTTTCAAGGTCACGTTCCGTTTCTCCCTGTAAGATTCCCGCCGATGAAAAAGCTCCTCCTCCTCTTCTCCCTGCTGGTCCTTCCGCCCGTCGCCCTCCTTCGCGCCCAGGACGACGAAGATGATCCCGACCGCTACCGCCCGGTCCGGGCCGGGCTCCTGCTGCAGGCCAGCCTGGCAGGCGAGCAGATGTACATCGCCGAGGCGGTGCTGTCCGCCTATCCCGGCCCCGGGGCCGAGGCCGGCGGCTTCGTGGACTACCAACTCGCGCGACGCCTGCTGGTCGAGGTGCAGTGCATCCTGGCCCTGCAGAGCGGCACCTACGTGGCTGCGCAGCAGGACCCGGGTTTCCTGCTCTGGAACCGGGAGGGGACCTTTTCCCGCGTGGCGGACATGCGGCTGTGGGGCATGGATATTCCGCTGTACCTGATCGGCCTGTTCCCGGCCGGGAGCGGCTGCTTCCGCCTCGGGGCCGGACTCTTCACGCACCTGACCTTCCGCGCCTGGAGTCCCGGCGACCGGGATTTCGTCACGCCCTACAGGCGGGTGTACTCCGTGGACGACGTGACGGGCAAGCCCCGCTATCTGCTCAGCGACAGCCACGCCGGCGTCGGCCTGCTGCTCGGCTACGAGTTCCCGTCGGGCCTGCAGGTCAACCTGGGCGGGAAATACAGCATCACCGACATCATCGGCTACGAGAGCGAGCGCTCCTACGCCCGCCCCTACAAGCTTACGCTGGGTATCGGATATCGCTTCTAGGCGTCCCTACTGGGCTGCCAGCCACTCGGACGGGGTCTGCCCGGTGACTTTCTTGAAATTGCGGAAGAAGGAAGTATCTCCGGAGAAGCCGGACTGGATGCCGATCTGCGCGAGGGTGAGCTCCGGATCCTTCCGGCGCATCAGTTCCTGCGCATGGCGGACGCGGAAACCGTTGACATAATCGGAGAAGGACATGCCGCTCTGGCGGTTGATGCACGCGGAGATGTAGGTCCGGTTGGTGTCCAGTGCTTCGGCCACGTCCGAAATCTTGAGACCGGGCGTCAGGTAGAGGCGTTTCGACTCCATCAGTTCGCGGATCCGCTGCAGCAGCTCCTGCTGTTCCCGCTCGTCCGCCTCTGACGGGGCGGGCGTTTCTTCTTCCTGCCCTCCGGCAGCCATCTCGGCTGCCGTGTATTCCAGCAGGAAGCCGACATGGAAGATGCCGAACAGCAGCGTACTGAACAGCACAGAGGGGACAATCAGTAGCAGGCGGGCCATGAAGACGCTGCGGCCCAGCGTGCTCATCAGCACGGAAAGCGCCAGCACCAGGATCAGCAGGAAGAACAGGGAGCGCATGTCCTGCAGGGATTTGTGCTCCGTGTCCACGTAGAAATTCTTCACCCGGCGGTCAAACGCCGACAGGCGAAGCGCCACCGATATGCCCACCAGGATCAGCTCCAGCACGAACAGCACCCGGAAAGGGACGTCCAGCACACCCGGATCCCCGCCGCACAGATAGACGACGGTCAGCGCCACTCCGGCCACGAGCCCGGGAACCATCACCCACCAGGCACCGATCTTGGGCAGCTCCGGCTCCGTCAGCGCCCTGATATAGAGCCAGAAAAGCGGATACACCGACAGGTTGCACATGAAATACAGCACCCGCAGCGCGGGCGTCTCCTCCCCGTTGAAGAACGCGGCATGGCAGAAATACAGCAGCATGCAGGCCAGGGCGAAGATGGACAGGTAGCGGTGTGCAGGGGAAGACACCGTGCCCCTGCGCAGCAGGAGGATGACCCACCAGCCCAGGCAGATGCAGAAAGGCAGCGAGGAGAAGATGCTATACAGTGTCGCGTTCATGTCCCTGTTCCGAAAGTGCACAAAGTTAAGAAATACTCACTATCTTTGCAACCTATGTCTGCGCATGCCCATCATGACCATGCAGCGGTGCCCGAAAGCCGCGCCGCACGCAACGCCTACCGAATCGCCATCGCCCTCAACGCGGGTTTCGTGATCCTGGAGGTGGTGGTCGGTTATCTATACCATTCCCTCGGCCTCGTCTCCGACGCCGGCCACAAACTCATCGACGTCTTCGCCCTCGTCCTCGCCCTGGTCGGCTTCCGGCTGGCCAGCAAGGAGAATTTCCAGCGGATCTCCGCCGGCATCGCCCTCTTTAACGCAGCCATCCTGCTCGTGGCCGTAGGCGTGATCATCGCCGAGAGCATCGCCAAGTTCTCCCATCCGGAACCCGTCGACGGCTCCGCCATGTCCTGGACGGCCGGAATCGGCATCCTGGTCAGCGGCATCAGCGCCATCCTTCTCATGCGCCACCGCGGGGACATCAACACGCGCGCCGCATTCCTGCACATGGCCACGGACTCACTCCTGTCGCTGGGCGTCGTGATCTCCGGTATCGTCATCAGCCGCACCGGCGCGGACATCATCGACCCGATCATCAGCCTGGTCATCGCCGCCGTCATCCTCTTCAACACGGTCCGCGTCGTCGTCGAAGCCCTCCGGACGCTGCTGTCCAATAACCCGTCATCCCGGGCTTGACCCGGGATCCAGGCCCAGGCAAAGCGGGAGGCCGACTGACGCCGGCCTCCCCCGCCTTTCAACTCCGCTAATCCAGGCGGTGCCGCTCGCGCCATTCCCGCGGGCTCATGCCGGCCAGGTCGGCGAACTGCCGCTTGAAATTGGACTTGTCCGCAATGCCCACCATTTCCCCCACCAACGACACGGGCAGCCCGGGATAGGCCAGAAGCAGGTCCATGGCTTCTGCGATGCGCAAACGCTTCCGCCATGCGAGCACATGGCACCGCTCGTGCAGGCGGATATACGCACTCAACTGATCGGACGGCACGCCGACATCCTGGGCGATCTCTTCCAGCGTGACCAGGGATTTCACATAACCCTTGTCCTGCACCCAGGCCGCCACGGCCGTCCCGATCCGCTCGTCAAGCTGCAATTGTGCCGGCGGCATGTTCCGCCGCCTTACGCGGCGTAAGAAAAGTTTCACTATATTTGCGCGTTGTAATTTTAAGCATCTCATTTTTTATGTTCGATAACTTAAGTGAAAGGTTAGAGCGGTCCTTCAAGATCCTGAAGGGCGAAGGGAAGATCACGGAAGTCAACGTGGCCGAGACCGTCAAGGAGATCCGCCGGGCGCTGCTCGACGCGGACGTGTCCTATAAGGTCGCCAAGGACTTCTGCGACCGGGTGAAGGCGAAAGCGATGGGAGCCAACGTGCTGACGGCCGTCAAGCCGCAGCAGATGATGGTCAAGATCGTCCACGACGAGCTGGCCGAATTCATGGGCTCGGAGCATACGGACATCAATATCAAGGGATCTCCCGCCGTGGTGCTCGTGGCCGGTCTGAACGGTTCCGGCAAGACGACCTTCTCCGGCAAACTGGCCCTCCACGTGAAGAGCAAGCGCGGCATGAAGGTCCTGCTTGCCGCTTGCGATACCTTCCGTCCCGCCGCCATCGACCAGCTCCGTACGCTCGGCGCCCAGGTGGGCGTTGAGGTCTTTGCCGAAGATGGCGAGAAGGATCCCGTGAAGGTGGCGAAAGACGCCATCCAGCATGCCCGCAGCCAGGGCTACAGCGTCGTGATCGTCGATACCGCCGGCCGTCTGACCGTGGACCAGGAGCTGATGGAGGAAATCTCCACCCTGCACAGGGCCGTCGCCCCGACGGAGACGCTGTTCGTCGTGGATGCCATGACCGGCCAGGATGCCGTCGAGTCCGCCCGTGCCTTTAACGAAGCCATCGACTACGACGGCGTGGTCCTCACCAAGATGGACGGCGACACCCGCGGCGGCGCCGCGCTGTCGATCAAGGCCGTCACCGGCAAGCCCATCAAGTTCGTCTCCTCCGGCGAGAAGATGGAGGCGCTCGACATTTTCTATCCCGCCCGCGTCGCGGACCGCATCCTCGGCATGGGAGACGTCGTCTCCCTCGTGGAAAAGGCCCAGGAGCAGTATGACGAGAAGGAAGCAAGGGCTCTGAAAAAGAAGATTGCTCAGAACAACTTCACGCTCGACGATTTCTACAAACAGATCCGGCAGGTCCAGAAGATGGGCAACATGAAGGACCTCGCCGGGATGCTCCCGGGCATGGACAAGGCCCTCAAGGACGTGGACATCCCCGACGATGCGTTCAAGCCCACCGAGGCCATCATCCAGTCCATGACACCGTACGAAAAGGAACACCCGGAATGCCTGAACGGCTCCCGGCGCCAGCGGATCGCGAAAGGTTCCGGCACCACTGTGGCGGATGTCAACAAACTGCTCAAGCAGTTCGAGCAGACCCGCAAGATGATGAAGATGGCCGTGGACGGCTCCCTTCAGCAGCGCCTCAAGGCGTTCAGGAGATAGGTTCTAGAACAGCAGCTCCATATCCGCCGCCATCAGGGGGGCGACGAGCTTCTCCGGCTCGAAATGCCATTCCCCGATCACGGAGCGGTCACCGATCAGCACGGGATCCACGGTCCCGTGCTTTTTGATGTACTGGTAGACCATCTCGCGGATCTCCGGATAACGCGCCACGACGCGCGCATCGGTCTCCTCTTTGGGGATGCCCGCACCCAGGATGACGGTATCTCCGCCCCCGCTCGCGCGGTACGAGGTCATGGCCACGTTGTACCAGCCGTCGGGATTGAAGGCGGAGCCGTCGGCAAGGGATTTGATCTGTACGCGTTTGCCGTTGGGCTTGCTCACGTCCACGGTATAGACGAGGCCGCCGGCCGAGTCGAAGTTGTAGCTCCGGTACTCGAACGACCAGCGGGGCGCACCCGTGCGGGCATCCGCTTCATCCTTGATCCGCAGGATGTGTTTGCCGGGCGTCTGGATCCAGTGGTCATAGGAGTACTCGAGGAAATCCTTGATCTCCGAGCCTTTCATGCGGACCACACAGAGCTGGTTCTCATAGGGATAGATGGTGAACATGTCGTTGTAGACCACCTCGCCGGCCTTGACGGTGCCGTTGAAGGTGAGCGGCGCGGCAAAGGACAGCTGCGCCTCCGGCACACCCAGCTGGACGGTGTGCAGCAGGTTGAGATAGTCGCACATCCCCGTGTAGGCGTCGCGGGTCCGCAGCTCCATGGCCAGGTTGCCCACGGGCTGCAGGGTGAACGCCTTGACCTTGTCGAAAGCCGGACGGAAACGCTCCTTCATCGCCTCGTCCACCTTGTTTTTGTCCATCCGGACAAACTCTCCGTCGATCTGCCTGCCGCCCTTGAAGGAGGTGACCGTGACGTGGCCGACGTTGCCCGCCCGGGCACCGCCGTTGATCAGCCAGGTCCCGTGCTCCTCCTTCACGAAGGGACGGTGGTCGTGCGAGCAGACCAGGATGTCCACGCCCTTGAGGCCCGGCAGCAGATCCAGGCCCTGGCTTTCCAGGCTGGATCCGTCACCCTCCCCCGTACCGGAATGCGTCAGGGCGACGACCAGGTCGGGGTGCTCCTTCGCGCGGACGCGGTCCACCCACTCCTGCAGGCAGGGAATCAGGGACTTGAACTCGATGCCGCTCCAGACCGGCTCGTCCAGCCAGGCCTTCATGTTAGGGTTGGTGAAGCCGATCACAGCCACCTTCAGGCCGCCTCGGCGGAAGACTTTGTAGGGCGGGAAATACGGCTCGCCATTGTCCGTCCGGACGGCGTTGGCCGCCAGGAAAGGGATGCCGCGCGCGGCGAGCTGCCGGTTCAGTTTGTCATAAATCGGATGCCCCGTCTCGATGTCGTGATTGCCCACGGCCACCGCGTCGTATTTCATATAGGACGCAAGCTGGACAAAGAGGTGTTCGCCCGTCGAGTCCACATAATTGTAGTAATAGGGCGCGTTGTCCCCCTGCAGGCAGTCGCCCGCGTCCAGAAGCAGGACGTTCTTCGGGCCGACGGCACGGCGCAGGCTGTCCACCCAGGCGCTGACGGACATCAGGCTGGTCTTGCCGTCCTGGCCTTCGACGTAGGGTTCGTCGAACCAGGATCCGTGGACGTCACCTGTCGTGACGATGTGGAGGGTACGCTCCCCGGGGGAGCAGGCAGCCGCGATTGCAAGCAAGGAAACGGCGAGCAGGTTCAGTGCACTGTGTTTCATGTGCACAAAAATACTAAATTTGCATCGAATATGAAGTTGTTCACCGAAGTCGGCTGCGAAAAGTTATCAACAATCGCGCGCACGGACACCGTGTGCGTGCTGGGCAGCTGCTTTGCCGACGAGATGGGCGCGCGCCTGTCCGACGCCGGCTTCGACGTGCTCCGCAACCCTTTCGGCACCCTGTACAACCCCGCCTCCATCGCCGCCGCCGTGGCGCGGCTGGACAGCGCGGCGCCTTTCACGCAGGAAGACTGCGTGGAGATGGGCGCCGGCGCGGGACGCGTGTGCAGCTTCTCGCACCACACCTCTTTCGCCCGCCCCACGGCGGAAGAATTCCTCGCGAACGCGAATGCGCGATTAAAAGAGGACGTGGCGCGCTGGCACGCATGCACGTACGTGATCCTCACCCTCGGCACGGCATGGGTCTGGCGTGCGCTGGAGCGGCCCGGCGCGCCCGTCGTCGCCAACTGCCTCAAGCGCCCCGCGGGCGAATTCTCCCACGAACTGCTCGGCGTCGACGCCTGCGCGGGGCTCCTTCGCGGCATCATCGACGCCCATCCGGACAAGCGCTTCATCCTGACCGTCTCCCCCATCCGCCACCTCGGCGCCGGCGCCCACGCCAACACCGTCTCCAAGTCCACCCTGCACCTGGCCGTCGAGCAGGTCATTCGTCATTCCGGGCTTGACCCGGAATCTCCCCGCACCTCCTACTTCCCGGCTTACGAAATCCTCCTGGACGAACTCCGCGACTACCGCTTCTACGCCGACGACCTCGTCCACCCCGCCCCGGCCGCCATCCAGCTCGTCTGGGAGCGCTTCCTGGACGCCTGCACCGACCCCGCCGACCGACCCCGCATCCTCGCTTCCCTCCGCGCCTCCCGCTCCACCCACCACCGCCCAATCCTCTAGATCCCAGCCGTGTTGGCAAAAACTCTCCCGGGCGGAACTCCATTCGGCCGCCTTCGGCGTCCTGCATTCCGGCCCATTGTGGGCGGGTTTATACGATGTCGATAAGATTAAGCAGGTTTTCCTTAGCCCGGAGTACGGATGCCTCATACTCTTTCTTGTTTTTGAAAATGAAACCCCATTCGTGCTCCGGGGCATTCTTGCGCGATACTTTATTTACTTGAGGGTACTTTGGATTGTCTATGTCACACCATTCCACTCTCGAGTTATCTCCATCCATCGAGAAACCGTTAAGATAATACTGAAGGTATGTGGAACGGTCATCGATTACAGGGGTATCTTGAAAGTCGGCTTCGCCAACCAGAGGGTATTCTTCATTACGCTTAAACTCAATTAATTCTTTACCGGATGTTCTCAGCTTAATGAATCGTCTCTCTTGAATATCTAGAACCACATATTGTCGAATCAGGGCTGATGCCCTATAGTGGCCAGCCTCTTTCTCAAAAGTAATGTCGAAGCCGGACCAATGAGAATGTAACGTCATTATCGGGAAATACGGTACTTTACGTTTACGGAATCTCCCATTGCGGTGGTAAACAATATCGTCAGTAAGCCGATCCCCGGGTACCTCTTCCTCTTCATGATAATAAAATTCAACTTTACTGATAAAGATTGCATACTCCTTACCCACTCGAATGCAGCCGCCATAGATCATCTTCCGAGCCAGAGCCATAAATGGCTCAGAAAGGCTGCATTCCCGCTCCTCACGTGTTTTCCCTCTGGCTCCGGTAAAATTGCCCAAACACACACGTAGCGGCTCGCTGATATCAATTTCTTTAATCTTCATTATCGTTGGTGTCTTGCTTCTTCTTTGGCCCAAACAGGTACATCGGCAAGGATATTCCAAGTCACGCAATGTAGTGCGCCGCCGTCACGGGCCAGTTCTTCACATCCTTGTACCTGGATGACTTTGCAATCTAGGTAGAACTGCTGGATCTGCTGCAGGGCCAGCGGGTCTTCCTTCGTGTGCAGGCCAGGTACAAAGATACAATTTTTTACGCGAAGGAAATTGAGGTATGCCCATGACAGTTTGTTGAGCCTCGGGGTGTTGAACTCCAATTCCTCAACTATGAAGTGCGGTGTAAGGGCTTCAAGCAGCTTTTTTCGGAAGGCCGGGTCTGTATTGATATAATTGTTCATCAGGACTCGATTCCCGTTAATCCACTGCACCATCCCATCAGAATGACCGTATATTTCGTAGCGGTCCCAGGGTATGATGACAATCTGGACTTGCAGATAGTCCTCCAGTGTTGATAGCAGCTCTTTCCTCTCCATCCAGTCATTCTCCTTGAAGATCTTGTCAGTCATAATGACCTTGTTCCCACATTTGACCACATTGCCGCCGTCCAGTATAAAGTCCACCGGGATTCGGCCGAGGTGTAATTCGTCAATAATCCCATGAACGTTCGGGATGTAATCATCATAGCCCTCCAGATAATCGGGCCAATATGTCTGGTAGAAGACAAGGGTCTTTTCAAGTTGGATAGGCATATAGTCACGTGCCCATACGTGCTTGTAGGATGATGTGTAGGGCAGGAATTCGGCATGAATCTGCTCCTGATGCAAAGCCTCGAGCAGATTCCTACAGACTGGCACGTAGTGGCTGAGGCCACGTGCCAGATAGACCATGTTGGTTTGATAGTCTTGAATCATATTACTTCTCCTTTGTCTCCTTGGGTAATCCATGTTCTACTGCCAGCGCCTCCAGCTCTTTCGCTTTCTCCTTATCGACCGGTGTGCCCCTGCCTCGTCTGTAGCAGAGGGCCAGATTGTGCTCCGCACAGGCGCCGGCTTTGTTTTCAACTGCCTTTGAGAACCATTTGAAGGCATTCACGTAGTCAATGGGCATGCCAATCCCGTCCTCGTAGCAAAGACCGAGTTCGTTCATGACCATCTCATTGTCAAGGTCGGCCCCCATAAAGGCATAGAGTAGGCCTCGCTCGATGTTCTGGTGCTTATCATTACTGAACAGATAAATGTCGGCCAGATTTCCCATTGCATCAGGGCATCCTCCCTGGGCGCTTTTCTCAAACCAGTAGATGGCCCAGCGCATGCTCTTCTTGAGCCCTAACCCGTGCATACAGGCAAAGCCGATATCATTCATGGCGCCAAGATAGCCTCTCTCCACCAAGTTCCAGAGTATAATGAGATGTGCCTTGTAATCACGTTCACCAAACCACCCTGCAGATAGACCATATGCAAGGGTCTTCCCCGCTTTGTAACTCCCCAAATCATAGGCCACTTCCAGATATTCCTTCCCCACCAGAGGCTTGCCATCAGAAATCAGTTCCATCGCTCGAGCATAGAGAATCTCAGTCTCTTTGTCTTGGTTGAATTCCGCCACTTTGTGCGGCGGGGTCAGCATGGCATGGGAATAAATTCTTACTTCAATTGTTGGATCAATAATAGCTGGCTTTTTCATAATAATTGTATTTAATTATTTAATGATCAGCATGTTATGTAAACTAGCGGCAAAGATAGGCTGTCCTTTTGAGACCACCAAACGGAATTTGTTAAAAGATGTTAAAGGATTCGAAAAAGTGCTGTATCAGTTGCATCGGCCATAATACAAGCGACACGCCCGATACAAAAATAGCGGAGCTTTGTTCAAGGCTCCGCTTAAGTATTACACTTCGCTATGGATATTTTACCACTGCACTTTGTCGGGATCGAGCTTGAATGTATATAGATATCCAGCATTAAGCTCTGTCAGGTTGCTGATTGTGGCCGAATTCTCTGTGGAAACACCGTTAACCTCAAATCTGTACTTGATTTGCAAGCCCTGATTAAGAGGCTGAGGGAATGTGACGCAGGAGACATATTCTTCTGAGTTGGGGTTGTCGATGGTAATGATCTGCGATGCGCCTGAATCAAAAGCAATATTTGGATTTACATCCGGGAAATAATTCACATCGTTTTTGTAAACAACGAAAGATGCCGTACCGGAAAAGAATTGATTACCATCTGCGGGGCCAACTTCAATATGCTTAATTGCCTCGTGAGGCTTGAACCTAATCAAAGCAAAACAAGGCATCATTCTTACCTGAGCAGGATTCCCAATATCCATCCCATCATAAGAAGCCAGGGCTCCATAATAGTACATCTCTTGAGACGTGGTTTGATTTGCATTGACGGTTGTCTTTGCGCGGATAATATGCTCGCCGGCAGAGACTTTCCCGACTGGGTAAGTCACGATATATGACTGCTCTTTAGGAACTGCAACACCAAGGGCGTTATAGAAGTTGCTAAAGCGTTGTAGTTTATATGCTTTACCATTCACAGAAATCTCCACCCCCTCCTTGAAAGGACTGTTTTCGGTTCCATCTGAGATTGTGATATCAGACTTCGTGCCTCCACCTTCGGGAATGATAATATACTGCACATTTGCGCCCTGTTCATACTCGCGTTGATCCAATACCTTTCCCGTGGCATCTTTGAAAATGACATTGACTGTGCGATCGGTGTCTCCTTCATTGGCTGGTATCTGGAATGAGATATGGTAAGCTGGGCCAAGGATCTGTTCTTTACTTGTCGTCGCGCCCTCAACATCTACTTCTACCGTAAAGTCGATAGACGCCAGAACATTCATCCCACTCACAATTGCATCTGCAGGCTTATAAGGACTTGAGACAACATTGCCGGGATTTGGATAGAACGGGAAATTCTGATAATCGACAATCAAGAATGGAGCATTATAGCGTTTGTCGATATACTTCCAAAAAGCAGGAACGGAATTAACAGAGAGTCCTTTCTCCTTATAGTATTTGGCCAGATTCTCAATCACAGCAAATGGATTGACATTCTCCGCCCTTGATTTAACCTTCTCAAGAACGGTAGGGCTGATAGTACCCTTGGACTCCAGATCGGATGCCACTTCCTGGATAAGGGTAGTAACTTCTGCTGCGGTACGGCCGCTCTGCATCAAGCAGGCAAACGCAAGAAGAAGTGCATCTTCATCCTTGGTTCCCGTGATATCCATATCGTCAAAATTGACGGAAATCCAAGGGAAATCCATGGCCATGAGAAAATCGGACTGCGCCATAAACAAAGCCTCGTCATAATCCTTACCATCCTTAAGGTATTTCTTGATACGGGGACGTATGGCCGTTGTCATAAGGTTGACATTAGCTGTTGCATCACTTGACTTTACAAACGCCTCCAGATAGAGCGGACTTGATGAAACTGCGCCCTCAATCTCATTGAAATAGTAACCTTCCGCACGAAGCTCAAGGTAAGGAGACCCTGTCTTACCAGAGATGCTGAATGCACCAAGGTCATCAGATATATTGGCCGGGAAACTCTCGCCAGTGGCAATTAAATCTTTGCCAATAGCGAATGCCGTTACCTGAGAACCTTTCACAAACTGGCCTTTCTGGGCATATCCATGAATGCTACGGTCTTTCGGTTTGCCATTTTCCCCATTAGGGTCTTTTGTACAAGCAAGAGCCAAAATAGTCAGTGCTAAAAGGAATAATCCCTTCATATTATTGCCTATACTTGTTATAATCAGCGGGATAGTTCTTGCAAATTTACAAAAAGAGTCGCAAAAAAGAAAACACTGAATATGTCACGTTCCAATCAATGGGCGGGACAGGTGGGGATGATGCTGGAGTTGCGATAGTCTTTGTCGCAAATGTTGCGCAGGATGGTGGAGCAACCTATTTGGTTTTCTCGAGAAAGTCCGTATCTTTGCAACAGAACAATAATTGCCAACAAAGGTGGCAATGATAACAAGCAAACTATGGAGAGCGCCAAACCTGGGAAGGCGTGGCGCTCTTTTTCTATCTAAGGACGGGCGTTGTACTCTTCCCACAGGATTCCCACCTATTATTATTGTTCTATATGCTTGTTATCAGAATTCTTGCTGGCATATCTGTACAAGGTACAAGTGTCAGACGTGTTCGTATCCACGCTTACAAACGTGTCCGAAACGGTAAAACAGAATTTGTGAAGGCTCACTGGCGCCACTATCGGCAATAGTTTGAGTCTTGTCCGGTTCTCGTAACTGGTGCTTCTCCGTTCGTCCGTCTTAGGGGGCCCCTCCCCGGAAGCCACTCCTTGGTTGGAGTGGCTTCTTTCTTCGCGAGAAACATACCGGGCCTCACAGCCCGGCATCGAAATGGGGCTAAATCGATCCAACCCCGGGGTGCGCAGGCAGGGGTGGTACCGATAGAGGCCGAAATCGGTGCCGACCTTGCTTCCAAAACCGGTATCGGCGCCAAATTACGCCCTTTTCGGAACCGAGCTCACTGGGGAATAGGACTTTGTCCTAAAAATGGGGTGTTTTTTTGGATAAACGAGATTGCGCCGACTCCCGTAGCGCGACAGGCAGTGCTGCCAGTGGATGCGTGCCACCCTCGGCATCGTTAGAGGGAGGGGCCCGACGGATACAAGTTATTGCGAAGCAATGACGCAGGAGACGTTGGGAGGGATGAGCGAAGCTAACATCCAAGGCAGCAGCTGCCTGCAAGCAAAGGGGAGGCGCAGCTCTGCCCCTGCCGCCGGAAAGAGATTTCTCGACTTCGCTCGAAATCAAAAAAAGTGAAAAAAGATTTGGAAGTTTATTTTTTTGTTGTACCTTTGCGGTGTACTAATGAACTAATACACTGCAAAGCCATGATAAAAATCCAGAATCTAGCATTCAGCTATGGAAAAAACGAGGTCCTCAAGAACATCTCGATGGACCTGGAGCCCGGCAGGATCTACGGCCTGCTTGGCGAAAACGGCGTCGGCAAGACGACGCTCCTTACGCTTCTCTGCGGCCTCAAGAAGACGCAGGAAGGCACGATCTCCGCGGACGGCCACGACCCCTACAAGCGTGAGCCCGTCCTCCTGCAGGACCAGTACTACCTCCCCGACGAAGTGGCGCCGGTCAACGACAAGGCCATCAGCTGGGCCAAGGCATCCGGCAAGTTCTGGCCTGAATTCTCGATGAAGAAATTCGAGGCCATCCTGCAGGAGTTCGAAGTCGACCCGCAGCAGAAGATGAACGCGATGTCCGCCGGCCAGCTCAAGAAGACCTACATCGCCTTCGCCCTCGCCTGCCACACCCGCTACCTCTACCTGGACGAGCCGACCAACGGCCTGGACATCCCGTCTAAGAGCCAGTTCCGCTCGGCCCTGATGAAGTACACCCGCGAGGACAGCACCATCGTGATCTCCACCCACCAGGTGCGCGACCTGGAGAACATCATCGACCCGATCATCATCCTGGACCGCAGGGATGTCCTGCTCAACGCCACGATCGAGCAGATCGCCGACAAACTCTACTTCGACTACGGCACCACCCTGCACCCCGATGCACTCTACTCCGAGCAGCTGCCCGGCGGCTTCATCCAGGTCCTGCCCAACACGGACAAGGCCGACAGCAAGGTGAACATCGAAGCCCTGTTCAACACCGTCCACAAGCACAAAGAACTCGTCAAAAACCTCTTCTGCCATGAATAACGTATTCGATTTCTCACGCTTCGGCCAGTACTTCCTGTACGACATGCGCCGGGCGAAGAACAACTACCTGGTATCCCTGTTGGTCATGGGCCTGATGCCCATCGCGATATTCATCATCTTCCAGTTCTTCAGTCTGATCACCGGCAACGGTGTGACCGAGCTGCCCGACGAGGTCAAGATTTGCGCGGTCTGCATCGCCATCTTCGCGGTCATGCTGGGCGCCGGCACCAAGATCTACGGCGCCATCACCGAGAAACGGGCCGGATCGGACTACCTCATGCTGCCCGCATCCACCCTGGAGAAATGGCTCTCGATGGTCCTGGTCATCTGCCTCGTCCTGCCGGTCGTCCTGCTTGTCCTGCTGCTTGCCAGCGACGGGGTCATGTCCCTGCTCTTCCCGAACGCCTACGGCAACCGCATCCTCGACATGGATTTCGCCCGCGGCATGATCGACGGCTTCTCCGGCGAAGAAGGATTCTACTTCAACCTCCCGGGCATCATGTTCCTCAACTGGTGCGAGAGCCTGCTGATCTTCACCCTCGGCGCCGTCTGCTTCAAGAAAGCCAAGGTCGCCAAGACCCTCCTCTGCCTGATCGCCTTCAGCATGGTCACCTCACCGCTGATGATCCTCACCTTCGGCAGCACCCACCTCGGCACTTCAGACATTCAGGCCTGGTTCAGCGATCCCGACCGAGCCGTCAGCACGATCAACTGGACCCTGAGCATCATCTACACCGTCGTGCTCGGCGGCCTGCTCGCCGGCCTGTACTGCCGCCTCCGCACACTTAAACACTAATCATATGGAATTCGACGCCAACAAACCCATCTACATCCAGATCGCGGACAATCTCTGCGAGCGGATCCTCTCCGGGGAGTTCAAACCCGGCGGGCGCATCCCCTCGGTCCGGGAATGGGGTGCACAGATCGGGGTCAACCCCAACACGGTGGCCCGGTCGTACGAAATCCTCACGGACCGCAAGGTCATCTTCAACCAGCGCGGCATCGGCTTCTTCGTCGCGGGCGACGCCATCGACGTGATCCGCGAGACGGAACGCCGCAAGTTCATCGAGGAGGAGCTCCCGCTCTTCCGCGGCCGGGCCGCCCTGCTCGGCATCAACCTCAAGGAATTCATCGACTAAAAAAGACAACCATGAAAAGAATCGCATACCTCCTCGCAGCCGCCGCGCTGCTCGCCCTCCCCTCCTGCCGCTTCGTCCGCATCAGCGACGAGCTCAGGCAACAGATCAAAGAAGACATCAACCTGGACCTCGAAGTCAACGGCGAAGACGTCACCATCGGCAAAGGGTCCATTACCGCCAGCAACAACTATATTACACGCAACGACATGACAGGTGAATTCCACTCCATCGAGTGCAACGTCCCGGGCGACGTGATCTACACCCCCGGCGACTGCGCCATCTCGTTCGACGGCCCCGACAACGTCCTCCAGCACATCAAGGTCAACAACGAAAACGGCACCCTGGTCGTCAAGACCGACGGCATCAGCATCCGCAACCTCAAGAAATTCACGGTCCGCCTCTCCAGCCCGGTCCTGGAAGACCTCGACTTCAACGGCGCCATCGACTTCAGCGCCCCGCAGGGCATCACCGCCCTGGACTTCAGTCTCACCGTCAACGGCGCCGGTGACGTCGACATCGCCGGCCTGAAGGCCGACAAGGCCGACATCACCGTCAACGGTGCGGGCGACGTGGACGTCAACAAGCTCGACTGCGAGCGCATCGCCGTGGCCGTGAACGGCGCGGGCGACGCGGTGGTCTCCGGCCGCGCAGCGAAGGCCAGCCTGAGCATCAGCGGCGCGGGCGACATCGACGCCAGCAATCTCCAGTGCTCCGAGATCGACTCCAAGGTCCACGGCATCGGCCGAATCAGGAAACCCTAAAAACAATAAACTATCATAACGAAACGGCGGGAACCCTGTGAAGGATTCCCGCCATTTTTTCCGGAGCTTGGGTTAAACTTAAATAATACTTTCTATCACCAAATTTTAATTATGTTGAAGGTTTTTTGACAGTGCAAAAATAGAAAAACCGGGCCTTGACCGGTCCGGTTTTTCGACGAACTGCCGAATTTCTTCGACGAACGCCCGATTTCGGGGGTTTTTACTCCTCTTCGGGCTTCATCGTCGTGTAGACGTTGGTCACGTCCTCGTCGTCCTCCAGCATGCCCGTGAGCTTGTCGAGGGTGGCGCGCTGCTCGGGGGTGACTTCCTTCAGGTCCACGTTCGGGATCTGCTCGAAGCCGCCGGAGATCAGCTCGTAGCCGTTCTCCTCGATGTACTTCTGGATCTGGCCGTAGGCGCTGTAGTCGCCGTACATCACCACGACGGGCGTGACGTTGCCGTCCTTGTCCTCCTCTTCCTGGCGGAAGAGCTCCTCCACGCCGTAGTCGATGAGTTCGAGCTCGAGCTCCTCGAGGTCGACGCCCTCCTTCTCCTTGACGCGGAAGGTGCACTTGCGGTCAAACATGAAGCCGACGGAGCCGGTGGTGCCGAGCGAGCCGCCGCACTTGTTGAAATAGCTGCGGACATTGGCCACCGTACGGGTGTTGTTGTCCGTCGCGGCCTCCACGAGGTAGGCGATGCCGAACGGGCCGAAGCCTTCGTAGATGATCTCCTTGAAGTCGCCCTGCTTGCTCTCGGTCGCTTTCTTGATGGCGCGCTCGATGTTCTCCTTGGGCATCTGCTCCGCACGGGCCTCGGCCATGAGGGCGCGGAGGCGCGGGTTGCCGGTCACATCGGGACCACCCTGCTTGACGGCGATGGTGATCTCCTTGCCCAGCTTGGTGAACGTGCGGGCCATGTGGCCCCAGCGCTTCAGTTTGCGCTCCTTGCGGAATTCGAATGCTCTTCCCATATTATTCGGAAACTCTGGCGATGAACTTGTCGATGTCGTAGGCCTCGATGGACTGCGGATAGTCCGTCTTGACGGCGTTGTAGCAGGCCAGCGCCTCGGCGTTCTGGCCGAGTGCCTCGTGGGCGGAAGCCTCCTTGAGGAGGTAGGCGGCGGCGAAGACGTTGTCGCCCTTGGCCACGGCGGCCTTGTAGCTGCGGACGGCGGCGGCATAGTCGCCGAGGGCGACGTAGGCGTCGCCTTCGCAGGCCTTGGCGCGGGCGGCCAGGATGGGCTCCTTGCCCTTGTACTTCTTCAGGTAAGCGAGGGCCTCGTCATAGTTGCCGAGCTGGAGCTCGCAGATGCCGGCGTACAGGTACACGGCCTTGCCGGACTTGGTGCCGTAGTCGGCGATGATGTCCTCGAAACCGAGGTTGTTGCCGTCGCCGCTCAGGGCCAGGGCATACTCCCCGTTCTGGAAATTCATCTCGGCGGGATAGGTCTGCTGCATCGCCTCGATGCACTTGGGCTGGTAGATGAACTTGTTGTACGCGAGGATGCCGAGGCCGATCACGAGGACGGCGGCCACGGCGATCCAGATTGTCTTCTTGTTTTCGTTGTAGAACTGCTCGGCTGCGGAGACGGTCTGGTCGATGTTCTCCTGGCGCTGGGCTTCCTTGTCTTTCAGGTTTTTCTGAGCCATATTTGAATTATATTTGATTTCCGGTTTATAATAGCCCGCAAAATTAGAAAAAATACTTTAACTTTGCAAACATGGCGGTGCTTCAGAAAATAGTCATCCAGGACTTCCGCAACATCCGTTTGCAGGAGCTTTCCTTTTCGCCCAACATCAACTGCATCAGCGGAGGCAACGGCGAGGGCAAGACCAACCTGCTGGACGCGATCTGGTACCTCTCGATGACCAAGAGCGCCTTCTCCACTTCCGACCGTTACAATTTCCGCCACGGGACCTCCGCCTTCGCGCTGTCCGGCACCTACGAGATGCCGGGCGGGACGGCTTCCCGCTTCAGCATCCGCGTCGCCGACGGCGGACAGAAGACGGTCCGGCGCGACGACAAGCCCTACACCCGCATCTCCGAGCACATCGGCGTGCTGCCCATCGTGATGGTCTCCCCCGCCGACATCGCCATGGTGAGCGAGTCCGGCGAGGAGCGCCGCAAGTTCGTCAACGCCGTGCTCTCCCAGATGGAGCAGCCCTACCTGTCCGACGTCCAGCAGTACAACCGCTTCCTGCTGCAGCGCAACAAGCTGCTCAAGGCGGGCGTCTGGGACGAGGACCTGCTGAGCACCTTCGACGAGCGGCTCGCCGCCCTCGCGGTGCCCATTTTCGCGCGGCGCGCGGCATTCTGCGAGAGCCTGATTCCCATCGTGCAGCAGTACTACGGCGAGATCTCCGGCGGCCGCGAGCAGGTGGGCATCACCTACCAGTCGGACCTGCAGCGGGGCGACCTCCGCAGCCTGCTGCTCGAGCGCCGCGAGCGCGACCGCGTCTTCAAGTTCACCACCGCCGGGGTGCAGCGCGACGATTTCCTGTTCACCATGGACGGCCACCCGATCCGCCGCTGCGGCTCCCAGGGGCAGCAGAAGTCCTTCCTGGTGGCGCTCAAGTTCGCCCAGTACGAGGTCATGAAAGCCGCCTACGGCTATCCCCCCGCGATGCTGCTGGACGACCTCTTCGACAAGCTGGACATGAACCGCGTGGCCAACCTGCTGCGCATGGTCGCCGACAAATCCTTCGGGCAGATCTTCCTGTCCGACTCCAACAAGGTCCGCACGGAGTCCATCGTGGACACGCTCACCGCGGACCGCAGCTATTTCCGGACGGAAGGAGGCGTCTTCACTCCCGTCAATGAGTAGGGTCTCCCGCAAAAGCGCCGTCCCGTTGGGCGAGCTGATCCAGGAATACCTCAAATCCAGCCGCCTCGGCAGCGGCCACAACACCCAGCGCATCTTCGCCGCCTGGGATGCCGCTTCCGGCGCCGCCCGCTACACCGTGCGCCGCTTCTTCCGCGACGGAAAGCTCTACATCACCGTGGATTCCTCGGTGGTGCGCAGCCAGCTGTCCTTCCAGCGCCAGGCGCTCCTGGACAAGGTCAACGCCCTGCTCGCCGAAGACGAACTGTATATCCGCGACCGCTCCGGAGGGGACGTCGTCAAAGAGCTGATCCTGAAATGAAGATTGTCATCGACAATACCATCCCCTTCATCGAAGGCGTCTTCGAGCCCTACGCCGAAGTCGTCTACCGGGAAGGTCCCGGCATCCGCCGCTCCGACCTCAAGGGCGCCGATGCGCTCATCATACGCACCCGCACCCGCTGCGACGCTTCCCTGCTCAGCAGGACTTCCGTCAAGATGATTGCCACCGCCACGGTGAGCCTGGACAACATCGACCTGCCCTGGTGCAAGGACCACGGGATCTACGTCAAGAACGCCTCCGGCTGCAACGCCGGCGGCGTCACGAACTACGTCTTCTCCGCCCTCTACGCCATGGCCGCCCGCAAGAGCATTCCCCTGACGGGGGCGACCATCGGCATCATCGGCGTGGGTGCCGCCGGGCAGCGCGTCGAGGAAATGGCCCTCGCGCTCGGCTTCAAGACCCTCCGCTACGACCCGCTGCGTGCGGCCGTCGAGGGGCCGGCCGATTTCCACGACCTGGACTACGTCCTCGCCGGCTCCGACATCATCACCATGCACATCCCGGTCAACGACAACACCCGTGGCATCGCGGACGCCGAATTCTTCGCGAAGATGAAGCCGGGCGCCATCTTCATCAACACCGCGCAGGGCGAACTGGTCGTGGAGCACGACCTCATCGACGCCATCCCCCGGCTCGGCCCCGTGGCCCTGGACACCTGGTGCCACGAGCCCAACGTCAACCGCGAGCTGATGGACCTCGTGGACATCGCCACGCCGCACATCGCCGGCTACACCCTGCAGGGCAAGCAGACCGGCACCTCGCTCGCCATCCGCTCCGTCGCCCGTTTCTTCGGGCTGTCGGACCTGTACGACTTCTTCCCCACCACCGACATCGTCGAATACCAGGCCGTCCGCATCGACGCCCACGACAAGTCGCAGGGGCAGATTGCCGCCACGATCCAGTACAACTACCCCATCTTCACGGACGACTTCATGTTCCGCATGGCCCCCGACCGCTTCAGCGAGCTGCGGGCCAATTACAGCTACCGACGGGAATTTTATTTTTAGACCACACATAACACTATGGACAAAGAAACGATGAATGCCCAGATCGAGCGCTTCCGCAAGGGATTCCCCTGGCTGAAGATCGACTCGCCCGCCACCCCCGGCCACGGGATTGAAGTACTCTCCGAAGCGCAACAGGACGAAGCCGTCCGCTATGCCGACGAGGCCGAAGTCGCCGGCCGTTGCAAGTTCGTCCCCGCCTCGGGAGCCGCCTCCCGGATGTTCAAGGACATCTTCGCCGGCATGGATACCCCCAACGACGCCACGCGCAAGCTCGCGGAGAACCTCGAGCGCTTCGCCTTCTACTCCCCCGAGGTGTTCGGCACGGCTCCCTTCGACCCCGCCGCGACCGCCCGCAGGCTCCTCACCGACGCCGGGCTCGCCTACGGCAGCAAACCCAAGGGCGTGCTGAAGTTCCACCGCTATCCCACGGAGGTGCGCACCGCCCTGGCGGAGCACCTCGTCGAGGGCCAGGCCTACATGCGCAACGCCGACGGCAGCGTAGACCTCACGGTCACCATCTCCCCGGAGCACCGGCCCCTGTTCGAGGCCGCCGTGGAGGAGATCCGCGCCGAATACGAGGCCCGCTACGGGGTCCGGTACAACATCACCTTCACCTACCAGGCCAAGGAGACGGACACCCTCGCGGTGGATGCCGACAACAAACCCTTCCTCAAGGAGAACGGAAGCATCCTCACCCGCCCCGCCGGCCACGGCGCCCTCATCTACAACCTCAATGCGCTGGACGCGGAGCTGGTGAGTATCAAGAACATAGACAATGTCTGCGTGGAGCGCATGCAGCCCGCCACCTACCGGTGGAAGAAGGTCCTCATGGGCCGCGCGCTGGAGCTGCGCGACCGCATCCACGGCTACATCTTCGCCCTGGACCAGCTCACGATGGTGCGCAAGCAGATGTCCGACCTCGCCTTCATCCCCGGCAACGTCGTGTACCTCGACGATCCCTTCGCCACGCCCGAATGCCAGGAGCTCTGCAACGAGATCGAGACGTTCCTGCGCGACGAGCTCTGCATCGAGATGCCCGAGGCCCGCGACAGCCGCGCCCGCGCACAGGCGCTGCGCGCCAAGCTGGACCGCCCCATCCGCGTGTGCGGCATGGTCAAGAACCTCGGCGAGCCGGGCGGCGGCCCCTTCATCATCCGCGACAAGGACGGCTCCACCTCCCTGCAGATTCTCGAAGGCGCCCAGATCAACCCCGACGACCCGCAGGCCGTCGCCGCCCTGAAGGCCGCCACGCATTTCAACCCGGTGGACCTCGTGTGCATCCTGCGCCGCCACGACGGCAGTAAGTTCGACCTGCTGGAATATGTCGACGAGGAGACCGGCCTGATCAGCTCCAAGAGCTACCAGGGCCGCGAGCTCAAGGCGCTCGAACTGCCCGGCCTGTGGAACGGCTCGATGTCCGACTGGAACACCCTCTTCGTCGAAGTCCCCATCGAGACCTTCAACCCGGTCAAGGTCGTCCTCGACCTGCTGCGCGACGCGCATCAATAAAAACACTATATTTGTGTCATGAAAAAGAAAAACAACCTGATCATCCTGGGCTCGGTGCTCGCCGTCTGCCTCGTGGGCGTACTCCTGTCCCAGTTCATCGGTTGGCCGGTCGACTCCGGCAAGACCGGCGGAGACATCGGCAAATCCTCCCGCTTCTCGCGCAAGGCCGCAACGGAGGCCGTCACCAACATGGAAGAGCTTCTCGCGAACGACGAAAACTATAAGAACGGCGTCGTGGCTTCGTACGCGGTGATGACCTCCCGCGCACAGCAGTTCGGCGCCCTCGTGGACATGTCGAACGAGGTGGCCGGCAAGCTTCCGCCTTTCGGTGACGTGCTGAAGGCCATGAACGACGCCCGCCCGATGGTTGACAACGTATGCGCGGCGCTCGCGGAGGCCGGCAGCGACCTGGGTGCCGCCCTCGGCGGCGAGCAGCGCTCCGACCTGGCGCAGAACACCATCAACGCCTCCCCGGCCTACACCACCCTGCAGAAGCAGAACGAGCTGGCCGACCGCTTCATCGCCACGACAGATGAGTATCTGAAGACGGCGGAAGGCAACGACCGCCTCAAGTTCGTCCGCGACCAGTGGGTGGACTACCAGCAGATGAGCGCCGCCCTGGACGGCGACAAGAAGACGGCCCGGGCGCTGGCGGAGAAGGGCTACCTGCTGCCTTCCGAGCGGAGCATGGCCGCGCTGCGTTCTTTCGACGAGGACAGCCAGCGGGCCATTCTCTGCAGCGCCAACCTCGTCAGCTCGCTGGGAGGTGACTGCCAGGTAGACATCAACAGCCCGGAAGCCACCGCCGCCGTCGGCGAAATCCTGAACGGCAATCTGGCGTTCTTCGAGTCAGAACGCCTGCGAGCCTATAAACTCGATACGGAGCAGCTGGGTTTCTTTAACAACATAGAGAGCGCCCTCAACGGGATGTTCAGGAGCCAGGACATCTCCACCCTCGCCCAGAGCGAAACGCTGACCAGCAATCTCGGCACCATCATCCAGGAGACCGCCACGGGTCAGCTGGCTTCCGAGGCCGCGCTGAACTGGTGGTTCTTCTAGAACCGCCCGGAGGTCGTGCGTTTCCGAGTCATTGTCTTCGTGCTGCTGCTGTTCCCGGTCCTGTCCCGGGGGCAGCGGCAGACTTATTACCAATACAAGACGGATGATGCGCAGCTGGTGTTCTTCGACAAGAACCTCTCGCGCTACATCCCGCACATGGTGCGCATGTACCGCAACGGCCGGGCGCTCCACCAGCAGATCTGGTCCGCCGACCCGGCCTATGTCCCGGAAGCGCCCCTGCTGCTGCTGACCGACTGGGAGGATGACGGCAACGGCGGCGCGACGCCGCTCCCGCGCAACGTGATCCAGATTGGCATGGCCCCGTTGAGCATGTCGTACTACGTCAACCCGTCCAGCGAGCGTTACGCCCAGCTCTTCAAGCATGAGTACACGCACACCGTGATGACGGACAGGTACAATAGCGGGGACCTGGGCTGGCGCCGCTTCTTCGGCGCCAAGGTCAGCACGGACAGCGCGCAGCCGCTCTCCGCGCTGTGGAGCTACCTGAGCGTCCCCCGCTGGTATGCCCCCCGGTGGTACCACGAGGGCATCGCCTGCTTCATGGAGACCTGGCTCGGCGGCGGTGTGGGACGCTCGCTGGGCGGCTACGACGAGATGTACTTCCGCAGCATCATCGCCGGAGGCGACAAACTGTTCTCGGTGGTGGGCCTGGAGACGGAAGGCTCCACGATGGACTTCCAGGTGGGCGCCAACGCCTACCTGTACGGCACCCGCTTCGTGAACTACTTGACCAAGGAATACGGCTACGACAAGCTGATCCGTTTCTACAACCGCAGCGACGGCAGCCGCACCTACTACGCCAGCCAGTTCCGGCAGGTGTACGGGCAGCCGCTCCGCAAGGTCTGGGACGCATGGAAGGAGGACGAGAAACGGCACCAGGAAGAGAACCTCTCCGCCGTCCGCGAATACCCCCTCACCCCCACCACCCCGCTGACCGCGGAGCCGCTGGGTTCCGTGTCCCCGTTTGTGTACGATCCCGCCACGGGCAAGGCGTATGCTGCCATGAACGCCCCCGGGGCGTTTGCGCACCTTACGGAAATTGACCTGGGCACCGGCAGGCAGCGGTCCCTGGCCGACATCAACGGCGTCCAGCTGTACAACCCGGCCTACGTGGCCCTGGACCGCAATGCGGGCCGGCTCATCTACACCACCAACAACGGCAAGATGCGAGGCCTGCAGGTCTATGATCTCGGGCAGCGGAAGGTGGTCAAAAAGAAGAAACTCCAGCGCATCAGCAACATCGTCTACGACAACGCAGGCGACTGTCTCTACGGCCTGTTCTCCAACGGCGGCACCCAGTCAATCGTCCGCCTGGACCGGGAGCTGGAGAACCCCGAGGTCATCTACGCCTTCCCGTTCGGCGTGAGCGTGTTCGACATGGACATCAGCCACGACGGGAAGCTGCTTTCCCTCACCCGCCAGGGCGACAACGGCGAGCATACCCTGCTGATTTTCAATACAGAAGAGCTGGCGCAGGCCATCTTCAAGCCCGTGGAGCTGGTGACCTGGGAAGACGCCAACCTGGGCCAGTTCCGCTTCTCGCTGGACGACCGCTACCTGATTGGCAGCTCCTACTATACCGGCGTCTCCAACCTCTGGCAGATCGACCTCGCCACGCGCGAAATGGAGATGCTCTCCAACACCGACACCGGCCTCTTCGCCCCGCTGGAGATTGCCCCGGGCCAGCTGCTGGCGCTCTCGTTCGAGCGGGACGGCATGCATCCCGTCACCCTCTCCTGCGCAGTCGTGACCGACGCCAACGCCATTGAGCTCTACGGCCAGCGCGCCTATGAGAACAACCAGAAAGAGTTGGAACAGGTGGGCCTGCTCCGGGAGCCGCTCCCCCGGGTCGAATTCGGCGACGTCTACAACGCCATCACCCCGTACGACGTCTGGAAGGAAATGCGCTTTGCGGGGGCTTATCCCACCGTCGCCGGCTTCACCGACACCCAGTCGTGGAACCATGTGACGCCGGTGCTCGGCTACCGCTTCATCTTCAGTGATCCCGTGGGCCTGAACAGCGTCAAGCTGGGCCTCGGCATCTCGCCCTGGAGCCACAACGACTGGAAGAACCGCTTCCATGCGGACCTCGAGTGGCGGCTCTATTTCTGGACCCTGAAGGCCGCGTGGAACCATGTGGACTTCTATGACCTGGCCGGGCCGGTGCGCGCGAGCCGCAAGGGCTATATGGTCTCGCTGGCCTACGACTATTCGAACAACACGCAGGTGCCGTACTCCCGCGCATGGGGTTTCTCGGTCGGCGCCTACGGCGACATGGACGCCCTCCCGATGTACCAGGAGATCGCCGTGGGCGACATCAAGTCCCTGCAGACTGCCTCGGTCTACGGCAGGATCTCCAAGCTGCGGACATCCCTGGGAGGTGTCATGAAGGAACAGGGCTATGATCTGAGCCTGCGCGGCTACGGCTACCTGGCCGGCGGCCGCGTCTACCCTTCCGTCGATGCCCAGGGCGACTTCGGCGTCCTGCTGCCGGTGGGCCGTAACACCTCCTTCTGGCTCCGTACGGCTGCCGGACACAGTTTCGGCGATGCCAAGACGGTGTTCGGCAACACCTATTTCGGCGGATTCCGCAATAACCACGTGACCAACCAGGACGCCTTCCAGTACCGGACCGCCCTGGCCCTGCCGGGAGCCGGCATCGACGCGATCCGGGCGCATTCCTACGCCAAGGCGACGGCAGAGCTCAACCTGCAGCCCATCCGGCTCAACAACTTCGGCGCCCTGTCCTGCTACCCGACCTGGATCCAGTGCTCCTTCTTCGGGACGGGCCTCTCCGCCTGGAATCCCGGCGAGCCCCGGCAGATGTACTTTAGCGCGGGCGTCCAGCTCACCACCGAGCTGGTGTTCATGAGTTATCTGAAAACGACGCTTTCCGTCGGTTACGGCCACCTGTTCGCTCCGGAGGGATTCCCCGGCGGACGGCACGGCAATGAATGGATGGTCTCAATCAAGCTGCTGTAATGTCCTACCTCGCCGCGTTCCTGCCCGTCGCCATCTATATCTTCGTCGTCTACCGGCTCGACCATTTCGCGCTGCTGAGCGTGAAGCGCCTGTTGCTGCTGGTGCTGTGCGGCATGGCGGCCGCGCTGGCGTGCTTCGGCCTGTTCCAATTGACGGGGCGGGTCCTGTACGAGGGCGTGTCCGACGTGGTCAATCCGGTGCTGGAGGAAGCGGTCAAGGGCATCCCGCTCCTTGTGCTGGCCCGGCGCAAGCGAATTGCCTTCTTCATTGACAGCGTCATCTGCGGCGCGGCCGTGGGCGGCGGTTTTTCCTTGCTGGAGAACCTTTTCTACCTGCTGCTCGGCGAGCAGATGGGCTTCGGGACCGTGCTGTTCCGCGGCCTGGAGGTGGCGCTGATCCACATGGGCTGCAGCGCCATCGTCGCGGCCGGGCTGATGTTCGCCGTCCGGATCGCGGAGCGCGTGCGCTCCCGCCTGCAGGTAAAGCGGCAGGACTTGCTGATGGCCGCGCTGCTGCTGGTCGCCGCGCCGGTGCTGCATGTCTGCCACAATGCCTTCCATTTCAACCCGCTCATCCAGTTCTTCGCCGTCTTCGGCGTGATGGCGGGGCTGCTGGTGTGGACCTACCAGTACGACGGCGACATGATCCACCGCTGGCTGGACAAGGGCCTGGACAAGCAGATGGCCCTGCTCCGCTCCATCCAGGAGGGCAAGTTGGACGAGACCAAGACCGGTGCGTTCCTGCTTTCGATCAAGGACAGTTTCCCGCCCGAGGTCTTCTTCGACGTCATCTGCTTCGTGCAGCTGAACGTGACGCTGTCCGTGGCGGCCAAGAGCCGCTTCATGCTGCGGGAGGCGGGACTGGACATGCCGCTGGAGGCGGACCAGGCCGCTACCCTGCTGGCGCAGTATGAGGAATACGAACTGCTGGGCAAGCACCTGGGCCAGAGTGCCAGGATGGCCGTGGCGCCCGTCGTCAAATTCTACCCCGCCGACCGCAAGGCCCTGGACGACCTGCGCGCTGAATGCCAGGCTGTCCTGAAAGAGCGCGCTTGATCAAACGGGCCGTGATTTGAATAAGTTTTTCCGGGAAAGCCGATGCTTTTCCGGTCCCTTTCGAGGGCATCTGGGTGTGGCGCAGTTGGTAGCGCACCTGGTTAGGGACCAGGAGGTCGCTCGTTCAAGTCGAGTCACCCAGACAGAAAAAGAGAGCCGTTTTGCGGCTCTCTTTTTCTGTCTGGGTGACAGCCATCCATCGAGGGGGCGAACCCCCTCGAGTTCCCCTGCGTCGCTTCGCTCCGAAAACATTCACCATTTGAGCCCCGCCTGATCGTATGCTCGGTGAAGATTGTTGTGCACAACGATATAGGTGCGGCTTCCTTCATAATTGTCGATTGCGGGGTGCCCCTCTTCCGCATGGTTGGATGCCTTCGCAAACGCAGTTGCCTGGTCGCTTTCGGACAGCTTCGGGTCGAACGCGGCGGACAGCGCTTTCCGACCGGCTTCCTGAAATGCACGCAGATCCTCGAACTCATCCTCGATCAGGTTCTTCGCGAGTCTTTCCGTCAGCGTCGCACGAAGCTCATCGGAAAACCTGAACCGGAAATCCCGCTCGGACCGGATCCTGTCCCGCAGATCCTGCGGCACGGGATAACGATACGTTCCGCTCAGATAACTGCCTTCCGCAAAACCAAACGTCTCCGCGTCGCGTTTGTCGGTCCGTTTCGTGAACCTGAATACAATAGAGGCGGTCCTCATCACGCTGCCGGCAGAGACTGATTTATAGTAGACGCTGTAACCCATATACCAGTCGTAGTGGTCGTAGGTCCAGCCGTCGTCGAGCATTTCCTGCTCCGGCTGTTCTGAAAACCGATACTCGCGGATCGTCATGGTATTGCCGAAGGCGGCGGTAATATCGGCGTTGGATTCCCATTTGACCGACGTGATCCTGTACGGCGCGCCGGTCGCCTCCCATTCAAATTCCTCTTTGTAAATGAGCAGTTCACGAAAGGCGATATCCCACCGGTGAAAGGGATAAGAAACGATTGTTTCGCCGCTCCTTCCGTAATAGACCGTGTCCTCGTCGATCGACACGGGCTTCGACCGGTCGCAGGTGAAAGCGTACCAATCCTCATTTATGCCGGCTTTTCTGCATTCGTCGAGAAACTGCTCCTTTGTCTTGATCCGGCACGCGTCAAGCAGTTCCTGTTCCCGCTTTGCATAATAAGCTTGTTGTTCTTCTTTGGTCATTTGATTATGCGATGCCCATTACCCATAGTAATAACCTACTGCAAATAAATGGATTTTCTGACTGAAATCCAAATCACTGTTTGGCAAGGAGTATTCGCACCCTGCTAAGGGTTCCCCTGTTTTTGTTATCTTTGCGGTATGGAACTCATAGAAGCAATCAGGGCACGGCATTCCGTGCGGAAGTATCTGGATAAGCCGGTAGAACCGGCCAAAGCGGCCACAATCCAAGCGGCCATCGAACGCATCAACGGGGAGAGCGGACTGAACATCCAGCTGGTCCTGGATGAGCCCAAGGCTTTCAGCGGCATGTTCATCACCACCTACGGGCAGTTCTCCGGCGTGAGGAATTACCTGGTCGTGGCAGCGCCCAAAGGCAAGGAATGGGAGGAGAAGGTCGGCTATTTCGGCGAAGAGCTCGTGATCCTGGCCCAGACGCTCGGACTGAATACCTGCTGGGCCGGCCTGACCTATAGGAAGGTCGCCGGCACCTTCACGCTGCGCAAAGGAGATATTGTCCACTGCCTGATCGCCCTTGGCTACGGGACCTTCCCCGGCGTGCAGCATCCCCGCAGGCCGGTGGAGCAATTCTACGAGTCCGACGGGCTTCCACCGGCATGGTTCATGGACGGGATGGAAGCGGCCATGCTTGCCCCTACGGCTGTCAACCAGCAGAAATTCAAGTTCATCCTGCACCCGGGCAACGTGGTGGAGGCCAGGACCCTTTTCTCACCCTGGGGCTATACCCGCATGGACCTTGGCATCGTCAAATACCACTTCGAGATCGGCGCCGGCAAAGAACATTTCTCCTGGAGATAACCCCCTACCCGATGATCCACTTACTGCCGGGCAAAAGTGAAATAAGCTTAGCCGTCAACGCGCAGCAAAGGTAGCTCAGCACGGCGGTCAGCGGAATGGCCAGCCAGACCGGGACGGCCGGATTGGCGACGTCTCCCCCGATGATCCAGCCGGAGATGGGAGCCAGGAAGAACATGTGCATCAGGTACATCCCGTAGGACCGTCTGGCAATGCCCGTGACGAGGGCAGGCGCCTCCTTCTGCCGGATGCAGGAAAACACCAGGAACAGGCCAAAGGTCGAAATCACCAGGTTGGGCATGCAGAACTCCCAGGCCCACTCGATATCGGGCGTGGGCATTGACACGCCGGGCACCCCCTTCATCCAGAAAGCCCACAGCGTGAACAGGGAACCCAGCAAGAAACAGGTCCAGCCCACCCACAGTTTGCGCCCCCGGCTCCAGTCCAGGTGGACACGGATATAGTGCGCCATCACCAGATAGCCCAGGTAGCCGGAGCAGTACCAAAGCGCATTGAATCCATTCCAGAACGCCTCTCCCCAGACCTCCCCGACGATGAACCGGCGGATCCACGGAATAAAAGTGGACAGCGCGAAAAAGCCCAGGAAGATCCTTTCGTCCTTCGCGGAGGCCTTCTCCAGCCAGGGCGACACCACCGGGATGATCAGGTACAGGCCGATCAGCGGATACATAAACCACAAATGTCCCGCCATGGACGGGAAATTGAACGGCAGCAGTCTCAGGTCGGCAAGCGACTGCTCCCAGGTCATCCCGTCCCACGCAAGCGGCAGGAAGGTATAGAGCAGCAGGAAGAGGATGAACGGCGGCAGAATACGCTTGAAACGGCGTTTGTAGAAATCTCCCATCGACTGTCCCGGCTTGAGCGGGACCAGCAGGAAAGCCGACACGATCATGAAGAGCGGGACGCAGGTCCGTGCGACGAATCCATCATAGAACGCCACCCAGAACCGGGCCGCTTCCGTGGGAACCATCGCCTCATCACCCGCCAGCCCTGACGCGGAGCCTGCATAAAAGCTTTCGCTGGCATGCACGAGCATCACCAGGAAACACGCAATGACGCGAATGTAATCGATGAAGACGATTCGCTTGCTGTCTTGCATATCACCTTATTCCGGACGCGGATCCTATTCCTTCTCGTCGCGCGTGAAGACCAGCATCTCGTTAACCAGGGGATCCGGCGTGACGAAGGCGCCGTCGGCGTTCAGCAGATACACTTTCTCACTGCCGTCCTCCAGTTTGACGGTCAGGGTGTTCTTGCGAAAGACGTACAGGCCGGCTTCTTCCCGCTCGTTGGTCCATCCGGGGATCCGGTCCACGGTCCCGTCGGGATTCATGTACATGGCAGGATGGGAAGGCATGACGCTGACTTCCTTGATCTTGACCGTCTTGTCGGAGCCGAACTCCAGCGTGTGCGTGATGGTCATGGTGCCGGCATCGGCGACAAACATTTCCTGGACGGCCGTCCAGGTGGTGTTCTTCAGGACCGGCTTCTTGCCCATAGCAGAAAAACAAGATAAAAGCATAACGATGAGCACGAGGGCGTGCTGCCATTTAATCCTTGACATAATATTATTGATAATTAATTACTTAACTTCATTTAATGCGCCCGTAACGGAGTCGATGACAAAGCCGCGGACGGACACGTCGGCAGGCATCAGCGGATGGCTGACGATATTCTCAACGGTCTGCCGCACGGAAGCCTCCGTGTCGTGGAAGCCCTCCAGCCATGCGTCCAGGTCCATCCCGCAGTCCTGCATCGCACTCTCTGCAATCCCCCGCTTCAGCATTTCCTCCCTGAAATGATGGAAGCTCATGTGGCAGGCGCCGCAGGTCGTGTGCGCGACCACCATGATCTCGTTCACGCCCAGCTCATACACCGCCACAATCAGGCTCCGCATCGCGGAATCCCACGGCGTCGGGACCAGCGCGCCGGCGTTCTTGATAATCTTGGCATCACCGTTCTTCAGCCCCAGCGCCTCCTGCAGCAGCACGGACAGGCGCGTGTCCATGCAACTCAGCACGGCGAGTTTCTTGTCAGGATACTTGTCAGTAAGGAACGGTTCATAGGCTTTATCCGCCACGAACGCCGCATTGTACCGAAGGATGTCGTCTATCATGGGATTGTGTTTTAATTATTGGGCATTCTGTCTATTGATCGCTTCCAGGTAGAACGCCTGCCGCTGCTCCCGGGACACGCGGTAGCGGAGCATGCGCGAGCCGGCGGAGATGCCGTCGTCCAGGTTGCAGGCGAACAGGTCGTTCACGTCCGCCAGGTACAGGCGGTTGTAGCCATAGTCCAGGTTCTTCTGGAGGCTGAGGGTGTAGTTCAAGGTCTTCAGGGCATCCGCGGCGGTCAGGTCGTCCTTGCTGAAGATGAAGAGTCCCATCTTGTCGAAATGGCCATAGAATCCGTTCCCCACCTTGGCGACCTTGGTCTCGAGGATGCGGCGCATCGGCAGGGCCATGCGCCAGTACGGAAGTTCTTTTATTCCAATGTATTTCCCATTCCGCAGGCCATAGGCATACCCGTATTCCAGGATCTGGTCGATCTCGTCGTCCTCATCCCCGGCACTGATTCCGGCGATGTCCTTCAGCAGCGCCTGCTCCGCCGACTTACTCTCCTCCATCGCCCGCGTCACCTCGACGCCCACCGACTTCCCGTCCGGCGACTGCAGATCCGGCCGGTCCCGGTTCACGAGCGTGTCAAATTCGCTCCCCAGCAGCGCCGAGAGCAGGATCTGAGCATACCGCTCGAAGAAACAGGTACCGTACATCCGTGTGTCCATGGGAGAATCAAATCAAAATCCGTGTCTTCTTCCGGTATTCCGCATATCCCGGCTTGTTGTCCAACTGACGCCGCTCCATCATCGGGATGCTGATGAAAAGGAACAGGCAGGTCATGGCAACGGGAGCCAGCACATGCCAGTCGATGCCGTTCAGCGAAGCGTACATCACCCACACGCCCCACCACATCAGGATCTCACCGCAATAGTTGGGATGGCGTCCGTGCTTCCACAGTCCCGCATCGCAGAAAGCGCCCGGGTGCTCGTCCCGGAAACGGTGTATCTGCGTGTCCGCCACCAACTGGATGGTCGCCGAGGCCACGCACAGGAAAAAGCCCAGCCAAGTGAGCGCATTCGCCGATGCGGTCCCAAACAGGCCGAACCCCGGCAGCATGCAAGCAAACACCAGCAGGGTGGGCATCATATTCAAGCCGAAGAAATTCGTCAAGTGAAAAAGCAAGGCCGACTGCGTTTCCCGGTACCGGGTGTAGCGCCAGTCCTCATGGCCAAGTCCCTTGAAAGTATGGGCCCAGTTGCCGGTCAGGCGGATTCCCCAATACCAGACGGCCACCAGCAGCAGGATGACGGGAAGCGAAAAACAACCTTTATAGAACGCCCAGGCCGTGAACATCACGGGCGGCGCCACGCTCCAGTAGGGATCATAGACCGAGACATTCTCAAACACCAGGCCCGCGCCCCAGACAAAGATGGTCGCGACCACGTCCGCGAGCAACAAGGCCCACGGCTCGGACATCGCTCCGGAAGCCTTGCCAAAGGTCAGGACACCCACCGCAACGGCGACCGTATACACCGCCGCGATGATGGCCAGACTGGATGCTTTGGAATAGTTGCGCATATCTCGTTAATTATCCTACACCTCCATATTTGCAAAGATAGCAAAAAAGGAGCAAATCAGCCACCCGGGTTACTTCTTCTTCGGATTGCGGCCGAAGCGGCGCTTGTAGGATTTCGAGAAATACGACAGGGACCCCCATCCGGTTGCGTCGGCAATCTCGGATACGGACATTTTGCCCTCGGAGAGGAGCTTGTCGGCGGAGACGAGCCGGACTTCGTTCAGGAGCTGCTTCGGCGTCTGGCCGGTCACTTCGCGCACGCGCTTGAACAGTTTCGTGCGGGACATGCCCATCTGGGAAGCGAGCGAGGCGACATAGAACTGCTCGTCGCCCATCCGCTCCCGCAGGATGTTCAGAAGGGTGTCGGAAAACTCCTGGTTCTCCCGGGACGCCGGGCCCCTCCCGGTATCGACCAGGTCCACGGCCGGCAGGTTCAGGATGGAGCGGACCTCCGCCATCAGGCGGCGGAGTTCATCCATGTCTTCGAGGATCTTGTCCAGCTGCTCCCGGTCCCGGCCGGCCCCCCCTTTCCGGGCCGACAGCGTGTTCAGGGAATCCCCGACTTCCGCGAGAAGCGGCGTGGCTTCATCCACCTGCTCCGAGATCCTGGCGAACTGCGCCCGGTCTTCGTAGATCTGGTCAATCTTGGCGCGAAGAGACTTGCGGACCTGCATCCAGAGCCGCCGGTAGCGGATCAAGAAGAAGGCGATGACGGCCAGCAGGGCCGGTATCGCGATCAGCAGGAGCGTGGACAGATAGAGGTTCATCCGGAAGCCAAAATCAGTAAACGGACGAATTTACAAATAATGGGACGATCTTACAAATTCTGCAGGACAAAAAAGAAAAATCTGTACGGAATTACCAATAAAAAGGACGATTTTCTCCACGCTTGCTCACACGCCTGCGTACCTTTGTATGCGAAAATGACGTGTAACTGTTAAACCACAAACTATAAAATGAAAAAAGTATTTGTTCTGCTCTGCGCAGCGTTGCTGTCCGTCAGTGCATTCGCTCAGGGAGACGGCGCCAAACCGGATTACGGTTACAAGCTGACCGGCTTCGCCAGCACGCCCAAGTTCGGTGCATTCATCATCGGCACTTACAAGTATTCCTCCCAGGATGGTGCTAACGGCGGTCCGGGCTTCGGCCTCCGTCTCATCCGTACCTATGTGGACGGGACTATCCTCAACGACTTCAATTACCGCATCCAGTTCGAGATCAACGGCACGCCCCACGTGAAGGACTTCTATCTCGAGTGGGCGAAGTATAAGGAATTCAGCGTCAAGGTCGGCGAGTTCAAGCGCGCGTTCACCTTCGAGAATCCCTACAACCCGTGGGATGTCGGCGTGGGCGATTATTCGCAGGCCGTCAAGAAGCTCTCCGGCATGGGAGACCGCTGCGGCGAGGCGTCGATGGGCGGCCGCGACCTCGGCATCCAGTTCCAGGGCGACCTGCTTCCCGTCGGGAGCGACCAGCACCGGCTCATCCACTACCAGTTGGGCATTTACAACGGTAACGGCATCAACAAGGCGGACAACAACAGCCAGAAGGACCTGATCGGAACCATCCAGATCCAACCGATCAAAGACCTCTATCTCGGCGTCTTCGGATGGAACGGCAACTGGTCGGACGGCAAGGTGACCGTGGACCGCAAGCGTTACGCCGTGGGTGCGAAGTACGAGCACAACAACTGGTCCGCCAGAAGCGAGTATGTCCACTCCAACGGTTATAAAGCATCTTCCATCGACCCCGTCACGGGCCAGCTCATCGCCGGCACCTCGGACACGGGCGTGGCCGACGCCTTCTATGCTACCGTGGGCATTCCCGTGGCCGACTGGTTCAAGGTGTACCTGAAATACGATATGTACCGCGACAACGCCACCGCGGACAGCCAGTCCACGATTTATTCCTTTGCCCCGCAGGTCCGCCTCCACAAGAACCTGATGTTCCAGCTGGAGTACCGCTACAACGACAACAGGCTCACCGGCCAGAAGTTCAATGAACTCTGGTTCCAGTATTACGTCAGATTCTAATCAACGATACTATGAGTGATTTCTGGAAAAAAGAAGATTGGCAGGCCGTCTGGCTGGGAGCCATCGTGATTCTCATCGCCTGCGTGGCGGTGCTTACCGGAGCCTTCGACTTCTCCGCCGTCAAGTTCTCGACCTGGGCCCTGGGAGAGGAAGCGTCCGGCGTTACCCCGCTGGGTGCCCAGCTCGCCTCCTGGGCGTTCTGGAAGAAGTTCCTGGTCACTTTCGTGACCCTCGGCGCCCTCTTTACCCTGGGTGTCAAGCTGCAGGGCGGACAGATCAAGAAGTTCATCCCTGCGTTCATCGCGCTGTTCGTGATCTCGCTGGTCGTCCGTCTGGTCAGCGCCGAGTTCACCCTGAACCGCTATCTCGAGTGGGCTTTCTGGGCGCTGATCATCGGCCTGCTGATTTCCAATACGGTGGGTGTGCCGAAATGGCTGAAACCGGCCATCAAGACCGAGTTCTATATCAAGACCGGCCTCGTAATCATGGGCTTCTCCGTGCTGTTCAGCAACATCGCCAAGTTCGGCCTCTACGGCCTGGGCATCGCCTGGATCGTCACGCCGATCGTGATCCTGTTCATGTGGTGGTTCGGCACCAAGGTCCTGAAGCTTGACAACAAGCCGCTGGTCATCACGCTGGCCGCCGCGACCTCCGTCTGCGGCACCTCGGCCGCCATCGCCACCGGCGCAGCTGCCAAGTGCAAGAAGGACGACCTCTCCATCGCCATCTCGATTTCGATTATCTTCACCATCCTGATGATGGTCTTCGAGCCGATGATCATCCGGGCCTGCGGTATGACGCAACTGATGGGCGGCGCGCTGATCGGCGGCACCGTTGATTCGACGGGCGCCGTCGTGCTCGCCGGCAATGCCCTCGGCCCCGAGGCCGAGCAGGCTGCCGTGCTCGTGAAGAGCATCCAGAACATCCTGATCGGCTTCATCGCCTTCTTCGTGGCCATCTTCTTCGCCACCCGCGTGGAGAACAGCGGGGCCCAGAAAGTGGGCGCCGGCGAGATCTGGAAGCGCTTCCCGAAGTTCATCATCGGTTTCTTCGTGGCTTCGCTCGTGGCCTCCTTCCTGATCCAGCCGATCTTCGGCGGCGACCAGGTGAGCGCCATCAACAAGGTCCTGGACCAGTACAAGAACTGGTGCTTCGTGCTGGCGTTCACCAGCATCGGCCTCGACACGAACTTCAAGGAGATTGCGAAGCAGATGCAGGGCGGCAAGGTCCTGTGGCTCTACATCGTCGGGCAGCTGTTCAACATCGCCCTGACGCTCCTCGCCGTATGGTTCCTGCTGAGCGGCGTGGTCTTCAAGGTTCCCGTCCTCGACCTGTTCAAATAGTGGGCCCGAAGGGAAAGTTGATTTTCAAGATAGCCACGGCGTGCGTCGCCGTGGCTGTTTTGGTCATCGCCATCGTGATCATGATCCGGGGGGCGGGGCTTTCCCCGGACCTGGATTTTGGCGCCGGAGCCTATTATTACGCTGATTCTCCCCAGCTGATGGACATCGCCTCCGAGGAGCATTACCGGACCTCGGTCCCGACCTGGGTGCACATCGTCCTGTTCCTTGTCTGGGGCTGGCTGATGTACCGCCTCTGGTGCTGGCTGGACAAGAAATAGCCCCGCAGGGGTTGAAACATAAAAATATTTAGGGAAATCCGCTTTTATCTCTGACGGATTATTCGTATATTTGTCTGATTTTTGATTTTCCGTCAAATCAGACTTATGAGTATCCAGCAAGATAAAATCCAAGAATTGGTCGAGCGCCGCGCCGCCGCGAAACTGGGCGGCGGGCAGCAGCGTATCGACGCACAGCACCAGAAAGGCAAGCTCACGGCGCGCGAGCGCCTCGAGAAGCTCCTCGATCCGGGCAGTTTCGAAGAATTCGACATGTTCGTGCAGCACCGTTGCACGAATTTCGGCATGGAGGCCACCCATCCGGACGGCGACGGCGTCGTGACCGGACAGGGTACCGTCGACGGCCGTCTCGTCTTCGTGTTCGCCCAGGATTTCACCGTCAACGGCGGGTCCCTCAGCAAGACGATGTCAGAGAAGATCTGCAAGGTCATGGACATGGCCGTGCGGGCCGGCGCGCCGGTGATCGGCCTCAACGATTCGGGCGGCGCCCGCATCCAGGAAGGCATCGACGCCCTGGCAGGCTACGGCGAGATCTTCGAGCGGAACATCCTCGCCAGCGGCGTGGTCCCGCAGATCAGCGGTATCTTCGGCCCCTGCGCCGGCGGCGCGGTGTACTCCCCCGCCCTGACCGACTTCACCCTCATGGTCCAGAACACCTCCTACATGTTCCTCACCGGCCCCGGCGTCGTCAAGTCCGTCACGGGCGAGGACGTGGACCAGGAGAGCCTCGGCGGCGCCGCCGTGCACGCCTCCAAGTCCGGCGTGGCGCACTTCAGCGCCCCGTCCGAGGAGGAAGGCATCGCCACCATCAAGAAGCTCCTCTCCTTCCTGCCGCAGAACAACCTCTCCATCGCGCCCGAGCGGCCCACCCAGGACCCCGTCGGCCGCGTGGACGACGCGCTCAACGACATCGTGCCCGACAGTCCGAACAAATCCTACGACATGTACGGCGTGATCGCCAGCATCGTCGACGACGGCGAGTTCTTCGAGGTCCACAAGGATTTCGCGAAGAACATCATCGTCGGCTTCGCCCACATGGGCGGCAGGAGCGTGGGCATCGTGGCCAACCAGCCGGGCGTGCTCGCCGGCGTGCTGGACATCAACGCTTCCCGCAAGGGCGCCCGTTTCGTGCGCTTCTGCGACGCGTTCAACATTCCCCTCGTGACCCTCGTGGACGTCCCGGGCTTCCTGCCGGGCACGCAGCAGGAGTACGGCGCCATCATCACCAACGGCGCGAAGCTCCTCTACGCCTATGGCGAGGCCACCGTCCCCAAGGTCACCGTGACCCTGCGCAAGAGCTACGGCGGTGCGCACATCGTGATGAGCTGCAAGCAGCTCCGCGGCGATGTCAACTACGCCTGGCCGACCGCCAACATCGCCGTGATGGGCGCGGAGGGCGCCGTGAACATCCTCTATGGCAAGGAAATCAAGGCCGAGACGGATCCCGCCAGGCAGGCGGAGATCGCCGAGACCCGCAAACAGGAATACAACGACCTCTTCTGCAATCCCTACCAGGCTGCGCAGAAGGG
>CAJOHX010000013.1 GCA_905234475.1 uncultured Bacteroidales bacterium | reverse complement strand
CTCGTCCATCTCCTTCATATCCATCTTGGTGCCGAGGGTCACGGTCGCGAGGGACTGGGTCTCACCGCGGGTGAAGATGGCGGAGCCGTGGGCGCAGGGCAGGTAGTCCACCTCGCACCAGATCGGGCGCACCTCGTTGCAGACGCGGCCGTCCAGGCGGATCCCCTCGTCGAGGATCATGTTGCGCATGGCTTCCTTCTCCTCGGCGTGGTAGTAGCGCTCCACGAGCGGGGTCTTCTCCTCGAGCTCCTCCTCGGGAATCGTGGCGAGGAACTCCTCCTTGATGGCCTTGAAGCCCTCTTCACGCTCCTTCTTGGGCTTGGCGGCCTTCGCAAGGGCGTAGCACTTGTCGTAGCAGAAGTCGTGCACGGCCTTCTTGAGCTCCTCGTCCTCGGGATCGTGGGGATACTCGCGCTTCGGGCCGTCGGTGCCGAGCTCGTGCATGAGCTCCTTCTGGATGCGGCAGTGCTTCTTGATCTCCTCGTGGGCGAACTTGATGGCCTCGAGCATGTCGTGCTCGGAGACCTCGTTCATCTCGCCCTCGACCATCATGATGTTCTCCTCGGTGGCGGCGACCATCAGCTCGAGGTCGGAGTCCTTCATCTGGGAGAAATTGGGGTTGATGACGAATTCGCCGTTGATACGGCTCACGCGGACCTCGGACACGGGACCGCCGAACGGCAGGTCGGAGGTGGCGAGGGCGGCGGAGGCGGCCAGGCCGGCGAGGGCGTCGGGCTGGATGTCCTTCTCGGCGGAGATCAGGTTGATATTGACAAAAACTTCCAGGTGGAAATCATCCGGCCACAGCGGGCGGATGGGACGGTCCACCAGGCGGGCGATGAGCACCTCGTAGTCGGAGGGCTTGCTCTCGCGCTTCAGGAAGCCGCCGGGGAAACGCCCTGCGGCATAGTACTTCTCACGGTAGTCCACGGTGAGGGGCATGAAATCGGTGCCTTCCTTGACTTCGTCGGCACAGGTCACGGTGGCGAGGACCATCGTGCCTCCCATCTTGACAACGGCGGAGCCGGCGGCCTGCTTGGCCAGTTTGCCGGTCTCGATCTCGATCACGCGGCCGTCCGCGAGCTCGATCTTTTTGGTGATTACGTTCATTACTGTTTCTCTATTGCGTCTTTTACGTCTTTTCCGTCAAAAAAGGGATGGTCCCACCCGGGAACCACCCCCTTTGTTTTCCTATCGTGGCTATCGGCGGAGACCAAGCTCCTTGACGATATTCCTGTATCTCTCGATGTCCGTCGCCTGAAGATAATCCAGGATGTGGCGGCGCTTACCGACGAGGCGAAGGAGGGAACGTCCTTCTTGTTCTTCTTCACGTGCTCGGTAAGGTGAGCGATACGGTAGGAAAATAAAGCAACCTGACTCTCAGGAGAGCCGGTGTCCTTATTGGACTTCCCGTACTTCGCGAAAATCTCTTGCTTCTTCTCAGGCATCAAATATTCAGCCATTTCTCAGCAAAAAATTGGGGTTAAACTTACACTTCTTTCTCCCACCGCGGGAAAAAGCGTGCAAATTTAGACATATTTCGCGAAATTCCAAAGCATTGCAAGTATTTCGGCGTGCAGAAGCAGTATTTCGGCAGGGGCGGTGTTATAATAACGGGATTTCCGCAAAAACCCGCTATATTTGTGTTGATGAAAAGAACTGTCCTGATCGTTGGCGGAGTGATCTCGCTGCTGGCAGCGGCGCTGCCGGCCCGCGCGCAGACGAGTCCGGAGCTGCAGGCCTTCCAAGAGGCGGCCGGCGACCGTTCCGCCCTCTTCCGCGGGCCGCAGGCCGAGCGGTATGAATACATCGCCAACGGCCATCCCTACTGGAGCACCCGCGAGTTCAAGCCCGGGGACATCGTGTTCGAAGGCAACAGCTACGTCGGCATTCCCCTCAACATCGACGCCATGGCCCAGCGCCTGCTGGTCCAGCTGTCCAACGGCGCCTTCGCCATCTCCCTCACCCCGGACCAGGTGAGTTCGTTCGAAGTGGAGGGACACCGTTTCGTCGGCGTGGGGCCGGGCACGAAGGACCTCTCGGAAGGCTTCTACGAAGTGTTCGGGCCGGGGCCCGAGCACGTCTACAAGCGCGTCAACAAGCAGATCGCCCCCAACACCCACAACGTCAACGGCGAGGCCATCGGCTATGAAGACCCGGACTACCGCGACAACCTGACCTCCTACTACGCCATTTCCACTTCCTATTATTTCCGCGACCGCGGGGGCCGCGTTTCCCGCTTCCGCGGCCGCGAAGCCCTGATCGGCAAGTTCGGCGACCGCAAGCGCGAGGTCCGCAAGGCCGTCCGGGCCGCCAGGCTCGACAAGTCCAATATCAGTCTCGACGCATACTGCGAGCTCGTCCTTCAAATCGCCGCCAGCCTATGAGAAGAGCGTTCCTGATCCTGCTGTCCGCCCTGCTCGCCGGCACGGCCGGCCTCTCCGCCCAGGAGCGGCTCGAGGTGCGCCGCGTGCCGCTGGATTCGCTCGTGAGCTTCCTGAACCGGGAGTTCCCGGAGGATTTCTACGTGGTCAAGGACGAGGCCGAACAGGCCACTTTCAGCGTGAGCGCACCCCGCGGCGAATTTCTTGACGCCGCCTACGCGCAGCTGCGCGAAAAAGGTTATATTATAAGCACTTACGGCGATGCCCGCTTCATCCTGCGCGGCAAGTCCGTCTTCACCGACCTCCCCCTCGGCCTCTTCACGGAGGACCGCCCGGCGGGCGGGGACGACGGCCTGCGGCAGTACCTGTCGGAGCAGAGCGCCGTGGCTACTTTCCAGAACAAGGTCTATGAGATCGGCGAACCCGGCGCGAAGGCCAGCGGCAAGGCCTACCTCACGGGGCACGTGCGCGACGTCTCCTCCGGCGAGCCGCTCACCGGCGTGTCGGTCTACGACGACAAGACCGGCGCCTACGCCGTGACGGACGCCGACGGCTTCTACCGCGTGGCGCTTCCGCTGGGCGACGGCCAGCTCAACCTAAGCGGATATTCCCTTGAGGACATGCATCTTACGCTGAAAGTCTACGACGACGGCACGCTCGACGTGGTAATGAAAGAAAAGGTGACTGCCCTCGCCGAGGCCGTCATCTCGGCCGACGCCGTGTCGCACCACCGCGACGCCAAGATGGGCATCGAGCGCGTCCGGATGGAGGTCATCAACAAGATTCCCACCGCCTTCGGCGAAGGCGACATCATCCATGCGGTGCTCACCCTGCCGGGCGTCAAGTCCGTCGGCGAGGCCTCCAGCGGCTTCAACGTCCGCGGCGGCTCGACCGACCAGAACCTGATCCTGCTCAACGACGGCACGATCTACAACCCCACCCATCTGTTCGGCATCTTCTCCGCCTTCAACCCGGACGTGGTGAGCGAAGTGGAGCTCTACAAGAGCAGCATCCCCGCGGAGTTCGGCGGCCGCATCTCGTCGGTGCTGGACGTTCGCGGCCGCGAAGGCAACGCCAACAAGGTGGCGGGCGCCCTGGGCCTGGGGCTGCTGACCAGCCGCTTCCTGCTCGAGGGGCCCATCTCCAAGGGCAAGACAACTTTCATCGTGGGCGGCCGCACGACCTATTCCAACTGGCTCCTGGGCCGTCTGCCGGAAGACAGCAACTACCACGGCGGCCGGGCCTCGTTCAGCGACCTCAACGCTTCGGTGACGCACAAGATTGACGACGACAACACCCTGCAGGCCTACGTCTACTGGTCCCGCGACCATTTCGGCTTCAGCCGCGACACGACCTTCCGCTACTCTAATCTCAACGCTTCGCTGAAATGGCGCAGCCGCCTGAGCAGCCGCCTCAACCTCACGGCCGTGGCCGGCTACGACCAGTATGCCGCCACCCTGGACAACACCCTGGGCGAAAACCAGCTGTCCGGCTACCGCGTCGCCACGGGCATCCGCCAGGGCTTCGCCAAGGGCACCTTCCGCTATGCGGCCACCGACGCGCACAGCCTGACGTTCGGCGCACAGGCCACCTTCTACAACCTGCAGCCCGGAGCCATGTCCCCGCTCTACGAGGGCTCCCTCGTGGCCAACACGCGGCTGGATCCGCAGAACGCGCTGGAGCCGTCCCTGTTTGCCAGCGACAGCTGGACCGTGAGCCCGAAGCTCTCCTTCGACGCGGGCGTGCGCCTGAGCGGCCTGCTGGCCCTGAACCCGTCGAAGTTCTACCTGAATCCCGAAATCCGCCTGTCCGGCAAGTATTCCTTCCTGGACAACCTCTCGTTCAAGGCGGGCTTCAACACGATGAGCCAGCACATCCACCTGATTTCCAACACTTCCAGCATCTCGCCCATCGACACCTGGCAGCTGTCCACCGCCCGCGTCCGCCCGCAGACGGGCTGGCAGGCGGCGGCGGGCTTGTACTGGACCGTGGGCTCCGTGGACCTGACGGTCGAGGCCTACTACAAGCACACGGCGCACCAGCTCGACTACAAGTCCGGCGCCACCCTGCTGATGAATCCCGACCTGCCCGACTATCTCGTGGAGACCTACGGCCGGGCCTACGGCGTGGAGGTGATGGCCAAGAAGACCAGCGGCAAGCTGACCGGCTGGCTATCCTATACTTATGCACGCTCGCACCTGCGCGAAATGCAGGACCGCGGCGTGGAGACGATCAACGGCGGCGCATGGTACAACGCCCCGCACGACAAGCCGCACGAAGTCAAGCTCGTGGCCAACTACAAGTTCACCCACCGCTACTCCGTGTCCGCCAACCTCGAGTATTCCACAGGGCGGCCCGTCACCCTGCCGGCCTGCGGCTCGCCTACACCCGCCGCAACGCCCACCGCATCCCCGACTACTTCCGGCTGGACCTGTCGGTCAACATCGACCCGGGCCACTACCTGCGGCAGTTCTCGCACATGTCCTGGACCATCGGCGTGTACAACGTGACCGCACGCAAGAACGCCTATTCGATCTTCTTCGAGGGCGACAAGAGCTACATGCTGTCGGTGTTCGCCTGCCCCATCCCGTATATCAACCTTAACTTGAAATTCTGATGGCAACGAAAACGAACCTTTTCCGGCGTCTCGCGGCCATCGCCGCCCTGCTGCTCTGCGCAGCGGCCTGCAAATATCCCTACGACATTACCCTCGAAGATGGGGAATACCCGCTCGTGGTGGACGGGGACATCCTGATCGGCGCGGTCACCACCATCCGCTTCTCCTACGCCCAGCCGCTGAATCAATACCCCTACAGCAGCAGCTCGTTCATATACATCTCCCAGACCACCAATCCCGTGGGCTACATCGAGGGCGAGGACGGCACGCGCATCGAAGGCACCGATCCCACAGGCCAGCCCTACTCCAGCACGCTCGGCATGTGGAGCCAGCTGCAGTTCGACACCCGCGGCCTCCGCACCGACCAGCGCTACCGCCTGGTTTGCTCGATCGACGACGGCCACAAGCTCGAGTCCGACTGGCTGGAAGTCTGCCCCGCCCCGGTCATCGACGACCTGTCCTACTGGAAGAACGACCAGTTCGACGAGCTGCACATCGGCCTGAGCATGCACTGCAACGGCGCCCACCATTTCCGGTGGACCTACAACGAGGACTGGGAATACCACAGCGACCTCTCCGCCAGCGTCGTTTTCGGCCCCGGCGGGATCCGGGTCGGCGGCGGCGACTATTATTATTGCTGGAGCCACACGGATGCGGCCGACATCCAGATCTTCTCTACGGAGAACCAGATCGAGGACCGCTTCGAGGAGCTCTCCTTCCGCCGCATCGACCTGTCGGACCGGCGGCTCCAGATGCTGTACCGGATGACGCTCCAGCTCTCCGCCCTGAGCCCGGACGCATACAACTACTGGCGGACCATCCGCCAGAATACCCAGGAGCAGGGGTCCCTCTTCGCCCCCACCCCGAGCGAGATGGCCAGCAACGTCCACTGCACCAACGAGCGCGACTACCTGATCCTGGGCTATCTCAACGCCGGCGCCGTCGCCACGGCCCAGATGTACTACGACAACGACGTGGAGCAATTCTACATTCCTCCAAGAGGCGGATACTACAAGCGCGAAGACTTCGAGATCGACCTCAAATATGAATCCATGCTGGCCGCCTATAATTCCGGCTGGCTGCCCTGGCACGCCGTCTACGGTATGGGCGTCGAGCCCACCGGCTACATCTGGGTCAGGGATGTCTGCATCGACTGTACCAAATCCGGCGGCAGCAAGAACAAACCGGCCGACTGGCCCAACGATCACAAGTAGACCGACTGATGAGAAGACTGATTCCGACATATTGCTGCGCGCTCCTTCTGCTGCTGCTACCGTGCCTGCTGCATGGGGCGGAGCGGCTGCGCGAGCGCGTGTACCTGTCGACCGACAGCGAAGTGTATGTGGCGGGCGATGCCGTGTGGATGTCCGCCTGGTGCGTGGACGCCGCCACCGGAGCGCTCTCCACCTTCAGCAAGATCGCTTACGTGGAGGTCCATTCGGCCTCCGGCCTGGTCCAGACCGCCAAGATCGCCCTAAACGGCGGGCGCGGGGCCGGGCGCCTCATCCTGCCCGACACCCTGCCCACCGGCAACTACCGCATCCTCTGTTTTACCCGGCTCGGGGCCTCCGAGACGGGCTTTGACCCGCTGGACGGCGCCCGGACCATCTCTGTGGTCAACACCTTCAGCGCCGACCGTGTCCCGGACGGCGTGAGGATCGTCCCGCACGCCCCCGCCGCCGCGCCGGCCGCGGACCAGGGCGGCCTGGAGATTGGCGCCGAGCCTGCCGCGAGCGGCGGCATCGCCCGCATCCGCGTCACCAACCGCGGCATGCAAGCGGCCGGCTTCAGCCTGCGCGTCCGCCACGACGACGGCATTCCCGCTCCCGCGGGCGGCCGGATCGGCGATTTCGTCGCGCAGAACCGCCGGCTTCCCGCCCCGGCGGGATTCGCCGCGGATGTTGTCCCGGAATACGAAGGGGAGATCATCCGCGCCCGCGTCACAGGCACCGACGAAGCGGGCCGCCGTGCGATGGACGGTAAATACGCCTTCCTCTCCTCGCCGGGCAGCGGCGAGAACCTCTACACCGAGGCCATTGCGCCCGACGGCACCGTCACCTTCTTCACCACCAATATCTTCGGCTCGCAGAACATGTTTCTCGAGATCGAGAACCCGGGCCGCGACAATGTCTGCCACCTGGAGATCGAAAGCCCCTTCCCGGACCTGTCCCCGGGCGAGATCCCGCCGCTGCAGCTGAGCGCAGACTACGCCCAGGCGCTGGAGCTGCGCAAGCTTGCCATGCAGCTGGAGCGCAATTTCGACGCGGACACGCTCTATGACGCCCTGCCCGTCCACGAGCACCGCGTTTTCGACGAACGGGACCGCACGCGGTATATCCTGGACGACTACACCCGTTTCCCGGTGATGGAGGAGCTGTTCGTCGAGTTCATCCATGAGGTCCGCGTCCGCCGCGTGGACGGCCGGCCGCAGATCCAGGTCAGCACCACCGACTATTCGGGCCACCGCTCGTTCCCACAGGGAATGGCGCTGGTCCTGCTGGACGGCATCCCGGTGCCCGACCACGCGAAGATCCTCGCCTACGACCCGCTGCTCGTGGAGCACATCGACATCTACTCCCGCACCTTCTTCTTCGGCGCCCGCAGTTTCAGCGGCATCGTCAACTTCGTCACCTACAAGGGCAACCTCCCTTCGATGCAGTTCGAGGACAACGTCCGTATCGTCGATTTCCAGGGCTGCTCCCTGCCGCTGGCCTACACCTGCGAGGGCGTGGGCGCCAAATACCCCGACTACCGCCAGACCCTCTACTGGCACCCGATGCTGAGCCTCGCCCCCGGCGAGTCGATGGAGATCGAGTGCAAGACCCCCGCCTACAGCGGACGCTTCGAGGTGTTCGCCGAGGGTCTGACCGCCGGGGGGCAGGCCGTCTCGGCCCGTACGGCGCTGGAGGTGGTCCGGTAGGTCCGGGGCGGGGGCCCGTTCTTTTTCAGATTTTTCCTATATTTGTAAGCAGTTATCCTGCTGTTTCCCGTTATAGATAGGAATGAAAAAGGCGTTGTCTCTGATTGGTAGTGTATTGGCGCTGCTCCTGGCCACAGGCTGGCAGGCGCGGGCGCAGCTCAGCCCCGAGCTGCAGGCTTTCCAGGACGCGGCCGGCGAACGCTCCATCCTCTTCCGCGGCAAGGAATCCGCCCGGTACAGTTTCCCGGCCAACGGGCACCCCTACTGGATCCACCCCGACTTCGAGCGCGGGGACATCACCTTCGAAGGCAATTTCTACCACGACGTGCTCATCAACATCGACGCCGTGGCGCAACGCGCCCTCGTCCATCTGGAGGGGCGTCCTTTCGCTGTGGCGCTTGCTCCTGCGCTCACCCCGTCCTTCACGATGGGCGGACGCCAGTTTGTGGGCTTCGGCCCCGGCGAAGCGCTGGGCGAAGGGTTCTACGAGGTGTTCGGAGCGGGACCGGAGCGCGTGTACAAGCACGTTTTCAAATACGTCAACTCCTCCGTCTACAACGTCAACGGCGAGACGATCGGCTACGACGACGAAAACTACCGCGCGGATGTGGCTCGCCATTTCGTCTACCGGAAGTCTTACTGGCTGCGCGACGCGCAGGGACACTTCACCCGCATCAAATCCCGGGGGGCGCTGCTCCGCCATTTCCCCGACCGCAAGAAGGAGATCCGCCAGGCCCTCCGGGCCGAAGGCCTGACCGGCGGGAGCAGCGATTTCGACGCTTTCTGCAAAACCGTCCTTAATCTTGTCTCCCGATGAAAAGGCTCCTCTGCACCCTCCTGCTGGCCCTCGGACTGGGCGGCGCCGGCCTTTTCGCGCAGGATCTCCTCGAGGTCAAGCGCGTGGAGCTGGATTCGCTCGTGCGCTTCCTGCGCCGCGAGTTCCAGCCGGACATCTATTTTGTCAAGGACGCCGCGGAGCAGGCAACCTTCAGCGTGAGCGCGCCCCGGGCACAGTTCCTGGAGGCGGCGTTCGACGCGCTGCGCGAGAAGGGCTACATCGTCAGCAGCTACGGCACCTCCCGTTTCATCCTCCACAGCAAATCCGTATTCACTTCCCTCCCGACCGGCTACTTCGACAGCGGCCGCTCCCTCGCGGACGACAGCGGCCTGCAGCAGTACCTCGCCGAGCAGAGCGCCGTGGTGACCTTCCAGAACAAGGTCTATGAGATCGGCGAGCCCGGCGCGAAGACCGGCGGCCGCGCCTACCTCAGCGGCCACGTGCGCGACGTCTCTTCCGGCGAGCCCCTCGTGGGCGTGTCGGTCTACGACGACAAGACCGGCGCCTACGCCGTCACCGACGAGGCCGGCTTCTACCGCGTGCCCCTGCCCGTCGGCGACAACACGCTGAACCTCAGCGGCTATTCGCTCGACGACATGCACCTCACGCTGAAGGTCTGGGACGACGGCGTGCTGGACGTCGTGATGAAGGAGAAGGTCCTCGCACTGACCGGCGCCGTGGTCTCCGCCGACGCCGTGTCGCACCACCGCGACGCCAAGATGGGCATCGAGCGCGTCCGCATGGAGGTCATCAGCAAGATCCCGACCGCCTTCGGCGAAGGCGACATCATCAAGGCCGTGCTTACGCTCCCCGGCGTCAAGTCCGTGGGCGAAGCCTCCAGCGGCTTCAACGTCCGCGGCGGCTCCACGGACCAGAACCTGATCCTGTTCAACGACGGGACAATCTACAACCCCACCCACCTCTTCGGCATCTTCTCGGCCTTCAACCCCGACGTCATCAGTGAAGTGGAGCTCTACAAGAGCAGCATCCCGGCGGAATTCGGCGGCCGCATCTCCTCGGTGCTGGACGTGCGCAGCCGCGAGGGCAATTCCAACAAGGTCGCCGGCTCGCTGGGCCTGGGCCTGCTGACCAGCCGCTTCCACCTCGAGGGGCCGATCGCCAAGGGCCGGACCACCTTCCTGCTCGGCGGGCGTACCACCTACTCCAACTGGCTGCTGAAGCTCCTCCCGAAGGACAGCGAGTACGCCGGCGGGAACGCTTCGTTCAGCGACCTCAACGCGTCGCTGACGCATAAGATCAATGACGCCAACACCCTCCAGGCCTACCTGTACTGGTCGCGGGACGGCTTCGAGTTCTCGCGCGACCCGGCCTTCCGCTACGCCAACCTCAACGCTTCGCTGAAATGGCGCAGCCGCCTGAGCAGCCGCCTCAACCTCACGGCCGCGGCCGGCTACGACCGCTACGCCGCCCGCCTCGACAACAGCCTGGGCCAGAACGAGAAGTCCGGCTACAAGGTGAACACGGGGATCGACCAGGGCTTCGTCAAGGCCACCTTCCGCTACACCGCCTCGGACGCCCACGATTTTACCTTCGGGGCCAACGCCACCTTCTACAACCTGCAGCCCGGGGCCATGTCCCCACTCTACAAGGGAGAGTCGCTGGTCCGCACCTGGGCGCTCGACCGGCAGCAGGCCCTGGAGCCCGCCCTGTTCGCCAGCGACAGCTGGACCGTGACGCCCGGCCTGACCCTCGAAGGCGGCGTGCGCCTGAGCGGCATGCTGGCCCTGAATCCGTCGAAGTTCTACTTCAACCCGGAGTTCCGCCTGTCCGGCAAGTATTCCTTCCGGGACAACCTCTCGTTCAAGGCGGGCTTCAACACGATGAGCCAGCACATCCACCTCATCACCAACACCTCGTCCATCTCCCCGATCGACACCTGGCAGCTGTCCACCGACCGCATCCGGCCGCAGACGGGCTGGCAGGCGGCGGCCGGCCTGTACTGGACCGTCGCGGACGGCACGGTGGACCTCACGCTGGAGACCTACTACAAGCGCACGGCGCACCAGCTCGACTACAAGTCCGGCGCCACCACCATGATGAACCCCCACCTTGCCGACGACCTCGTGGAGACCTACGGCAAGGCCTACGGCGTGGAGCTCATGGCCAAAAAGACCTCCGGCAAGCTCACGGGCTGGATTTCCTATTCCTTCTCCCGCGCGCAGCTGCGCGAAATGGAGGACCGCGGCGTTGCCACCATCAACGGCGGCGCATGGTACAACGCCCCGCACGACAAGCCGCACGAAGTCAAGATGGTGGCCAACTACAAGTTCACCCACCGCTACTCCGTGTCCGCCAACCTGGATTATTCCACGGGACGGCCCGTCACCCTGCCCATCGGCACCTTCGAGTACGGCGACGGCGAGCGCCTCGCCTACTCGCAGCGCAACACCTACCGCATCCCGGACTACTTCCGGCTGGACCTGTCGGTCAACATCGACCCGGGCCACTACCTCAAGCAGTTCACGCACATGTCCTGGACCGTCGGCGTGTACAACGTCACCGCCCGCAAGAATGCCTATTCGGTCTTCTTCGACGGCACGGAGAGCTACATGCTGTCGGTTTTCGCCTCGCCCATCCCGTATATCAACCTTAACCTCAAGTTCTGATGGATACCCGGATTCTTCTCCGCATCGCGGCACTCTCCGCAGCAGCCCTGCTTGCCGTGACCTGCATCTACCCCTTTAAGGTGGATATCCGTCGGGACGGCGAATACCCCCTGGTGATCGAGGGAGACATCCTGGTCGGCGCCATCACTACCGTCAAGCTCAGCCAGGTCCGCCCGTTCGACGTGTCCGGCTATAAATTTGTTCCCATCCAGGCCGAAGGCTACATCGAGGGGGAAGACGGGACGCGGGTGGACGGCACGCCGGTCGACGACCCGACCATCCCGGCGGGGAAAATGCAGCTCGCCTTCGACACCTCCCACCTGCAGGAAGGCCAGCGCTACCGACTGCATATCAACACCCTCTCCGGGAGCAATATCATCAGCAACGAGTTCGAGTCCGACTGGCTCACCCCCTGCCCGGCCCCGACCATCGATGCGCTCACCTACAGCCTGCACGACGAGTTCGACGAACTCTGGGTCGGCCTGTCGATGCACTGCAACGGCTCGCACTACTTCCGCTGGTCCTTCACCGAGACCTGGGAGTACCACAGCGACGTCCACTCCCATGTCGAATATGTCCCGCAAACCCGGCGCTGGGACGAGTTCAGCAGGAAATACGTCTACTCGGGAGGATATTACCAGACCGCCTATCCCACCCTGTATTATTGCTGGGATACCCAGACTTCTCCGCAGATCAACATCTTCTCCACCGCCAACCAGACGGAGGACCGCTTCGAGAAGCTTGCCTTCCACACCATCCCCCTCAGCGACAAGCGCCTCCAGGTCCTGTACCGGATCACGGTCAACCTGCAGGCCCTGAGCGAGGACGCCTACAACTACTGGAACAACATCGTGCAGAACAGCTCGGACCAGGGCTCCATCTTCGCGCCCGTGCCCAGCGAGATGGCCAGCAACGTCCGCTGCATCTCGGACCCGACCGTCCAGGTGATGGGCTACCTGAACGCCGCCGTCCCGGCCCGGGCGGTGATGTACTACGACAACTCCGTCGAGCAGTTCTTCCGGCCGCCCCTGCCTTTCACACGGGCCGATACCACCATCGCCTACAACAACATCTCACTGGCCGAAGAGTTGTACAGAGGCGGTTTCCTGCCCTATCACGAGGAATACAATTCCATCGTGGTGGACGACGAGACGGGCGCCATGATCCCGTCCGACTACACCTGGGCGATGGCCATCTGCATCGACTGCCGCCTGCAGGGCGGCACCAAGAAGAAACCGGCCGACTGGCCCGACGGTAACCAATAGACACCCCCTGCCGATGAAAAAGATCCTGACTATCCTGATATGCCTGGGCGTTTCGCTGCTGAGTCTCTACGGGGCGGAGCGCCTCCGGGAGCGTGTCTATATCGCGACCGACCGGGACGTCTACGTGGCCGGCGACGCCGTGTGGCTGTCGGCCTGGTGCGTGGACGCCGCCACGGGCGGGCTGTCCTCCTTCAGCAAGACGGCCTATGTGGAGATCCATTCCCCGACGGGGATGGTCCAGACGGCCAAGATTTCCCTGGACGGCGGCCGCGGGGCCGGACGCCTGTTCCTGCCCACCACCCTGCCCACGGGCAACTACCGCCTGTTCGCCTACACCCGCCTGGGCGCTTCCGAAGAGGGGTTCGACCCGCTCTCCGGCGCCCGGACGCTGTCCGTGTTCAACACCTTCAGCACCGAGCGGGCCGAGGGCGTCACGGTGGCCCCGGAGGCACCCGCGGCCAGCGCCGGGCCCACCACCGCCGGGCCCCTTGTGGTCGAAGCGGCCGACACCCCCGTCTCCGCCTCGGGCCTGCTCCGCATCAGCAACCCCGGCACGGAAGCGGTCAGCTTCAGCCTGAGCGTCCGCCACGACGACGGCATCCCGGCGCCGGAGGGCAAGCATATCGCCGATTTCCTGCAGGACATCCGCTCCCTGCCCGCCGCCCGCGGCTTCGACGGGAGCGTGATCCCGGAATACGAGGGCGAGATTATCCGCGCCCGCGTCACGGGCACCGACGCCGCCGGCCTCGAGGCCGTCCGCAAGGGCTACGCCTTCATCTCTTCGCCGGGCACCGGCGAGAACCTCTACACCGAGACGATTGCCGAAGACGGCACCGCCACCTTCTTCACCTCCAATATCTACGGCGACCAGGAGATGTTTCTCGAAATCGAGGGCGCGGACCGGGAGAACGGCATCCACCTGGAGCTGGAGAGTCCCTTCCTGGACCTGCCGGCCGGGGAGATCCCGGCGCTGCAACTCTATTCCGGCTGGGCCCGGGACCTGGAGCTGCGCAGCCTGGGCATGCAGCTGGAAAAGGATTTCGACGCGGACACGCTCTACACCGCCCTGCCCGCCCGGACGCACTGCATTTTCGACGAGCGCGACTGCATCAGCTACATCCTGGACGACTACACCCGTTTCACGGTCATGGAGGAGCTCTTCATCGAGTACATCCTCCAGCTCCGCGTCCGCCGCGCAAACGGCAGGCGGGAGCTGCAGGTCGCGACGCCGGACAACCTGGGCAGTTTCTATTTCCCCGCCGGGAAGTCCCTCGTGCTGCTGGACGGCGTCCCGGTGCTGGACCACGAGAAAATCATCGCCTACGATCCGCTGCTCGTCAAGCGCATTGACATCTACATGGACACGTATTTCGTGGGGATACGCAATTTCTCGGGCATCGTCAACTTTGTCACCTACAAGGGCAACCTCCCCGCGATGCAGTTTGCGGACAACGTCCGCGTGGTCGACTTCCAGGGCTGCTCCCTGCCGCTGGCGTATACCTGCGAAGGGGTGGACAGCGAGTATCCCGACTACCGGCAGACCCTCTGCTGGCATCCGATGCTGACCCTCGAGCCGGGCGAAAGCCTCACGCTGGAATGCAAAACGCCCGCCTACAGCGGACGTTTCGAAGTGGTCGCCGAAGGGCTGACCGAGCAGGGCGAAGCCGTCTCGGCCCGCACTATTTTTGAGGTTCGATGAGCGGCAGGCCCCGGCTCTTCAGCAGCGCGTTGTAGCGCTCCAGCACTTCTCCCACACAGTCCTCCCAGGAGCGGACCAGCGACTTGCCGGCCTGCACGCCCACGCGGTGCACGCGCTCCGGGTCGTGGATCAGGCTGCGCAGCAGCGCCGCCATCCTGTCCGGGTCGTTGTCCGTCAGGAAGCCGTCCTGCCCGTCGTGGATGACGCGGTGGCCTCGCGCGCCATCACGGACGGCGTGCCGAGCGCCGCCGCCTCCTGCACCACGAGCCCCGCCGTGTCGTACAGCGAGGGGAACAGGAACAGGTCTGCAGCGGCATAGTAGTCCGTCACCTTCTCCCGGTCGGTAATCATGCCCTCGAAGCGGACCTTGCGGTCCAGGCCCCGCTCGCTGACCAGCGCCTTCATCTCCTCCGCCGCGTAGCCCGTGCCCACGAAAAACATCCGGAAGGGGACGTCGTCGATGCGGGACAGGGCCTCGATAATGAGGCGCGTGTTCTTCTCCCAGATGTGCTGCCCCACGAACAGCATCACGAACTCGTCCGGGCCCACGCCCAGGCGCTGCCGGGCTTCCACGAAGTACTTCTCGGGATAGTCCGCCACGAGGTCGGAGCCGTTGTCCATCACCTCCACGTGGCCCTTGTAGCCGTATTCGCGGAGCACCTCGACGGTGGATGCCTGCGGCACCCACACGAGGTCGGCCCGCTCATAGAAATCAATGATGGCGTCGACCGCGATGTCCGTGGCGAGCTTGGGCAGCACGCGCGCGAAATCGTCGCGGTACTTGCTGTGGAAGGTCGCCACGAGGGGAATCTCCTGCAGGCGGGCGATACGGCGCGCCGCCTGGCCGGTGGCAAAGGGGCAGTGCGCGTGCACGATCTTGAAGCGCGTGGTTGCGATCTTCGCCAGCCAGATCGGATCGATCTCCGCGATCCCCGTCACGTACGGGGCCCGCTTGGGCACCGGCACGGAGAAGTAGTCGTAGACCTTGAAGTCATACTGGCCATAGTCCGTGCCCGGCACTTCGGGCGTGATCACGCACACCCCGCCAACCTTTTTCTGCATCCAGCGGGCATAGTTCTCCATGCACACGGCCACGCCGTCCATCACGGGCGGGAACGAATCGCAGAACAGGCCGACATTGGCCCGCTCCAGCACGACGAAAGGTAGGGAAGGAAGGTCCATTACAGTCCGAGCCAGCCGAGGTTATTGGTAAAATACAGCACCGCGAAGGCGATCACCAGCAGGACCAGCACCCAGCACAGGATCTTGCGCCACAGGGGCGTGCGCTTGGCATACGGGTCGTCGAGCTTCATCTTCGGGTACTTGGCCACGCTGGTGAGGGTCTTGCCGAAGAGGATGTTGACCAGCACCTGCGAGTTGATGGCCCAGCCGTTGGCGTTGAGCACGGGCCCGAGGTTGCGCTTGCGCAGTTTGCGCCAGGCGATGAAGCAGGAAGGGCCGGAGATGATCAGCATCACGGCGGCGATGATCACGAGCCACTGCCACCACACCAGGCTCTTGACGGCCGCGCCCAGCGCCACCAGCACGGCGCCGATGCCGGCCAGGGCCAGGCTGATGGCCGCGGCGATGCCGGCGAACTTGGCGATGTCGAAGGGCTGCTTGGCGCCCTCGGCGCCCGCATCGGCCTTGGTCTGGAGCTTGGACATGGCGGCCGCATCCTTGTCGGCGGCGGACTTGTCGATCTTGTCCGAGATGAAATTCGCCACCTTGCGGTACGGGGCCCAGAACGCCTCCTTGACGCTGATGGGATTCTCCACGACCTTGGTGATCACGGCATCCCAGTCGCCGCCGTCGAGGTCGTAGAACAAGCCGTTCTTGCCGGGACGCAGGTCGCGGGTCTTGCCGTCCGTCATCACGGCCACGACGTCCATCGTCTCGCCCTTGGCCTTGGAGGTACACTTGCAGTACAGCAGGAACATCCCGCTGAGTTTGGGCATGTCGCCATGGGCGCCCATGTCGGACACCTTGATACAGAGGTCGCAGCAGCGCTCGTCGATATACAGCTTACCGGTCTCGAAGATGCCGCGCGTGCCCTGCTTGCGGCCGTAGAAGTCGGTGAATATCACATAATTGCGCAGCAGCTTCGCGAAATCGCGGTAGTACAGCATCAGGCGGCCCACCTCGTCGATGGCGTCCGCCTCGTCCTTGAGGGCCTTGTCGGCGTCGACCAGTGCGAGCAGGTCGGCCTTGCGGTCGGCCTTCAGCAGGGCCTTGACCTCGTCCAGGCCCAGGGCCTCCACGGCCTCGCCCTTCTTGTCCGCAAGCCAGGCGCAGTAGGGCGCGAACTTGTCCAGCACGCCCTGCCACTGCTCCTCGGTGATGCCCTTCGCCTTCGGGAAATCGACGTCCAGCACCAGCGCCTTGACGGCGGCGAATGCCCCCTGCCATGCCGGGTTGATGGCATCCAGCGGCAGCACGGCCTCCTTCGCGGGGCGCGCCAGCGGATAGGTGGCGATCTCCTCCGCCTGCGTGGCGAGGTTCTTGTCGCTGATGGCGCCCACGCGGTCCGCCGACACATCCACGGCGCCCGCGACGCCCTCGTCGAAGCGGATCAGCTTGCAGCGCATGAAGTAGTCGGCGACCTTGTCCCGGACGGCGTTGCAGGCGTCCAGGGCCGCGGCGGTATTGTCCCCATACGGGAAAATGGCGGCCTTGCCGGCTTCGGCGGCCTCCTGCCAGGCGGCATAGTCCGCCAGGGCGGCGTAGAACGCCTCGATGTGCTCGGCCGTGACACCGGCCTCGCCGCTGCGGTCCGTCGCGGAGCCGATCTTCTCGGCAATCGTGCCGATGAGCGGCTTCAGCGCCTCGTCGTCCGCGGAAGCGGGGGTGATGATGCCGTCGCCGTTGAATTTCGTGTCCTTAAAGATCGCGACACTGTCGGCGGCCTCGTCGACGCTGATCTCGTCCTTCTCCAGGCCGAGGTTCTGCAGGATGTGCTTTGCGGAATCATACAGCTTCTGCCCTGCCTCGCAGTCGGTGTTGATGCCGTCCAGCGGGAGCACGCTGTCGCCCTTGAGGATGGCGTCCTTGTCCTTGACCACGCCGGTGAGCCACTGCGCCGCGGCGACGATCTCTGCCACGCGGACGCGCCCGTCACCGTCGGTGTCGATCAGCTGCAGGGTGCGGCTGTCCAGCTCCAGGTCCTTCGTCGGACAGCTCAGGACCGTCCAGAGCTTCTGGTCGAGCTCGCCCAGGTGGGCGATGTCCTCGCCGGAGGTAATATTGACCCGGACCACACCGCCCAGGGAGCAGTATTTCCAGGGATAGCCATTGGTCTTCTGTTTCTTTGCCATATCTGTGGATGTTTTGGTTATTCGTTCCGTATCCACAAATATAGCAAATATTTCGTCATGCCCGACCGCGACATGTCATGCCCGCCCTCATTCCGGGCGACCCTCCGTCATTCCGGTTTTCTCTTCGCTTATGCGTTTCTTATTACTTGCCGATTAGAAATTCAGCGCAAGGCCAAGGCCGGAAGGGGTAAAGCCAAGATCCAGTTCAATTTGGGACGAGGCGGAGGAACGCTCACCAATCAGCCGCACTTGATTGCGGCCCACCAGGTACGTCACCAGACCTCCGGCCGTAATGGCTGCGCCGATGACCATGCCCTCAATCCCGAGGCCCCACCCGGCTGGCACGTCACACGTGTCCCTATTGCGCCTAACGGCGTCGGAAATGGCCCATACGGTGCCGGAGCCCGCCGGTATAGGCAATGATGGATCCGACTTTCTCCGTCGCGAGCGCCCTGGTGTATTTCTCCGCAAACGGGGCCGGCAGCTGCGCCGCAGCGTTCTCCTTGGTCAGCAACACCCCGTCCGCATACAGTTTCCCGCCGCGGAACACCGTCTGCGCCCCTGCGACCATGGGCAGGGCAAGCGTCAGCAGCACTGCGGTTACGGCCAGTCGAATAAAGTGTTTCTTCATGATACTGATTGTTTAACGTCGTAAATATACTCAGTTTATTCCGTTTTTCCAAGATTTACTCGAAGACCGGTGGCCACAGAGAAGACGGACTGTTCCCTTCGATACGTATCCACCCCTTGGCCCGCAAACGGTACAGCCCAGTTGAGCATCGGTTCTACATAGATGCCAATACGGCGGCTCATATTGAACTGGATGCCTCCTGCGCCTATCAGGGAGAGATTCGGGAGAACCGTTTCGCTCGTTCTAACGTGCATGTCCAACTCCATGCCGCCGCCAACATAGACATCCAGCCAACGGCTGGAGAACAGGCTCCAGTCCAGTCGCACAGGAACTCCCACATAATACTTATGTCCCGTGAACACAGCCCCCGTTGGAATTAGTGTCTGTTTGGTCGTATATTGAGCGTATTCGAATCCGGTAGTGATACCCAGCCTGTCTGAAATGGGGACTTTGAACGAAAGGCCAAAGCGCAGCGGAAGGCCATGCTCATATTTCCAGTCCGTTTCCTTAATGGGGACCAACCGTCCCTCAGAATCATGATAGTATTTGCCCAAATCTTCGGAACTCCAGTTGTTCGCAAGGCTATACGACGCAAAGGTTGTCACCGCTGCGGTCAGCAAACTACCCGTTGTGGCGCCAATAACCTGAAGCACGACCTTCGGGTTCTCTTTCGTTTTCACCGTTTCCCCGATGAGGACCGGCGGGACCAAAGCCACGGATTCCACCACCGGAGGATCCGGAAGGACGACATCGACCGGGGCCGGAATAACAGTTTCTTCATTCAGACTCGGCACCGGGGCCAGTTCCGGCGGGCCTGCAGGAACAGTTTCTTCCATCGCTTCCGCGAGCTCACCGTCTTCCGTCTGCGTAATCGATTCGGGCTGCAGCGGACGAGCGACCGGCTGCGGCACGGCCTCCGGCACGTTGGTCTGGGCGACAAGCGGCTTTGCCGGAACAGGAGCCGCCACCTTGGCGGAATCCGTCACGGCAACCACCGGAACTTCCTGCTGCCGGACACTCTGGACACCCTCGTCCGGCATGCCAGGACGGTGAAGGAGCAGAACGGCAGCCAAGCCGGCCAGGGCGGCCGATCCTTTTTCGCTGATTCCCAGTATCCCGGCAATTTCCTTATGGGAGAAGCCATCGATGCAATAGAGGTTGAAGACGGCTCGTCGCAGATCCGGTAACCTGGCAATCCAGGTCAGCATTGTCTCTTGCGGTATGGCAGCCACGGTTTCATCTGCCGGCTCCGGAAGCTCGTCATGCGTACGCAAATCCAGGGAAACCATGCGCCACCGCCGTCTTTTGATATCATTGACGGCCTTGTTGATGGCAATCCGGCTAATCCACGCATACAGGGATCCTTTCCCGCCATAATGGAATGTTTGAATTCTGTCCAAGGCCTGCAGGAGGGCGTCCTGCATCAAATCCTTCGCTTCGTCTGTGTCACCCGCGTACCGTCGGCAGAGTGTATAGACCCTCGCTGCATACCTTGTATACAACTCTTCTTCTGCCATTCTGTCTTTTTCTGAGCAGTATCTGGCCAGCGCCTGCTCATCGAGTTCCCTATACACGCATGATTGCTTTGTTCAGTGCGATTGAGATTCCGGTTTCCGTATTCTTCCCTATAAACACATTTGGATGCAGAATACGTCTCGGGAAATAGCTTCTAACTAGACACGAAAAAAGCCGTCTTTCCGACGGCCTTTAGGATGCTATAATGATCGGATCTGATCCTCGGTAAGGCCGAGGCCGGTCGCAATTGTCTCAATCGGTACGCCAAGTTTTAACAAACTGCGGGCATTATCGATGCGCTCTTCTGTCCGACCTTCTTCCCTGCCCTGCTCAATACCTTTTCTCAGACCGCCCTCCCAGCCTGCTTTGTGCCCCTCTTCACGAGCATAATCGATCGTATTCTGGTAGTCCCACCTTTGCTTGAGGGACTCCATGTAGGCTATTTGCTGCTTGTCGGTCATGTTTGCGTATTCTGCTTCTGCCAGCATTTGTTCGAAGTACGGGTCATCATCCCAGAGTTCCGGCTTCTCCGCAAATGTAGGTAGATTCTTCATAATAAACAAGAAACGATCCTCGAAGGTGTGGCACTCCTCCTTCTTCTTACTGAAGCGTTTGACTTCCAGGAAGGCGAAGCGCAGCCGGTCGGTCATCAGCTCGGTGGTCTTCTCGTCACGGAGAGTGAACAGGTGGATGTATTGATTCGGGTCTGCGAGCGCTGGATTATCATGACGCAGATTGAAATTCATCAGGCCAAAGAAAAAGACGGGCGGATAGTTGTAGTCCCATTTCTTCCGTTGGTCTTTGTCCTTCGGCGCCGATTTGGCGATAGGGAATGAAGTGTAGAAAAGGGCGCGTTCGAGGAAGTATTTCTGCTGGGCAATCTGAACTTCGATGACGAATGAACGGCGGTCTGCGGTTTTGCAGAAGAGGTCGAAACTGGCCTTTCGCTCTTCTTTCGTTCGTCCAAGCTGTTCGCTGTCGCTGATGGTGATGTCCTCAATGTTGAGGTCAAAGATAACATTGAGGGGCCGAATGATAAGTTCCTTATTGCCAGACTCTTTGAAGATCTTCTTGAAGCCAAAGTCAACCATCGGGTCGATGTACTTGCGGATAATAGGTTGTTTTGTCATAGCTTGCCGTTTTTTCCACGAAACAAGCAAAAGACCCCGGATTATCCAAGGACCTGATAAAAACGTAAGGGGGTAATTGTTGTTTTAATGCGTTTTACGCGAATCGGAAAGAATTGTACGCGGAGGATGCCATCTTTGGTTTAGCCGGATTTTGCTTATCTTTGTCCCCGGTATGAACAAAGTCAGTTATTTCTTCAAGTCGCTGGTCAACATGAAGGACCACGTGGACGCACAGGCCGCATCGGTCAACATCCGGGGCAGCGTGGCGTTCCGCGGACCCAATGTCTTCATCCTCGCATGCGCGATCGTCATCGCCTCGGTGGGCCTCAACCTCAACTCCATCCCGGTAATCATCGGCGCCATGCTCATCTCCCCGCTCATGGGGCCGATCCTCGGGTTCGGCCTGGGCCTGGGCACCAACGACACCGCGTTGGTCAAGGAGGCGCTCAAGAATTTCCTCGTGATGGTGGTGATCAGTATCCTCGCCTCCACCTTGTTCTACCTGATCTCCCCGCTGGAAATGGAGCAGCAGACCGAGCTGCTGGCGCGCACGAACCCGACCCTGTACGACGTGTTCATCGCTCTGTTCGGCGGCTTCGCCGGCATCCTCGAAAACTCCCGCAAGGACAAGGGCGGTACCGTGATCCCGGGCGTGGCCATCGCCACGGCCCTCATGCCGCCGCTGTGTACCGTCGGCTACGGCATCTCGCACCTGGAGCTGCGCTTCATCCTGGGCCCGTTCTACCTCTTCCTGATCAATACGGCCTTCATCACGCTGGCCACCTTCGTGACGGTCAAGTACCTGCATTTCCCGTCGGCCAACGCCACAGACGAAGTAAAACGCAGGCGCAGCGCCCGCTGGATCATGCTCATCATGCTGGTCATGCTGGTACCGAGCGTAATGTCCGCCATCCAGATGATCCGGGACAACAATTTCGCCCGCAGCGCCCAGAAGCTCGTCATGCAGAACAAGAACCTGGGCAAGAGCTATATCTACGACTACAAGACCGACCTCGAGGCCCGGCCGCACACGCTGGAGCTCTACATGGCCGGTGAGAAGATGGAGGCGTCCGCCCGCGAGCGGCTCTATCTCGACGCCGACGAGGCGGGCATCTCCCGCAACCAGATCATCATCCACGAAGACGCCGCCTTCCAGGGCGAGATGATGAGCGAATCGGAGATCATCCGCGGCATCCTCGACGGCCACAACCGCCAGGTCGAGAGCCTGCAGGGGCAGGTCGACTCCCTGTCGTCCACTATCGAGTTCCTCCGGGCCGGCCAGCTGCCTTCGGAGCTGATCACCCGCGAGATTGCCGCGCAGTACGCCGGCGTGGAGCAGGTGACCCTGACCCGGGGCGAGAGCGTCGCCGCCGACGGCGGCTCCACCCACCCCGCCCTCGTCGCCATCATCCAGAGCTCCGTCCCCCTCTCCGCCACAGAGCGCGAACGCATCGAGCAATGGCTCCGCGTCCGCTTCTCCATCGACGACGTCACGGTGATCACCACCAAATAAAGAATAGGAAATAAAGAAAAGGCCCTGAAGCTTTCGCTCAGGGCCTTTTCTTATGGCAGGCGGCTTACTCCGCCTGCTTGATCGCGGCCTGGGCCGAAGCGAGGCGGGCGATGGGGACGCGGAACGGGGAGCAGCTGACGTAGTCCACACCGATCTTGTTGAAGAAGGAGATGGAGTCAGGGTCGCCGCCGTGCTCGCCGCAGACGCCGCACTTCAGCTCCGGACGACGGGAACGGCCGGTCTGGATGCCGATCTCGACCAGCTTGCCGACAGCCTTGGTGTCGATGGTCTGGAACGGGTCGGCGTCGAGAATCTTGTGGCCGAGGTAGTTGCCCATGAAGGTGCCGACGTCGTCGCGGGAGAAGCCGAAGGTCATCTGGGTGAGGTCGTTGGTACCGAAGGAGAAGAACTCCGCGGTGCGGGCCATGCGGTCGCCGGTCAGGGCGGCGCGCGGGATCTCGATCATCGTACCGAACTTGTAGGTGATGATCATCTCGTGGTGCACCTCGACTTCGGCCTTGATGCGCTCGCAGATGGCACGCTGGAAGCCCAGCTCGCGGGCGGAGACCGTGACCGGAATCATGATCTCGGGCTGCGGGTGGAAGCCCTCGTGGGAGAGCTCGGCGACAGCGGTGAAGATGGCGCGGTACTGCGTCTCGGCGATGAGCGGGTAGGCCACGTGCAGACGCACGCCGCGCAGACCCATCATCGGGTTGACCTCGTGGAGGCTCTCGCCGCGGCGGGTCACCTCAGCGGCGCTGATACCCAGCTCCTTGGCGACCTCGGCGGTCTTCTCCTTGGTCGTCGGGACGAACTCATGGAGCGGCGGGTCCAGCAGACGGAACACGACCGGCTTGCCGTCCATCACCTTGAGGGTGCTCTTGACGGAAGCCTTGATGAACGGCTCGAGCTCGGCGAGGGCGTCCTTGCGCTCCTGGTCGGTGGTGCAGAGGATCATCTTGCGGAGCTTGGCGAGCGGCGTCTCGGAATTCTTGCCGTAGAACATATGCTCGATGCGGAAGAGGCCGATGCCCTCGGCACCGAAGTCCAGGGCCTTCTGGGCGTCCTCCGGGGTGTCGGCGTTGGTACGCACGCCCAGGCGGCGGTACTTGTCCACGATGCTCATGAAGCGCAGGAACGTGGGGTTCTCGCTGGCGTCCATCATCTCGATCTGCTTGGCGTAGACGCAGCCCTTGGAACCGTTGAGGGAGAACCAGTCGCCCTCCTTGTAGACCTTCTTGTCACCCTCGAAGGTGAGGGTCTTCTCGGCAAGGTTGATCTTCATGGCCTCGCAGCCAACGATGCAGCACTTGCCCCAGCCGCGCGCCACGAGGGCGGCGTGGGAGGTCATACCACCGCGGGTGGTGAGGATACCGGCGGAAGCGCGCATGCCCTGGATGTCCTCCGGGGAGGTCTCCTCACGGACGAGGATGGTCTTCTTGCCGGCCGCGGCGGCCTCCATGGCAGCCTCGGAGGTGAACACGAGCGTGCCCACGGCTCCGCCCGGAGAAGCGGGCAGACCCTTGGCAACCACCTTCGCGCTCTTCTCGGACACGGGGTTGAGGATCGGGTGCAGCACCTCGTCAAGCTGGGCCGGGGTGACGCGCATCACGGCGGTCTTCTCGTCGATCATGCCCTCGTCGAGCATGTCCACCGCCATCTGCAGGGCGGCGAGGCCGGTGCGCTTGCCGATACGGCACTGGAGCATCCACAGGGTGCCCTCCTGGATCGTGAACTCGATGTCCTGCATGTCATGGAAATGGTTCTCCAGGCGCTTGCGGATGCCGTCGAGCTCCTCGTACACCTTCGGCATCGCCGTTTCGAGCGAAGCGAGGTGGCGGTTATGGTCGTTCTTGGTGGCTTCGTTGAGCGGGTTCGGGGTGCGGATGCCCGCGACCACGTCCTCACCCTGGGCGTTGATCAGCCACTCGCCGTAGAAACGGTTGTCGCCGTTGGCCGGGTTGCGGGAGAAGGCGACGCCGGTGGCGGAAGTCTCACCCATGTTGCCGAACACCATGGACTGCACGTTGACGGCCGTGCCCCAGTCATCGGGAATCTTCTCGATGCGGCGGTACGCGATGGCGCGCTTGCCGTTCCAGGACTTGAAGACGCCGCCGATGGAGCCCCAGAGCTGATCCTGGGCCGTGTCGGGGAACTCGACGCCGAGTACTTCCTTGACCTTCTTCTTGAACTTGACGCAGAGGTCCTTGAGCTCGTCCGCGGTGATCTCGGTATCGGAAGTGTAGCCCTTCTTCTCCTTGAGGTCAGCCATCATGCGGTCCAGCTGCTGGCGGATGCCCTGCCCGTCGGCGGGCTCGATGCCCTCGGCCTTCTCCATCACGACGTCGGAATACATCATAATCAGACGGCGGTAGGCGTCATAGACGAAACGGGGGTTGCCCGTCTTCTTGATCATGCCCGGGATCGTCGCGGAGCACAGACCGATGTTGAGGATGGTATCCATCATGCCCGGCATCGAGGAGCGGGCGCCGGAGCGGCAGCTCACCAGAAGCGGGTCGTTGGGATCGCCGAATTTCTTGCCCATCAGGGCTTCCGTGGCATTCAGGGCGCCACGCACCTCCATCTTGAGATCTTCGGTGTAGCCGCCGCCAAGCTCATAGTACTCGGCGCAGCACTCCGTCGTGATCGTGAAGCCGGCAGGGACCGGCATGCCGAGCTTGCTCATCTCGGCCAGGTTGGCTCCCTTTCCACCAAGGAGCTCACGCATGCTGCCATCGCCTTCGGCGGTCTTTCCGCCGAACCGATAGACGCGTTTCTTCATTTCGAACATAAGGTATGGTTTAGTATTACAATAATTTCGGACCGCGAATTTACGATAAATTTCGCATTATAACAACTTTGCAGCCAAATCGGAAAGCTCGCTCCGCTCGCCCTTGCGCAGGAACACGTGCTGGAAGAGCGGCTGGCCATACAATTTCTCGCCCAGGTGCGTCAGGCCGTTGGACCACTGGTCCAGGTAGGGCTGGTCGATCTGGAAGATGTCGCCGGTGAAGACCATCTTGGTCCCCTCGCCCGCCCGGGTGATGATGGTCTTCATCTCGTGCGGGGTGAGGTTCTGCGCCTCGTCGATGATGAAGAAGCAGCGTCCGAGGCTCCGGCCGCGGATGTAGGCCAGCGGCTCGATGATCAGTTTCTCCTGCGCCAGCATGCTGTCGATGCGCTGCGTCTCCTTGGAGGTGGGGCGGAACTGGTGCTTGATCACGCTGAGGTTGTCCATCAGCGGCTGCAGGAAGGGGCTCATCTTCTGCTTCTGGTCGCCGGGCAGGAAGCCCAGGTCCTGGTTGCCCAGGATCACGGTCGGACGGGACAGGTAGATCTGCTCGTAGTCATGCTCCTGCGCCAGGGCCGCCGCCAGGGCGAGCAGCGTCTTGCCGGTGCCGGCGCCGCCCGTCAGGGAGACCAGCTCCACCCGCGGGTTGAGCAGCGCGTCGAGCGCGAATTTCTGCTCGTCGTTGCGGGGCCGGATGCCGTAGGCGTCGTGGGCCTTGACCAGCACGACGCGGTCGCGGTCGGCGTCGTAGCGGGCGCAGACGATCTCGTCGCGCGCCCCCTCCCAGCGCAGCTTGAAGAGCTGGTTGGCCTTCGGCTTGACCGGCACGATGCGCTTCCACGCGACGGAGGTGTCCCGCCCGTAGGCGAGCTCCTGGAGGACGTCGCCGTCCACCGTCATCGTCTGCAGCTCGCGCTGCAGCTCCTCGATGTGGTCGTCCTGGATCTTGTCCGTCAGGTAGTCCTGGACCGCCATTCCGATGGCCTTGGCCTTCATCCTCAGGTTGATGTCCTTGGTCACGAGGGCCACGAAGTGGTCCGGGTTGTTCTCCCGCACCCACATCGCCGTGGAGAGGATGCGGTGGTCCGGGATGTCGTCCGTGAAGAACTCGGCGAACTCACCCGTGAAGGGGTGGTTCGGCTCCACCTTGATCCAGCCCAGGTCCTTGCCGATTGGCAGGCCGCCGGCGCCGAAATCCTTGCCGGCCGTGATCTTGTCCAGCTCGCGCATGAAGCCGCGGGCGTTGTAGGACAGGGCATCCGTGCCTTTCTTGAACTTGTCGATCTCCTCGATCACCGTCACCGGGATCACGAGATTGTTGTCCCGGAATTTCCGGATGGCCCTGTAGTCGTGCAGGATGACGTTGGTGTCAAGCACGAAGATTTTGGATTTGCGCATGCAGTGTCTTAGTGTTAGTCTTCCCCTTCCGCATTCTGCATCAGGGATTCCAATATGGTCTGGATGCCGGACTTGGCGGAGGCCTTGACGCGGATGTCGGACGATCCCGGGACCGGGTGGCCCAGCGGGAAGAAGGCGACATCCTGCAGCAGCAGTTCAGCATCGAGGTAGTCAAAATCGGCGTCGCGAATCTGGATCACGACCCCCGGCAGCTCGGCGAACAGGATCCGCAGGGGGTTCTGCTCCTGGTAGGAGCGCATCACGTCGGACAGGTCCACGGTCAGCCCCGTCCCTTCCGCCATCCCGCGGAGGGCCTTGATCATGCCGCCCTCGCCCACGGTGGCTCCGGACAGCACGATGCCGTCCTCAACCAGCTCCCGCACCACTTCGAAGCAGTCCAGGAAGTAGTCCGCGTCCGTGATCTGGGGCGCCGGGCCGCCGCCCAGCTCCAGCACCTGCGCCAGGAGCGAGCCGCCCAGGCGGAAATCCGCCGTGTCGAAGGGGATGTAGACCACCCAGCTCTGCGGGTCCGGCACCAGGGCGGACGGGCAGGCGCGGCGGGTGCCCAGGATGGGATGGTCCGAGTGGAAAGGCTCGTTGACGAAACCGTAGTCCTGCTCGTCGGCGTCGCGGGTGAGGCGCACGCGCAGGGCCAGCTCGGACAGCCCGGCCGTGCGCACGTGGCGGTAGTTGCTGAATTTCAGGCCGAGGGCATCGACATAGTCCGCCGCGGCGCGCACCGAAGCGTAGAATGCAGCCCGCGCGCCCACCGGGGCGTCATTCCACCGCCAGGTGGCGTCCAGCCGCAGGTCGCCTACGCGGAAGGAGCCGCTGCGCCAGAGGGTGTCCGCCAGCGCGGAGGCGATGCGGATGCGGGTGTAGGACTCCGCCTCGGCGGCGGGAACGGCCTTGCGCGCCTGGCATACGGCCTCCAGGTAGGCGTCCGTGCACTCCGGCTCCAGGCCGGCGTCGCGGAGCACCGGGTCGAGGGTCTCGTCCACGGCGCGCGACTCCGGCGGACCGGCAATGGAATGCCGTCCCTCGGGCTCCGTCACGGCATCGAGAAGCTGTGCGGGAGTGTACTCCTCCTGCACCCCGTCGATGACGTAAATTGCATGCAGCGCTGATACTTTTTCGGCCATCCGATGTGTAAAATCGTGTAAATTTAGTTAAATTTGAATTCAGTTGCAACTATGAATTATACGGAAGATGAATACAAGCGGCTCCTGGAGGAGCTGTTCGCCCGGCATCCCAGTGTGCAGAACACCGGATTCAGCCCCGGCGCCTACAAGCCCGGCCTGGCCGGGATGATGCGGCTGGACGCCTCCCTGGGGCATCCTTCGCGGCAGCTGCGCACCATCCACGTGGCGGGTACGAACGGCAAGGGATCGGTCTGCTCGATGCTGGCCGCGGCCCTCGCGGGGACGGGCCTGCGCGTGGGCCTTTATACTTCCCCGCACCTGCTGGATTTCCGCGAACGGATCAAGATCGTGGAGCGGGACGGCTGGGGGATGATCCCCAGGGAGGATGTCTTCCGTTTCCTCGCGGAGCGGGATTTCGCGGACGCTTCTTTCTTCGAGATCACCACGGCGCTCGCCTTCCGCTGGTTCGCCGGCCGGCAGGTGGACATCGCCGTGATCGAGACCGGCCTCGGCGGCCGGCTTGACAGCACCAACATCCTCACGCCGGAGCTCACCGTCGTGACCAGCATCGGCCTGGACCACTGCGCCCTGCTCGGCGACACGCGCGCCAAAATCGCCGCCGAGAAGGCCGGGATCTTCAAGCCCGGCGTCCCGGCGCTCGTCGGGGAGCGTGACGACGAGACGGCGCCCACCTTCGAGGCCCGCGCCGCCGCGGTCCCCTGCCCGCTGTTCTGGGCGGAAGACTTTGAATTTGAATTATTCGAGACCGACCTGACCGGCCCCTGCCAGGCGGAGAACCTGCGCACCGTGCTCGCCGCCCTGGAGCTCCTCGGCATCGAACCCGACCGGAAGGCCATTGCCGCCACCGCCGCCCGCACCGGGCTGCGCGGCCGCTGGGAGCGCCTCCGCGAGGAGCCCGAAGTCATCTGCGACATCGGACACAACCCGCCCGCGCTCTCCCACAACTTCCGGCGGCTGGAAGAAAGCGGCCGCCCGCTGCTGATTGTCTACGGTATCATGGCCGACAAGGACCTCGCCGCCATCCGGCCGCTGATGCCGCGCGGCGCGCAGTACTTCCTCGTCGCGCCCCGCGGCGAGCGCGCCCTGCCCGTCGAGGCGCTTGCCGCCCGCATGGAAGGACTTCGGTACACGATTTGCGGGGATGTGGCGAGTGGCGTCCGCCAGGCGCTCGATGCAGCATCCCGCACCCCCGGGTGCATCTTGTATATCGGAGGCAGCACGTTCGTCGTCGCGGAGGCCCTGGAATTGTTCGACCCCTGATAACTTTTGCCGTATGAAAGCATTCAAACTGATAACCCTCATCCTCTTAACCCTGACCAACATGACTTTTCCCGCCTGCGCAAAAGACGACAGCCAGCATACGCTGGTCAAACTGTGGGCCGAGTACTACAAGGCCGTCGATGCGGACAAGCCCAAGGACCAGTGCGACATCCTCGAGCGCATCAAGAAGGAAGCCAGCGAGAAGCACCTCGCCTGGGACTACTACGACGCCTGCTGGAAATATGTCCAGGCCCGCACCAGCACCAATTGGAAGCTCCGCGATGAGCTGACCGACCAGGCCAACCAGGACATCGAGAAGTTCGGCGAGCCGGTCGCGGTCTACTTCAACCGCAAGGGCAACTACAGCAACGACAACCTCCGCAATTACATCACGGAGCAGAAGGAGCGCCTGCTGCAGGCGCACAACCCTGAGTTCTATGTCATGGACAGCTACCTGGACGGCTTCCTCTACTCCCCCGTCCTGCTGGGCAAAATCTCCAACGACTATGAATACACGCTCTGGAGCCTGTTCGGCAAGAGCCATGACGACACCACGCGCGAGCTGATCGCCAGTTACTTCAAGGGGCGCTACCCTTTTGATCCCTTCATCGAATACACCACCATCCAGCGCAGGTCCGTCAGCGTGGCGGAGCCGCAGATGGAGCAATACGTCTCCGACCATGCCACCCAGGCCGTCTCGATGATGGGCCGCCAGTACCTGCTCCAGCGCCGCCAGAGCAAGCTCGGCAGCGAGAAAGGCTCCTCCGACGAATATCGCGCGCTGGCCCGCGACTGCCAGACCTTCGTCGACGACATCATGCGCTTCACCGGCGAGGAGCGGGACATCGCGCAGTGCTGCACCGGCCCGGAGGACATCCTGCAGACCCTGACCGCCCACCAGCTCAACATGAACGTGGAGGGAGGCAAGGCCACGATGATCGTCCGCAACCTCCCTTCGGTGCGCCTTCGCATCCTGGACGGCAAGAAAGAGATCTTCGACCAGGAAGTCAGGAACACCGCCAACAGCTTCTACGTCCAGGACACGCTCACGCTCGAGCTGCCCGCCATCGACGACAAGGACTACACGATCAAGTGTACCGGCGACAAGGTGGAGACCGAGAGCGAATACAGCCGCCACACCCTGTCCATCGCGCACAAGCGCGACCTGGACGGCTACGGCGTCTTCGTGGCGGACTACATCACCGGCGAGCCGGTGCAGCTCTGCGACATCGTGCTCTACAACGACGACGGCAAGGAGCTTGACCGCGTGGCCAACCTTAAGATGGACGGGTTCACCTACCTGCCCGAATCGTTCGTCTCCAAGCTGGATCCCGACCGCAGCTGGTACTACAACATCCAGGCGGAAGCCCGCATCGGCGGACTCCTCCGCACCTCCCAGCACCACCATTTCTCCTACCAGCGCAAGCAGACCGTCAGCACGGACAACCCGGCCGACCGCGAGATGATCCTGCTGACCGACCGCAGCGCCTTCAACCCCGACGAGACCGTCCACTACAAGGCGCTCCTGTACGACGGCACCTATGAATTCGCCACGGCTCCCGCCGGCATCCGGCTGCACGCCACCCTCACCGACCCCCAGGGCAAGGTGATCGGCGAGGAGGACCTCACCACCAACGAATTCGGCACGGCCGCCGGCGCCTTCGTCCTCAAGAAGAGCGAGCGCGGCGGCGCCTACCGCATCACGGTCCGCGAAGAGGGCGGCAAGCACACGAGCGAGAGCACCACCGTCACGGTGGACGAATTCGTGCTGCCCACCTTCGCGCTCACCTGGACCCCCGACAGCCGCTTCTACCTCCCGGAGGACGACATCACCGTGGCGGGCAACATCCGCAGCTACTCCGGCCACAACCTCGCCACCGCCACCGCGACCTACACGGTGGAGGCCCGCGGCAGGACCATGGCAGAGGGCAAGCTGGACCTCAAGCCCTCGGGCGACTTCACCCTCCGTTTCAAAGGTCCGTCAAGTGACATCTACAACACCAGCGTCATCGTGACCATCCGTGTCACGGACGCCACCGGCGAGACGCTCGAGTTCACCCGCACCGTCAGCGTCAGCCGCTACATCCCGCTGAACATCCTGGTGGACAACAGCGTCGCCGGCCGTTTCGAGCAGCCGGACCGCTACGGCAGCGGCTCCATCGTCGGCGAGGACATCATCCGCACCCGCTTCCAGCTGGGCGGCGGCCGCACCCCGCAGACGCATCCCAACCTCAAGATTGAATATACGGTCAAGCACGAAGGCCAGGACATCCTGTCCGGCGTCGCCGTCAACGGCGAGACGGTCGAGCTCAATCTCGCCGGCCGCCCGTCCGGCCTCTATGAGATCGAGGCCAGGGCCGAGGCGGTCAACGACCGGGGCGACGAGTACACCACCCGGGAGTCCCGCAGCGTGGTCAAGGCTTCCGACAGGGATGTCGCCCTGGACCTCGACGTCCGCTGCTTCTTCAAGGAGATCGCGGACGACGGCACCGGCATCGCCCTGCAGGTCGGCACCACCATGGGCCCGACCTGGGTCGTGACGGAGCTTTACGGCGACGGCAACCGCCTGCTGGACAAGCGCATCGTCAAGCTCGCGGGCGTCCGCGGGCGGCCCGGCTCCCTGCAGCTGCTGCGTTTCGAGCGCAAGCCGGATTATCCCGAGAACCTGACGCTCAAGGTGTTCTGGTTCCACGACGGGCGCTCCTACGAGTATTCCGTCTCGTCCTACAAGCAGCGGGAGATCTTCTCCCTGCCGCTGAGCTTCAGCCGCTTCCTGGACACCACGGCGCCCCACCACGACTACAGTTTCACCCTGCGCACCGCCGCGGGCACGGAGGTCGCCGCCACCATCTTCGACAAGAGCACGGAGACCATCCGGGCCAATGTCTGGCGCAGCGTGACGCCGGCCCGGCGTTCGCTGCCGGGCGTCTCTTACCTCAGCACCACCGGCATCGACGCCTCCCATGCCTTCGACAGGGCCACCCTCACCACGCGGCAGGCCGGACGCGCGCTCTCCAAGAGTGCGGCGGCCGCCGGCGCGGCGATGCCCGAAGTGATGATGATGGAGGACGCCGTCGCCTACAATTCCCTCGAAAGGGAAGTCATGACGGAGGAGGCAGTCGCCGACGACATGGGCGGCGCCGCCGAGGACGGGCTCGTGCGCGAGAATTTCGCCAACACGATCGCCTGGGAGCCGTTCCTGCGCTCCGACAAGGACGGCGTGGTGACCTTCAACTTCACCACGGCCGACAAGCTCTCCACCTATTATGTACAGTTGTTCGCGCACGACAAGGACTTCCACAACACCACCCTGCGCCGGGAGATGGTCGTGACCCTGCCGGTCAAGGTGGCCGTCGTGCAGCCGCAATACCTCTATGAGGGCGACCGCTACGTGGCTCGGGTGACCGTGGCCAACAGCAAGGGCGTCCCCGTGTCCGGGCGCCTCTCGGTCAAGTTCCTCAACGGTTCGGACTACAAGACCGCCCCGGTGGTCAGCGAGAAGGCCCAGAGCCTGACCGTGCCGGCCTACGGCTCCGCCGACTTCAGCTGCGAGATCAGCGCTCCGGCGCTGAAGGACCTCGGCCTGCTGATCAATTTCACCGCGGACGACCAGACCTACGGCTCCGACGGCGTGTTCGTCGTGATGCCGGTCTCCCCCGCCGTGCAGACCATCACCGAAGCCCACTCCGCGCTGCTGCTCGCCGGCATGGACCGTGAGACGGTCCTCGCCGACCTGCGCAGCCAGTTCGTCAACGTGGCGGGCGCGCAGGCCTCCCTGCGCGAGATTTCCATCCTCGGCATGATCCGCGAAGCCGTCCCGGAAAAGGTCCTCCCCGTCAGCGAGAACCTGCTGGACCAGTCCGAAGCGCTCTACGCCAATTTCCTCATTGACAACCTGCCCGGCGGCAAGCTTTCCGGCGCCACGCCGGAGCAGCGCGCCGACATGCTGAAGAAGATCCTCGCCTGCAAGAATTCAGACGGCGGCTTCGGCTGGTTCCCCGGCATGACCTCCTCGCCGGTGCTCACCGCCGTGCTGCTGGAGCGGCTCGCCGACATGGGCACCGCCGCTCCCGCGGAGCTGTTCGACGCCATCCCCGCCGCGGTGAAGTTCCTGGACAACAGCTACTTCGGCGACCGCAAGCGCCCGATCTGGGTGGGCGGCATCAGCTTCGACCAATACCTCCACGTCCGGGCCATGTATCCGGAAGTCGCCTTCGCGCCGAAGGGTGCCGGGCTCCGGGAGATGCGCGATTTCAAGAAGGCTGTCAAGTCCTACCTCGTGCCGGGCAAGAAGCGCGGCCTCAACGGCCAGGTCTTCGCCAAGGCCCGCCGCCTGAAGACGCTGCGCGCCCTGGTCGACAGCGAGAAGGGCGCCTCCCTCGCCAAGTCCTGGGGCATCGCCCTGTTCACCGCCGGGCGCCTGCGCAAGTCGCTCCAGGCTGATGTCGAGTCCCTGCTCCAGTACGCCGAGCCGCACCGCAGCGGCGGGACCTATTATCCCAACGCCGTCATGCCCTGGCGGGGCCTGCTGGAGAGCGAGCTCTACGCCCACGCGCTCATCTGCGACCTGCTGACCGCCTGCGGCCACAACGAGGTCGCCGAGGGCATCCGCCTGTGGATCATGGTCCAGAAGGAGACGCAGCAGTGGGAGGACGATCCCGCCTACCTCCAGGCCATCGGCAGCGTGCTGCGCGGCACCGAGGAGACCCTGCAGACCAAGGTCCTCGCCCTGTCCGCCACCACCACCCTCCCCTTCCCGCAGATCAAGGCCTCCGGCAACGGCTTCACGCTCGCCTGCGAGTACAGCCGCGACGGCGTCCAGCTCCTGGAAGGCGAGGCCCTGCACGTCGGCGACAAGATTGTGGCCACGTACCGGATCTGGAATGAGGAGAACCGCAGCTTCGTGCGGCTCACCGCCCCGCGTCCCGCGGCCTTCCGCCCGGTCCAGCAGGTCTCCGGCCGCTACGGCTGGACGCTCCGCCCGATTTCGGTCACCGGCTGGATGAGCTTCAGCCCGCAGGGCTACCGCAGCGTACTGGCCGACCGCACCGAGTTCTGGTTCGACAGCTACCCGGAGGAGAAGACCACCCTCACGGAGGAATACTTCGTGACCCAGGAAGGCACCTTCCAGTGTCCCGTCCCGGTGATCGAATCCCTCTATGCGCCGCACTACCGCGCGAACGATGACGGAAAACCTGCGTTCACCGTTTTGCCTCAGGAGAATTAAAGATGAAAAGACTTCTGCTGATTGCACTCGCGGCACTGATACTGCTGTCCTGCGACAAGGAGCCGCTGGGCGGAGGCGTCCACCTGTCCTGCGTCCAGCCGCCGTTCCTCAAGTCCGGCGACAAGATTGCCCTCATCTCCCCGTCCTACGCCACCCCGATGGAGAACGTGGAGGCCGCTTCGGCGATCCTTCGCGACTGGGGCTTCGAGCCCGTGGTCGGGCCCAACGTGGGCAAGGAATACCTGGGGCATTACGCCGGCACGCCCAAGGAGCGCCTCGCGGACCTCGAATGGGCCCTCGGCGACCCGGACATCAAGGCCATCCTGTGCAACCGGGGCGGCTACGGCACCATCCAGCTGACCAACCTGCTGTCGCAGAAAAAACTCTCCGCCCACCCCAAATGGCTCATAGGCTTCAGCGACATCACCACCCTGCACGGTATGGAGACCCGCGCCGGGGTGATGAGCATCCACGGCACGATGTGCTCCCTGATGGCCAAATCCGGGGGCAGGGGCATGACCAACACCCTCCTGCGCGACATTCTGCTGGGGACCGTCCCGGTCTATGAGGCCCCGGCCCATCCGCTCAGCCTGCCCGGCACCGCCACGGGGACGCTGGTCGGCGGCAATCTCTGCACCTTCACCCCCATCCTGGGCACGGACGCCGACGCCACCCTGGGCGACGACATTATCCTGTTCATCGAGGAAGTGGAGGAGGACATGAGCCACATCGACCGCCTGATCAACACCCTGCTCCTCAACGGCGTGTTCAACCGCTGCAAGGGTGTCATCCTCGGCGAATTCACCGACTGCGGGGCCAACCTGGACTTCGGCAGCGTCGAGGAGATGATCTGCAGCTACCTCAAGGACTACGGCATTCCCGTACTGTGCGGCTTCCCGGCCGGCCACGGCGACGTCAACCTCCCCCTGCTGATGGGCGCGCCCGTCACGCTGACCGTGGGCGCCGCCGGCGCGACCCTGTCCTTCGACGTGAAGGGCCAGGCCAGGTCCGTCCGGATCGAGGACGCCCTCACGGAATTGCAGGAAGACGTGGACAACGACACCCAAAAGCAGCGCAAACTCATCCGCGCCTTCAACTTCATCCGCCACTACGACGGCATCAAGCGCTAGTAGCGGATTTCACTCAGGAAGAGAGCGTGCCCGGGGACACTTTCGCCGGCCAGGGAACGCATCGTCATGCCGGACTGCGATCCGGCATCCGGAGATTCGCCGGTCAAGCCGGCGAATGACGGAGGTAAGACCAACGCGGCAAAATCCGCGACGGTGCGCTTGCCGCGGCCGACTTCGAGCAGGGTCCCGACGACGGCGCGGACCATGTTGCGCAGGAACCGGTCGGCGGAGATGCGGAAATACCAGTAGTTCTCGCCACCTTCTCGTCCGGTAAGCGCCAGATGCGTGGGGGTGTAGCGGTGCCAGCCGGCCTCGGTGACCGTGCACAGCGAGGTCTTGGAGTCGGCACCGGTCTTCTCGAAACAGCGGAAATCGTGCTGCCCGACCAGGGCCTGCGCGGCCTCGTTCATGGCCGCGAAATCGACCTCCGGGAAGGTGTAGAGCCAGGAATACGCATCCATGAAAGGGTCCTTGACCCGGTGCAGGAAGTAGGTGTATTCGCGCCGCGTCGCGTCAAAGCGGGCGTGGAAATCATCCGCCACCGGCGCAATGTCATGAACCACCACGGAGCGGGGCAGAATGGCATTTAATTTGTAGCATAATTGATGCGTGTCAAGCCCCTCGGCTGCGTCGAAATGAGCGATGTAGCCGATTGCGTTGACGCCGGTGTCGGTACGCCCGGCACCCGTCACGGCGACGGCTGCATGGAGCAGGGTGGACAGCGCCTCCTGAAGCGTCTGCTGGACGCTCGGAGCATCCGGCTGGACCTGCCACCCGCAGAAATCCGCACCGCTGTAGGAGAGCTTGATGGAATAACGCATAACCGACTGCAAAATTAGTCAATTATATGGAAAGTGTAAACATCAAGGAGCTCAACGAGCGCATCCAGAAAGAGAGCGCATTCGTGGATCTCCTCTCCCTGGAGATGGGCAAGGTGATCGTCGGCCAGAAGCACCTGGTAGAGAACCTGATGATCGCGATGCTGGCCGACGGGCACATCCTGCTCGAAGGCGTCCCCGGTCTGGCCAAGACGTTGGCCATCAGCACGTTGTCGCAGGCTGTCAACGCTAAGTTCAGCCGCATCCAGTTCACCCCGGACCTGCTGCCGGCAGATGTGACCGGCACGCTGATTTATTCCCAGAAGAAAGAGCAGTTCGAGGTGCACAAGGGCCCGGTCTTCGCCAACTTCGTGCTGGCGGACGAAATCAACCGCGCCCCCGCCAAGGTCCAGTCCGCCCTGCTGGAAGCCATGCAGGAGCGGCAGGTGACCCTGGGCGAGCAGACCTACGAACTGCCGAAGCCCTTCCTCGTGATGGCCACGCAGAACCCGATCGAGCAGGAAGGCACCTACCCCCTCCCGGAGGCCCAGGTGGACCGTTTCATGCTCAAGGTCATCGTGGGCTACCCCAAGAAGGACGAGGAGAAGCTCATCATCCGGATGAACAACAGCGGGGAGTTCCCCCGGGCCAACGCCGTGGTGAACCCCGAGGACATCGTGCGGGCCCGCGAGGTCGTGCGCGAAGTGTATATGGATGAGAAGATCGAGCGCTACATCGTGGACATCGTCTATGCCACCCGCACCCCGGAAGACTACGGGCTGAAGGACCTCAAGGACCTTATTTCCTACGGCGGCTCGCCGCGTGCGAGCATCAGCCTGTCCATGGCCGCCAAGGCGTACGCCTTCATCAAGCGGCGCGGCTACGTCATCCCCGAGGATGTGCGCGCCGTGTGCCCTGAGGTGCTGCGCCACCGCATCGGCCTGACCTACGAGGCCGAGGCGGAGAATGTCACGAGCGAGGAGATTATCGAGCAGGTGATCAATGCCGTCATCGTCCCGTAATACGCGTGCGACCGAGCTCCTGAAGAAAGTCAGGAAGATCGAGATCCGGACCAAGGCGCTCTCCCACCAGATTTTCGCCGGCGAGTACCATTCGGCCTTCAAGGGCCGTGGCATGGCGTTCAGCGAGGTGCGGGAGTACCAGTGGGGGGACGACGTGCGCTCCATGGACTGGAACGTCACGGCCCGCCTGCGTGCGCCCTACGTCAAGATCTACGAGGAGGAGCGGGAGCTGACGGTCGTGCTGCTCGTGGACGTGAGCCGCTCGGGCCTGTTCGGCACGGCGGCCGAGACGAAGCGCGAGCGCCTGGCCGAGATCGCGGCGGTGCTCTCCTTCAGCGCCATCCTCAACAACGACAAGGTGGGCGCGCTGTTCTTCTCCGACCGGATCGAGAAATTCATCCCGCCGGGCAAGGGCCGCTCGCACCTGCTGCACATCATCCGCGAGATGCTGGAGCTGCAGCCCGCCTCGGACGGGACGGACATCGGCGCCGCCCTGAAATTCCTCACCAACGCCATCAAGAAGAAGTGCACGGCCTTCCTGCTCAGCGACATGATCGACACCGACGCGGACGGCAATCCCCGCTACGAGGAGGCACTCAAGGTGGCGGTGAACCGCCACGACCTGAGCGTCATCCAGGTCCACGACCCGCGCGAGCGTTCACTGCCGCCGGTGGGCCTGGTGCACATCAAGGACAGCGAGACCGGCGCGGGCGCCTGGATCGACACGGACAGCCGTAAAATGCGCGTGGCGTATGAGCGCTGGTTCGCCGACCTGTCCGCACGCCAGGAGACGCTGCTCAACCGATACCAGATCGACCACGTGGACATTGCCACGGACGAAGACTATGTCAAGGGCCTGATGGCCCTGTTCAACAGAAGATGAAAGTGCTGACATTCATATTGGCCGCATTGCTGGAGATCATCCCGGGCGGGCTTGCTTACCTCAAGCAGCTCCAGCCCCGGGATTCCATCCTCATCGCGGACCAGCTTGAATACGGTTTCCAGCTGGACAGCCTGGCGGCGGACACGCCGCTGGCGCTGCCCGATTTCACGCAGGCGTCGGGCGACACGCTCACGATCGTGCGCGGTTGGCAGCTCGACACGACGGCGCGCCTGCACGTCCGCCAGCCCGGCCGCAAGAACCGCGGCGAACTGTACAGCGTCCGGGGCAGCATTGTGATTGCCCCGTTCGAGGAGGGGACCTATTTCCTACCGCCCATCCCCGTGCTCTGCGGCCGGGACACCCTGGTGTTCGAGGGCATGGAGATCGAGGTGAAGACCATGCCGGTGGACACCGCCACCTTCCAGATCCACGACATCAAGGGCCAGATGCGTTATCCACTGACCTTCAAGGAGCTGATCCCCTGGATCTGCGGCGTGCTCGTTTTCGCGACCCTGCTCATGCTGGGCATCCGGGCGCTGCGCCGCCGCAAACAGGAGGCCACCGCAGCGGAGCACCGCGACCCGGCCTACATCGTGGCGCTGCGCGAGCTGGACAAGTGGCGCGGCGACACCTTCTGGGCGCCGGAGAAGCAGAAAGCATTCTATTCGGGCATCACCAATGCCCTGAAGACCTATATGGAAGACCGCTTCGGCGTGGATGCGCCGGAGATGACGACGGCCGAGCTCTTCGCTGCCCTCCAGGACGCGAAGGACCTGCCGGCGGACCTGCGCGAGGAGCTGCGCGAGGTGTTCGAATGCGCCGACTTCGTGAAATTCGCGAAGCACGTCGCCTCCCAGGAGGAGAACGCCCGCGCGCTGCCGACCGCCGTCCGTTTCGTGACTTCCACTTACCAGACCGTGCTTGAGGAGGAGCAGAAGACGGGCGATGAACTTTGAGAATCCCGGACTGCTGTGGCTGCTGGCCATTCCCCTGCTCCTGGTCGGGCTGTACGTCTGGCGGGAGCTCTCGGAGCGCCGTCCGCACCTGCGCGTGTCCACGGCGGCGCCGTGGCTGCAGGGCGGCCGTTCCCCGCTGGGGATCCTGCGCCACCTGCCGATGGCGCTGCGCACCGCCGCGCTCTGCCTGATCGTCGTGGCCCTCGCGCGTCCGCGCTCGTCCACCGAGATCGAGAAGGTGGACTCCGAAGGCATTGACATCGTGTTCGCGATGGACGTGTCCACGAGTATGCTCGCCCGGGACTTCACCCCGGACCGCATCAGCGCGGCCAAGGACATCGCCATCGAATTCATCTCCCAGCGCCCCTCCGACCGGATGGGCATCGCCGTGTTCGCGGGCGAGAGCTACACGCAGTGCCCGCTCACTACGGACCGCGCCACCCTGATCAACCTCATGAAGGAAGTGCAGACCGACCTCATCGAGGACGGCACCGCGATCGGCAACGGCCTCGCGACGGCTGTGGCCCGGATGATGGATTCCGACGCGCCCAGCCGGGTGGTGATCCTGCTTACGGACGGTGTCAACAACAGCGGCGAAGTGGCGCCGCAGACCGCCGCCGAGATTGCCAAGACCTACGGCGTGCGCGTCTACACGATTGGCGTGGGCGCCAACGGCATGGCCCCCTACCCGGTGATGACCCCCTGGGGCGTGGAGATGCAGCAGGTGCAGGTCGAGATCGACGAAGACCTGCTCAAGAGCATCGCCGAGACCACGGGCGGCCGCTATTTCCGCGCGACGGACAACACCAAGCTTGCGGAAATCTATTCTGAGATCAACAAGATGGAGAAGGCCCGCACCACCGTGGACAGTTTCCCCGTCTATAAGGAACTGTTCGGGCGCTTCGGCCTGGCGGCCCTCGTCTGCCTGCTGCTCGAACTGCTTGTGGGACTTTTGCTGAGGAGGATGCCGTAGTATGCTGTACTTTGCCCGTGCTTTCTATCTGTGGCTGCTGCTGCTCATTCCGGTGATCCTCATCGGCTACGCCCTGATCCGCCGGGGCCGCCGCAAACGCGTGCGCCGCTTCGGCGACGAGGCGCTCGTGTCCGCCCTCATGCCCCACTGGTCATCTGCCAAGGGCTGGTGGCGCACCGTGCTGTTCTGCCTGGGCTTCTTCTGCTTTGTGGTCGGCATGGCCCGGCCGCTGCTCGGGGCCAAGCTGGTGGAGCGCGAGACCAAGGGCGCAGAGATCATGATCTGCCTGGACGTGTCCAATTCGATGCTCGCCCAGGACTATTCGCCGGACCGGCTGTCCCGCGCCAAACTGGCCATCTCCCGCATCGTGGACCGCCTGCAGGGCGACCGCATCGGCCTGATTATTTTCGCGGGAAGCTCCTTCGTGCAGCTCCCGATCACCACGGACTACGTGTCCGCCAAGATGTTCCTTAACTCCATCAGCACCGAGTCGGTGCCCGTCCAGGGCACGGCCATCGGGGATGCGATCATGACGGCGGCCAAGAGCTTCAGCGTCCAGAGCGAGAAGAGCCGCGCCATCATCGTGATCACCGACGGTGAGAACCACGAGGACGACGCCGTGGAGGCCGCGAAGCAGGTCGCTTCGACGGGAATTCTCGTGTTCACCGTCGGCGTGGGATCCCTGCAGGGGCAGCCGATTCCCAAGGACGGCGACCTGATGAAGGACAAGGACGGCAATATCGTCGTGACCCGGCTGGACGAGGAGACGCTCAAGCGCATCGCGTCCGTGGGGAACGGCGCCTATGTCCATGCGGGCAACGAGGAGTTCGGGCTCAACCCCATCCTCGACGAGATCCGCAAGCTCGAGGACGAGCGCTTCAATTCGACCGTCTTCGAGGAATATGACGAACAGTATATGTATTTCTTCGCCGCGGCGCTCTTCTTCTTCGTACTGGAGATGCTCATCGGCGAACGGCGAGCCAAGAGGAGGTTGTTCGAATGAAAAGGTTATTGACTATCCTGTTGATATTCTGCGCCCTGCCCGCCCTTGCCCAGGTGGACCGGGGCGAGGTGCGCGCCGGCAACCGCAAGTTCCGCAAGGACCGCTTCAAGGAGGCGGAGATCGACTACCGCAAGGCCGCGCTCAAGGATTCGCTGTCCGTGACGGCGGAGTACAACCTCGCCTCTGCACTCTATCGCCAGCAGGACTACGCCGGTGCGGCGAAGGCCCTCGCAACGGTCAAGGACATGGGCACGCTGCCCGCTGAGTATTACTTCAACACCGGCGACGCCGCCCTCCAGCAGAAGGACTACGCCGCGGCGGTGGAGGCCTTCCGGCAGGCGCTGCTGCTTGACCCGGCCGACCTCGACGCCAAGGAGAACTACATCTACGCCAAGAAGATGCTGGAGAACCAGCAGCAACAGGGCGGCGACGACAACCAGCAGGACCAGCAGCAGGACCAGGACCAGAAAGAACAGGAGCAGCAGCAGGACCAGCAGAAGCAGCCGAACCAGGAGGAAGAGCAGCAGCAGAAGCCGCAGGACCGCAACCAGGACCAGCAGCCGGAGATCTCCCCCCAGCAGGCCCAGCAGATGCTGCGCGCCATCCAGGCCAAGGAGCGTGAGACGCAGGACAAGGTGAATCAGGAGAAGGCCGCGCTGCTGAAGTCCCGGCAGAAAGAAAAGAATTGGTAATGAAACGATTGACGACCATACTCATAGCGGCGCTGCTATCCCTTGCCGCGACGGCCCAGACCTCCATCAAGGTCCAGGCCCCCAACCTGGTGGGCGTGAACGAGCAGTTCAACATCACGTTCATCATCAGCGGGGAGCATGCCCCGTCGGACTTCAGCTGGGATCCCGGCACCGCCTTCCAGCTGGTCTGGGGGCCGCAGAAGGGCACTTCGACCTCCGTCAGCATCGTCAACGGCAAGAGCACGCGCACCTCGCAGACCACCTACACCTACGTGCTGATGCCCAAGAGCACCGGCCGCTTCCAGATTGCCGCGGCCGAGGCCACGGTCAAGGGCGACCGCCTGACCTCGTCGCGCCCCACCATCGAGGTGGTGAGCGACGGCGCGGCGGCTGCCGCACAGGGCCAGGGCGGCGGGCAGCAGCAGAGCCAGGGTCAGGGCCAGAGCCAGGGCCGCCAGGGCTCGTCGTCATCGTCCGGACAGGTGTCCGGCGAGGACATGTTCATGCGCCTGAGCCTGAGCAAACGCAACGTGATGGTCGGCGAGACGATCACCGCCACGCTCAAGCTCTACCAGCGGGTCAACATCGCCGGTTTCGAGGACGCCCGTTTCCCCTCGTTCAACGGCTTCTGGAGCCAGGAAGTCCAGGCGCCGACCAGCATTGAGTTCCACCGCGAGAGCGTGGACGACAAGATCTACAACACCGCCGTGCTGCGCAGCTGGAACCTCATCCCCCAGAAGGCCGGCGACATCACGATCGACGCCGCCGAACTGGTGTGCCTGGTGAATGTCCGCACCCAGCGGGCCCCCACCGGCAGCATCTTCGACAGCTTCTTCCAGGACGACTATCAGACCATCCGCAAGCGGGTGTCCACCTCGCCCATTACCGTCCACGTGAGCGGCCTTCCGGCCGGTGCGCCGGCCTCGTTCGGCGGAGGCGTGGGCAGCTTCAAGATGAGCGCCACGCTGAGCCGCGACACCCTCAAGACCCACGACGCAGCGTCGCTGCGCGTCACGGTGACCGGCTCCGGCAACACCTCGCTGCTGGAGGCGCCGAAGATCTCCTTCCCGCCTGATTTCGAGGTCTATGACACCAAGGTCTCCGACGTCAGCGGCGGCAAGGCTTTCGAGTATCCCTTCATTCCGCGCAGCTACGGCGACTTCGTCATCGGCCCCGTGGAGTACAGCTATTACGATATCGCTTCGCGCAAATACGTGACCCTGCGCAGCGAAGCCATGCCCGTCCGGGTGGAGCGGGGCACCGACGTCGCCGGCTCCGGCGGCGGCCAGCTCGTCCAGGGCGTGAACCGGCGCGACGTGCGCGACCTGGGCAGCGACATCCGCTTCATCAGCTCGAAGCCGGGCACGCTTGCCTCCGCAGGCCATTTCTTCGTCGGATCGACCGCTTTCTGGGTGCTGGCCGCGCTCCTGCTGGCGCTCGCCGCCGGCGCGTGGTTCGTGCTGCGGACCCTGGCTGCCCGCCGCGCCGACGTGGTGGGCAGCAAGAACCGCAGCGCCACCAAGATGGCCCGCAAGCGGCTCTCCCAGGCCGGCACCTTCCTCCAGGGCAATCTCTACACGGCCTTCTACGAGGAGCTGCACCGCGCCCTGCTGGGCTTCATTTCCGACAAGCTCAACCTCGACGCCGCCGACATGACCAAGGAGAACATTTCCGCCCGCCTCGTCGGCAGCGGCGTGGCCGAGGGCCTGGCGGCCGATTTCGTCGGCCTGCTGGACGCCTGCGAATTCGCCCGCTATTCTCCGGATGCCGGGCATGATGCGATGAATACCCATTACGAGAAGGCGGTCTCCGTGATTTCCGCCATCGACGACAGCATGAAGAGAGTTCCCCGCAAGGGCGCCGGCACCGCCGCTGCCCTGCTCGCACTGCTTCTGCTGCTGCCCGCCCAGCGGGGCGCCGCGCAGCAGACGGCCTATACCGATTCGCTGTGGACTGTGGGCACCGCCGCCTATTCCGACGGCGACTGGGCCACGGCCGCCAAGGCCTGGAGCGACATCCGCGCCCTCGGGCTGGAGTCGCCGCAGCTGTATTACAACCTGGGCAACGCCTGCTTCAAGCAGGACGACCTGGCCCACGCCATCCTGAACTACGAGCGGGCGCTCAAGCTGGATCCGTCCTTCTCTGACGCGCGCTTCAACCTCGAATTCGCCGAGGGGCTCGTCCAGGACAAAATCGAGGCCGTGCCGGAGTTCTTCCTGTCCATCTGGGCCCGTAAGCTGTGCTGGCTGCTGCCGTCCGACGTCTGGGCCGCGCTCTTCCTGGTGCTGCTGGCCGCGACGCTGGGCTGCGTGCTGCTGTTCCTGCTCGGCCGCAGCGTGGCGGCGCGCAAGGGCGGCTTCATTGCCGGCATCGTCGCGCTGGTCCTGACGCTGCTCTGCGCCGCGTTCGCCTTCTGGCAGCGCGACGACTACCGCAAGGCCGACAGCGCCATCATCACCCGCGCCGTCACCACCGTCCAGAGCTCCCCGGGCCGCGACTCCGCCAAGGACCTGTTCGTGCTCCACGAGGGCACCAAGGTCAAGCTGCTCGACTCCGTCGGCGACTGGCGCAACATCGAACTGGCGGATGGCCGCCAGGGCTGGTTGCCGTCATCTGACCTGGAGGTCATCTGACGTCCACCAGCCGGTTCCCTATGACTGGGGGCCGGATCCCCCAGACCCCCTGCGTCGCTCCGCTCCGATTGACTCCGATCTGGAAGTGGTCTAAATTCAGGGCTGAGAGCCAAATAATTGCAGAAGTCCCAAAAAAATCGTACTTTTGTACGATTATGCCTTAATGGGCAGATTTTTTGCAAATTGTTGGTTATCAAAAGTACCTGAATATGCTCTTTACCCTCCTCCAGACCGACATCACGCAGGCTGTGCCCGTGCAGCAGGAGATGTCCTATTCCCTGATCGAAATGGCCGCGAAGGGCGGCTGGCTCATGTGGGTTCTCCTCGCCCTCTCGATCATTGCCATCTACATCTTCGGCAAGAAGTGGTGGATCATCCGCCAGGCCGGCAAGATCGACAAGGACTTCATGGCGAACATCCGCGACTACATCCACGACGGCAAGATCAAGTCCGCCCGGACGCTCTGCGGCATGTACGACGCGCCGGTGGCGCGGATGGTCGAGGCCGGCATCGTCCGCATCGGCAAGCCCGCCACGGACATCCAGGCCGCCATCGAGAATGTCGGCAACGTCGAGGTGGCCCGCCTGGAAAAGGGCCTCCCGTACCTGGCGACCATCGCCGGCGGCGCCCCGATGATCGGATTCCTGGGCACGGTGATCGGTATGGTGCAGGCGTTCTTCAACATGTCCAACGCCGGCAACAACATCGACATCACCCTCCTGTCCAGCGGCATCTACACCGCCATGATCACCACGGTCGGCGGTCTGATCGTCGGTATCCTGGCCTACTTCGGCTACAATTTCCTGACGGCCCGCATCTCCGAGCTGGTGTACAGCATGGAGAACGCCACCATCAAGTTCCTCGAAATGCTCGGCGACACGCCCGACACGACCCCTAAAGCCGAATAGACGATGGCCCTGAAGCGTATCACCAAGGCGGATCCCAACATCGCGATGTCCTCCATGACGGACATCGTGTTCCTGCTGCTCATCTTCTTCCTGGTGACCTCCACCCTGGTCAATCCCAACGCCCTCAAGCTCCTGCTCCCCAAGAGCACCGGCCAGGTGGGCGCCAAAGCCACGGTGAGCGTCTCCATCAAGGACTGGGGCGGGGACCGCTACACCTACCACATCAACGGGGCGCAGGACCCCGTGGCGTTCTCCCAGGTGGAAGACGAGCTCGTGGGGCTGCTGCAGAGCGAGGAGGACCCCACCTTCTCGATCTACTCCGACGAGAGCGTGCCCATCGGCGAGGTCGTGCAGGTCATGAACATCGCCAAGCGTAATCATTACAAAGTCATCCTGGCCACACAGCCAGAATAAGTTTTATGCGGAACGACCAGATAATCAGACAGAAGCGCGAGCGCATCGCCAAGGTCACCGGCATCGTGATGTCGGCGGCCGCCCACCTTTGCGCCCTCGCCATCGTCTCATTTTCCGGTCTGAAGTACATCTATCCCCCGCCCCAGGAGCAGAGCATGCTGATCGATTTCGACGAGATGTCGGAGCCGGTTGTGCAGCAGGCCCAGGGTCGGGAACCGCTTGCCACGGAGGTCGACCTGGACCGTCCCGTGGAGCTGGCGCAGCAGAGCGATTCGCCCATCCAGGCGGAGCTGGAGAACCTGACTCCGCAGACGGCGCCGGACCCCGTCGGCGATGTCGACGTCCCGACGCCGCCGCAGGAGGAGCAGGAGCCTAAGCTCGACCCCCGCGCCACGTTCCCGGGCATGGCCCGCAAAGACACGGCCGTAACCACGCCCCACGATGCCGCCGAGCCGGACAATGCCTTCAAGGCAGGCCAGGCCCGCGGCAACACGGAGAGCGGACGCACGGACGGCAAGCCGAACGCGCACGTGCAGGGACGCAACACCGTGGGCAACATCCCGCGACCCGTCTACAACGTGCAGGAAAGCGGTATAGTAGTAGTGGACATCTGGGTGGACAACTACGGCAACGTAGCGAAGGCCGTGCCGGGAGGCGACGGTACCACCGTATTGGACAAGACCCTCCATGCCGCGGCCCGCAATGCCGCGATGGAGACGCACTTCAACATGAGTGCGGACGCCCCTGCAATGCAGCAGGGGACAATCACTTATTATTTTAATCTCAAGTAAAAGCAATGGACCAGTTTACCAAAGAAGGTCGTAAACTTAGACCAAGGAAAAACTCCGGGGAACGTCCCCGTTCCGAAAAAGTAGAGTACACGCCCGGTGCGCACAGGAGCGCATCCGGCGAGCATCACAGCAATTACGGCGAAGGCCGTCCGCAACGCCCTTACGGCGAAAACCGCTATGCCTCCGGCGAAGGCCGTCCGCAGCGCCCTTACGGTGAGAACCGCTACGCCAGCGGCCGCCAGGATTCCGGCGAACGCCGCAGCTATGGCGAGAAGCGCTCCTACGGCGAAGGCCGCCAGCAGCGCCCTTACGGCGAGAGCCGCAGCCAAGGCGAGGGCCGCAGCTACGGAGAGAACCGCAGCTACGGCGACAGCCGCAAGCCGCGCCAGTATGGCGCCGGCGCTCACAAGCCGCAGGGCCAGGGCAAGCCGAAAGGCGGCAAGAAGCCCGGCCGCAAGCCGAATTTCACGCGTGAATCCACGGAAGGCATCAACCGCATGATCAGCCGCCGCCCCGTCGTCAACGGGAACGAGAGCAGCGAAGTGCCGTATCCTTCCCCGATCCAGGACACCGTCCGCCTCAACAAGTTCATCGCCAACTCGGGCGTGTGTTCGCGCCGCGAGGCCGACACCCTCATCCAGGCCGGCGTGGTGACCGTCAACGGCGAGGTGGTGACCGAGCTCGGTTCCAAGGTCAACATTTTCACGGACGACATCCGCTTCAACGGCGAGCGCCTCAAGGGCGAGGAGAAGGTCTACATCGTGATGAACAAGCCCAAGGGCTACGTCACCACGGCCAGCGACCCCCACGCCGAGAAGACGGTCATCGACCTGGTCAAGAACTGCCCCACCCGCGTGTATCCGGTGGGCCGCCTGGACAAGAACACCACCGGCGTGCTGATGCTGACCAACGACGGCGAGATCGCCGAGCGCCTCACGCACCCCGCCTACGACAAGAAGAAGATCTACCAGGTCGCCCTGGACCGTCCCCTCTCCCAGGAGGACTACGACAAGATCATGACCGGGGTCATGCTGACCGACGGCGAAGTCAAGGCCGACGAGCTCGAATACATCGACGAGAAGGACAAGCGCAAGCTCGGCATCGAGATCCACTCCGGCAAGAACCGCATCGTGCGCCGCATCTTCGAGAGCCTGGGCTACAACGTCAAGGCGCTCGACCGCGTGTATTTCGCGGGCCTGACCAAGAAGGGCCTCAAGAAGGGCGAATGGCGCTACCTCACCGAGGGAGAGGCCAACATTCTGAAGATGGGGGCTTACGTATAGCATGGCACACCGTTCCGGATTCGTTTGCATCATCGGCAACCCCAACGTCGGGAAGTCCACGCTGATGAACGCGCTCGTGGGAGAGAAACTCTCCATCGTGACCGCGAAGGCGCAGACCACGCGCCACCGCATCATGGGCATCGTCAACGGCGAGGACTGGCAGATCGTGTATTCCGACACGCCGGGCATCCTCAAGCCCAGCTACCGCCTGCAGGAGAACATGATGAACTTCGTGGACGGGGCCATCGGCGACGCCGACATCGTCCTCTACGTCACCGACACGGTCGAGAAGCCGGACAAGAACGCCGACTACGTCGAGAAGCTCGCCCGCCTCACCTGCCCGGTCATCGTGGTGGTCAACAAGATTGACATCAGCGACCAGCCGCGCGTGGTCGAGCTGCTCAAATACTGGCAGGAGAAGCTCCCCGCCGCCACGGTCATCCCGGCCTCGGCGCAGGAGCGCTTCAACCTCGACAGCATCCTGGAAGCCGTCGTCGCACGGCTGCCCGAATGCCCGCCGTGGTTCGACAAGGACGCCTTCACGGACCGCAACCTCCGCTTCTTCGCGTCGGAAATCATCCGCGAGAAGATCCTGCTCAACTACAAGGAGGAGATCCCCTACTGCTGCGAAGTGGGGATCGAATCCTTCAAGGAGGGCGCGGAGCGCTACGACATCGGCGCGGTCATCTACGTGATGCGCGAGTCGCAGAAAGGCATCGTCATCGGCCGGCAGGGCGCGGCGCTCAAGAAAGTGGGCACCCAGGCGCGCATCGACATGGAGGACTTCTTCCAGAAGAAGGTCTTCCTGCAGATCTACGTCAAGGTGGACCCCGACTGGCGCGAGAGCAAACGGGAACTTCGCAAATTCGGATACGAAGATTAGGACTTGATTATGGAAGAAGAGAATATCATCACACCTGAAGAAATCGAGGAAGAGGACAAGGTCATCGACGAGGAAGGAGAAGCCTCGGGCCGGTTCGACAAGATGCTGGAGGCGGACGCCCGCAAGTTCAAGCTCTCCGGGATGTTCAAGGACTGGTACCTGGACTACGCCTCCTACGTGATCCTGCACCGGGCCGTCCCCCACATCGTGGACGGACTGAAGCCCGTGCAGCGGCGGGTCCTGCACGCCATGTACCGCATGGACGACGGCGCCTACACCAAGGTCGCCAACATCGTGGGCCAGGCGATGCAGTACCACCCCCACGGCGACCAGTCCATCCTCGGCGCCCTCGTCCAGCTGGGCCAGAAAGGCCTCACGATCGACTGCCAGGGTAACTGGGGCAACATCCTCACGGGCGACTCCAACGCCGCCCCGCGATACATCGAGGCCCGCCTCAGCAAGTTCGCCAAGGAGGTGGTGTTCGACCCGAAGGTGACCCACTGGATGAACTCCTACGACGGGCGCAACCAGGAGCCCACCGAGCTCCCGGTCCGCTTCCCGCTCCTGCTCGCGCAGGGCACGGAGGGCATCGGCGTGGGCCTCGCCTCCAAGATTCTTCCGCACAACTTCAACGAACTCCTCGACGCCTCCGTGGCCATCCTCGAGGGGCAGCCCTACGAGATCTATCCGGACTTCCCGACCGGCGGCTTCGCCGACTGCAGCAAATACATGAAGGGCCGGCGCGGCGGCAGCGTCAAGGTGCGCGCCCGCATCGAGAAGATCGACAAGAACACGATCGCCATCACGGAGATCCCCTACGGCAAATACACCAAGGACATCATCGACTCCGTGCTCCGCGCCAAGGACAAGGGCAAGATCAAGATCAAGAAGATCGAGGACATGACCACCGACAAGGTGGACATCCTCATCCACCTGCCCAACGACGTCTCCCCTGACAAGACGATCGACGCGCTGTACGCCTTCACCGACTGCGAAATCAACATCGCGCCCAACGCCTGCGTGATCAAGGACAACAAGCCGCAGTTCCTCACGGTCCACGACATCCTCGAGTACGGCACCTTCCACACCCGCGACCTGCTGCTGCAGGAGCTTCAGATCAAGCTCGACGAGCTCGAGGCCGACTGGCACTACAGCTCCCTGGAGCGCATCTTCTTCGAGAACCGCATCTACAAGGTCCTCGAGCAGGACCAGCAGGACTGGGACACCCAGATCCAGGACATCTTTACGCAGATGAAGATGTACCAGGACCTCTTCCGCCGGGAGATCGTCCTCGACGACATCCTCAAGCTCGTGGAGAAGCCGGTGCGCAAGATCTCCAAGTTCGACACCAAGGCAATCGACGAGAAGATCCTCGCCCTGGAGGACCAGATGGCCACCGTGCGCGACAACATCGAGCACATCGACCGCTACACCATCGACTGGTTCAAGTCCATCAAGAAGAAGTACGGCAAGGCCTTCCCGCGCCGCACCGAGCTCACGGGCTTCGAGATCATCGCGGCCACCAAAGTGATCAACAACAACGCCAAGCTGTACGCCAACCTCGCCGAGGGCTTCGTGGGCATCGGCCTCAAGCGCGACGACGGCGGCGAGTTCATCAGCGACTGCTCCGACCTCTCCGAGATCATCGTCATAGCCAAGGACGGCAAATACCGCATCACCAAGGTCGAGGACAAGGCCTTCTTCGGCAAGGACCTGCTGTACGTGGGCCTGTTCAACCGCGGCGACGAGCGCACCATCTACAACGTCATCTACCGCGAGGGCAAGAGCTCCATCTACTACGCCAAGCGCTTCGCCGTCACGTCCGTGACGCGCGACAAGGAATACGACATCACCACCGGCAAGGCCGGCTCCCAGATCGTCTGGTTCACGGCCAACCACAACGGCGAGGCCGAGACCGTGCGCGTGTCGCTCCGCCCCAAGCCGAAGCTCAAGAAGACCAGCTTCGAATACGATTTCTCCACGCTGGCCATCAAGAGCAAGACCGCCCGGGGCAACCTGGTGAGCAAGAACGCCATCCGCAACATCACCCTCCGGAGCAAGGGCGTCAGCACGATCACCGGCAAGGACATCTGGTACGACACCGACATCCAGAAGCTCAACGAAGACGGCCACGGCCTGTATCTGGGCCAGTTCAAGGACGACGACAAGGTGCTGGCGGTGTTCCGGGGCGGCACCTTCTACACCACCTCCTTCGAGCTGGTCAACAAGTACCAGGGCGACGTGCTGCTGATCGAGAAGTTCGACCCGGAGAAGACCTTCACCGCCCTCTACTGGGACGGCGCGGTCAAGAGCTTCTACGTCAAGCGCTTCTCCTTCACGCTCAGCGACAACACCCCGGTCAGCTTCATCTCCGACGCCCCCAAGTCCTACCTGGTCGAGCTCAGCGGCGACAAGCATCCGCGCTACGAGATCCGCTGGAAGCTCCCGGACAAGGAGCCCGAGGCCGTCGAGGCCGAGACATGGATCGCCAAGAAGGGCATCGCCGCCAAGGGCAAGAAGTGCGCCGAGCGCGGCGAGGTCAAGAGCGTCCGGTTTGTGGAGCCGCTGATCGTCGACGAGCCCGAGCCGGAGGAGCCCGACGAACCGGACGAGCCGGACATCCCGAGTGCCCCTGACGTCATTCCGGCCGAACCCATCGTCATTCCGGCCGTAGAGCCGGAATCCCCTTCCCCTACCAACCTCGACGACATCCCGGACATCCCCGGCGGCCTCTTCGAGGAGCCGACGCTATTCTAGCTTAAGAGGATCTGTCCCGCGAGGAGAACAGGGCGATGAGCAGCACCGGGAGGGTGACCGGGAAGAACGCGACCAGGCCGATGCCGCGGAGGGTCCGCAGGCACAGGTAGCCCAGGCGCACGCCCGAGCGGCGCTTGGCGAGGGCCCATTCACAGAGGGTCCCCGGCAGCAGCGCGAACAGGATCCCGGCCGGAATCAGATACCAGCGCATGGTGTGCCAGGCGAAGTACAGCGCCGCTCCCGCGAACAGGGCGACCAGTACGCCTTCGGCGATGCGCAGGCCCCGCGGGAAGCCCTTGCCGAGCCCTTCGGCGGTGCGGACAAGCGGCACGGCACGGGAACCCAGGATGTACAGCAGCAAAACCAGCAGCACACTTCCGGCAATCGTGGCGAAGCCGTACCAGCGGCCGAACTGGATCATGCCGGCAAGGAACGGCTTGCAGCACAGGATCACCAGCAGCGCCCACAGCAGGAGCGTCCCGCAAATGGCGGAGACCACCGGGGCGCCTTTCTTCGGGCAGGCCAGGATGCCCGCCAGTGCGGCCAGGTTCATGCCCAGCAGCACCCAGCCCCAGATGTCCTGGGTCTTCTCCATGATGTTCGCCGCCGGCCCGTCCTCAAAGACGCCGGACAGGAAATTCTCCCCGAGGGGAAGGCTGAAATACAGCAGCACGCCCATCAGGCCGCAGGACAGCAGCAGGGCCAGGATGAAACGGAAAATGACGTCTCCGGTCTTCATGGGCTAGAGGATGTCCTCCCGCTCCCGCATGTCGCGGATGCGGAGCTGGATGGAGGCGGAGCCGCGATAGTAGTTCTCCACGATGGCGTAGCAGACGTCGATCGGATTGCCCTCCCGGATGTAGTCGTAGTAGTCCGCCATGTTGAAGGCGATCGAGGGGATCTGGTGGTAGGGCTGCGACTCCTGGATGAGGTCCAGCTTGAGGTGGACGCCGCCCCCGCCGACCTTGCGGCCGGAACCCGCGTCGTAGACGTTCTCCGTCATGAAGATCGGGTTGTTGTTGCCGGGGCCGAAAGGCTGGAACTGCTTGAGGATGCGGGAGAACTTCGGGGTGATCTGCGCGAAGTCCAGCTTCGCGTCGATCTCCACGATGGGCGTGAGCATCTCCGTGGTGACCTTGCCCGCGATGAAGGCGTCCATCCGGCGGGCGAACTCCGCGAGGTGGTCCTCCTTGAGCGTGAGTCCGGCGGCATAGACATGGCCGCCGAAATTCTCCAGCAGGTCGGCGCAGCTCTCGATGGCCTCGTAGAGGTCGAAGCCCGCGATGCTCCGGGCGGAGCCCGTTACGAAACCGTTGGACTTGGTGAGCACCACCGTAGGCTTGTAGTAGGCCTCCACGAGCCGGGAGGCGACGATGCCCACGACGCCCTTGCTCCACTTGGGGTTGTAGACGATCGTGGCGTTCTCACTGCTCAGGCACTTGCCGGCCTGGACCATCTCCAGGGCCTCCTGGGTAATCTCGCGGTCGATATTCTTGCGTTCGTTGTTGTTCTCGTTGATCTTCTCACCGATCTGCAGGGCGGTGCGGGCGTCCGTGGCCTTGAGCAGCTCCACCGCCATGCGGCCGGACTCCATGCGCCCGGCGGCGTTGATGCGCGGGCCGATCTTGAAGACGATGTCGTCGATGGAGATGTGGCCCGGCTCCAGGTTGGAGAGGGTGATCATGGCCTCGAGCCCCTTGCAGGGGTGCTCGTTGAGCTGCTTGAGCCCGAAATGCGCGAGCACGCGGTTCTCTCCGACCATCGTCACGAGGTCGGAGGAAATGCTGACCACCAGCAGGTCCAGCAGCGGGATCAGGGTCTCGAAGGCGATGCCGTATTTCTGCGAATAAGCCTGAACAAGCTTGAAGCCCACGCCGCAGCCGGACAGGTCGTCAAAGGGATAATGGCAGTCCTCCCGCTTGGGGTCCAGTACCGCGACGGCCTTCGGGAGCGACTCCTCCGGGAGGTGATGGTCGCAGATGATGACCTCAACCCCCTTGCTGCGCGCATATTCCACCTTGTCGATGGCCTTGATGCCGCAGTCGAGCGTGATGATGAGCCCGAATCCCCCCTCGGCGGCCCAGTCGATGCCCTTGTAGGACACGCCGTAGCCTTCGTCGTAGCGGTCGGGGATGTAGAAATCCACCTTGTCGGTGAAACGCTGGATGAAGGAATACACCAGTGCGACGGCCGTCGTGCCGTCCACGTCGTAGTCGCCGTACACGAGGATCTTCTCACCGGAGACGATCGCCTTGTGCAGGCGCTCCACGGCCTTGTCCATGTCCTTCATCAGGAAGGGATCGTGGAGGGCCTCCAGCGTGGGGCGGAAGAAGGTGCGGGCCTGCTCGAAGGTCTCCACGCCGCGCTTCACCAGAAGCTCGGCGAGCACCTTGTCGATGCCGACCTCCGCGGAGAGCCGCTCGACCTTCGCGGGATCGGCCGGCTCCTTGAGTATCCATTTGCATTCTTTCGCCATATCATACAAAGATAGCAAATTATTTCGTATTTTTGCACCATTATGGCAGAATTTAGCGAACAAGAACTGATCCGCCGCGAATCGCTGGCGAAGCTTAGAGAACTGGGGATTGAGCCGTATCCGGCCGCAGAGTATCCCGTCAACGCCACCGCAGCACAGATCCTGGCGGAATACGACCCCGACAAGGGCAACCTGCAGGACATCTGCCCTGATGAGCCGGCGCATCATGGGCGCCGCCTCTTTCGGCGAGCTCCAGGATGAGACCGGGCGCATCCAGATCTACGTCAAGCGCGACGAGATCTGCCCCGGCGAGGACAAGACGATGTACAACACCGTCTGGAAGAAACTCATGGACATCGGCGACATCGTGGGCATCAAGGGCTTTGCCTTCATCACCCAGACCGGCCAGTTGAGCGTGCACGCCAAGGAGCTCACGCTGCTGAGCAAGTCGCTGCGCGTGCTGCCCATCGTCAAGGAGATGGACGGGCAGGTCTTCGACGCCTTCACGGACCCGGAGCTCCGCTACCGCCAGCGCTACGTGGACCTGATCGTCAATCCACAGGTCAAAGATACCTTTGTCAAGCGGGCCAAGATTATCGCGACGATGCGCGAATATTTCAACGCTGCAGGCTGCCTGGAGGTGGAGACCCCCATCCTGCAGGGCATCCCGGGCGGCGCCACGGCCCGTCCGTTCATCACGCACCACAACGCCCTCGATATTCCCCTGTATCTGCGTATCGCCAATGAGCTCTACCTCAAGCGCCTCATCGTGGGCGGCTACAGCGGGGTGTATGAGTTCGCCAAGGACTTCCGCAACGAGGGCATGGACAAGACCCACAACCCCGAGTTCACCTGCATGGAGATCTATGTGGCCTACAAGGACTACAACTGGATGATGAAGTTCGTGGAGACGATGCTCGCGAAGGTCAGCATGGCCGTCAACGGCACCACGAAGGTGAAGATCGGTGACAATGAGGTCGATTTCGGCGGGGAGTACCGCCGGCTGCCCATCCTCGACGCCATCAAGGAGTACGCCGGGGTGGATGTGAAGGGGATGTCCGAGGACGAGCTGCGGGCCACCTGCAAGAAGCTCAATGTGGACATCGAGCCTTCGATGGGCAAGGGCAAGCTGATCGACGCCATCTTCGGTGCCTTCTGCGAGGACAAGCTCGTCCAGCCGACGTTCATCATCGATTATCCCGTGGAGATGTCGCCGCTGACCAAGCGCCACCGCACGGATCCGACGCTCACCGAGCGTTTCGAGCTGTTCGTGTGCGGCAAGGAGCTGGCGAACGCCTATTCCGAGCTGAACGATCCGATCGACCAGCTGGAGCGTTTCGAGGAGCAGGCCGCGCTCAAGAGCAAGGGTGACGACGAGGCCATGTATATCGACATGGATTTCGTCCGCGCGCTGGAGTACGGCATGCCGCCGACGTCCGGCCTCGGGATGGGTATCGACCGCCTGACGATGTTCATGACCGGCCAGACCACCATCCAGGACGTGCTCTTCTTCCCGCAGATGCGGCCGGAGAAGGTCCTGAAGAAGGAGAACAAGGAATCGGCCGAATAAGCCGCCGACGCCATGCCGGAGCTCATCACATCGCCTTCGAATCCGAAGATCAAACGGCTCCTCGCGCTGCAGCAGAAGTCTTCTGCGCGGCGCGAGGCCGGTCTTTTCGTCGTCGAAGGCCGCCGCGAGCTCCAGCACTGCCTCGACGCCGGGTTTTCCGTCGATACGGTTTTCGTATGTGGGTCGCTTTTCGGCAGGGGCGGTCACGGTTTTGCTGGGGTGGCTGCCGAAAAGACTCCTTCTCCGGAAGCGGCAACTGCCCCGGGAAACCTTGCCACCCTCGGCATAGTAAGAGGGAGGGGCCCATCGTCAGATGGGAGGGGTCCTGCGGAGCAGGACGTTTCTGGGGGCAGTTGGCCGCTTCCGGAGAACATAAGAGTTTTTGAGGTTTCGGAAGAAGTTTATGCCAAGATTTCCTATCGGGAGGGAACGGAAGGGATTATTGCGGAGGTCAGGACTCCGGAGCGGCGGCTGGAGGATCTCGTGCTTCCGGAGAAGCCGCTGGTGGTGGTGCTGGAGAGCGTCGAGAAGCCCGGCAACCTTGGGGCTGTGCTGCGCAGCGCCGACGCGGCCGGGGCCGATGCGGTGCTGGTGTGCGACCCGCTGACGGACCTGTGGAACCCGAACCTCATCCGGGCGTCGGTCGGCGCCGTGTTCACGGTGCCCTGCGTCGCGTGCAGCTCCGAGGCGGCGATCGCCTTCCTCCAGGCGCGCGGCATCCGCATCCTGACGGCGCAGCTGCAGGATTCCTCGCTCTACTACGACTGCGACATGACGGGCGGGACCGCCATCGTGATGGGCACCGAGGCCACCGGCCTCACGCCCGTCTGGCGCGAAGCGGCCGACGCCCACATCCGCATCCCGATGCTCGGGCGGCTGGACTCGCTCAACGTGTCCGTCTCCGCCGCCATCCTGCTTTTCGAGGCCGTCAGACAGCGCCAGAATGGATAAGTTCGGCCTCATCGGGCATCCCATCGCCCATTCTTTCAGCCCCGCGCTGTTTTCCGCCGCTTACGGCGGACGATATGTCTACGACCTGATCCAGACCCCGGATTTCGAGCAGGCCTGGGCCCGATTCCTCGCGGAGTACAAGGCCATCAACGTCACGGCGCCGTTCAAGGGCGACGCCTTCGCGCGGGCCGACTGGAAGAGTCCGGAGTGCACTCGCGTCGGGGCGACCAACCTGGTCGTCAGGACGCCGGAGGGCACGCGGGCGTATAATTCCGATTATTTGGGCGTGAAGTCGCTGCTGGAGCCGCTGCCGCGCGGTTCGGCGGCCGTCATCGGCTACGGAGGAGCCGGCAAGGCCGCCCTCGCCGCCGCCGAGGACCTCGGCTTCGACGTGCGCCTGTTCCGCCATGGCGAAGTGGCCGGCGGCGTGCGCGCCGACGTGATCGTCTACACCCTGCCTTGCGCCGTCGAAGGCATCGACCGCCTGGACTGCACGCATCTGCTGGAAGCCAATTACAAGGATCCCTGCCTGGCGGGCCGCCCGGGCTACATCCCCGGCTCCGCCTGGCTGCTCGCCCAGGCCGTCACGGGCTACGCCCTCATGACGGGCGAACAGCCCGACCCCGCCCCGATGGCCGCCGTGCAAATCAATGTCAGCCATGTATAAGTACAAGAAAGTCAAGCGGATCAGCTCCAACCTCATCGAAGACGGCAACAACCGCTACATCGTCAGCCTGGACAACCATGTGGAGATTATGGCCGGTCTTACCGCCTTCTGCAACGACCTGGGCATCAAGTGCGGCCAGGTGAGCGGCATCGGCGCCGTGTGCGAAGCCACCTTCCGGATGTACGACCCGGCCACGAAGCAGTATGTCGACAAGACCTTCGCCGAGCAGATGGAGCTCACCAACCTCACGGGCAATATTTCCCAGAAAGACGGAGCACCCTACCTCCACGTCCACGCCACCTGCAGTCGCGCCGACTACAGCTGCATCGGCGGCCACCTGCTGAGCGCCCGCATCAACGGCGCCTGCGAGCTGCTGGTCGGCAGCTTCCGCGACACCGCCGTCGGCCGCAAGTACGACCCCGAGACCGGACTCAATCTGTACGAATTCTAGAAGCAGTTTTTGGGCTTATTTTCCGTTATTATAGCAAAAGCATTGCGCGATGCAGCGAGTTTTCCTACGATTATGCCTGTTTTGCCTTGCCGTTCCGGCAGGGCTGGCGTCGTGTGTGAAGGAGATCTCCATGGACGCCATGGAGAATCCGCTGATCGTAGTCGAGTGTGTCCTGACGGACGAGCCGGTGCAGACGCTTTACCTGGCGTACACCAAAGGGGCGTCACGCGCTGAGGCACCGGACCTGCCGGAGGCAAACGCCGTACTCACCGACTTGACGGAGGGGCGGGAAGCCGGACGCTTCGCGCGGGCTGCCGACGGATCCTGGCAGCTGGCTTACGCGGCCGTCGAGGCCCACCGTTACCGGCTGGACATCACGGTCCCGGGCCACGAACCCCTCTGGGCGGAACAGACGATGCCTAAGGTCTGGCGGGCCGACGCAGATGGCATATCCAGTATTCATGCCGCTCCTGCCTGGGACGTCCGGGGTGATCTGAACAGGTTGAGCGCCGAGTTTCAGAAATCCTATTGGGGCAGTTCTGCTATTTCGCGAAGGGAGACCCTTTTCTATATCCAGCAGGGTTGGGCTCAGTATATGCCCGACTACCTGTGGGTGTATGCGTTGAATTACAACGAGCAAACCGCTCAGCTTGAGCTCGCGGAAGAGATCTGCACAGACCACCCCGGGGTGGACAATTTCAACCTGACCGGGGCCGTGTACGAACCGCCCGTTCGGGACAATGTCCCCAACCCTGACTTCCCAGACTCCGATTCGCATATCGCCAAGCTGTATCCGAAACTGGAAGGTGAGAGCATGCACCGACATTATCTCCGTCTGCTAAAAGATCCCCGATGGAAGGAGATCGCCTTCATGGTATCCGGAGACTTCACGGGGAAATACTGTTGCCGGGAAGTGCAGCCGGTCCGTCACTATTATGAAGACGACGGGCTTGCGCTCAATCCTGCACCCGACGAAGGGTATCTTGTCTTCATGGCCGTCTCCGAAGACTATGACAGCTATCTGCAGGAAGCCCTGCTTTACCACAACATGCAGGCCTCGACGGATCTGTCTTCCATCTATCTGCGGGACAACATGTCGTTCTCCAACATCTCCGGCGGACTGGGGATTTTCGGTGCCAAGACCGAACTGCACTATCAGTGGAGCAATGAGTACACATATATCGACACGGCCGGTGTAGTGCCCGGAGCCACCAACTAAACGAACCGGGTATGAGAAAGACAGCCACCACGATCACCGTTTTGCTGCTGACGCTTGCCTCTTATGCCCAGGAAACCGCCTGGCGGGACACGCTGCAGGCGGCGGTGATTACGGATTCGAGACGGGTGGAGATGAGCCTGGGGCGTCTGCAGACTGGGCTGGAAGGCATGCGGAGC